>NZ_JRPE02000004.1 GCF_000765825.2 Helicobacter magdeburgensis
ATAGAGCTAATTAACAATCTTTTCATTGTTATTCTCCTTGTTGTAATTTTTGCTTGTTTAAAAAACATAGCGGAGCGGTTGTAGCACCCCCCCCCCCCCCATTTGCCTTAAAACAAGGCAAATGATAAGAAAAAAGTAAAATGTATGTAACAAAATGTAATAATTTAAGTCAAAATCTCTTGTGGTGTGAGTGGAATCAATACAAATCCCATAAGCAAAACCAATAAAACTACATTAGCACTCTCCACAACCCCATAAAAATACAAAACACTTAAGTTCTATAAAGTCAGAAAATTTTTCATAATCCTTTTGCCTTTTTGTTGCAGAATAGATTCAGGGTGAAACTGCACACCATAGCAATCATAATCCTTAGTCTTAAGCACCATAAGCACATTATTTTCACTATATCCCAACGCCTCACACTCCCCAAGCTTACTGACATAAAGCGAATGATAGAGGGCTACTTGTATGCCTTGTGGGATACCTTCAAACAAAGCATTTGGCGTAAAATATAATCTTACACTCTTTGCGTGAGTGGGATTTGGCAAAGAGATGACTTCCCCACCAAAAGCTTGAGCGATACATTGATGTCCTAGGCAGATTCCTAGAATCTTATGCGTTGGAGCAAAAGTTACAATTGCTTCCAAACACACGCCTGAATCTAGCGGGTGGCTGGGACCGGGCGAGATGATAAGATGAGAAAAATCAAGCTTTTTTATACAAGATAGTGGCGTGTCATTTGGCACAATTTGTGGTTTAACACCAAGGGTTGAGAGCAGATATACGACATTGTAAGTAAAAGAATCATAATTATCAATAATCAATACTTGCTTATGTGAAAAGCTGCTTGTATGGCTTGTGGGGGTTGCATTATTTGTTGGGTTTGCGTTACCTGTGGGGCGTTTTTTATGTTTTTTATGTTGATTATGTTTCATCGCTTATCGCCTTGAAGATTTTTAAGATTCTGCGTTTCTAGCTCCACTTGCACTATGCCCCGCACGGAGTTAAGAGCAAAGATTCTATCTGCCTTATGCAAATGCTTAATTGTGAGCCTTTTTTCAAAAATAAGCCCAGAATCTAAAAGCACATTCCGCAATGTGCCTTGCAGTAGCCCACTTTGTGAATGCGGAGTGCAAAATCTCCCTTTCATCTCGCACACAATATTGCTTCTGCTGCCTTCTGTAATCTCACCTTTTTGATTATAAAAAATCATATCAAAAATTTTTCCCTGCTCTATCATCTTTTGTGCCGTTGAAAAATGTGAGCGGTAGGTTGTTTTATGCGAAACAAGCAAATGAGTAGAATCTAGTGTCTTAGAAGAGATTATCACTTTATTGGTAGAAAGTGGCAATAGGGGTAAGGATTCTAAACGCAAATTGCCATTATGACATAAGGTAAGTCGCAATATACATTCATTACTAAGCTTACTTATATTTTTGCTCCCATTTATGCCAAGATTCTCACAAAACTGCGTTGAATCCTGCCACATCGTGTTATCAATACAAGACAAATCTCCACATTGCATACAAAATGCGTCAAAAGTAGTAATGTCTAGCTGATTTGTGCGTTGCGATGAGACAAGGCGGGAGAGCTGCTCTGTATTGAACCCCAAGGCTAAGGCACTGCTTTGCAATCGCTTCAAATGCCTATCAAGCAGAAAAATACGCCCATTCCTATAAAGCATTGTTTCAAATAAGTCATACTGCCGATTTTGAGCGTTTAAAAACTTACTTTTTAGTTTTAATTCAGCAAACTCATCTTCACATACAGAATCCCACACTACCCCACTTCCCACGCCATAGCGATATATCTTTTCATTGTGAATCTTACTCAAAGTGCGGATAGGTACACAAAAGCAAGTCTCCTTATGTGAAACAACACCCAAAGCCCCACAATACACACCTCTTGGGCGAGATTCTAGCTGTGAGATAAGCTCCATCGTCTTAAGCTTTGGTGCGCCTGTGATAGAGCCACACGGAAAGAGTGCTTGAAAAATCTGTGAAAGCAAAAAGCCCTTATTTACATCATTGTGTAAGCGCCCCTTGATTGTGGAAATCATTTGATGAACGGAGGGGTAGGAATGAATAGCACACAGCTCTTTAACCTTCAGCGAGTTTGGCACAATCACCTTGCTTAAATCATTACGCAATAAATCAACAATCATTAAATTTTCACTGCGATTTTTACTATCCTTTTGTAAGGCAAGTTTCAAGGCTTTATCTTTTGCTTTTTGCTCTTTTATATTGAGATTCTCATCGTGTAATGCCCTTTTTATCGTGCCTTTCATAGGCTGAGTTGTAATGATATTATGTTTTATTTTGAAAAATAATTCTGGCGAAAAACATAGGACTTTAAGAAAAGCATTGCTGATGTATGCCTTGTATGGGGTGTTTTGCCTAAGGGAGAGATGTTGAAAAAGTTGTTTTGATGACAGGGAAGAGTGGAGCAAAATCTCTTGAGTGTAGTTCAGCTGATAGGTGTGTCCTTGTTTAATATTTTCTTTAATGGCAAGAAAATGTTGATTGTAGGCTTTGTAATCTAAGTCTTTAGCGACATTGAGAGAAAACTTACCTTTGGGCTTAAGTGATTTTATTTTTTTTCGCTTATGATAAAGGGCAAAATATAATAGGGGCTGCTTTTTGTGTTGATGTGTGATGACAGGCAGAGTGGCATAGGCATTCATACAATGGGCTTGGAGCAAGATTCCAGCCTCGTAAGTCATATAGCCTAGAAAATAGCCCTTTTGCTTTGTAGTGATAAACTCATCAAGAATCTGTAAAGCTTGAAGTAATCCATTTATATCAAAAGCATAAAGTTTCCGCACACAATGTGTATAACTATAATCCCCATATATCGCTTTCATTTATGTCCTTTTGCCTAAGTCAAATAAAAGGAAAAGTATAGCTTAAAATATGAAAGTCACAGCAATATAACACTCATCATTAAGCAAGGTAACAAAAGATTGAAAGCGGACTAAAAGCGTTGAGAAACAACAATAAAAGAAAGAAATTTAGAAAGTAAAGTAAAAAGCTAGAAATCCTAGCTTTTTACTCATATTACACAAACTCAATGATGGCCATTTGCGAAGCATCACCCTTTCGCAATCTCGTGCGTTGGATTCTTGTATAGCCACCATTTCTATCTGCGTATTTTGGCGAAAGCTCTGTTACAAGCTTTTTTGTCGCTACCTTATCTTGCAAATACGCAAACACATAACGATGCGCGTTTAAGTCATTAGCCTTCCCAGCTGTGATAAGCTTTTCAATATAGCTTTGCAATTCTTTTGCCTTAAATACGCCCGTTTCTATTTTGCCGTGTGTGATAAGGGCAATCGCAAGATTCTTTAACAATGCCTTGCGATGTGATGAAGTCCGCCCTAGCTTTCTGTATCCGTGTCCGTGTCTCATATTCCTACTCCCTAACTATTTCTAATTTTTGCTAATTTGCGATTAAGAAGCTGCAAAATATCATCAGCAATCTCCCCACCAACAGGGTATCCAAGCTCCTCTAGCTTTTCAGCTATCTCATCATAAGATTTTTTGCCCATATTCTTAATGTTTTTAAGCTCATTTTCACTCATAATAACAAGCTCTCCCACATACTTCAAGCCTGATCTGTCAAGGCAGTTAAAGCATCTTGCACTAAGATTCAGCGTATCAATCTTAATCATCAATGTCTTCAACTCCCCAGAATCTTCAGCAATGCTTTTACTGCCATTTGGCGTAGCACTTAAATCAACACCAAAGATACTCATTTGCTTATGCATAACCGATATAGCCTCTTTAAAGGCAGTAAGTGGCTCTATCTGCCCATCTGTCTCTATATCAAAGATAATCTTCTCATAGTTTGGATTGTCCTCAACAAGCACATTTTCAATCTCATAAACAGCCTTTTTCACGGGCGTAAAATATGCATCAAGAGGAATATAATCCTCTGTTATCTTGCCACGGATACTCTCGCTTGGCACATAGCCTATACCCTTTTGCACGATGAGTGAAAAACTAATTGAAGCATTCTCATTAATTGTAGCCAAATACGCCTCAGGATTCACCACATCTACACTTTCATTGGCAAGCTCATTAGCACTTAGCACCATAGGTCCCTTAAACTCATAATGCACCTGCACACTATCAAGTGTCTCATCTTTGATAAGAAAGCGAATGTTTTTAAGATTGCTAATAAAATGAGAAACATCTTCAACAATCCCACGAATAGAATCAAACTCGTGTGTAACACCCTGAATCTTAAGTGCAGTAGGAGCATACCCCACAGAGCTTGAAAGCAACAAGCGACGCAATGGATGTGCCAAGGTAATAGCATAACCAGATTCAAAAGGATAAGCACTGATTTTAATTCTATTGCTTGAAACCTCTTCAATGCTTATATCTGTAGGGATATAAGGCTCAATTTTAATCATATTCATTCTGCGTCCTTAATATTATTTATTATTTAGAGTAAAGCTCAACAATCAATCTTTCTTCAATAGGTATCACTACCTCTTCTCTCTGTGGAAAACGTGTAAAAATACCAAACTTCTTTTCCTTATCCACATCTACCCAAGGCACTATACCTGTTTGAGCTGTCAAATCAATCGCTCGAACAACCTGTGGATTATTCTTGCTCTTTTCTTTTACTTCAATTTTTTGCCCGGGCTTAACCATATATGAAGGAATATCCACACGCTTACCATTTACAAGAATATGCCCGTGTGTAACGAGCTGACGCGCAAAGCGGCGAGTCGTAGCAAAGCCCATACGATACACAACATTATCAAGCCGTTGCTCTATGATACGCACAAGATTTTCACCCGTATTACCCTCTTGTCTGTTCGCCTCTCTAAACAACGCACGGAATTGCTTTTCACTTACACCATACATAATTTTAGCTTTTTGCTTCTCACGAAGCTGTAAGCCATATTCAGAAATTTTACCTCGCTTTTGTCCGTGCTGTCCGGGTCCATAAGGACGCTTATCAAGCGCACTTTTTCCCGCCAATCTTCTCTCACCTTTTAACGCTAAAGAAACGCCAAATCGTCTTTCTAGTTTTTCAACTGGTCCTCTATATCGTGCCATCTCTACCCCTTACACTCTTCTTCTTTTTGGTGGTCTGCACCCATTATGTGGCAGTGGCGTAACATCTTTAAGCCACAATACCTTAATGCCCTCAATCGCACCAACACTTTTTACCGCAGTCTCGCGTCCGCTTCCCGGTCCTTGCACTTTAATGCCAACTTCTTTAATACCGCATTCCTTTGCTTTTTCCATCGCAGATTCTACTGCTTGTTGTGCTGCATAAGGAGTGGATTTTTTACTCCCTTTGAATCCCAAACCACCAGCGGTAGCCCAGCACAACACATTACCCATTTCATCAGTAACAGTTACATTTGTATTGTTAAATGACGCAGAAATACACACAACACCTCGTGCAATATTCTTCTTAGCACCTTTTTTCTTTGTTATACTTTTTTTTGCCATTTGACTACTCCTTACTTGCTACCAACTGTTTTTTTCTTACCTTTGCGTGTGCGGGCGTTATTTTTAGTTGTCTGTCCGCGAACAGGTAAGCCTTTTCTATGTCTTAAACCACGATAGCTTCCCAAATCCATTAAGGCTTTGATATCCATTGTTACCTTTTTACGGAGATCTCCCTCCACCATATAACTCTCTTGAATCTTTTTTGCAATTGATGAAACTTCATCTTCGCTGAGATCAAAAACTCGCTTATCAAAAGAAATATTTACAGCCTTGAGAATATCTCTTGAACTTTTAAGCCCAATGCCGTAAATATAAGTGAGAGCATATTCTACTCTTTTCTTTTTTGGCAAATCTACACCAGCAATTCTAGCCATTGTTTATCCTTGTCTTTGTTTATGTTTTGGGGTTGAGCAAATCACTCTAACCACGCCCTTACGCTTAATAACCTTGCATTTGTCGCACATCTTTTTGACTGAAGGTCTAACTTTCATACCTACTCCTTATGATTTTTTAACTTTTTTGAGTTAAAACCGCGGATTTTACAGAAAAAATATTTAAAAACTACTTACACGAATTATTTATGTCTATAAGTAATCCTACCCTTATCCAAACTATAAGGTGTAAGCTCAATTTTGACCGCATCACCGGGTAAAATCTTAATGTAGTGCATACGCATTTTTCCAGCAATATGACACAACACTATATGCCCATTTTCAAGCTGAACGCGAAAAGTAGCATTTGGCAATGCCTCAATCACCTTCCCATCAACTTCAATCACATCATCTTTTGCCATTTTATACCTCCGTTAAAATCTCTGCCTTGCCACCTACAATAGCAATGGTATGTTCATAATGACTTCCATTTAATCCATCTTTAGCCACAACAGACCACTTATCGCCCAAAATCACAGGCTCACCATCTTTTTGAGCAATCATTGGCTCTATACAAAACACCATACCCTCTTTAATCTTTGGACCCTGCTTCATATTAGGAGATTCTATATAGTTTGGAATCTCTGGCTCTTCGTGGGGAGCTCTCCCTATTCCGTGTCCGCAAAAGCCACGCAATGGCACAAAACCACGCTTTATAATAGAATCTTGTAAAAAAAAGCTCAATTCCTTAAATCGCATACCCACTTTAATGTGTGAAATAGCCTCATACAAGACATCTTTTGCACACGCAATAAGATTCTCATTCTCCGTGCTTATCTCACCAATCCCAACACTAATCGCTGCATCGCCATACCAGCCACCATATTCCACACCGATATCAATCCCCAAAATATCGCCATTTTGCAAACGATACTCATTAGGTATGCCGTGAATGATAACTTGGTTAAGTGATGTGCAGATTGATTGTGGGAATCCATAAAGTTTATAAAAAGCAGCTCTTCCGCCTTGTGAAGCGATAAAATCTTTTGCCATACTATCAAGCTCAAGGAGAGAAACCCCCTCTTTTGCTTGAGAAGCTAAAAGCTGCAAAGTTTGAGCGACAATCCTATTTGGTATCCGCAAAGATTCTATATCTTTTTTGCTCTTAATACTAATCGCCATACTCTTAGAGCCCTACGGCACTTAGCGTTTGATATTTACTCATATAGATTTGGGCTTCAATGCGTCTCATCGTATCAATGGCAACCTGCACGACAATAAGCACTGCTGTCCCACCAAAATAGAAAGGCACCCCCGTAAATTTCACAAGCACCCAAGGAAGTGTGGAGACAAGAGCTAAATACAACGCGCCCCAAAATGTAAGATTACTTGCAACATTATTAAGGAAATTTGTCGTTCCTTCACCGGGACGCAAACCGGGTATAAAACCACCCTGCCTTTTAAGATTATCTGCAATATCCTTGGCATTAAACACAATAGAAGCATAAAAATATGCAAAGAAAATTACAAAGATAAACATTAAAAGATTATATATATACCCATCAGGTCGTAAAATATCCGCCACAGCTTGAATCACGCTATTTGAAGAAGCTTGTAAAATCGTGGAAGGAAACACAAGCAACGCGGAAGCAAAAATAGGGGGGATAACGCCACTTAGATTCATTTTTACAGGAATGTAATTCATAATGCGTTTGTTTTGATTTTGCATAACAACCTTGCGTGCATATGAAACAGGTATGCGTCTCTCAGCCAACTCAATGAAAATAATTACCCCAACAGTAACCAAAATTACCACAAGAAGAATAAGGAGTACAAAGACATTGAGTTGTCCGGTATTTACAAGATTAAAAGTCTTACCAATATCTGAAGGAATTACTGAAACAATCCCAGCAAAAATAATAAGGCTTATCCCATTACCCACACCGCGTTGCGTAATCTGCTCCCCAATCCACATAAGCAACATTGTCCCCGTAAGCATAGAAAACACAGCCACAACGATGAATAGATTCAAATCAATCTTAATAGCCCCATTGCTCATACTATTTAGTCCAATACTTACACTCACTGCTTGAATAATCGTAATTCCAATAGTTGCATAACGCACGATTTGCATATATTTTTGCATACCATCGCGTTCTTTTTTCATTTTGCCAAGATTAGGAAAAGTCGCTGCGAGAAGCTCCATAATGATAGAAGCTGTGATGTAGGGCATAATACCCAAGGAGATGATACTAAAACGCTCTACCGCATTACCGCTAAACATATTAAACAAGCCTAAGGCATTATTTGCATTATCATCAATAAATGACTTAATGATAGATACATCAACACCCGGGACTGGCACATACGCCAAGATTCTATACGCAAATAAAAAAGCAAGTGTGATAAGAATCTTATTTACAATGCCTTTTGTCATTATTTACTTCCACTTGTTTTAATACACTCATCTTTGATTTTAGACACCAAACCCTTAGCTTTTGAGCCAATAAGTTTAACACTTACCGCATTTTTAGGAATACTAAAATGTTTGCGTAAAGTCTCCATATCAATTTGTGCCATTGAATCAAAGATTTGTGATTTATCTACATTGATGACAATAGGCTTTTGCACACGCGAAGTAAAGCCCACTTTAGGCAAACGCCTTTGCAATGGCTGTTGTCCACCTTCAAATCCTCTCTTTGCCTTATAACCACTTCTAGCAGTTTGTCCTTTGCCACCACGAGTGGAGGTTTTTCCCATACCACTGCCTTGCCCTCTACCTACACGCTTAATGTCTTTTGTGCTACCTTGTGCGGGTTTAATTTTTTCTAGCATAAGTTACTCCTTAAGCTTTAATTCGTGCAAGTGCATCAATAGTCGCACGCACCACATTGTAAGGATTATTTGACCCAAGTGATTTTGTCAAAATATCCTTAATGCCTGCAAGTTCTATTACCGGACGCGTAGAGCCACCAGCGATAACACCTGTTCCCTCACTTGCTGGTTTTAATAGAATCTTACTTGCATTATATTTATGCTCAATATCGTGAGCAATCGTTGTGCCTTTAATATTCACTTTGATGATATTTTTAAACGCATCATCAATAGCTTTTTTTATCGCATCGGGAACTTCCTTTGCCTTACCAAGCCCAAAGCCAACAAGTCCATTTTTATTCCCTACAACAACAAGTGCATTAAAGCGGAATCTACGCCCACCTTTTACAACCTTAGTAACCCTACCGATATTCACAACAACTTCGCTAAATTCTTCTCTATTGATTTCCATAAGCTTCCTTTTATAACTTTATGCCATTTTCACGCAAAGTATCAGCAAATGCCGCTACAACGCCGTGATAAAGGTATCCATTTCTATCAAATACCGCCTCTGTAATCTTGGCTTTTTTTAATAATCCTGCAAATTCAATGGCAATCTGCTTTGCATTTTCCCTGTTATTACCCAAGCCAAGCTTTTTGCCATCTACACTTGCCAATGTTACACCTGCTTCATCATTGATAGCTTGTGCATAAAGATACTTGTTAGACTTAAACACACTTATTCGCGGCTTATCTGCCACGCCAAAAATCCTACCCCTTGTGCGGAGCTTTCTCTTTACCTTGAGAAGTTGCTTTCGTTTCAACACCTTTTCTGTCATATCACGCCCCTATACTATTTTTTAGAAGTTTTACCCGCTTTGCGGACAATTGTCTCATCACTATATTTAATCCCTTTGCCCTTGTATGGCTCTGGTGGTCTAAACTCGCGAATCTCGGCAGCAATCTGCCCTACTTGCTGTTTATCAGCACCCTTAATGGTAATTGTATTTTTATCTACACTCATCTCAATTCCCGCAGGGATAGGATACACAACTGGGTGAGAGAAGCCTAATGCCATCTCTAGATTCTTACCATTAATACTTGCCTTGTAACCAACACCATTAATCTCAAGCACTTTACTAAATCCTTGACTCAAACCCACAACAATATTATTTGCCAACGCACGATAGGTTCCCCAATACGCACGAGATTGTGCCTGAGAATCTACACAAGCAAAACTCAAAGCATCGCCTTGCAAATCAATTTTAACGCGTCCATAAGTTTCAAGCTCTTTTTGCTCTTTTGCACCCTTAAATAGAATCTTGCTCCCTTGCAAAGATACTTCAACACCTTTTGGGATACTAATAGGTTTTTTTCCAACTCTTGACATCTCTCTCTCCTACCATATACTGCAAAGTGCTTCGCCACCGACATTTGCTTTATACGCTTCGTCATTGCCAATTACACCTTTGCTTGTGCTAACCACGATTGTGCCATAGCCATTTTTAAAACGCTTCAGCTCACTTCTTGCCTTATAGACACGGCGTCCGGGTTTGCTAATGCGTTTAATCTCATTAATCACGCTCTTACCTCGCTCATCATAAGCAAGCTGCACCATAATGGACTGCTTTCCATCTTTATCATTCACCTTGTAATCTTTAATAAAGCCTTTCGCTTTAAATACTTCTAAAATTGAAACAACAATTTTTGCGTAATACAAAGTCGTCACTTCCAATCGTCTCATAGAAGCATTACGAATTCTCGTTAAAGAATCTGCAATAATATCATTTACCATACTCTACTCCTTACCAACTTGCTTTACGCAATCCGGGTATCAAGCCCTCATTACCCATTTTTCGTAAGCATACTCTACATAGTCCAAAATCTCTATATACAGAATGAGGTCTTCCGCACACTTGACATCTTGTGTATGTCCTCGCACTAAATTTTGCTTTCCTTTTTGCCTTTGCAATTATTGATTTTTTCGCCATTTTATCGTCCTTTCGCAAAAGGCATACCAAGTAGCTCAAGCAACTTAAACGCCTCTTTATCGCTTTGAGTAGAAGTTACAAGTGTGATATTCATTCCGTGTGTTACCATAATGTCATCATATACGACTTCAGGGAACATAAGCTGCTCATTCAAACCAAAGCTATAATTTCCACGCCCATCAAAGCCATTGCGTTTCACACCTCTAAAGTCTTTCACACGAGGCAACGCAATGACAATGAGCTTTTCAAGGAAGTTATACATCATCTTACCACGCAAGGTTACTTTCACACCCATAGGCATACCTTCACGCATTTTGAATCCTGCAACAGACTTTTTAGCTAAGGTAATAACTGCCTTTTGCCCCGCTATGAGCGAAATCGTATCAGCAATATTTTGCATAATCTTAGAATCTTTTGCGTGATCACCTGCTCCCACACTAATAACAATTTTTTCAAGCTTTGGAAGCAACATAGGATTGCTTATATTAAGCTCACTTTTAAGCTGGGGGATAATCTCATTTTTATACTTGTCTCTTAAAGCAAACATTAATTATCTCCTTCCGCTTTTTTTACATTTGAAATACTCATTGGCATTTCCTTAGACACAAAACCACCTTTTGGATTCTTTTCACTTGCCTTAACTGATTTTTTTGCAAGTTTGCAACCTTCCACGATGACTTGCGCACTTTTAGGCAAAACTTGCAAAACCTTTGCTTTCTTGCCCTTATCATCTCCTGCGATAATTTGCACCATATCGCCTTTTTTAATCTTAAACTTTGCCACTATAACACCTCCGGAGCTAACGATACTATTTTCATAAAGTTTGCGTATCGCACTTCTCTACTTACTGGTCCAAAGATTCTCGTGCCAATAGGCTCACGCTTGGCATCAAGGATCACCGCCGCATTATCATCAAAACGCACTAAAGAGCCATTCTCACGATGAATCTCTTTTTTTGTTCTTACAACAACCGCTTTAACAACCTGTCCCTTTTTTACTTTTCCATTTGGAATAGCCTTTTTCACAGAAGCAACGATTACATCGCCCACGCGTGCATACCGCCTATGACTTCCGCCTAGAATCTTAATACACATAATTTCCTTTGCACCGCTATTATCAGCGACACTTAATCTTGTAAAACTTTGTATCATAGCTCTACTCCTGCGGTAATAATTTCTTTGAATCTAAACGCTTTTGTTTTTGAAATAGGCTTACATTCAATTGCACTCACCACATCACCAATCTTTGTTTCGTGATTTTCATCGTGAATAGTATATTTTTTGAAACGCTTAACGATCTTACGATACTTCGCGTGAACAACCTTGCGTTCCACCAAAATCACCACGCTTTTGTTACCAGCCTTGCTGACAACCCTACCCTGAATCACTCTCTTATGTGCTTGCTTTTCACTCATAGTCAATCCTTAATCTTTCCATTAATTTTTTTTGGCACTCAAGGCTGTGTTAATTCTAGCAATATCCTTGCGAATTGTTTTAATCTCGCTTGGATTGGTAAGTTGCATAGTTTTGAGTTGCAATCTTTTTTCAAAAAGCAACGACTTTTTCTCTTTCAACATTTTTTGCAATTCCGCAATGTCCTTATCTTGTAACTCAGTAAATTTCATTTTCACTCTCACTCGTTATGATTTTGGTTTTAAAAGGAAGCTTACTTTGAGCTAAAGCCAAAGCCTCTCTCGCCAAAGCTTCATCAATCCCAGCCATCTCATAAATCATACGACCGGGTTTAATATTCATAACCCATTTTTCTACACCACCTTTACCTTTACCCATTCTTGTTTCCAATGGCTTTGCTGTTAAAGGTTTATCAGGGAAAACGCGTATCCACACTTTTCCCGCTCTTTTGATATGACGCGTCATCGCGATACGCGCAGATTCTATTTGTCTTGAATCTATGCGTCCGTGTTCCACTGCCTTAATCCCAATATCGCCAAATGCCAAAGATGCTCCACGGAAAGATTTTCCGCGATTGCGACCTTTCATCTGTTTTCTATATTTAGTCCGTTTTGGCATTAACATAATTACTGCCTCCCTCTTCTTGATTTAGGACGCTCTTTATCCCCGCCCTTACTTTCTTCCCTTTTCTCAGGCATAATACCCTTATGCAACACTTCGCCCTTGAAAATCCATACTTTAACACCAATGATTCCATAAGTCGTCATCGCTTCTGCAAAGCCATAATCAATTTTTGCACGCAATGTATGCAAAGGCACACGCCCTTCCATATACCACTCTGTTCTTGCCATTTCAGCCCCAGCCAAACGACCAGAAACTTTCACCTTGATACCCTTTGCACCAGCTTTCATCGCTGCTTGCATTACCTTTTTCATAGCGCGTCTAAATGCTACGCGTTTTTCAAGCTGTGTTGCGATATTTTCAGCTGCAAGCTGTGCATTTGCTTGAGGGCGTTTAGCTTCTTTGATATTAATAAACACTTCTTTATTAAGAATCTTTTTCAAAGCTTCTTTATGCTTATCAATATCTACACCTTTTTTACCGATGATTAAGCCCGGACGAGAAGCCACCACTGTTACGCGAATCTTATTTGCTGCACGCTCAATGATAATCTCACTCACACCCGCATAATACATCTCACGCTTTAAAAACTTACGAATCTTGTGATCCTCTAAGATATTTGAAGGTGTCGCTTGGGACACAGAAAACCATCGAGAAGACCAGTTGCGATTGATACCTAATCTTAAACCTATTGGATTAACTTTTTGACCCATTGTTATTGTTCCTCACCTTCAGTTTTTTTCTTCGCTGTTGTCTTTTTCGTAGCAGGAGCTTTTAGAGTTGATTTTGGCTTAACCTCTTTGCTTTCTACCTTGTCAGCTTTTGGGGCTTTCTCTACTACTTTTGCTTTTGTAGCTGGTTTCTTAGTAGCACTAGCTTCTTTAGTTTCTATCTTTTTAGAATCTTTAGGTTTTGAATCTTTAGACTTAGATTCTACCTGCTTAGCTTGAGACTTTTGTGTGCCTACCTCGACCAAAATATGTGCTGTTGGCTTCCTAATAGGTGTAGCCCTACCTTTAGCGCGTGGCATAAATCTCCTCAACACAGGACCAGCATCAACACGGCAAGAAGTTACAATCACATCTTGTGCATCATAGCCACCATTTGCCACCGCTGAAGCAATCACTTTTGAAATAAGCTTAGCAGCTTTATTTGGAGTAAATTCCAAACTTGCAATCGCAAGTTCAGCATTCATACCCTGCACTTCTCTTGCAATAAGACGCGCTTTTGTTGGAGACAACCGAATATATCTTAACAATGCTCTACTCATTCTCTCCCCTTATTTACCAATTTTCTTTTGGACACTGCCTTTGTGTCCTTTAAAAGTCCGCGTAGGCGCAAACTCGCCAAGTTTGTAGCCCACGTGGTTTTCAGTGATATACACAGGCACAAACGCTCTGCCATTATGGACATTGAAAGTTAGCCCTATCATATCAGGTAAAATCGTGCTTCTTCTTGACCAAGTCTTGATGGGTTTATTATCCTTGCCCTCTTTTGCTTTCTCAACTTTTTTGATGAGATAATCATCAACAAAAGGACCTTTCTTAATTGATCTTGCCATACTTCCCTACCTTATTTTTTCTTTCTTGAAATAATCAATCTATCACTCGCTTTTTTCTTACGAGTTTTAAAGCCTTTAGCCGGAGTTCCCCAAGGAGAAACAGGGTGTCCGCTTGAGCCGGTTTTGCCCTCACCACCGCCGTGTGGGTGATCAACAGGGTTCATCGCACTACCACGAGTTTGTGGGCGGATACCACGATGGCGATTGCGTCCAGCCTTACCAATAGAGATATTAGCAAAATCTTCATTGCCAACAACGCCGATAGTCGCCATACATTCTTCTAAGATATATCTCATCTCGCCACTTGGCATTCTAAGGATAATGTATTTTCCCTCACGCCCCATAATCTGCGCACTCGCTCCAGCACTTCTTGCAAGCTGCCCACCAGCACCCGGGTGCATTTCTATATTATGCACAATCGTCCCAATGGGTATGCTTTTAAGCTTCATTGCAAAACCTGTTTTAATGTCCAACCCAGATTCAGCTGCAAATACTACATCGCCAACCTTCAAGCCACTTGGCTGGATAATGTATCGTTTTTCTCCATCAACATAATGAATAAGTGCAATACGACAATTTCTGTATGGATCATACTCAATCGCAGCAACCTTGCCTTCAATATTAAACTTGTTGCGTTTAAAGTCAATGATTCTATACAGCTTCTTTGCACCACCTTCTTTGTGGCGGCTTGTAATACGACCATTATTATTTCTTCCCGCACTCACAGGCAACTTGATAAGCAACCCTCTTACACTCGCCTTGTCAGTAATATCCTTTGAGCTAAGATTACTCATAAATCTTCGGCTTGGGGTATAGGGCTTATATGTTTTTACTGCCATATCCTACTCCTTACACTGATAGCGCATCAAGTTTTGCGCCCTCTGGAACTTTTACATAAAATTTCTTATAAGACGCACGCTGACCAATTTTGCCTCTGAATCTTTTGACTTTACCTTCCTGTCGCAAGGAGTTAATCCTTACAGGCGTAATCCCAAAATATTCTTTAAAAATCTCTTTGAGCTGATTTTTACTCACATTGACAGCAGTTTGCACCACTAGCACACCGCTTTCTTGAAGAGAAAGAGATTTTTCTGTATAGAGGATTGACTTAATATCTGTAATGTCTGCCATTTATTCCCCCTTTTTATCCGCAATGATTTCATCAAACACTGCTTTTTCAATCACAACCGAGCGGAATGCCGCTACCAAATACGCATTCAGCTCATTTGCATCTGCCAAATAGCATTGTTGCAAATTCCTAAAAGCCAAGAAAGTTGGTTCATCACTCATCTGTGCTACAAACAAAGTGCTTCTTTGCTTCAATGCCTTAAACATCGCATACGCATCTTTCGTTTTCCCACTTGGCATAGCTACTGAACCTATCACAAAAAGTTTGCCTTCCTGTGCTTTTTGGTGTAACGCACACTCAAGGGCAAGTCGCTTTTGTTTTTTATTAATCTTAAGATTATAATTTCTATCATTGCTTGGTCCGTGAGATACACCACCGCCAACAAACACCGGAGAAGTGATACTTCCCGCACGCGCACGACCACCGCCTTTTTGATTCCAAGGCTTTTTACCACCGCCACTTACTTCGCCGCGTTTTTTCGCACGAGCATTATTTGCCCTAAGCGAAGCAAGATAAGATTTCACATACAAATAAAGATTATGCTCTTTAATTTGCGTGTATCTCTCGGGCAACGCAAGCTCACTGCTTTGTTGAAGCTTGTTGTCTAACAAAATTGCTTTACTCATTCTGCCTTACCTTACTTTATGATTTGTATTCTGCCAAATGCACCATTGAATCCAGCCACTGAACCCTTTAGCACCAAAATAGCACTTTCTTTATCAAATGACATTACATCATTTTTTCCACTCACTAGCTCATTTCCATAATGTCCAGCCATCTTCTTACCCGGCTGAACGCGTCCGGGCCACTCACGATTACCGATAGAGCCTAAGCGTCTATGGAATCTGCTTCCGTGTGCGGCTGGACCACCTTGAAAATTCCATCGTTTCATCGCACCGCTAAATCCACGCCCCTTTGTTTTGAATCTCACTTGAACGCGTTTTGCTTCACCCAAGACACCTGTGTCAAGCTCACCTACTTCCTTGTTGCTCAGTTTCAAGGTAGCAAAGCGATTAAACTCTTTGCTTAGGCTATATTTCTTCTGTTGCCCTGCAACAGCCTTGTTTGTAGCCTTTCCTTGTGAATATGCTACAAGTCCCTTGCCATTTTCATACACCTCGCACACCTTTGCACCAAGCACACGAAGCAATGTTACCGCTTCGCTCTTTGTGCCTATTGTGCGGCTCATACCGATTTTTTCAACTATAAATTCCATTCTTAAAATCCTTATGCTTAGTATTATTTACTCATAGACATAACTTCAACATCTACTTCAGGTGCCAAATCAAGCTTCATAAGACTATCCACGGTATCAGGAGTAGCCGACATAATGTCAATAATACGATGATGCACTCTAATTTCAAACTGCTCACGAGAATCTTTGTTGATATGTGGCGAACGAAGAACGGTGTATCGCTTCTTTTTGGTAGGAAGTGGCACTGGACCTCTTATTTCCGAACCTGTCCTCTTAACTGCTTCTATGATAGATGCAACCGACCTATCAAGAACCCTATGATCATAAGCTTTGAGCCTAAGTCGTATTCTTTCCATATTCTTTCCTTATCTAAAGAACTCACCAAATAATTTGATGTTTTTGGCTCGTGATTATAATCAATTTTGAAAAAAAAGTCAAGCACTTTGCCTATTTTTAGACATTTTTCAATTTTTTATTTTCCTTATTATAAGGATAAATTATAGAATCTCAAAGCCACTTAACCTATATTTTTTCACAAAACTCACTCAAATTCTCGCACAAAAGTATCCATTACATCACTTTTTAGCATTATTTTATCTATGCGTGTGCCTATTTCACTGCTTTGCCAAGATTCTAAAGCTACCCATTGAAACTTTTGAGCATCAATTTTACGAGAATCCTTTTGATATGGAAAATGCCACGAGGGCAATTCCGTTGAAATCAAATGATTTGTATGGGGGATAAGCTGCTCAATTCTATCATAGAGAATCTCAAATTTTAAGCCAAAATTATTGATAAGCCAATGATCCCCCTCATATACTTCAGTGCAGCTACTCTGAATCCTTACTCCATTCTCATCAGCAAGAAAATTAATGCGTGAATGCAACACCATATCCCATACTTTTTGTGCGAGATAAAAACTCTTAAAAAGCTTTCTTGCTTCATATATATGATCCACATCAATTTTTACAAGCCACTCATACTTTGGCACGACTTTTAGCACATAGGCATAATACATATAAAGTTTATTTTCTTCGCTCTGTGGATGGCTAAAGTCTATATGATGTGGATATTTCACAGGAATAAAGCTTGGAAACTTTTCACAAAACTCTAAAATAATCTCTTCACTTCCATCATCACAATCATTATATCCTATGACACCTCTTTGGATTGCTGGCAAAATAGAATACAAACACGCCCTTAATGTATGAGCCTCATTTCTAACACGAATATACGCCCAAGGATTGCGTGGAGAATATATTGAAGTAGCATTCTTATCAGCCTGAAAATACCCCTTATGTTTGACATACAAATGTGCTTTTTTAGCTTTTTCTTGTAAAGCTTCTAATGGGGGGGGGGATAAGAAACTATGTCGCCACTTGCTCTATTTTTCAAAATTTCTTCAAGTGTTTTTGGTTGCAATACACTCTTATAATCTCCTAAAAAATCTACCGGTGAAAGGGTATCCATCATCTTTAGCACATCTTGTGGCACATAAGAATCTACATCTTTAAGCACCACCAACTTTTTACCAAAACGCAACTTACTCCTTACATCTACACGCCATTGCTTAGTTGGAATAAACCAACACAACACTTTTGCAAATAAACGCTTGATATAAAACTCTAACATTTCTTTTTTCACTTTTTACTCCTTTGTTTCTTTACCCCACAAGATCTTTTGCCAAATCTTTAGCACCCTTTAAATCTACCTTGCCCGAGCCTAGCACGGGAATTGCCTCCACATACAGAATCTTTGATGGCTTAAAGAGTGTAGGCAGGGCAGAATCTTTTAATGCAGATTCTAATTTTTGACATTGCTCTTGCTCCCCGCTCACAAGCAGCACTACACTCTCACCCTTTTTACTATCTTCAAGTGCCACAGCGACATATTTCACACTCTCATCAATCTCTTCTTTCTTTATAATCTTAGCAATCTCCTCTTCAATCCCCCCAAGGCTCACCATCTCTCCGCCAATCTTAGCAAAACGCGAATACCTATCCACAATATGAATAAAGCCATTACTATCCAAATGCCCCTTATCTCCGCTCTTATACCACCGAATCCCATCAAGCTCTACAATCACTTCACGCGTTTTCTCTTCATCATTGAGATAGCCTACCATTACTTGATGTCCGCCGATGAGAATCAAGCCATCTTCCCCCACAGGAAGCTCTTCCATAGTATTTGGATCAACAATTCTTATCGCACTTCCGGGCAATGGCATACCCACACTTCCATCTTTGCTTGCCTTATGTAGCTCCCAATTATCCGCATCAAACTCACTAGGCAGATTCACACTCGCCACAGGTGTAGTCTCTGTCGCTCCATAGCCCTCATAAATCTCTTTATTAAACTTCATCACAAAGGCTTCTTTGACATCTTTTTTAAGCTTCTCTGCCCCAGCCACAACAAGTCGCAAGGAATCAAACATCATCTTATCAACCTTGCTATTTCTCGCATAAATCCCTAAAAATGTAGAAGTCCCACACATCACACTTACCTTGTTTTTTGCTACCGCTTTGGCAATACCCACCGCGTCTGTTGGGTCTGCGTGAGTAACTGAAAGCATTCCCTCAAGCAAAGGCATAAGCATTGTAACAGTTAGCCCAAAGGCGTGAAAAGGTGGCAGAGATGAAAGCATAGAATCTTCACTCCTTGCGTGAATCACATCAGAAATTTGCAAAATATTACTCATAATATTAAGGTGAGAAAGCATAACACCCTTTGGCTTCCCCTCACTCCCACTGCTAAATAAAATCGCCGCTACATCGGTATTTTTCACACCCTTTACATACAGCCACTTCAACATAAAAGATGGAAGCAAAATTGCCTGAATCATCTTGCAAACAAAATCAATCTTGTTTGATTTAACAATACCGATTAAATCTTCCATATACAGCACTTTCACATTTTGTGGAAAGCTCAAAGCCACCCCCTTGCCCATAAGCTTATCCATAAACTTTTGCGAAGTATAAATAGTCTCAATCTGTGCTGAAGCAATAGCAGCATCAATGGCTTTTTGCCCCGCGGTGAAGTTAAGATTCACAATAGTTTTTGACGCCATAAGGAGTGAAAGATTACATAACGAGCTAGCAAGTGAGGCAGGGAGTATAATCCCCACATTCTGCTGTCCTTTAGTTTGATTAGCAAAAAGTTTGGAGAGAATAAGCGTAATGGCAAGCATTCTTGTATAGCTCATAGAGCCACTCATACTATCTACAATCGCCACTTCACTGCCCCATTTTTTTGCAGAATCTATCCACGCTCTGCCAAGCGTTGGTAAGAATTCACATTGGGACTTCCACGCACTAAAAGAAAGCTCAAAAACCTTAGCCTTTACTTGCTGGGCGTTTGAATGAATATCTAAAGATTCTCCAAAGGCAATGGTAATATTGCGTTTAGCAAAGCTTTTGCGTCTCTCTTGGAATCCTGTGTGGCTACGCGAAAACGCACTCCCCCACAAACCACGGATATAAAAGGGCAAAATCACTGCTTGATGAGATTCTAGGTGTTTGGCTGCTAACTCAAAGCCACTTTTAAACTCATTCAAATGTCCGTGCCGAGAGATTGACCCCTCAGGAAAAAGGCAGACCATATGCCCTTCTTGCAGTTTTTGTGCGATAGATTCTAATGCCCTTTTACTCCCCGCATTTGAGACAGGAATCACCCCAAAAAGATCAAGGAAAATGCGTATATACCATCTATCATAATAGCTTCGCTCCATTACAAAATACACTTTTCTAGGCAGGGCAAGTTGCACCATCGCCCAATCCACAAAAGAAATATGATTACCTAGCAAAAGCACACCGCCTTGTTCGGGTATATTCTCAAAACCTTCAACATTTAAGCGATAGCGTTGAAAAAAAGCGAGAGTAACAAGCATTCTAACCAAAGAAAAAGGCAGAAGTCTCACAACATAAATCATTCCGCCAATGGCTACAACCATACAAAGATAAAATAAATAGCTCACTTCAATTTGTGCTAATGACGCGATTGTGCCAATGGCCAAGAATCCTAGCATTCCAATATTTTGGATAAAGTTATTCCCAGCTAAAACCTTGCCTAGCTCCCCCTCTTTTGCGTGAAACTGAATGAGTGCATTCAGCGGTATCACAAACAACGCCCCACCCATACCAAAAAGAAAAAACACAATCGCATAAGGTGCGAGTGAAGAAAAACTTAAAAGCAAAAGTGTCATTAGACACACAAGCAAAGCTCCTAAGGGGATAAGACCCGTTTCAATATATTGCTTAGAAAATCGCCCCGCAATAATTGAGCCAACAATAATCCCAAGCCCAGAAAAACCTATAATCATTTGCACCTTGAAAGTATTGAGTTCATTGAACTCGGCTTTCACATAGGTTGGAAATGAGGCGAGTAAAAGCTGTGAGATTGACCAAAATACGGCTATGCCAACGACGGAGAGCCAAATATTGCGATGAGATTGTAAAAGGGCAAGATTCCTTTTCAGCGATTTACCGCTTACATATGCTTCTTTATCAAAGCTTTCACTGCTGCCTTGTGTCATTGTAGGCAAACGATAGCATAAATATAGCTCCGCCACCGCACACGCCATAAGAACAAAACCAAGTGGGGCAATGCTTTGTAAAATCTCACCTTTTGTTGCTAAAAATCCCAAGCCACTTGCACTATACATTGTCTCAAAAAAGAGTGAAAACACACTCATACCTGCCAAAATCGCCACGATAGCCGTTGCCTGCATAGCTCCATTTCCCCAAGCAAGCATATCTTTGCCTACCAAATCCTTGATAAAACCATACTTCGCAGGAGAGTAAATCGCTGATTGCACCGCCATAAGCAGTGTAGCAATAAATGCAAGCCAAAACCAACCCATAAAATAACAAAGTGTAATAAAGCTCACAATCGCCACAGAAAACCACGCACTCACACGCATAACGATATTTTTAGGAAATTTATCAGCCAAGAATCCAGAAGGCGTAAAAAGCAGAATAAAAGGCAGCAAAATAAGGGCGTTAATAATACTTGTAAGCAATGTCAATTCACTGCCATCATAGACTTTATACAGCGTATTTTGGATAGTGATTTTGTGTCCCAAATCCACAAAGGCATTAATGAAAGCCACTAAAACAAATGGTGTGAATCCGATAATTTTCCATAGTTTATTCATAATCCTTAACTCCTTAATATGATAATGTTGTTTAAACTAGATTCTACCCGAATTAAAAAAAAGACAACGCAGGATAGGCAGATTCTACCTTTCACTTAGAATCTTCATTTTACCATTCTCCACCACAACATACATATCTTTCTTGCCCACAGAGCTAAAGCTTGGCTTACCTTTGAGTGTGGCTTTGTAATCCTGCATAAAGCTAATGCGATACATATTTCTATGGGCTTCATTTGGGTAGATTGAGACATTTACAAGTGAGATTCTAATCACCTTATCTTCATTTTTAGCAAAAATATTTTTCTTATGCTCCCTAAAAGATTTAAAGCTCATACCATCGGGGCGATAGAAGTCTTTTTCATCATAAAAGGCAAGATAGCTTGTCAAATCGCTTTTTTGCCACGCATTTTTCCACTGATACAAGCTTGAAAGCACAAGGGCGAGTTCATCAACATCAGCAGGTTTTAACTCCCCCTCATAAGTAATAAGCATTGTTTTTTTCCAATCAATGAGCCTATCATACTTTTTCAATAACTCATTATCAATAGCAATACAACCTCGCGTATTCAGCTCTTCTCTATTGCCATTTAAAGGCAATCCGTGAATCCAGATTCCACCGCCTGTTTTTTTAAGCGATTGATCATACACATTTGGGTAGCTTGTAGAAAATGCCAAAGGTCCATAATACTGATCAAGCCCGGTTAATCGTGCATTTAAATCATACGAGCCAATGGGCGTTGTCAAATCACCCTCTTTTTTCTTATTGCCCTTACCTTTTGCCACAAGAGCTGAAGAGCTGCCAAGCTCGTGCAATGCAGAATCTTTAAATTGATACAAATGCAGTGATGGGGCAGATTTGTTTGATACAAATAAAAATTTCAAATCCTCAAAATACCCATATTCTGTCGCACTCTCTTTGAGATACTCTGCCCAATATTCTTTGCTTGTCAAATACCCTTCAAGCTTAGATTCTATACTGCCTATGCCATTTTTTTTATATTCATTAACCAATGCTACAAGCTGTGGATCTAGGGCATATACATACCCCACACACATCGCCATACATATAAGCACTTTTTTCACAAATCCCATACTTTTCACTCCTTTATTTATAAAGTAAAATCATACCCTATTTTTTTCAATAGGTCTTTTTGCTTACTCCAGCCTTTATACACGCTCACATCAAGCTTGAGATACACAGGCTTTGGGCTTAAAGCTAAAATTTTTTCTCTCGCACATTTGCTAATGCGTTTAATACTAGAACCACCCTTGCCTATCACAACGCCCTTTTGACTTTGCTTCTCCACAATAATTTCCGCAAAAATCCTATCTAGCTTTTCCCCCTTCTCAAATTGCTTTAACATCACATCTGCTTCATAAGGAATCTCATCGCTAAGATTCTCAAACAAACTTTCTCGTATCATTTCTTTATAAATTTCTTTAATTGAAGATGGTGTTAGCAACTCTTCATCATAATAAAAGGGCGATTGTGGCAGAAAACTCGCAATGCTCTTTAAAAGCAAATCCCTATCAAAGCCCTTTTTTACACTAAAAGGCAAAAGAGCTAGAAAATGCTTATCAAATTTTTGATATTCCGCCATTTTTGCGAGTATCGCTTCATTACTGCAAGTATCACTTTTACTTAAAAGTAAAATATGTTTGCCCTGATAGAGTTCTAAAAAATGCTGATAATGCTTCACATCATCGGTAATCGGTGCGAGATAAAGTGCTAAATCACAATCACCCATAGCCTTCAAAGCCTGTGAAAGCATATATTGATTCAGCAGTTTTTCTTGATGATGAATCCCGGGCGTATCTACAAACACTATTTGTGCGTTAAGCGGGGCATAAGGCACAATGATTTGGAGTTGCTTACGCGTAGCGTTTGCTTTATGTGAAACAAGGGCTAGATTTTCCCCTAAAAGATGATTTAAAAGCGTTGATTTCCCAGCATTTGGTCTGCCAAGTGTAGCCACAAACCCAGAGCGGGTAGGCAGCTTCACACTAGATTCTAAACTCACTTGAGATTCTATATTTTCATAAGATTCTAAGTTTGTGCCAGATTCCAAACAAGATTTAGACATATAATCCCCCTTGCCTAAAGCTACAAGCCCACTGCTTAGAGAATATATCGTGCCAAATCCACATTTTCTACCACATCTCCCAATCGCTCTTTCACCATCTCCGCTGTAATAGTAATCTCCCTACCTTGATAAGTATCAATATCAAAACTAATCTCTTCTAGCACTCTTTCAATAGTCGTATGCAACCGCCTTGCACCAATATCTTCTGTGCGTTCATTGGCACTATGAGAGAGCTTTGCTATCTCGCGTATAGCCTCATCGCTAAATTCAAGCCTAATATTTTCTGTATCAAGTAAGAGCTGATACTGCCGCAAAAGTGAGCTTTTGGTTTGGGTTAGAATCTTATACAAACTCTCTTCATTGAGTGAATCTAGCTCCACACGCAAGGGAAATCGCCCCTGCAATTCTGGTATCAAATCACTTGGTTTGCTAAAGTGAAACGCCCCTGCGGCGATAAATAAAATATAATCTGTCTTTATCTGCCCATATTTTGTATTGACCACACTACCTTCAACAATAGGCAACAAATCCCTTTGCACACCCTCTTTGCTAGGATCCTGCCTTGAGCTATCCTTACTTCCCACGGCGACCTTATCAATCTCATCAATGAAAATCACACCATTAGATTCTGCCCTTTTTAGCCCCTCTGCTCGTATAGCTTCTGAATCTAGCACGGATTCTGTGGCTTCATACATTAAAGCCTCTTTTGCCTCTTTGACACTCACTTCCTTTTTGACCTTATCATTTGTAACATTTAGCACTTTAAAAATGGACTCTTGGACTTTTATCATATCCGGTGGCAGATTATCATCGCCCACTTGTGCCTTTTTGCTTATCTCTATTTCAATTTTTAGCTCATCAACCTCGCCTTTAAGTACTTTTTGCTTCATTTTAGCAAAGCTTATATCATACTCATTTTGCTTAGATTCACTAGCCCCCTGCGGCAGTGGTGGCAAAAGCTTTTTGGTAATTTTTTCAATAATGTAGTCATTAATCTCCGCTTGTGCTTTTTGTCTATGCTCATTCTCTACAAGATTGACACTTGCTAAGACTAAATCTCGCACCATAGATTCTACATCTCGCCCCACAAAGCCAACTTCTGTATATTTACTCGCCTCCACTTTGACAAAGGGCAATCCCATCATTTTTGCCATTCTGCGAGCAATTTCCGTTTTTCCCACACCTGTTGAACCAATCATCAAAATATTTTTAGGCGTTATCTCATCTTGCACTTCCTTATCAAGCTTCATTCTGCGATAGCGGTTTCTTAACGCAATCGCCACAGCTTTTTTAGCCTCACTCTGCCCTATAATATAGCCATCAAGGTATTCTACAATCTGCTTTGGTGTCATATTTTCTTTCATTTTTACTCCATTAAAGTTCTAAGATTCTAATATTTGTATTTGTGTAGATACATAGCTCCCCTGCGATATGCAAAGACTTCTCCACAAGCTCCTTTGGCGGAATCTGTGCGTATCTGTCTAATGCCCTAGCCGCACTTAGAGCATAGTTCCCCCCACTGCCAATCGCAGCAATCTTGCCATCTTCTGGCTCCACCACATCGCCTGTCCCACTTAAAATATAAATATGCTCGGTATTTAGCACAATCATCATCGCTTCAAGCTTTCGCAAATACTTATCCTTACGCCATTCTTTGCTAAACTCAAGCACACTTCGCACCAAATCGCCCTTGCGTCCTTCCAAAATCCGCTCAAACATATCAAATAAAGAAAACGCATCAGCCGTGCTTCCCGCAAAGCCGCTTAGAATCTGCCCATTATAAAGCGTGCGGATTTTTGTGGCATTATTTTTCAATACACAATTCCCAAAGGTTACTTGCCCATCGCCGCCGATAATAGCACATTTCTTCCCTTCAAATTCGCCCTTATAGCCAAGTATGGTTGTCGCTTCAAACATTATTAATCCTTTTGTGCTTTGATAGTGAGCTTAAGCGTAGCATTTATGCTGTGTCCAAGTTTTACAAGAGCGGAAAAATCGCCAATATGCTTTATTGCCTTATCAATCTCAATATGCTTTTTATCAATTTCAATTTTATGTGCGAGTAAGGCTTGGGCTATCTCATCTTTTGTAATAGAGCCAAAAAGCGTATCATTTGCCCCAACTTTTTTCTCTAAAACAAGATGTAAAGATTCTAAAGTTTGTTTTAATTGCTTAAGTTCGGCAATTTCAAGGGCTTCAAGCTCGGCTAATTTTCTCTGCTCTGCCTTATATTTATTAATCACTTCATTTGTAGCGTGTTTTGCCTTGCCCTTAGCGATAAGGAAGTTTTGCCCATAACCATCTTTGACTTCTACAATCTCGCCCTTTTTGCCAAGCCCCTGCACATTCTCTAAAAGTAAAACTTTCATATTTTCTCCATTGCGTTATAATAAAAGGCAAGATTATAGCTAAAAGTGGCAATATTATGTTAAAAGCTCTGCAAAATTCCTATCCCAACGCCAAGTCCATTTATATTGAATCTAAGGCGATTATGTATCCACGCATTGTGATTAAGGCGGATTTATCTGTGTATGTGCGTGTGCCTAAAGCCTTTAGCCAAGAGCAGATTTTAGATTTTATTCACACTCATCAAAGCTGGATTCACACTACCCTTGCTAAGCTCCAAACACAAAAGCAAGATTCTCACATTTTTTTACAATCTCACACAGGAGAAATACTTGTCTTTGGAGAGTGGCTAAGGTATGAAAAGATTTTGACAGAATCTACCGCAGAATCTACGCCCAACTCCCCACAACCCCACCGCCTTAAAGCCATTTTACGCACTTTACTTTTAGAATACATCACGCAACAATGTGCCTTTTATGCTTCGCTTATGGGGCTTGTGTATAAGGATATAAAAATCACAAATGCCCTTAGTCGCTTTGGGAGCTGCACTTTTGACAATCGCTTAAAATTCTCATTTATGCTCATTTTTGCGGATAAAAAACTCATTGATTATGTGATTATCCACGAGTTAAGCCACATCGTGCATAAAAATCACTCACAAAGTTTTTGGAATCTTGTAGAAAGATTCTGCCCAAATGCCAAAGCTCATCGCAAAGCCTTACGCAAAGAGGCAAAATTCTACCCTGCATTACTACAAAGGCTCTCTATATAAATTTCTTTGATGCCACTACTCTTTTGACACTACTCTTTTGATAGCTTTGCAAACGCATCTAGCACTTCAAGCACACGCTTAGATTCTATAATCTTTTCTGCTAGGAAATAGCCCTCTTTTATGCTCTCTGCCTTCCCTGCTAGATACAATCCCGCCCCGGTATTGAGAGCGACAAGCTGGGCTTTTGGGGAAGATTTCACAGGTAATTTGGAGTTAAAAATATCAAGCGTGATTTGTTTATTCTCTTCACTATCCCCGCCTTTTAGCACACTATAAGGGACAAAGTCTAGCCCCACAACAGAGGGATTAAACACATAGCTGTGAATCTTGCCATTATCTAGCTCTGTAATTTGTGTAGGGGCGGAGAGTGAAATCTCATCATAGTTATCAAAGCCACTTACAACTATCGCTCTTTTTATGCCTAAAATCGCTAAAGCCCTAGCCATAATCTCCGTATAAGCTTTATCAAATACACCAATACATTGATGGGTAACACTCGCAGGATTTGCTAGGGGACCGATAAGATTAAAAGCTGTCTTAAAGCCTAGACTTGCCCTTGCTGGAGCGGCAAACCGCATAGCAGCGTGAAACTTTTGAGCAAACAAAAATGTAATGCCTAGCTGATTATAGATATTTTGAGCGGTGTGAATCTCCATATTGATATTAACCCCCAAGGCTTGAAGCAAATCAACCGAGCCAGATTGCGAGGTTACAGCCTTATTGCCGTGTTTAATAATCTTCACTCCACCAGTAGCAAGGAGCAAAGCACTTGTTGTAGAAACATTAAAAGTCTTATTGGGACTGCCGCCCGTGCCTACCATATCAAGCCGCACCTCATCACTCTTAGGCAAAGCAAAGGAAATTGCCTTTTTCTTTAGCACAGAAGCAAAGCCGGCTAGCTCCTCTTCATTTACCCCTTTTATCTCAAGGCTTGTAAGAATACTGCCAATTTGCGCATCATTCACATTCCCTTCTGTAATCTCATCCATCACATCATAGGCTTGTTTAAAGCTAAGATTCTGCCCTTGTAATGTGCTTTTTAGATAATCTTTTATGGGGATAATCTCATTTCTATAATGCAGGAAATTAAGTAGCATTTTTTCACCATCAATTGTGCCAATAGATTCTGGGTGAAACTGCACACCCACAAGATGATACGACTTATGAGTAATCGCCATAATCTCGCCATCTTCACTCCACGCGCTCACCTCTAAGCTTGTGGGCAAATCCTGCACTCTACCCACAAGCGAGTGATACCGCACGATAGGCGTATTTTGTGCGATATTGCGAAAAAGCCCTTTTTGATTATGTTTTATTGGCTCAACTTTGCCGTGAATGATATGTTTAGCATTTACTATCTCCATACCAAAAGCCGCCATAATCGCCTGATGTCCTAGGCAGATTCCAAGAATGGGGATAATGCCTTGAAACTCCTTTACAATCTCAATGGATATTCCCGCTTCTTTTGGGCTTTTTGGACCCGGACCGATGATGATATATTGCGGATTTATATCTTTTATCTCTTGAATGCTTATCTTATCGCTTCTTGCGACTTGAATAGGAAAGCCAAAGCGGTAAAAAGCCTGATAAATATTAAAGGTAAAAGAATCGTAATTATCAATCAATAAAATCATTCTGCCCCCTCCTTTAATCCTTTTTTATTCCGCTCTCCATTATTTTGCTTGACTTTACCCTGCTCCACTTCATTCTGCCCCCTTAGCATATCTAACAAGGATTGAATCTTATTTTGTGTCTCAAGGTATTCTGCCCTAGGATTTGAATCTTGCACCACACCAGCACCAGAACGCATATAATAAACGCCATTTTGATACACAGCACTGCGAATAGCAATAGCAAAGTCCATATCTTCATTTTGCGTAAAATA
The DNA here is from genome assembly GCF_000765825.2 of Helicobacter magdeburgensis. Lineage (GTDB taxonomy): Bacteria > Campylobacterota > Campylobacteria > Campylobacterales > Helicobacteraceae > Helicobacter_C > Helicobacter_C magdeburgensis. The sequence goes on from NZ_JRPE02000004.1 coordinate 28,808, forward strand.
GCCTATCGCTCCGCCATACACACCCCTACGCGTAGATTCTAAGGATTCTATCATTTCTATGGCGGCAATCTTTGGCGCACCGCTTAGTGTCCCAGCGGGGAATGCAGCCTTGAGTGCATCTCTTTTTGCAAAACGCTTAGAATCTAGCTCCCCTTGCACTGATGAGACAATATGCATAACACGCGAATATCGCTCAATCTTATTCCTTGCTATCACACTCACGCCTCCGCCCACACTCACTTTTCCCGCGTCATTTCTTGCCAAATCTAAGAGCATTAAATGCTCGGCATTTTCTTTTTCATCATTTAAAAGCTCTTTTTCAAGCTCTAAATCCTCTGCTACACTTTTGCCCCTTGGGCGTGTCCCCGCAATGGGTCGCAGGATAAAATGGCTTATCTCATCACTTGTTTTTAGGCGAATCATAATCTCCGGACTTGCTCCCAAAATCACAAAATCATCAAAATCATAATAAAACATATAGGGGCTAGGATTTTGATGACGCAGATTTCTATACGCCTGAAGTGGCGGGATAGGGGATTTTACCTGCATAGATTGGCTTGGCACACATTGCAGCAAGTCTCCTTTATAGATTGAATCTTTAATCTTTTCTACCATTGTTTCATATTCTTTTTGGGAAGTGGCATTTTGTATCTCATAGCCTTGAGCCTGTGAATCTGGCGTAGATTCTAAAGACGATGAAGCTACATTTAAAGTTTCTAGCTTTTTAGCAATACTAGCCACTCGCCCTGCCACATCAATGGCTTCTTTTTCATACGCATAGCTTACACTCACAATATGCAGTCTATCAAACAAATGATCAAAAATGAGAAAATCTCTTCCAAAGATAAAGCCACATTCTGGTGCATTATACAGTGGTGGATTACTAAACTCCACATTTTCAATCTCGGTAAAAAACTCATAGCCGATATATCCCGCCCCACCAAGTGGCAGGGGCAAATCTAGTGGTAAATGTGGGCTTTGCTCTGGCTTTGGAGCAAGACTTCTCACAATGGCTAAATTCTCTAAAAAGTCCTGCTTAGAATCCGCCCCTTTAGATTCTCTAGATTCTGCAAAACCCACAGAATCCGCCCTTATCCCTAAAGATTTTTTGATATTCTCGCTTGTGAGATAGCCTTGTAATGCCTGATGCAAGGGCGTTTTCACACCTTTTACTACAAGATAATGTATGCCCTCTTCCTTATACACCCTAAAAGCTTCATTTAAAATCACAAGCGAGTATCTATCCTTGCCCGTTTCATTGTATGCAGATTCTAAAAGCACCTTTGCTTTGAGTGCAAAAAGCACAGATAAAGGACTCAAGCTATCACATAATACTTCTTTGTGTGCGATTTGTGGCTTATTGTGTGTGTGAAAATCAAACATTCTTAAACCCCTTTGCTATCGCGTTTTTATATCCACAACCTCAACACCCTTGGGAATGCTAAACTCAAAAATCTTATCTTGAATCTTTGGATTAAGCTTAACCTTTGTGAGTTTTAATATCGTCTTTGATCCCATAGAATCCACAAATTCAATGCGTTCTGGCGTGTCATTTTTATCCACAAAAAGCACATATTGTGTGCCTTCAATCTTTGTGTGATATGTGCCATCAGGCTGTTTTTTAGCAGATTTGATAATAGAGATAAAATCCGTTTTTTCTTTCAAATGTGAGCGACTGACCTGCTCAAGGCTTGGCTCATAGATAAGCACAGCATTGTCTTTCATATAAATTTCTTTTTTTAAAGGATTTGTATAGTCCCATTTCACTTTGTTTGGGGCTTTTCCATAGATTTTACCCTCATAATGGGCTGGAATCCCTTCTTCACTGACAATAAACTGCTCAAAATCCGCCTCAATGCTTTGGAGATTTTCCCCCAACGCAAAGCTAAGGTTCAAACTTAGCAACACCAACACACAGATTCTAAAAATTTTCATTTTTACTCCTTTTATCTTATTTGCCTTGTAATCTTTTGTTTTAAAGCCGGGATTTTACCCAAAGTATGTTACAAATTGCGTTAAAAATGTGCTAGAATACCGCCTAATTTTTCAAGTTTGCTCAAATGGTTTGCTAAATTTAAACCCAAACTTTTTCACATCATTTTATATCAAAGGCTTTTCAATGCTAAAATCTCTTGTTTCAAAAATACTTGGCTCACGCAATAATAAACTCATCAAACTCTACACCAAAGAAGTGCAAAAAATAAATGCCTTAGAATCTAGCTATGCCTCACTTAGTGATACAGAGTTGCAAAATGCTTTTAATGAGCTAAAGATACTTGTGCAAAATGGTGAAGCTTCCTTGCAAGATGTATTGCACAAAAGCTTTGCGTTCACGCGCGAAGCAAGCAAACGCACACTTGGTATGCGACATTTTGATGTGCAGCTTATCGGCGGTATGACGCTTAATGATGGACGCATAGCGGAAATGAAAACAGGAGAAGGCAAAACGCTTGTAGCCACACTTGCAGTGTGCTTAAACGCACTTTGTGGGCGAGGCGTTCACGTAGTAACTGTGAATGACTATCTTGCTAACCGCGATGCAAAGGAGCTAGAGCCATTGTATAACTTCTTAGGCTTTAGTGTGGGGATTATCACTAATGATTTGCGTGATGATAATGCACGGCTTGAAGCTTACAGGGCGGATATTGTCTATGGCACAAATAATGAGTTTGGCTTTGATTATTTGCGTGATAATATGAAATACGATTTAAGCCAAAAAGTCCAAAGGGAGCATTATTTTGCCATTATTGATGAAGTAGATTCTATCCTTATAGATGAAGCTAGAACGCCCCTTATCATATCCGGTCCGGTTAATCGCACACTAGAGCATTATCAAATCGCTAATAGCGTAGCCCAAAAGCTTAAAAATGAAATAGACTTTACCATAGATGAGAAAAATCGCGTGATTTTACTCACAGAAGAGGGGATTAAAAATGCTGAATCTTTATTTAAGGTAGATAATCTTTACAGCATAGAAAACGCCACTTTATCCCACCACCTAGACCAAGCTTTGAAAGCAAACTATCTTTTTATTAAAGACAAAGACTATGTCGTGCAGGATAATGAAGTGGTGATTGTTGATGAATTTACCGGTAGGCTAAGTGAGGGCAGACGCTTTAGTGAAGGACTGCACCAAGCCATTGAAGCAAAGGAAAAAGTGGATATTAAAGAAGAAAGCCAAACTTTGGCTGATATTACATTCCAAAACTACTTCCGCTTGTATGAAAAACTCTCAGGTATGACAGGGACAGCTCAAACCGAAGCCACTGAATTTTTACAAATCTATAATCTTGAAGTGGTGAGTATCCCTACAAATGTCCCTGTGCAACGCAGGGATTTAAATGACTTAATTTATAAAAGTGAAAGGGAGAAATTTAATGCTGTCATCAACAAGATTACAGAGCTACATAAGAAAGGGCAGCCCGTGCTTGTGGGGACAGCAAGTATTGAAAAGAGTGAGATTCTCCACGAACTGCTTAAAAAATGTAGAATCCCACACACAATTCTTAATGCCAAACAACACAGCAAGGAAGCTGAAATCATTAAAGATGCGGGCGTTAAGGGAGCAGTAACCATTGCTACAAATATGGCAGGACGCGGGGTTGATATAAAAATCACAGATGAGATTAGAGAGCTTGGAGGGCTATATATCATCGGCACGGAAAGACACGAGAGTCGCCGCATTGACAATCAACTACGCGGTAGAGCTGGAAGACAGGGCGATCCGGGAGTGAGCCAATTTTATTTAAGCCTAGAAGATTCACTGCTTAGAATCTTTGGGAGTGATAAGATTAAAGGCATTATGGAGCGGCTAGGCTTGAAAGAAGGCGAACATATAGAATCTGGGCTTGTTACACGCTCGGTGGAGAGTGCGCAAAAAAAGGTGGAAAATCTCCATTTTGAATCTAGAAAGCATTTGCTTGAATATGATGATGTGGCAAATGAGCAAAGAAAGGCGGTGTATAAGTTAAGAAATGAGCTACTAAGTGAAGATTTTTCCCTTGAAGAGCGTATCAAAACAAACCGCGAAATCACCGCACAATCTTTGCTGTATAAAGCACAGATATTACCCGGTGATGATGCCTCTAATTTTGATTTATCTTCCCTTCAAGCTCAACTTAGTGAAGAGCTAGGATTCAAACTAGAATCTTGTGAAAATCTTAGCTATGATGAGCTTTTAGAAAAGCTTATCACCCAAATGAGCCAAAGCTATGAAGAAAAAATGTCAAAACTAGAATCTTCCCAACGCTCCCAAATTGAACGCATCATCTACTTACAAGTGCTTGATAGCTCGTGGCGAGAGCATCTCTACACAATGGATAATCTCAAAACCGGTATCGGTTTAAGAGGCTATAATCAAAAAGATCCGCTCGTGGAATACAAAAAGGAAAGCTACAATCTCTTTTTGGAATTTATAGAGAATCTCAAAATCGAAACAACAAGAATGCTCCATATTATCCAGCTACGAGAGCAAGAAGAGGAAGTGGCTGATAAAATGCTCCAAGATATGCAAGAAGAACTCAATGAAGATTTACAAACTTTTGAAGCACAAGATTCAAGTTCAAAGCCCCAAAAAGCAAAAATCTCTCGCAACGACCCTTGCCCTTGTGGTAGTGGCAAAAAATACAAACTCTGCCACGGCAAGAGCGGACCAAAAAAAGGGTTACTTGCTTAATGAAAGCTTTGATTCTCTATTTACTGCCGCGATATTTACGCTTTGATAAAACACAGCCATTTATCTCTATCACGGCACTTTTAGCGTTTTTTGGCGTTGGCATTGGTGTGATGGTGCTATGTGTGGCGATGGCTATAATGAATGGTATGACAAAGGAATTTGAACGCAAACTTTTTGTGATGAACTACCCTTTGAGCGTGTATTCTATGACTTATGCGGGTGTTGATGATGAGATTTTAGAGGCTTTAAAGAAGCAGTTTCCGCAATTTCTCTTTAGCCCATATCTGCGTTATCAAGCCGTTGGTAAAGTAGGCAACACAATGAATGCAGCAATGGTCTTTGGCGTAGATATGAATGCAGAATCTCAAATCAACGAAGTGGTAAGAAAAGCCTTAGAATCACAAGAGATTCTGCAAGATTCTATAGAATCTCAAAATTTTGACAACTCTAACAATGCAAATAATACTCAAGATTCTATCCAAACACCACAAAATATAAGGGAGCAAAATATCCTTGCCTTTAGTCAAAAAGAGTTTTCAATCCTTATTGGCAAGGGTTTTGAAGAAAACTTTGGCTTAGAAGTCAATGATAAGCTGGATTTATTCTTCACACAGCTTGAGCCTTCTGGCTTTGGCTACACGCCCATTACAAAGCGATTTAACATTGCTGGATTCTTTGAATCTGGACTTAGGGCGTATGATGAAGCCTATACCTATACAAATTTAAGTGCCTTGCAGAAAATCCGCCGACTACCGCCGGGCATTTATGATGGTATCCATATCCACACACCAAAGCCTATGGAGGATATTATACCTATCCGCAATTTTTTGGAGACAAAATTCCCACAAAGAGCTGGGATTGAAGGCTGGTGGCAGCAAAATGGTAACTTTTTCTCCGCTATGGAGCTTGAAAAACGCGCACTTTTTATCGTGCTTATGCTGATTATCGTAATGGCTAGTTTGAATATTATTAGCTCCTTGCTTATGGTTGTGATGAATCGTAGAAAAGAGATTGCCCTGCTTCTCTCACTAGGTGCGAGTAGGCAGGAGATTAAAGGGGTATTTTTCTGGGTTGGCAATACCATTGGCTTAAGTGGCATTGTGCTAGGCATTGTGCTAACGGGCGTGGCATTGTATGTGCTAGATACCTTTCCTATCATCTCTTTGCCCGCTGATGTGTATGGCAGCTCAAAACTTCCGCTTGATTTATCACTTTTAGATTTTTCACTCACCATTCTTGGAGCGGTGCTTATTGTCTGTCTGTCATCGTATTATCCTGCAAAAAAGGCGGCAATGGTAGATACCTTGCAAGTTTTACGCAACGAGTAGCATAAAGCTCCTTTTTTAAGAGACTTGTAAGTAAATAAATCTTAGCATACCAAACGCCCGATAAATGCGGATATTACTTTATTTAGGAGTTCCTTTGAAAACACTTTATGTAGGAAATTTGGTCTATGCGGTTACACAAGATGAGTTAAGAGAGCTATTTTCTCAATTTGGCGAGGTTTTTTCTGCAAAACTTATTAATGACAGGGAAAGTGGCAGACCAAAAGGTTTTGGGTTTGTTGAAATGGAAGATAATGCCGCGTTAAAGGCTATTGAAGCACTGAATGAAAAAGATTTTCGCGGACGCAACTTGCGAGTGAATGAAGCACGACCCCGCGAGTAATAAAACAAAAAAAGTAATGCCATATCTTAATAAACAAGTCTTAGCAGATTCTAAAATCCGTTTTTAAAGAGTGGTTTTTAGGGATTCTGCTATTTATCATTGGCTAAAGACTTTGAGTATGCAATATTTGTTTTAGAATCTAAAATCTTAAGCCTACCAAAATATAGGCTATAAAACCAAATGAACGCATAAGTTTCATATTGTGTTAAGTTTGCCTTGCTCTAGCAAATACACCCTTTCACAAAATCGCAGGGCAATGTTTTCATCGTGGGTAATCAACACCACACTCGCCCTACTCTCCCCCTGCCACTCACGCAAAAATGCCAATACCTCATCGCATAGCTCATAATCAAGCCCTGATAAACTCTCATCTAAAATTAAGATTCTAGGATTAAGCAATAAAGCACGGATAAGGCAGATTCTCTGTGCCTCCCCACCGGAAATCATCGCTACGCTTTTGCCTAAAATATCTTTAGGCAAACCTAACTTTTGGCATAGCTCAACTATCCGCTTATCTATCTGCTCTTTTCTCTGCCCTGCCCCAAGATACAAAAACGGCTCTAATATATTTTCATAACAGCTAAATCGCGGATTCAAGCTAGAAATAGAATCTTGAAAGAGCATTTGCACTTGTGAGTAAAAGCTCCGCCTTTGACTAAGCTCATTAAGATGAAGAGCCTTGCCATTAAAACGCACCTGCCCTACCTGCCCTAGCTCATCAAGGCTAGGAGATAAGATTCCACACATTATTTGTGCAAGTGTGCTTTTCCCACAGCCGCTATTCCCCATAATCGCATAGTTTCTCCTACTCTCAATTTTCAAAGAAATATGCGACAAAATCTGCTTTTCACTCTTATAAAACACACGATAAGTGCGATGATAAAAAGAGATATTCTCTAGCTCTAGCATAACTCCCCTTGTGGCAGATTCTTGTGATTGTGTGATATGCCTTGAGCCAAGATTCTATTTAGGCGTTTTAATGTTGAGCTTTGCGGTGAGCTTATACACTCGCCTTGAGTATTTTCCACGCTTACATTTCCACGCCCTTTAGTCTCATCTCTTTGAAGCCCATCTCTTTGAATCTTGCCTTTTTCAATAATCCCTTTTTCAATGATTCTGCCTTGAGAGATGACATTGACATAATCCGCATACTCTGCTACCACCTCCAAATCGTGCGTGATAAGCAAAATCCCCAAAGACTTTTGCTTTTGCAAACTTTTTAAGGTGCTTAGAATCTCCTTTGCTTTTCCTTTATCTAAATCACTGCTAGGCTCATCGGCGATAATAAAAGGTGCTTGTGTCAGCAAAGCAAGGGCTATCATCGCCCTTTGTAGCATTCCCCCACTTAGCTCAAAGGGATAAGATTCTAAATAGGCTACATCTAGTCCAGCTTGTGTAAAGCACTCTAGGATAAATGCCTTATTATATGGCTTTTTCAGGGCTTTTAAAGTCTCTTTGCAGTGGGCGTGGAGAGTTAGAAGCGGATTAAAGCAAGTCCTAGGATTTTGCATAATGCTTATAAACGCCCTGCCCCGATACGCCACGGGATTTATCGCTACATTATTAAGACGCACTTCGCCGCTTATTTGCGTGAGATTATTAGCAAGAAAGCCCTGCAACGCATAGGCGATAAGCGACTTGCCACTGCCACTTCTGCCAAGCAGTGCTACACATTCCCCACGCTTTAGCTCCAAGTCTATGGACGATAAAAGCTTGGTGCAAGAATCTAGCATTATAGAATCCTGTGTTTTAGAATCTCGCTTAAGATTCAAATCCCCCTTAGAATCCCGCCCCTTATAATTGTTTTTGGCAACACTCAAATTCACAACGCTCAAACTCTGTATATCGCTTATGGCTAGATTCTCCAAATCTTTACCTACGCCTTTTATGTCATCTAGCCCAACTTTCACTCCAAGCCCATCTCTCAAACTCTCCCCCACAAGATTACACAACGCCACGCTTACAAATAACGCCAATCCCGGATATATAATCAAATGCGGATAATCCCACATATACTCCTTTGCTTCACTTATCATTACACCCCATTCTGCATTTGGTGGCTGCACCCCAAGTCCTAGGAATGATAGCCCCGCAATATGCAGTATAATATGTCCCACATCCATACTTGCCAACACAAGACATTGACTCATAATAGGCGTAAAAAGATGTCGCTTAAAGCGTTGAAATCCACTTGCTCCAAATGTATAAGATAAAAGGATATATTCCTTATTTTTAAGGCTAAAGACAATTCCACGCACGATTCTTGCATACCACGCCCAATGTGTTAAAACAATGGCAAGGATTACATTTTCTAGTCCAGCTCCTAAGATTCCCACCATAAACAGAGAAAGGGCGATTGTAGGCACACTCATAAAAATATCACAAATCCGCATACACACACTATCAAGCCACCCACCTAAAAAGCCGCATAATCCCCCTATGCAAATCCCTAACACCATAATCCAAGCTAAAATCACAAAGGTGCTACCAAGTGAGATTCTAGCGCCATACAAAAGCCGAGAGTATATATCCCTCCCTAAATAATCCGTGCCTAAAATATGCTCCACACTGCTTGGGAAAAGCCTTGCATCAAGATTTTGCATATCAGGCGGATAGGGTGCGATAAATGGGGTAAAAACCGCCATAACACACAAAATCATCACTCCGCACAAAGCTATTTTTCCATACAAATCCATCTTGCCTAAAAGGCTTAGCCCCCTTAGAGAATCTACTCTCATAGAATCTTGCCCTTTTGCTTCTGCATAGTCGCCCTTACGCGTGGGTCAAGCACACTATAGAGAATATCCACTATCGCATTACACACCACAAAGCACACACACATCACCACGATAAAGCACTCAATCACCGGATAATCGTGATTAGCAATACCTTGAATGCTATATAGCCCAATGCCGGGCAACGCAAACACGCACTCAATCACAATCGCCCCGCCAATCAGCTCCCCTATATGCATACCCATTGCGGTAAGAATAGGTAAAAATGCGTTATAAAAAATATGCACGATATGCAATCTCACACCGCGAATATTCCGCATTTTAGCATACACGACATACCGCTCTTTCTGCACTTCTAGCATATTTGCACGGATAAGTCTAGCATTGATACACATAGACATCAAAGCTATACTCACGCTAGGCAAAATAAAGCTTTTGCCCCCCTCCATTCCCACAGCTGGAAGCCACCCAAGATAAACGCTAAAAAACAGCACAAGCAAAAAGGCAAGCCAAAAGTTTGGCATACTCACACCCACAAAGCAAAAAATCCTTATCACAAAATCCAGCAATCTATTATGATAATACGCACTTAAAATCCCAAGCAGCAAGGAACAAGCAAAGCTTAACACAAACCCACAACACACAAGCATCAAAGTCGTAGGCAAAAAATGTAAAAAATCTTCGCTCACACTTCTACCTGTCATATACGAAGTGCCAAAATCAAGCCTTATGGCGTCTTTAAGCCACAAGGCATATTGTGTCAAAAGCGATTTATCTAAGCCAAACTCCGCTTTTAGCTCATTTATTAGCTCAGGCGTAGCGGGGAGATTTGATTGTAAAATGTAGCTCATCACTGGATCGCTCCCACCCAAACGCAACAAGCAAAATGCCACAAACGAGCTTATAAGTACAATGGGGATAATCCACAAGATTCTAGAAATAAATATTGACTTCACGCTTTTTGCTCACTTTTGATAGAATCTTGTATTACAGCCACTCAAATCGCAGCTTTGAATCTTACTCATACATTTCCCAAAATGGCACTTCATACCCCACAACCCCCATTTGTATGCCTTTCATCTTTTTATGTGCGATGGCTTTATTTTTTTGTAATGTAAGCGGAAGATACACGCCACTATTTTCAAGCATAACCAATACTTTACTTAGCTTACTTTTAAAATCCTTAGATTCTGTATTTGTAGCAATCACATCACGCAAAGCCTTTTCAAGCAAAGGCTTATTCTCTAGCCCTGATTGTGCGGAAAAATCAATATGCCCGGGCACAAGCATAGAATGCAACACACTCAAAGGCTCATAGGGTGCGCCCCAAGTCTCGCTAAAGGCTAAGTCAAACTGCCCCTTTAACAAGCGATTTTGATACATACTTGACTCACTTGCCTTAAGTCGCACTTTTATTCCTGCTTTTTGTAAATCACTTTGGACTATTTCAGCCATCATTTTATGGGCTGGATTATCCCCACTAAATAGAATCTCAATCCCTTTTTGAGTAAGATTTTCTAGCACGGCTGGATTCACGCCGCTTGGTATATTTTCTTTATTCAAAAGTGAAAGCACAAAGGCTTTAGAATCCGCCCCATTACCCTGCCCTGTCTTGTTAGCCTGATACTCACAGCTCATAAAACACTCCGCCACTTCTTGCAGCCCCCCATACACCGCTAAAACAAGCTTTTGCTTATCAATCATAGAGCCTAAGCCTTTGCGTAGTTTTTGATTCAGCGTAAAATCCCCAAGCTTAAGGTTAGGTGAGCTAGAGTTAAACACAAGGCTTGTGGTAGATAGGGGCAAACTCATATAGGTAGCAAACTTTTTGTCATTTTGCATACTTTTAAATATTTCAAGCGGAATTTGATCATTCCCATAAATCAAGTCAATCTGCCCACTTTTAAGGGCGGCAAGTTTGGCATTTGGATCAAAAATAACCTTTAAAACTATCTCATCATAGTAGATTCCATTATATCGCTCCGCGTCCCAATAATGCGGATTTTTCTGCAAGGTATCGCTTATGCCAAGCTTTGAATCTACAAGCATATACGCACCTGTGCCGATGGGCTTTGGATTATATTTAATTAAATCCAAATCTTTTGGAAAAGCACTTGGGGCTAGGAATCTAAATGGACGCACCACGGCTAATTCGTTGAGCGTTGGACTATATGGGGCTTTTAGGGTAAGTTTTATGCTGTAATCATCAAGCTTTTTTACAGATTCAATATGGCTCACCAAACCACTCCAAGAATGACGCACTTTGTTTTTGAGAATAGATTCAAAATTAATAAGCACTGCATCGGCGTTAAACGTCTCCCCATTTGAAAATTTCACCCCCTTACGCAAGATGAAAGTATAAGATAACCCATCTTTACTTATCTGCCAAGAAGTGGCTAAATGCGGGATAATCCTGCCCTGTTTATCCACACTCACTAAGCCTTCATAAATGCTATTTTGAGCAAACATCGCATTGCCCTGATAACCTTGTGGATTCATCACGCAAATATTACTTGAAACCGCCATAATCAAGGTGTTTTTTGCACACAATGTCCCAAGCGTGAAACTCACCAAAAATAGAATCTTTACCATATAACCACGCATACACACTCCATAGACTTAAATTAATACGAAATTCTATTGTATCATATTTAACGCACAAAAAAAATGAAATAAGTAATACTAAAGCATTGTTAGAATTATTTTTTTGTCAAGCAAGTTTTTATACTCTATATTTCTTGTGTTTTATGTCTATTGTTTTTTGTATAAAATTTTGTGATAAAATCCCGCTATCAATATTGTTTCAAGCTAGGGGATAATTATGACTAAGAATTCTAGAATCTTTATTGCTGGGCATAGGGGGCTTGTAGGCTCAAGCATACTTGCTTTGCTTCAATCACAAGGCTATCACAATCTCATCACAAAAACAAAAGAAGAACTTAATTTACTTGATAGTGTCAGTGTTGAAAAGTTTTTTGCTAGTGTGCGTCCGGAGTATGTATTTTTGGCTGCGGCAAAGGTAGGCGGGATTGTGGCAAATAACACCTATCGTGCGGATTTTATCTATGAAAATCTCGCCATTCAAAATCACATTATCTTTAACGCCTACAAATACAAGGTTAAAAAGCTTCTATTTTTGGGCAGTTCATGCATTTACCCCAAAAATGCCAAGCAACCGATGCGTGAAGATTCCCTGCTTACTAGCGAGCTAGAATACACTAATGAACCTTATGCTATTGCCAAAATCGCTGGAATAAAGATGTGTGAAAGCTTTGCGTTGCAGTATGGTTGCGATTTTGTTTCAGTTATGCCAACTAATCTTTATGGCAACAATGATAATTTTAACTTGCAGACTTCACACGTCTTACCCGCTTTGCTTCGCAAGATTCATCTAGCCAAACTCCTATCCCTTGGGAAGCTAGAGCAAGTAGAGAAAGATGTAGGGCTACAAGGGGCGGAACTAAAAGCCTTTTTGCAAACCTATGGTATCACTGAAAGAAGTGTGGCAATATGGGGGAGCGGGAATCCACGCAGAGAGCTACTGCACGTAAATGATATGGCAGAAGCCTGTGTGTTTGTAATGCAGAATCTTAGCTTTAAAGATTGTATTACACATCACAATGAGATTTGTCCAAATGAAATCCGCAATACGCATCTTAATGTCGGCTATGGCAGTGATGTGAGTATCGCTGAACTTGCAAATCTTATTAAAGAAATTGTGGGCTTTGAAGGGGAGCTTGTGTTTGATACAAGTAAGCCTGATGGCACTTATCAAAAGCTTATGGATTCAAGTAAGCTCAACGCTCTAGGCTGGAAGCCAAAAATCCCTTTGAGAGAAGGAATCCAAAGCGTGTATCAGCATTATCTTTCAAAAAACTAGGAGTTTTAGCCTTATGCATAAACCAAGAATCGTTATAAAAATAGGTAGCTCAAATCTCTGTAATGGCGAGATGATTGATGAAGGGCAGATTAATGCCTTAGCAAAACTCATTAGCGAGATTAAAATCCGCTTTGATGTGATTTTAGTAAGCTCTGGGGCGGTAGCAAGTGGCTATACGCGAGTGCAGCTTGATAAAAGCACATTGCAAAATAAACAAGCCCTTGCAAGTATCGGGCAGCCCTTGCTTATGGAATCTTACCGCAAGGCTTTTGCTCAATTTGACATTCCAACCGCTCAAATTCTCTTAGCCGGACACGACTTTGATTCTCGTAAAAGCACCGCCTTTGCGAGAAATACCATTGACGCACTTTTAGCCAACAATGCCCTGCCTATTATTAATGAAAATGACGCCATTGCCACAAGCGAGATTATCTTTGGCGATAATGACAGGCTAAGCGCACACGCGGCGTATTATTTTGGAGCGAAACTTTTAGCCATTCTAAGCGATATTGATGGCTATTTTGATAAGAATCCACATACAGATTCTACTGCCAAGCTTCTCTCTCAAGTGCATACAATCCCCCAAAATGCGTTAAATCAATCCCATACGCCACATAGTAGCTTTGCCACCGGCGGGATTGTTACCAAGCTTATGGCAGCGGACTTTTTACTGCAACGCCATTGTATGATGTTCCTAAGCCACGGAAGAAAGCTTGATGTACTAAAAAACTTCCTTTTACATAACACTCAAGATTCTGGCACACTGTTTCGCCCTGTAGATTCTAAAGGACTACAAGAATTAGACACCCCCAAATCACTCAAGCAAAAGGTGTAAAATGAGAGTTATCCTTGCTGGGACGCCAAGCTTTGCGAGTGCGATTTTTGCGCCCCTGCTTGAAGATTCTAGTTTTGAAATCCTAGCCCTTATCTGCCAGCCCGATAAGCCCTTTGGACGCAAAGGGGAGCTAAAAGCCCCGCACACCAAAGAGATGATTATCCAAAAAAACCTAAAACATATACAAATCCTGCAACCTAGCAGTATAGATTCTACCTTTATAGAATCTATCCGTGATTTAAAACCTGATATGATTTTAGTCGTGGCGTATGGGAAGATTCTGCCACAGGCGTTTTTAGACATTGCCCCTTGTGTAAATATCCACGCCTCGCTTCTGCCGCAATGGCGAGGGGCTAGCCCAATTCAGCAAATGCTTTTAACCCAACCCAAATTTTTTGGCATAACGGCTATGAAAATGAATCTACAGCTTGATAGTGGGGAGATTCTAGGCTTTTCTTACCTTGCTAACACGGGGCAAAACTTCACTCTTTTATGCGAGCAGCTTTCCCACCTTGGGGCAAAACTCGCCATACATACACTCAAGCATTTTAATGAAATTAAACCCCTTAAGCAATATGACTTAGATTCAAGCTATTGTGGGAAGATTGTAAAATCTTTTGGCAAAGTAGAGCTAGAAAATGCTAAGAGTGTGTATTATGCGTATTTAGCCTATTGTGAGTGGCCCCATATCTTTATCCAAAGCGAGAGTGGCTACACACTGAAGCTTTTTGATTTACATTTGGTGGAATCCACGCAAACCCACAAACAAGGCGAGATTCTAAGCATAGATTCTCAATCTATTATAGTTGGCTGCTTAATGGGGAGTTTGCGTATTGGCTTTTTACAGCAAGAGGGCAAGGCTAAAATCCAAGCTCCGCTTTATATCAATGGCAAACGGCTTAAAATCGGCGATATATTATGCTAGATTCTCACACACTCCAAAAGCTCAAGGCTCAAATGTATCATTTTGATACACTGCCTTCAACGCAACAATACGCACTAGATTCTATCAAAAATGGCACTTTACATAGCCCCTTTTGTATCCACGCAAGAACGCAAACACAGGGCATTGGCAGCAGGGGTAATCAGTGGAATAATGTAGAATCTAGCCTAATGTTTTCCTTTGCTTTAGAGACTAAAATGCTTCCAAATGATTTAAAAATAGAATCTAGCTCCATTTTTTTTGGCGTGATTATGCAGCAGTTTTTACGCTCCCTAGGCTCGCAAGTCTGGCTCAAATACCCAAATGATTTGTATATAGATAGGCAAAAAATTGGCGGGATTCTTACCCAAAAAGTGCGGAATAGCATTGTGTGTGGTATAGGAATAAACCTCATCTCCCAAGACTACACCACTTTAGAATCTCACATAAGCCAAAATCTCACGCCACAGGGATTTTTGAATGATTTTTTTGAAAGCTTTGTAAATTTTACATCGTGGAAGCAGATTTTTAGTATTTATAAGCTAGAATTTCACAAAAATAATTCTTTCTCTTTTCATTTTCGCAACCAACGCCTTGCTTTAAAAGATGCCATATTGAATAATGATGGCTCTTTGAGTGTGAGTGGAGAAAGAATTTATAGCTTACGATAAAGGAGATACTATGTGTGAAGTCCTTACTATAGCAAATCAAAAAGGCGGGGTTGGCAAAACGACAACGGCTGTAAATCTTGCTGCCTTTCTCGCAAATGCTGGAAGAAAGGTGCTTGTGATTGACTATGATCCACAAGCAAATGCTACAACAAGCTTTGGCTTTAGACGCAACAAGATAGAATCTGATATTTATCACGTCCTTACCGGATCTAAGAAGCTTTCTAAAATTATTCTTAAGACAGAGATTCCAAATCTTGATCTTGCCCCCTCAAACATCGGGTTAGCGGGAATTGAAAAGGAATTTTATAGCAAAAATAGCATAAAAGGTCGTGAGCTACTTTTAAGCAAAAAAATTGAAGAGGTCAAAGATCAATATGATTTTATCGTTATAGATTCTCCACCTGCTCTTGGCTCACTCACTGTGAATGCCTTAGCAGCAGCAGATTCTGTAATCGTGCCAATTCAGTGCGAGTTTTTCGCACTTGAGGGCTTATCACAGCTACTTAGCACGATTAAGCTTTTAAAAGACACGATTAATCCAAAGCTCACTATTAAGGGCTTTTTACCCACAATGTATTCAGGGCAGCATAATCTTTCAAGGCAGGTTTTTGATGAGCTAAAAGAGCATTTCAGCAAGGAGCTTTTCAAAAATAATGATGAGTTTGTCATTATCCCTCGTAGCGTTAAACTCGCCGAGTCGCCTAGCTTTGCCCAACCTATTATGCTTTATGATGCACGATCTAATGGAAGTATGGCATATGAAAATCTTGCACGCGCTATCTTACAAGGAGCGTAAGAACAATGGCTAAAAAAAAGTTAGCAATAGGCAGGGGCTTAGGGGCGATATTAGCCGAAACGGCTGAAGCCTATGAGCAGAATCTTAGCGATAACTCATCGCTCGTCTTAGATCTTGATATTGATATTATTAAGCCAAATCCCTACCAGCCTAGAAAAACATTCAACCAAGAAGCTCTTCAGGAGCTTTCAGAATCTATAAAAGAACACGGCTTGTTGCAACCTGTAGTCGTGTATGATAATGGCGATGGTGATTATGTCCTTATTGCTGGAGAGCGGAGACTGCGTGCATCAAAACTCGCTGGGCTAAGCAATATAAGAGCAATTGTAGCTGAAATTGAGCAAAAGAAAATGCGTGAGCTTGCTATCATTGAAAATATCCAACGCGAAGAGCTTAACGCCATTGAATTGGCACTATCCTATCAAGAGTTGCTTGAAGAGTATGATATTACACACGAAGAGCTTTCAAAACGCATTAACAAATCAAGGACGCAAATCACAAATACCCTGCGTTTATTGCAGCTCTGTGATGAAGTTAAGACTATGCTAGGTGAAGAGAAAATCACGCAAGGACACGCTAAAATGCTTGTTACACTGAGTGAATCCGAACAAAAACTTGTAGCAGATTCTATCATAGGGCAAAGACTAAGCGTGCGTGATACCGAAACACTGATTAAAAAGCTTAAAAATGGGCAGGATTCCACAGCCAAAGATTCTATCAGCAAAGCAAAGCCAAAAGGGCAGGCTAAAAACCTTGATATATCCTTGCTAGAAGAACTTAGAATGGAGCTATCATCACTTGGAATTCAAAGCAGTATCAATGCAACAAAACTAAGCATAGATTTCAAAAGTGATGCAGAAATTACCACATTGTTAAAAAAAATAGTAAAATAATACATTCTTTAAGGTTTAATATATTTTAACTTGTTAGAATGCTTGAAGTTTTTGATGTAATTTTTACCACAAGGAGTTCAGATGAGCATTACTCTTAATCCATATTTAATGTTGCTCGTTTTTGTTACTTTTATCCTTCTTATTTACCTACTTAATCAATGGCTTTTTAAACCAATGATGACCTTTATAGGCAATCGTGATGCGTCTATTGAACGAGACTTGTCAAGCACACAAAGTCATAAAGGCGATATCCAACGCATTGATGAAGAGATTACTCAAATCCTATCAAATGCGAGAAAAGAAGCTGCTCAAATCCTAGAAGTAGCCACAAAAGAAGCAAAGGCTACTTATGAAGAAAAGATTAATGCCAAAAAAGCAGAGAATGAAAAGAAATTAGCTGAATCTAAACAAGCATTGCAGGAGCAACAGGCACAGCTTTACGCGGAATTGCTAGAACAGCTTCCAGTGTTTAAACTCGCTTTAGATTCAAAGCTTAAGCAAATTTAGGAGGATATGATGAGAAAGATTTTGTGTTGTGCATTGTTTGTAGCTTTTCCCTCTTTTCTCCTAGCTTCGGCGAGTATCGAAGAGAGTGATTTTATCCCGCGTGTTATTAACTTTGTTATCTTTTTGGCAATTTTGTGGTATTTCGCTTTTGACTCTATTAAAGGTATTTTTACAACAAGGAAAAATGCGATTGCCACGCGTTTGCAAGAAGTCCAAGACAATCTTCATAAAGCCAAGCAAGAAAGAGAAAACGCACAAAAACGCTTAGAAGAGAGCAAAGAAAGGGCTAAGGAAATTGTTAGTGCTGCCAAACAGGAGGAATATCTCATTCGTCAAAAATATGATGAACAAATCAAGAGAGACATTGAAATATTAAAGCATTCGCTTGAGGCAAATATTGAATTTGAACACAGAAAAGCCGTGCAACAAAGTGTTGAAAATCTCCTTAATGAGCTGACTAAAAGTCAGAATCTGCAGCTCAACAAAGAAGATTATGTGAATATTATTACAAAAAGGATTTCGTAATGCTCAATATTATTTCCAAGAAATATACTCAAGCTCTTATGGATTCTGGCTGTGATTTAGATGAGTCTCTTAGCATTCTTAAGGCTTTTTCAGCTGTCTTAAAAAGTAAAAAGGTCGCCGATATTATCGCCTCCCCATTTTTGAGCAAAACACAAAAAGAGGAGTTTTTGTTAGATTCTCTTAAAAATGTTGATACGAAGATTCAAAACTTCTTCCGTCTCATCGCTCAAACAGATAGAATCTTACTTATCCCCTATATCAGCAATGAGCTTGAAAAGCGTCTGCTTGCGCGTAAGAAAGAGTATGCAGCGGTGCTTATCAGCAAAGATGAGCTTGATACCAAAACACTTGAAAAGATTCAAGATTCCCTAGCCAAAAAACTTGGTGTCAAGCTTAGTATCAAGCAGGAGCTAAGTGGAACAGATGGTATTAAACTAAGCGTTGAAGATTTAGGTATTGAGGTATCTTTTTCCAAAGATCGCTTTAGCAGTGATTTAAAAAATCATATTCTCAAAGCACTTTAAATTAACATAAGGAGAAACAAAGTGGCAACAAAAATTAAGTCAGAAGAAATCAGCTCAATCATCAAAGAAAGAATTGAGAACTTCAATATTAATATTGATATTAGCGAGACAGGTAAAGTTATAGCCTATGCTGATGGTGTGGCAAAGGTATATGGGCTAAATAATGTAATGTATTATGAAATGGTGGAGTTTGACACAGGCGACACTGGAATTGCTTTCAATCTTGAAGAAAGTAGTGTGGGTGTGGTTGTGCTTGGCTCTGGACGCACAATCAAAGAAGGGACCCCTGTCAAAAGACTAAAGAAACTTATGAAAGTGCCTGTTGGCGATGCTGTGGTTGGACGCGTTATTAATACGCTTGGAGAACCCATTGATGGTAAGGGAGCGATTGAGGCGAGTGAATATCGCTTTGTAGAAGAAAAAGCACCGGGCATTATGGCTAGAAAATCAGTTCATCAACCGCTTCAAACCGGTATCAAAGCCATTGACGCACTCGTGCCAATCGGTAGAGGGCAAAGAGAGCTTATTATCGGCGATAGACAAACAGGTAAAACAACCGTTGCTGTGGATACGATTATCAATCAAAAAGGTCAAGATGTTGTATGTATCTATGTCGCCGTGGGACAAAAAGAATCTACGGTTGCACAAGTTGTAAGAAAGCTTGAAGAACACGGGGCTATGGAATACACAATCGTTGTTAATGCTCCAGCATCTTTTTCTGCGGCAATGCAGTTCCTAGCACCTTATACAGGTGTAACTATTGGCGAGTATTTTAGAGATAACGCACGACACGCACTTATCATTTACGATGATTTGAGTAAGCACGCTGTGGCGTACCGAGAAATGTCTCTTATTTTGAGAAGACCTCCGGGGCGTGAAGCATTCCCGGGTGATGTGTTCTATCTCCACTCTCGTTTGCTTGAACGAGCTGCGAAGCTTAATGATGATTTGGGTGCAGGCTCACTTACAGCGTTGCCAATCATTGAAACACAAGCGGGAGATGTTGCCGCTTACATTCCAACTAATGTTATATCAATCACAGATGGGCAAATATTCCTTGAGACAGATTTGTTTAACTCCGGTATTCGTCCAGCTATTAATGTGGGCTTATCCGTATCGCGTGTTGGTGGAGCAGCACAGATTAAGGCAACCAAACAAGTAGCCGGGACATTGCGTCTTGATTTGGCACAATATAGAGAGCTTCAAGCATTTTCGCAATTTGCTTCAGACCTTGATGAATCAAGTCGCAAACAGCTTGAAAGAGGACAAAGGATGGTTGAGATTCTAAAACAACCACCTTATTCTCCTTTGGCTATTGAAAAGCAGGTAATTATTATTTATGCTGGGGCTAATGGCTTTTTAGATAATATTCCAGCTAATAGAGTTGTGGCATTTGAATCTGAACTTTATCCATTTCTTGAAGCGAAATATCCAAAAATATTTGAAGAGATCAGCGTGAAAAAGGCGTTAGATAAAGATATTGAAGCTGAGCTAAGCAAAGCCTTTGAAGAGTTTAAAATGAGCTTTGGGGCGTAATAAGGAGCTATTATGGGTGGCAACCTTAAAGAGATACGAAAACAGATAACGAGTGTCAAGAACACACAAAAGACAACAAAAGCAATGAAGCTTGTCTCTAGCTCCAAGCTCAAAAAAGCCGAAGAGTTAGCGAGACGCTCAAAGGTGTATGCCAATCAGCTTAACGCAATGTTTGATGATGTTGTGAAAAAAATCCGTTTAAGGGGGCTTGATAGCATTAATAGTCGCTTTTTTGTCAAATCTAAAGACAGAGAGATTAAAAAGCTTGATATTATTTTCATCACAGCCGATAAGGGTTTGTGTGGTGGCTTTAACACGACAACTATTAAGGAAGTTGTTCGTCTTATGGAAAGCTACAAGCAAAAAAATATCAAGGTCCGCCTAAGAGGCATCGGTAAAAAGGGCATATCATTTTTTGCTTTCAATGATATTGAGGTGCTTGATAAGGTTGTTGGGCTAAGTGCTATGCCTACCTTTGAAAAAGCAGCGGAATTTATTGATAGTGTTGTGGAAGATTTTCTCAATGGTGCGACAGATGAAGTCATCATCATCCATAATGGGTTTAAAAATATGATTTCTCAAGAGCTAGAAACTCGTGCTATCCTTCCGCTTACAATCAATATAGAACAAGATTCACAGGCTTCTATTCTTAATATTGAACCAGAAGATGAAGAAGATGCTATCCTTGATGAACTTGCTAAAAAATACATTCAATACAATATGTATTATGCTTTAGTAGATTCATTAGCAGCAGAACATAGTGCGAGAATCCAAGCTATGGACGCGGCGACAAACAATGCTGGGGATTTGGTAAAAAGTCTTACCATTTCACTCAACAAAGCACGGCAAGAAGCAATCACAACAGAGCTTGTTGAGATTAATGCTGGTGCAGAAGCAATAAAATAAACTTATAAAAAGGAGAACAAATGCAAGGTAAAATTACGCAAGTAATGGGTCCCGTGGTAGATGTGGAATTTGAATCTTATCTACCGATGATTAATGAAGCCATTGATGTTATATTTGATGTTGAAGGCAGAGAAAACAGACTTGTGCTAGAGGTTGCTGCACATCTTGGCGATAATCGTGTCCGCACAATTGCTATGGATATGACAGAAGGTTTGACTCGTGGGCAGGAAGTAAAAGCTCGTGGCAAAATGATTGAAGTGCCTGTTGGCGAAGCAGTGCTAGGGAGAATATTTAATGTTACAGGCGATGTGATTGATGGTGGTGAGCCACTTGCTACCGATCTTAAATGGGCGATTCACCGAGAAGCACCAAGCTTTGAGAATCAAAGCACAAGAACAGAAATGTTTGAAACAGGTATCAAAGTTGTTGATTTACTTGCTCCTTACTCTAAAGGTGGAAAAGTTGGATTATTTGGTGGTGCTGGAGTTGGCAAGACCGTTGTTATTATGGAGCTTATTCATAATGTTGCTTACAAACATAGTGGCTATTCTGTGTTTGCGGGCGTTGGTGAGCGGACAAGAGAGGGCAATGACCTTTATAATGAAATGAAAGAAGGTGGTGTTTTAGATAAGGTTGCACTCTGCTATGGGCAAATGAATGAGCCACCGGGTGCTAGAAATCGTATTGCCTTTACAGGTTTGACTATGGCGGAATATTTCCGTGATGAAAAAGGGCTTGATGTGCTAATGTTTATTGATAATATTTTCCGCTACGCGCAATCTGGATCTGAAATGTCTGCGTTGCTTGGACGGATTCCATCTGCGGTTGGTTATCAGCCAACACTTGCAGGAGAAATGGGTAAATTGCAAGAAAGAATCACATCAACCAAAAAAGGTTCTATCACATCAGTTCAAGCTGTGTATGTTCCTGCTGACGACTTAACTGACCCAGCTCCTGCGTCTGTTTTCTCTCACCTTGATGCTACAACGGTGCTTAATAGAAAGATTTCTGAAAAGGGCATTTATCCGGCTGTTGATCCACTTGATTCTACCTCTAGAATCCTTGATCCGCAAGTTGTTGGAGAGGAACATTACAAGGTAGCTACTGGGATTCAGCAAGTGCTACAAAAATATAAAGACTTGCAGGATATTATTGCTATTTTGGGAATGGATGAGCTTTCAGAAGAAGATAAGCAGATTGTTGATAGGGCAAGAAAAATTGAAAAATTTCTTTCTCAACCTTTCTTTGTTGCTGAAATATTCACAGGCAGTCCGGGCAAATATGTAACACTTGAAGAGACGCTAGAGGGCTTCAAGGGAATACTTGAAGGCAAATATGATGATATTCCTGAAAATGCGTTTTATATGGTGGGCAATATCCAAGAAGCATTGGAAAAAGCACAAAAACTTAAAAGTGCATAGTTAGGAGAGAATATGGAGCATCTTACATTAAGTATTGTTACTCCTTATGGAAGTATTTATAATGGCGAAGTGAAATATGTCATTATGCCCGGGAGCGAAGGGGAATTCGGCGTTTATCCTGGGCATTGCAACATTCTTTCCCTTCTTAAA
Source organism: Helicobacter magdeburgensis (assembly GCF_000765825.2). Classification (GTDB taxonomy): domain Bacteria; phylum Campylobacterota; class Campylobacteria; order Campylobacterales; family Helicobacteraceae; genus Helicobacter_C; species Helicobacter_C magdeburgensis. The sequence continues at coordinate 51,452 of NZ_JRPE02000004.1, forward strand.
GTTGGTGTGATTGAGTTTGAAAATACACAGGGTAATAGGGAGCTTGTCGCTATTAATTGGGGATATGCTAAAGTGTCTTCTGCTGATGTTAAAATCATAGCTGATGGTGCAGTTGCTATCGGTGGAAGTGCTGAATCCGAAATCGCTTCAGCACTTGATAATGCCAGAACTCTTCTCACTGAAGCTACGACAGATAATGCACTCATTGGAGCGGTGGTCTCTCGCATAGAAAATGCGGCAAAGAGCAGAATCTAACCTATGGATTTTCTCAAAACCTTCTTCGCAGAAAGCACGATAACGACGATTATTGTGCTTTTGTGGCTCTCAATATATTTTCTTTTAACACTTTGGATATATTTTTATAAGAATTTTACGCTAGGCGATTGGCTTTCAACTGAAAAATATCATCTTGATATGCTGATAGCCAAAAGCATTTTGATTCCAAAAAATAGCTTTATTACAGCACTGCTTGAAAAAAGTGAAGGGCGTATCTCAAAAGAGATTTTACAAGTGTGGAAACTTAAAGCCACACAAAGGGCGACTGCTTCGTTGGTATTTTTAAGCATTATTGCTTCAACCGCACCATTTATAGGGCTATTTGGCACGGTGGTTGAGATTCTTGAAACTTTTAGCGTGTTGGGTGGGGGCAATGTGTCTTTTGATGTTATCGCACCTGTTATTTCAAAGGCACTTGTAGCTACTGCGGCTGGGATTCTTGTTGCCATTCCTGCCTACTCTTTTCATTTGCTTCTCAAACGCAAAGCATATCACATCATCACTTGCATTCAAATGCAAATAGACCTTATCCTTGCAAATAAGTAAGCCAAATGAATCTTAGCGAATTTGATTGGGAAGAAAAGCCTGAACTCAACATCACACCCCTTGTTGATATTATGCTTGTGCTTTTGGCAATCCTTATGGTAAGCACCCCTACTATCACCTACCAAGAAGACATTACACTCCCTAAAGGCTCAAAGTCAAAGAAAATTGCCAAAGATTCTATAATTGAAATCCGTGTAAGCTCGGATAGAAAAATCCATATCCGCGATAAAACCTATGAATTTAAAAACTTTGCTGATAGTTTTGTGCTTTTTAGTAAAAACTTTGATAAAGACACGAGCATTTTTATCCGTGCTGATAAGAATCTCAAATATGAAGACATTATCTATATCCTAAAAGTTGCAAAAGAATCTGGCTTCTTAAAAGTATCTCTTGTAACCAGTAGCTAAAATGAACAACGCCCTTTTATTTATCACAAGCGGTATTATCTCATTTTGTATCTATTGTCTGCTTCTTATCGCCCTAGTTTTTACTTTTTTTTACCAAAAGCCCACACATTATTCATCTTTGCTAGAATCTACCCTAGCACTTAATGCCATTAGCGTTGAAGCCATCATTGATGATAAGCCAACACCCGCTCCAAATAAACAAGATTCAAGCACAAATAACCCGCTTGCTGGCTCTGGCATAAAAGATATGTTTAGCAAAATAGATAGTGATATACCCAGCCAAAACTCGCCCATTGGCGATAATAGAGAGAAGCTAGAGCAAAATACCAAAGACAAGCTCAAAGAATTGCAATCCTCCGCCCAAGAGCTACAAAACAAATTAAACAGCCTAAGCAATCTCACTATCAGCACAGACACAAGCCAAAATGATGGGGAATATGATGAGTGGTATGCCCAGATTGAAAAAATTATGCTCCAGCAATGGCAAAAAACTTTTTCCATTGAAGAAAAAATGCAAGCATTAGTCTATATTCGCATAGCAAACAATGGAGATTTTAGCTATAACATTGTAAAATACTCAGGCAATGTAGCCTTTGATGATTCTCTAAAAGCAATGCTAGAGGAATGCAAACAAATGCGTTTCCCTCCACACCCAAAAGGTTCAAAAGAGATCGCTACTACTTTTAAAAATTAAAGGAGTCCTATGAGATTTATTGGTTTAATATTATTACTTAGCTTGAAGCTTTTTGCCGTTGATGCGACATTAGAAATAGTCAAAAATGGCAATAAGATTCCCTACATTATGGTAGAAAAGCTAGATTCTGAAAATGCAGATTTTGGCACAAAAGTACTTAAAATGCTTGTGGCAGACCTTAAAGTAAGCGGACATTTTCAGGCTGATGATGGCGGTGTCAATAAGTCTAATGACATAAATTACGCAGACTATGCAGAGAAAAAAGTGGATTTACTTGCACAAATTAAAGTTGCCAAATCCTCCACACTAACAGCTACTCTCTCTCTTTATGACATCAACACTTCAAAGCATATATTCACTAAAACCTATACTGAAAACGACATAAAACGCTTTCCTTTTTTGGCTCACAATATGACAATTGACATAAACTCATATATCAAAGCCCCTAGCATTCAGTGGATGCAACGCTTAGTTGTTCTATCTCGCTATGTTGGCTCTGGTAGTAGTGAGATTCTCATCTGTGATTATACTTTGACTTATCAAAAAGTCGTTGTCAAAGGTGGGCTAAATATTTTCCCAAAATGGGCAGATTCAAAGCAGGAAAGCATTTATTATACAAAATATCTTGAAGTGCCAACTATTGTTAAACACAACCTTGCCACAGGGCAAATTGAACAGCTTGTAGGCAGTGAGGGGGTTGCCATCGTATCTGATGTTAGCAAAAATGGCGAGAATCTTATCCTTAGCCTTTCTCCTACCGCACTTTCTGATTTATATATTTTTAACACCAAAAGCAAAAATTTGCGTAGGCTGACAAACTATTCAGGTATTGATGTTGATGGGAAATTTGTTAATGATGAAAAGGAAATCATCTTTGTATCCGATAGACTTGGCTATCCAAATATCTTTATGATGCGACTTGATGGCGGTGGCACAGAACAAGTCGTGCTACACGGAAGAAACAATAGTGCCATTACCTCAAATGGCAAATATGCTGTCTATACAAGCCGCGAGACAAACAATGAATTTGGTGGAAATACCTTTAATCTCTACCTTATCTCTCTAGCTCCGGGATCAAACTATATCCGCCGCTTAACCGCAAATGGCAAAAATCAAATGCCAAAATACTCAAGCGATGGTGGAAGCATTATGTATCTTAAGCATTACAAAAATCAAAGTGCGTTAGGAATTATCCGTGTAGATTATAATGCTAATTACTTTTTTCCACTTAGCAAGATGAAGATTCAGGCTTTTGACTGGTAAAAGTGTTATCTATTTACTTTTACAAAATACAATCAGGAGATACCATTTTCAAAGGAGACAAAATGAAAAAATACATTGCAATAGGCGTTCTAACTGCTCTTATGTCGGTTGGCTGTTCAGAGCCTGAAGCTGCAGATACCGGATCAGGCACGGCTGCAAGTTCTGGTCAAGATAACTTTGTAGATTTAGCAGCAGATACAGCTGCTGGATATGCGAAAGTTTTGTTTGATTTTGACAAATACGATATCCGCCAAGATATGGAAGATGGATTAGAAAAGGGTGCGGCTGCACTTAAATCTACAGGCGCTAAAGTCGTGCTTGAAGGACATACAGATTCTTATGGATCAGATGCTTACAACTACGCCCTTGGCACAAAAAGAGCAAATGCAGTAAAAAATGCTCTTACAACTCGTGGTGTTAGTGCTTCTCAAATCAAAACTGTAAGCTATGGTGAAAGCAAACCAGCTTGCACAAGTGGAGATACACCGGAGTGCAACCAAGAAAATAGACGCGTTGAGTTCAAACTCGCTAAATAATGTAACTTAGGGACTAGAAATTGAAAAAGCTTTATTCTTTTTTGCTTCTTTTCCCCTTTTTTTGTCTCGCCGAGCCTTCCGCTTTTGAAAAGCAAAGCGGTGCGACAAAAAATGATCTAAAGGCTCTGCAGGGTGTCGTTACAAAACTTCAACAAAAAGTAGAGACTATCCAACAAGCCCAAGAAGGAATCTCAAGTCTCCACGAATCTCAAAGCTCAAAGATTCAACAACAGCTTATTCAAACAACCCAACAATCAAAAGATCTTGAAGAGTTAAAAACACAAGCCGAGTTATACAAAAAACTTCAGCAACAGGTTGATACAAACACCCAAAATATTACCTTACTTAAAACACAAATTGAAGAACTTAACACAAGCCTAAAAACCCTAAATCAAACTATTCTCAACGAACTTAAAAAACTTAGCAACCAGCCAAACCAAACAAATAACGCCAATGCAGATTCTAAAACATCAACTTCTTTCACAAAAGATAAAACTAAAAAGGCAGAGATATTTACTCAAGCCAAAGACTTATTCACAAAAACAAAATACGATTCTGCAAAAGCTCGGTTTGAATGGCTACTTAGCCTTGAATACAAAAAAGCAGATAATCACTTTTATCTTGGTGAGATTGCCTTTACTAGCAAAGCTTACAATGATGCCATCTATCACTACAAGCAGAGTGCCTTAGCAAATGATAAGGCAAAATATATGCCTACACTTTTACTCCATACTGCTCAATCTTTCAACGCTATCAAAGATACAAAAAACTATAATAAGTTTTTGGATTCCTTGATAAGTAACTACCCTACGAGCAAGGAAGCCCAAAATGCAAAAAAACTTAAAGAAAAAAAGGATAAAAAATGATTGCACAAAATAAAGTTGTTAGCATAGAATACGAAGTATTCAATCAAGAGGATAATGCTCTACTTGATTCAAATAAGGGAGGCTCTCCACTAGAGTTTCTCGTTGGCTCTGGACAGGTGATAAGCGGACTTGAAAATGCCCTTATGGGTGCAAAAGTTGGCGAAAATATTAAAGCCACAATCAAACCAGAAGATGCTTATGGAATCTACAATAGTGATTTTATCCACGAAGTTCCACGCGAGCAATTTGAAGGCATCGACCTAAAAGCTGGAATGACACTTTTTGGACAAAGTGAAGATGGGCAAACCGTGCAAGTGATTGTAAAAGATTTTAACGACAAAGCTGTTATGATTGATTACAATCACCCACTTGCTGGCAAAACCCTTAGCTTTGATGTAACAATCCTTGATGTGCGTGAAGCAACGGAAGCGGAAGTTCTCCAAGGTGGTGTTGGTGGAGGCTGTGGTTGTGGAAGCGGTGGCGGACACGGAGGAGGTGGCTGCTGTGGTGGTGGCGGACATAGCCACGGCGGTGGAGGCTGTGGTTGTAGCCACTAAAGTTTTAGAATCTAAGGCAAAGTCTTAGATTCTAAATGGAGGGCAAGCGTCTCTGGTGGGCGTCGTGGGCTTCAAACCCACTGAAGGGTTAGGTGTCTAATCCTTGGGGAGTTCGATTCTCTCGCCTTCCTGCCAACTTTAACTTTTAATCACTAGGCAAAGGATTTTTATGGAAGCTCAACTTATGGCTCTAGCTATTCAAACCTACAAGCTTACTTTGATTCTATCACTCCCTATGCTTTTGGCTGGGCTTATTGTGGGGCTACTTATCAGTATCTTTCAGGCAACAACACAAATCAATGAGATGACACTCACTTTCGTGCCAAAGATTCTTGCCGTTGTGGCTGTGATTATCTTTGCAATGCCGTGGATGATTAATATGATTACCGATTATACGCGTATGCTTTTTACGATGATTTCTAGCATTAATTTCTAAGAATGTAATTTTTAAGCTAATGCAGACAAAAATTATTGACTTTTCCACCTATTCTAGCCTAAAAATTGGCGCTCCCATTGAAGTAAATCTTATCCAAACGCCACAAGATTCTAAACTCGCACTCTCTCAGCATATGCAAGTTATCGGCAAAGCAAACAACCTACTTGTTTCTCCAAAGGCTACAAATCTCGCCCTACTTGATAAAACATTTTCATATATCACTGATTGTGGGGAATATATTGAAATTGGTGGGGCATACCCCTCTGGGAGAATCTTTAGCTATTTTAAATCTCATAATCTCGGTGGCTTAGAGTTTCTCCAAGCCCTGCCCGGAAGCCTTGGAGGCTTAGTCAAAATGAATGCGGGTATGAAACAATATGAGATAAAATCAATCCTGCATTCCATCAATGTCAATGGAGAGTGGCACGATGTCAGCACATTTCCTATGAATTACCGCGATAGTGGCATTACAGGCATCATCTTAGCAGCAAGATTCTATAAAAAAATAGGCTTTGACACAGCTCTTCATACGCAATGCAATGCCTTGCGGAAGCACCACCCAAAAGAGCCAAGTTGCGGAAGTTGCTTTAAAAACCCAAAAGGCGATTATGCAGGGCGACTTTTAGAATCTGCGGAACTCAAAGGATATAGGATAAATGATATTGCTTTTAGTGAGCAACACGCCAATTTTCTCGTCAATAAAGGCAAGGCAAGTTTTGAAGACGCCATCTCCCTTATAGAGCTTGCCAAAAAGCGTGTTTTTGAGCAAAGCGGTATTCAGCTAGAATGCGAAGTGCAGATTCTGCACTGAATTGAAAGGCTTAGCAGCACTTAATTTTAGAATCTGCAAACAAATTTCGCCTACACAACAAACTTTTAATTTAACAAATGTTTTTATACTCCTTGCATAGTTTGTCATATTCTCAAATTTGTTACATTTTCATTAAGCCTTTGACTTTGTTTAAGGATTTTTTGCTATAATCCACCATTTGTTTTCAATATTTGTTCCAACTTAATTTTAACTTAATTTTTAAATCTTTGGAGTTTTAGATGACAACTACCCTTTTTGTCGTGCAAATTGTATTGGCTATATTTATCACCATTATGGTGCTTTTGCAAAAAAGCTCAAGCATAGGACTTGGAGCATATAGCGGAAGTAATGAATCTGTATTTGGTGCCAAAGGTCCTGCTGGATTTTTAGCGAAATTTACAATGTTTTTGGGACTGCTTTTCGTTCTTAACACAATTGCCCTTAGCTACTCATACAATAAACAAGCGGAGAAAAGTATCCTTGATTCTCTGCCTAGCACACAAACACCCGCCGCACCACAAGCAGCGGATACACCTGCAAATCCAAATGCTTTCATTGTTGATGAAAATGCCGCCCCCACTGCACCACTTGCAGCACCTTTAGATTCAAGCCAAAACAATCAACCAAAGGAATAAGTTATGTTAAATGATATTTATAACAACGCCAAGTCCCATATGGAGAAGACCATAGAATCTCTCCGCAGGGACTTTAGCACATTGCGTAGTGGGAAGGTGAGCATTAGCATTTTAGATAATATTCGTATAGATTACTATGGCACACTCACACCGCTTAATCAAGTAGGTTCTGTCATTGCTCAAGATGCTACAACTATCATTATCACACCTTGGGAAAAGCCATTGCTTAAAGATATTGAAAAGGCCATTCAAGAGGCAAACATTGGTGTAAATCCAAATAGCGATAGCGAATGTGTGAAACTCTTTTTCCCCCCGATGACACAGGAGCAACGCAAGGAAATTGCCAAACAAGCCAAATCGATGGGAGAAAAGGCAAAGGTAGCTATCCGCAATATCCGCCAAGATTCTAACAATGGCATTAAAAAGCTTGAAAAGGATAAGAGCATCACCGAAGATGAGGGTAAAAAGGGGCTTGATGAGATTCAAAAATATACTGATGAGTTTGTCAAAAAATGCGATGATATGGTAAAACACAAAGAAGAAGAGGTAATGAAAGTATAAAAATGAGTGAAGTTATAGGCATTAAACATAATCAAAATATTTATGATCTCTGCACCGCAAGTGAGCTACATATCAATGGGGAAAATATATATTTTGATAACTCTCCTGAATCTTTAGAAATTATCCGCCACTCTTGTGCACACCTTATGGCTCAAGCGATTAAATCACTCTATCCAGAGGCGAAGTTTTTTGTGGGACCTGTAGTAAATGAGGGCTTTTACTATGATTTTAAAGTAGATTCTAAAATCAGTGAAGAGGACCTGCCAAGTATTGAATCTAAAATGCTAGAGATTGCTAAAAAAGCCTACCCCATCACAAAATCCACACTTTCACGCAAAGATGCAGAAGCAAAGTTTGCCAATGATGAACTCAAACAAGCCGTGATGAGTAAAATCCCTGATGATAAGCTAAGTGTTTATGCACAAGGGGATTTTGAAGATTTATGTCGCGGACCGCATTTGCCAAATACAAAACTTTTACAGCATTTTAAGCTCACTAAAATCGCTGGGGCTTACCTTGGTGGAGATGAAAAGGCTCAAATGCTTATCCGCATTTATGGCATTGCCTTTGCCGATAAACAATCGCTCAAAGATTATCTTTTTGCCATTGAAGAAGCCAAAAAGCGAGACCATCGCAAACTTGGGCAGGAAATGGGACTTTTTACCTTTTATGAAGACATAGGTGCAGGGCTACCCATTTGGCTACCCAAAGGTGCGAGACTGCGGCAGAATCTTGAGCGATTGCTCACTATCGCCTTAAATGAAAGGGGTTATGAGCCTGTAAGGGGACCTGAGATTCTCAAAAGTGATGTGTGGAAAAAAAGCGGACATTATGATAACTATAAAGAAAATATGTATTTTACAACCATTGATGAGCAGGAATATGGCATTAAGCCTATGAATTGCGTAGGGCATATCAAAGTCTATCAAAGCTCGCCGCGAAGTTATAGAGAGTTGCCGTTGCGTTTTTATGAATATGGAATCGTCCATAGACACGAGAAAAGCGGTGTTTTACACGGACTTTTGCGCGTGAGAGAATTTACCCAAGATGATGCGCATATTTTCTGCCAAACAAACCAAATTAAAGATGAAGTCAATCACATCATAAGCTTTACCAAAAGCATTTTAGACGCCTTTAATTTTGCGTATGAAATGGAGCTATCCACACGCCCGGAGAAGTCCATCGGCAGCGATGAAGTATGGGAATCGGCTACAAATGCGCTTAAAAATGCTTTGGAAGAAAATAAAATCGCCTATCAAATTGATGAGGGCGGTGGGGCATTTTATGGACCAAAGATTGATATAAAAATTACAGATGCACTCAAACGCAAATGGCAGTGTGGGACGATTCAAGTAGATATGAATCTCCCTGAACGCTTTAATCTTAGCTACACAGATGAGAATAACGCTCAAGTGCAGCCTGTTATGATACATCGTGCGATTCTTGGCTCGTTTGAACGCTTTGTGGCAATTTTGACAGAGCATTTTGCCGGTGAGTTTCCACTCTTTATAGCCCCTACACAAGTGATACTTATCCCTATAGGGGACGCACAGCTAGACTATGCAAGGGAGTTGCGTGATGAGATTATTAAGATAGGTGGATATGCGGAGATTATGGACAAAAATGAAAGTCTTAATAAAAAAATTAGACTTGCAGAAAAACAAAAAGCTCCGCTGATTGTGGTGATTGGAGCAAAGGAAGTGGAAAGCAAGATTCTAGCAATCCGCGATAGGCGAGAGAAGGCTCAATATGAGCTTTCTCAAGCTGAATTTATTACGACACTAAAAACAAAAATAGGAGAGGTTCGCTTTTGAGCAGAGAAGAAACATTACTCAATGAAGAGATAAATTTTAAAGAAGTGCGTTGTGTAGGCGATAATGGAGAGGTGTATGGGATTATCTCCTCCAAAGAAGCTTTGAATCTAGCCAATCAAGCCGGACTTGATCTTGTGCTGATTTCGCCCAATGCCAAGCCGCCGGTGTGTAAGATTATGGACTATGGCAAGTTCCGCTATCAGGCTGAAAAAAAACAAAAAGAAGCACGCAAAAAGCAAAAGCAAATTGAGATTAAAGAGATAAAGCTTTCAACGCAAATTGCACAAAATGATATTAACTACAAAGTCAAACACGCCATTGAATTTTTAGAATCTGGTAAGCACGTGAAGTTTAAGGTATTTCTCAAACAACGAGAGCTAAGTATCCCACAAGCGGGTATGGATACGCTTCACAAAGTCGCAGCAATGCTTGAAGATATTGCTATTGCTGAAAAAGAACCAAAGCTTGAGGGCAAATATTTGAATGTGCTTTATGTGCCAAAGAAAAAAGACAAACATTAATCTTATGAAAGGAGAGAGATAATGCCAAAGATGAAAACAAATCGCGGTGCAGCCAAACGCTTTAAGCTAAAGAAAAATGCCATTAAACGCGGAAGTGCGTTTAAAAGCCATATCTTAACAAAGAAATCGCATAAGCGTAAGGCAAATTTGAATGCACCAAAATATGTTCACAGCACAAATGTTGATTCTGTAAAAAGTCTGCTTTGTATGGCTTAAGAATCTAAACTCCCCACTATGCCAAGCATTATGGGAAAGAGAAGCAAAAAAGCTTACACCTAAAAAGGTAAAGGAGAAAAAATGAGAGTAAAAACAGGCGTTGTCCGAAGAAGAAGACATAAAAAGATTCTAAAACTTGCGCGAGGCTTTTACAGCGGACGCCGCAAACATTTTAGAAAGGCAAAAGAGCAACTAGAACGCAGTATGTGCTATGCTTTCCGTGATAGGAAGCAAAAAAAGCGTGATTTTAGAAAGCTATGGATTACGCGTATTAATGCGGCTTGTAAGATGAATGGGATAAGCTATTCTCGCTTTATCCACGCTTTGAAACTTGCCAATATTGACCTTGATAGGAAGATTCTTGCTGATATGGCGATGAATGACATACAGACATTTAACACTATTATCGCAAGTGTCAAGGATAAGATTAAATAAGGATTTTAGATTCTACATTTAGGGCTTATGCCACATTGTAGAATCTACTCCTCACAAAAAACCTTCCTTTTAACTTCAATCAATTTTCAACAATCTCTTTAACAAAGTATTTTCCACAAAAAATGATAGCCTTAATGGACTTTTGAGTATTGCTATCTTACAATACTCCCCTAGAAATCAACCCATAAGCTTTGTAAATTACCACGCAACAAGGATTTATTAAAGCTTTCAAACCACTTCAATAAGGATTTTTATGCAAGATGTGCCTGAGTTTGCCCAAATGCAAAGTGCCATTTTTCCCTTTATGGGTTCTCTGCTTTTTATTATTCTCCATATTTATGTCTATAAAGCATTGTTAAAATCCCTTAGCACCAAGCCTTTTGTCCGTCTAGTGTGGAAAATTTTTACCATCATTAATGCCCTGCATTGTATAGCATATCTCTTTTTACGTGATAATGCCAATGTCCCGCAGGTATATTATTTTCTACTCTCACTTTGTCTTGGCATTACTTTTTTCTTTGTTATGGCAGCTTTAATGTATCAAATCTGCTCACTTTTTATTATGACACTCCGCACAAAATCCGCACGCAGTAGGTGGCGACATAGAGTAAAGGTAGGAATATTTTGCCTTAGCCTTGTAATGCTTGTATTTGCCACTTATAATGGCACAAAGAAGCCAGATATTATCCAACATAGCCTTGAGATTGAAGGGCTTAGCACGCCTCTTAAGGCAGTGGTGCTAAGTGATATTCATATCGGTGGACTTATGGAGCAGAGCAAAACAAGGCAAATTGTAGAGATGACAAATGCCCTAAATGCCGATGTGATTTTTCTCGTAGGAGATATTGTAGATGCTAAATTAGAAGATGTTAAAAATAGCGTAGATGAGCTTAAGAATCTTCAGGCAACACAGGGTGTGTTTTATGTATTAGGTAATCACGAGTATTTTCACGATGTCGAAAATATCCTTGAAAAATTAGAATCTTTAGGATTCCATATTCTCATCAATCAAAATTATGTGCTTGATAATACCATTAATATCGCTGGAATAGCAGACTTTATGGGGTGGCGTGTAGGCTACCTTGAGCCTAATATTGAGCAGACTTTTGAAGGCGTAGATTCTGCCTTGCCTACTATCTTGCTTTCTCATCAACCAAAAGTGATACATTATCTCACTCCACCTTATGATAAAGTCAGCCTTGTTGTGAGCGGACACACACACGGGGGGCAGATTTTTCCATTTTCTTTAGCAATGCTTTTGCAACAGCCCTATATCTCCGGACTCCACACACTTGAAAATTTAAGCAAAACACAAGTGTATGTTTCCCAAGGTGCAGGATTCTGGGGACCACCTATGCGGATAGGCAGTGAGCGAGAGATCACCCTCCTTGAACTCCTACCTCCAAAATAAATACTGATTTTATTTTTAGGGAAGTTATATTTTGGCTTATCACATAAAGATTCTATTTTTATCTTTAGACACACAAAGTAGAATCTTGCAGAGCTTAATGAGACAACAAATCTTGTGATGTTGTTGAACTTGGTGCTTGTGGTGTTGATGCCCGTTCTTGCACATCTTGCTCTTGCAGCTCATTCTCTTGTGTTGGGGTTAATACTTCTGGCTCCTTGGGAGTGATAATATCCTTGCTAGGGGATTGTTTCTTTTGCATTTTTTGGGCAAATTTATTTGACAAATAGCAATCCACATACACTCTAAACAAAGGCTCTTGTGCTTCAAAATTTGGCACAATCACAGAAAAATCAGCATTACTATCAGGCTCAATATCAATGTCAATACTCGTGCTTAGGGAGCTTTTTGGAAAAATGCTATTAAAATATTTCATAAACTTACTATCCTTCTCATCACGCACAGAATCTACACTAATCAAACATTCATTAATAGGTGCTCTGCCTTTATTTGTAATATTTCCTGCGACAAAGAAACCTTTTGTATATTGCATAGGATACGCACTCATCAAAGTAACATCTGTCTTATACAGCACATTTTTCATCATAAAATGCAAAACAAAAGGTGCGGCAAGAATGGCGATAATAGACAAGAAAAAGAAAAACCTTGCAATGAATCTCCGCCCACGCAAAAGCAGCCCTAAAGTAAAAAGCATAATAAAAATAAAAAAACCAATCAGTATTAAGCCTATCTCATAAACGGATAAATAAGACACCATTTGGATAAGCAAAACCTTTAGCTTTTCAAACATCATATATCCTAATGCGTTTGACGCGAGGCTTTCTCTTCTATGCCACTTTGCCCCTTGCGTCTTTTAAGCTCCTGCAATACACGCTCAGGGTTAATATGCTCTAAGGCTAAGCCCACCAAAATATGATAGAGCAAATCCGCACATTCATAGATAATTTCAGATTCCTGCCCATCTTTAATCGCAAAGCACAGCTCTCCTGCTTCTTCAATAATCTTTTTACAAATGCCATTTGCCCCTTTTGCAAATAAAGACGCACTATAAGAAGTTTTGGGATTTTCGTGTTTTTTTTGCTCTATGATATGATACAGCTCATCAAGGATATGATAGATTCCATAAGGGCTTTGAATCTTTGGGGCTACTTGACTTACGCCATTAGATTGAGCCACTTCGCTTTTGCACCCATCTTTAGATTCATCTTTCATTTCGCTTGGGATAATGCGTTGAAAAAAGCAGCTTTTTTCTCCCGTATGACAAGCCACACCCTTTTGCTCCACGAGAAAAATCAAGCTATCATTATCACAATCAAGTCGCACTTCTTTGATTTTTTGTGTGTTGCCACTTTGTTCACCTTTTTGCCAGATTCTCTGCTTTGAGCGAGAAAAATAATGTGCGATTTGGCTTTGCAAAGAAAGCTCTAAAGATTGTTTAGAAGAATACGCAAACATTAAAACTTCATTACTCCCCCACTCTTGAGTAATAGTGGGGATTAGCTCATACCGCTCCCAATCAATCTTTTCTAGCACATCACGCATATATTACTGCCCTACGACACTGCTTTTTTGCTTATTTTTAGAATCTACCCAAATATTTGGCACAGCCCCACCGGGAGTTAAGAATATTTGTGCGTTTGTATTTTCTTTTAACGCCTCATTAAACTTGCCCTGCGTTTCAATTTGCCGCAATTCAAGCAATCGTTGAGAGAGGCTTTCATTCACAAGGCGGTTTGCCTGACTTTGACCTTTGGCTTCAATCTCTAGTGCATCTGCCTTACCCTTTGCCCTTTCACGCAAGGCATTTGCCTCTTCTTTTGCCTTTTGCGCGTCCCTTTTAGCAAGTTCCACACCTTCAATTCTCGTTTTCACCTGCTCTGGCAACACAATCTCACGCAACTGGATAGATACAAGCTTCACAGGCTGATTTGGCGTTGTATCAAGCTTACCTTTAAAACCATTATAGATAAGATTTGCCACTTCATCGCGTTTTGTCGGTAGCTCCTCTGTGGGGTAATTCCCAACAGCACTTCTTACCACATCACGAATGACGGGATTGATGATTTTTTGCTCCCACGCCATACCATACTCTGCAATAGTCGCAGGGACTTTTTCACGCTCAAGCTGATACTGCACGGTGAGTTCAATTGAGATTGTCATACCGCTTGTATCCATAACATTAATCGCATCATTACGCAAAATGCTTGATTCTCGTCCTACATTTCCCATATCCTCGCTACGAGAGAAGTTAATCGTCCTTACCTTTGTATCCACTAAAATCACATCTTGGATAATAGGCATAAAAAAGTGAAGTCCGGGATCAAGCGGCTTAGGGTCATACTGCCCTGTTGTTACTTTAATGCCAACTTCCCCCGCATTGACAATCACAAAAGGACGCGCAGCGATAAAAATCACAATCAATAAAACAACGATAATAATCACGCCAAGCGACTTACCACTAGGCATTGAGGGCATAGGCATATCAAGGTTAAATCCACTGCCACCACGATTATTGTTGTTATTTGGGCGATTATTGCCACCATTACCACCACCGCCATTATTGCGATTGCCACCACCACTATTTTGGTTTCTTGGCTGCTGATTATCGCTAGAGCCTTTTTTTTCATCAAGTTCGGCTCGTTTTTTCTTCAAATGCTCGTTTAAATCAATAGGCATTGTTACTCCTTAATCTATATAAGTTAAATAATGAGAATATTTTGGATTTTCACCATTGACAACATCAAAATATGCTTGTTGCAATTTCTTTGTCAAATCCCCAGCCTTGCCATTGCCAATAACTCTCGCATCAAGCTCACGCACAGGCGTAATCTCTGCTGCCGTCCCTGTAAAAAAGGCTTCATCAGCGATATATACTTCATCTCGTGTAATGCGTCTTTGTTCTACGCTTAAGCCCATATCCTTAGCTATCTCAATAGTTGTGGCTTGTGTGATAGATTCTAGTGTATTATCATAGGGTGGGGTAATGAGCTTACCATTCCTTACGATAAAAAAGCACTCGCCACTACCTTCTGCCACAAAACCATTATCATCAAGTAATAATGCCTCATCGCACCCACAAGCCAATGCTTCGTGCTTTGCCATTTGTGAGTTAAGATAATTTGCCGCCGCCTTTGCTTTACCCATAAATGACTTTGTAGGATTCCGCACAAAAGAGCTTGTTTTGACTTTAATTCCATTATTTAAGCCTTCTTCACCAAGATACGCTCCCCACTCCCAAGCGGCAATTGCGACATTCACCGGTGCGTTAATGTGATTTAGCCCCATAACACCATAGCCAAGATAAATAATAGGGCGGATATACACATTGCCTTTATATTCATCTTTATTTGCCTTCAAAAGCTCCACTTGAGCTTTTTCTAGCTCATCTTGCGTAAAGGGCGATTTAATACAAACAATCTTAGCTGAATCTAAAAGCCTTTTTGTATGCTCCTTTAAGCGAAAAATCGCCAAGCCTTTTTTTGTCATATATGCTCTTGTGCCTTCAAAAACGGCATTTCCATAATGCAAAGTATGGCTCAAAATATGCGTAGTAGCTTCTGCCCACGGGATAAGCTTACCATCTTTCCAAATATATTTTGCTTCTTTCATTGAAGATACTCTCCTTATTGTGAATCTAAACAATGTCGCAGATTGTAGCAAAAGTTTTATAATATTCTAACTATGCCAAATCACTATTTTTCTGCTCTAATTCCAAATATTGCGTGATTTTAGAATCTAGCTCCTTTTCCACTTCTGCTAGCTCCGTTGCCAAGACACTAATACCTTGCTGCTGATAGGTTTGTGGGTTGCTAAGGGCAGTTTGCAGGGCTTTTTGCCTAGATTCTAGCACTTCAATCTCTTGGGGCAGAATCTGCAATGCCCTTTGCTCGTTGTAGCTTAGCTTTTTTGCTTTTTTCACAGGGGCAGATTCTATGGGAGCAGATTCTGTATGCTGTGATTGAATCTTGGGCTTAGAATCTGCACTCAAAGATTCTAATTTCTCAAGCTCTAACAAACTTTCATTCATCTCCAAATACTCGCTATAAAGCATATGTGTCTGCACCACTTTGCCGCCCCCTTCAAAGACAAGCAGTTTTTGGGCGAGTTTATCCACAAAATACCTATCGTGGCTTACAAATACAACCGCACAATTCAGGCTTAAAAGATATTCCTCCACAATATTAATCGTTTGTATATCTAAATCATTTGTTGGCTCATCAAGGATAAACACATCAACTTCCTTGGTAAAAAGCAAAGCTAGGGCTACGCGGTTTTTCTCCCCACCGCTAAGAGAGCCTATTTTTTGCGTTAAAAACTCTTTTGGAAATAAAAAGTTTTTCAAATACCCATAAACGTGTAAATGCTTCCCACGCACTTCAATATATTCCCCACCATTTGGACAAAAAGTCTCTAGCAAATCCTTATCATCTTCAAGTAAAGCTGTGTGCTGATCAAAATAGCCTATGCGTATATCGCCTACCTTTACCACACCTGAATCTGCCTTGTCTTGCCCTAGCAGAATTTTTAAAAAGCTTGACTTGCCCGAGCCATTTTTACCAACAATGGCGATTTTATCATTCCGCAGGATTCTTAAGTTTAAATCTTTTATTAGAATCTTGCCACCTATATTTTTACACAAATGCTCTATCTCAAAAAGGCATTTTTGATTATTTACACTTTCACGCTTATTAAAGCTTTTCTGCTCTCTTTCAAGCTCAAGTCGCATTTTGCGTATCACAGATGGATTGTGCTTTGCCTCTTCACGCATAGCTAAGATTCTATTTTTTCGCCCCTCATTGCGTTTTAGCCTTGCTTTCACACCTTGCCGTAGCCATTGCTCTTCACTTTTTAGAATCTTAAGGAGTTTTTGATGGGCTTGACTTAAATGCCTTAACATTTCCTCTTTTTTGGCTAGATAGTCTAAATACCCGCCATCAAAACTTGTCAAATGAGCGCAATCAATCTCAATAATGCGTGTAGCTACTCTGTCAATAAAATATCTATCGTGGCTAATAAATACAAGTGTAAAGCGGGATTTTAAAATAAAATTCTCCAAAAATGCCACCATTTGCGTATCAAGGTGGTTTGTAGGCTCATCAAGCAATAAAATATCGCAAGGTTGCAATAAAATACTCGCTAATGCGATTTTTTTCTGCTCCCCTCCACTTAGAGAATTTGCAAGCCTATCTCTAAAAACTTGTAATCCAAAATGCTCTAAAATTTCTTCTGCTCTTTTCTGTAAATCCCAGCCATTGTTGTCATCTAAGAAGGCACTAAGTCTTGCGTATTCATCTAACATCTCTTTATGCGTGTTTTGCATTGTCTTTTTGGGCGTGTTTGAGGTTTGAGAATCTTGGCGAGAGGCGTGATATGTAGAATCTTGTGTCATTGAAAGCTTGTTGTTTATCTCTTGCAGGGCGTTATGAGCTTTTGTTATCTCACTCATAGATTCTACAAGCACATCATACACACTTGCATTTGCCTTAAAGATAGGCTTTTGCTCTAAGGATAGAATCTTAAGATTTTTAACACTTATTCTCTCACCGCCATCTATCTCTAGCCCTCCGGCAATAATCTGCAATAAACTTGACTTGCCCGAGCCATTTTGACCAATAACCGCAATGCGTTCATATTGAGAGATATTAAGACTTGCTTGTTTGAGAATAACTTTATTATCGTATTGCTTATGTATATCTTGGAGCGATAAAAGATTCATCTCAAAATTCAAAAGTCTTGATTTGCGCGAGTGATAAAAGGGCGAAATTTGTTTGCTTATTTTTCTTGGATTCTTTACCAATTTTTATGATAGAGGCGGGTTTTTGAAACTTCAGTTCAGAATCTATGTAGATAAGCTCAAAAGTCTGGCGATTTACCGCACTAAAATATTCAATCTCTTTGTGGTAAATCACAACATTATGAAACTTACTCGCTGACATAATCTTAATTTTCAAATCCAAGCTAAAAGCGGGATTATCCGAAAAAATCAAAAAATTCTTAGCATTTTTTGCCATATACTTGTTGTAATATTGATAAACCTGATATTCATTATCGCGTAATTTGCCCTTATCAAGCATTTTGGTGTGATTGCCCAAAAATGTCATTGCACAAAATGGACTATTAATATTATGCTTAAAAAAGACATTTTTAATCGCTAAAGATGACATACCAAGCTTCCATAGCTTATTATCAATATGTGTGGCACAAATATCCATTGCATCTTTTGTTTTATTGATAAGTATCTCATACATCTTATTAAACACGCCCTCAAACTTTATGAGATTCTCTTTCTTAAAATTCTCCGCAAGAGCTTTTAGTCTATCAATAGTCGCACTGATAATTTTAATATCAGATTCAGCTTTTGTAATCACCGCTCTTGTTCTCACCTTACGCTCTTCTAGTGCTTTTGGATCACCCTTTTTAGCATCAAGCTTAGCTTGGATTGAACGCAATTCCATTGAGCCTACGCGAATCTTATTTTGCATAGAAAGCTTTTTTTCATTAAATGTTTCAATCGCCCTTATCACGCCCTTGTAATGATACTGCACATCAAGGAAGCATTCTTGGTAAATTTTATCGGGCGTCAAGTTAGTGTTTGTTTGAAATTGCCTATAAGAATACTCTAATTTTTTAAGCACCTGCATATCATCAGCAAAATTATCAATCGTAATATGTCTATCATTAAACACAAGATAATCAATCGCCTTTGAAAGATAGGGCTTAACAATAACATAATTTATCTTCGTCTGCTGGTCCTGCCCCTCTTCTTCCATACCAGAAATAGCTGTGAGTGCGTGAAACTCTTCTTGAAAATAGTCTTTTATCGTTTCAGGGATTGGTGTGCTTAGCTGAATACTATTGAGTTTAAGGTAATTTGTCTCGGCAAAAATCTGCTTAGCAATGGCAGCCTTTGCATCTGCCTCTTTACTTTTTAGCTCATCATCAGTATTTGTCCGCCAAAAGTCAATCTCGCGTATCAGCCCATTCTCCGGGAAACTTTGATACCTAGAAGCCTTGCAATCCGTAATGACATATCCATTATCATCAAGGCGAAATTCCACAAGCATTCCCGCACTTGGCATCATTCTTTGATCGTGCCAACTTGTATTGCGTAGCTCAAAAATCTTCTTAGAAGCATTCACAACAACGCCATTTTTGGTTTGATTAGAATATCTCAATATCTTGCCATGCATATATATTCCTTACAAAACGAATCTTTAAAACTCTATCCCACAAAAACACAAAGCTCACATTCTAGCCAAATAAAAATAAAAAACTCATTAGTAAAAATCTCAAATTCTTTATGATATAATACCAAATTTTTTAGCCCAATGCGTGAATCCCCGCGAATCTCATAGAGCAATCTTAAGAAATATAAGAAGAACTTAAATTAAATTTTAAATTTTTCTTCAATATCTTTAAGGAGTCTCAAAGATTCCAAGGCTCATTCAAAGCATTCTTGCAGGCTAATCAATCAGCATTATTGAATACTAAAGGATAACTCATCAAAAAACTATACTTATATATTGCATTAAATATTGTGCTTATTTTTCTCTCTACCGCAACGCTTGTTGGCGATTATGGGCTTGTTGGCGATTATGGGACGCGTTTTGCCGCCCTAAACATAGGCATTTTTGGATATGTGGCATATATCTTTTTACCTTTTTTGCTCTATCCACTTTTTTGTTTGTATAAAAATCATCATCTTACTTTTAGGCGATTAGAGCTTATTGTATCTTTTTCTCTCTTTTTTATCGCACTTTTAATTTTTCAATCCCTAAGCCTTGACAAAGGCTCATTTGGTAACTCTCTTGTGTTGTTTCTTAAAGATTACATCGGCTATTTTGGATTATGGGTGCTTGATATTTTTCTTTTTATTTTTTCGTGGCTCATTTCCACAAAACGCAATATTGATCTGCTTTTAAAACAGCTTAAGCACAAACTTCTTGTAGCTTATGATTTTATAAAACTTATTTTATCTATCCTTTATACGCGTATCAGGGCATTTGTCAAATACTTGATTGAAGCGATAAAGCCAAAGATTCAAAATCTTTTTGCCAAAAAAACACAAGATATTCTTGATTTACAAAATGCCAAGCAGGAGACAACCACACAGGCGTATTATGATTTTAAAGATGTTTTTATAGACAAAGCCTTTGATGAAATGCCACAACGCCCCACCACAGAGCAGAATCTACCACAAAATTCGCAACCAATTTTACACAAAGATTCATATCCAGCACAGAATCTACAAGCCCCAGTCCAAGAAAATCAAGATGAAAATCAAGATTCTCACATTTCTATTTCAGCACCACATTTTACACCACAAGAGCCAAGCACTACAAATACCCAGCCACAAGAGCCAAATACACCCAAACAGCCCCATTTAGAAGTCGTGCCAAGATCGCAAGATGATTTAAAGCTTGAAGAGTTTTTAAGAATCCAAGCTGAAAAATACCGCAACGCATTTGCAAAAAATGTCCAACACACAGCCTTAAGTGATCCAGCCATTAAGCCAAGACAAGATTCTATCCAGCTTGTAAATCAGCCAAGCACTCCCCAATCAGCCAAGCACCCGCAATCCCCAGCAGATTCTATCCAGCAAACAACATCACAACCCACAACACCATCACAAACCAATCCAGAATCTTTGCTAGATTCACAATCTCACATAAGCCCATCAAAAGAGATTCCTACACCTCCATCGCGTCCCATTAACCCTGATGTTTTTCTTAAACCAAAAGAAACAAAAAGCCCTTTAGACACACAAAATCCACATCAAGAAATAAAAACAGATTCTATCTCTACACAAAACACGCATTTACCTTTGCAGGAGACATATTCACAGCACCTAGCACAAACACAAGAAGCTTTTACACAAGAATCCACACAACAAAGCCTAGCACAACCCCAAACGCCACAGCATATACCAACACCCCAAAAAATTACGCAAGATTCTATTCACACAGACACACCGCAATCCCAACAAAACCAAATGCTACAAACACCAAACTTCCCACAGCAAGAATCTACGCTCCCCCAAACGCCCACAAACGCCACCTCGCACGCCACCTCGCAAAATACACAAGCTCCACTTGCACCACAAATGCTAGATCTTGAGATTAAAGAAATCACGCCCACTCGCACCAGAGAACAAACCCCACAAAATGCAAATTGGGCAGATTCTATCGTGCAAGAGATTATCCCAGAATCTCCACTGCCAAACCAAACAACACAACCAACGCATACGCCACAAGCACAGCCATACAGCCAAAATTTTAATAGCATTCAAGATTCAAAGCCCATTTACACACGCGTAACCGAGCTTGATGAGAATAAAGCCCTGCTGAATAATTTAGATTATGGCGATGTGGCTAAACCACTACATTTTAAACTTCCTACAACAAGCCTACTGAATCAACCACTAACAGAAAAAACTGAAATTGATGAAAGCGAGATAGATCGCAAGATTGAAGATTTATTAGCTAAACTTAGGACTTTCCGCGTTGAAGGCGATATTGCACGCACTTATTCAGGTCCCATTGTTACAACCTTTGAGTTCCGCCCAGCCCCGGGCATTAAAGTCAGTAAGATTCTAACTTTAGAAGATGACTTAGCAATGGCTTTGCGTGCGAGATCTATCCGCATTCAAGCACCAATCCCGGGTAAAGATGTTGTAGGGATTGAGATTCCAAACAACACTACACAGACGATTTATCTGCGTGAAGTGCTAGAATCTGATTTGTTTAAAACTTCCACTTCGCCCCTTACCCTTGCCCTTGGTAAAGACATTGTGGGTAATCCTTTCATCACGGATTTAAAGCGACTTCCGCATTTACTTATCGCTGGGACAACAGGTAGTGGGAAAAGTATTGGGCTAAATGCGATGATTCTTTCCCTCCTTTACAAAAACTCACCGGATAATTTAAAGCTTTTGATGATTGATCCCAAAAAGGTGGAGTTTAGTATTTATGCAGATATTCCCCATCTCATTACGCCTATTATCACACAGCCTAAAAAGGCGATTGTAGGGCTAAATAGTGCGGTAGCGGAAATGGATAGGCGATATGATTTAATGAGTGAGCTACGCACAAAAGACATTGATAGCTATAATCGCAAAGCGGGGGCTGAAGGAATGGAGAAATTCCCCTATCTTGTGATTATTATTGATGAACTAGCAGATTTAATGATGACAGGGGGTAAGGAAGTGGAATTTGCCCTAGCGAGAATTGCTCAAATGGGTCGTGCCTCTGGGATTCACATTATCGTGGCTACACAGCGACCAAGTGTAGATGTCGTTACAGGACTGATTAAGACAAATCTCCCCTCACGCATTAGCTACAAGGTAGGAAGCAAAATAGATTCTAAAGTGATCCTTGATACTTTTGGGGCAGAATCACTGCTAGGCAAAGGCGATATGCTTTTCACACCGCCGGGTGTTGGGGGTGTTACACGGCTTCACGCTCCGTGGAACACTGAAGAAGAGATTGAAAGAGTGGCAGAGTTTATCAAATCCCAACAGGAAGTGGCGTATGATAAAAACTTTATGCTTGATGAGAGAGATAATCTTGTGAGTGAGAATCTAAGTGAGAGTGGAGAAAATAGCGACCTTATCAGCGAGGCAAAAAAAATCATTCTCCAAGATAAAAAAACTTCAGCAAGTTACCTGCAAAGGCGTTTAAACATAGGCTACAACAAGGCAGCAAATCTCGTTGAGCAATTAGAGAGAGATGGCTTTTTATCCGCACCCAATGTGAAGGGTGTGAGAGAAATTTTAGGGAGCTAAACTCGCTTTGCCTAGCATTTAATTTAAGCTAATAGAATCTCCTACTTCAAACAAACACTATTTTTAAGGAGTATTCTATGAAATATACACAATATGTTTTCAGCAGTGTCATTTTTTTTATTTTGACTTTAAGCAGTGCGTTTGCCATAGATTTTAAAGAAGCACCAAAGATTCAAAAACGCATTAATCCACAAGAAGGCAATGATGCCGTATATTCTTTTAATTCCTCCATTGAACAGGCAAAAAAATCTGTCGTTAATATCTCTACACAAAAAAATGTCAGTAATCAATTTGCTAATCACCCTATGTTTAATGATCCATTCTTTCAGCAGTTTTTTGGCGATATTTATGGGCAAGTGCCAAAAGAACGCGTGGAGCGAAGTCTGGGTAGTGGTGTGATCATCTCAAGTGATGGCTACATTATTACAAATAATCACGTAATTGAAGATGCCTCTAAGGTGCTTGTCTCGCTCTCTGATAGCTCAAAGGAATATGTCGCAAAAGTCATCGGCACAGATTCTAGAAGTGATTTAGCAGTCATTAAGATAGAGAAAAACAATCTTCCTCCCATCAGCTTTGCTCAAAGCTCCAATGTGCTTATTGGCGATGTTGTCTTTGCCATTGGGAATCCTTTTGGTGTGGGAGAGACAATCACGCAAGGCATTGTTTCAGCACTCAATAAAAGTGGCATAGGCATTAATGATTATGAAAACTTTATCCAAACTGACGCGTCAATCAATCCGGGCAATTCCGGTGGGGCATTGGTAGATTCACGCGGAGCGTTGATAGGCATTAATACTGCCATTTTATCTCGCACGGGTGGGAATCACGGCGTAGGCTTTGCTATCCCTTCAGATATGGTCAAAAAAATCGCTAAAGAACTTATTGAAAAAGGCAGTATTAAACGCGGGTTTTTGGGCGTTGGGATTCAGGATATTAATGAAGATTTGAAAGAAAGCTATGGCGATAATAGCGGTGCGGTTGTCATTAGCCTTGAGCCACAATCTCCAGCTGCAAAAGCAGGACTTATGGTGTGGGACCTTATCACGCATATTAATGGCAAAAGAGTTTCAAACGCAGCGGAGCTAAAAAATTTCGTTGGTATGCTTTCACCAAATGAAAAGGTGGTAGTAAAATTTATCCGCGATAAGCAGGAGCGTGTCGCACAAATCACTCTAGCAGAATTGCCCGATTCTAATAAAGATACAAAAGCAAATCCTTCTTCAAATGCTCAAGGCTCAAGTGCCACTATTGAAGGCCTAAGCGTTGAAGAGCTTAGCTCAAATATACGCCAACGCTATGGGATTCCAAATAATATTAATGGCGTTGTAGTAACGCGTGTAAATGCAAACTCAAAAGCCGTTCAAGCGGGATTTGAAGTGGGCGATATTATTGCACAGGTTGAAAATATCGCTATTAAAACTCCTGCGGATCTAAACAATGCCTTTACAAGATTCAAAGGCAAAAATAAAAGAGTGCTTGTGTATAGCTCAAGTGGCACAAAAACAATACTTATCAAATAAAGGGGGAAACCATAAGTGGTAATGCTAGACAACAAACAGCTTTCGCTTATACAAGAGCGTTTGTATAAGTATTGCGGTATTTTTTTGAGCGATTCAAAGCTTACAATGATAAAAAACAGAATCTACCGCCTTATGCGTGATACACATATTGACAACATAGACACGCTGCTTGCAAGTATTGAAAGTAACCCTAAGATTCAACAACAATTTATCAATAG
Organism: Helicobacter magdeburgensis; assembly: GCF_000765825.2. Classification (GTDB taxonomy): domain Bacteria; phylum Campylobacterota; class Campylobacteria; order Campylobacterales; family Helicobacteraceae; genus Helicobacter_C; species Helicobacter_C magdeburgensis. Next base: position 75,979 of record NZ_JRPE02000004.1, read on the forward strand.
TTTTACAACAAACAAAACAGATTTTTTTCGTGAAGACTTTCACTTCCAAGATATGATTGATCGTGCGTTGCCCTTACTTTTTAAACGCAATAAGCCTATTAAAATCTACTGCTGTGCGAGTTCCACAGGGCAAGAGCCTTATTCTATCGCAATGAGTGTGCTGTATGCTAAAAAACTCTATGGTGCAAGCACGCCGGTGAGTATTATTGCCACAGATATTGATACTGATGTCCTGCAAGAAGCAAAAGAGGGTATTTATACGATTGATTTTAAGATAGAGAAATTCCCAAATTGGTTTGAAATGGAGGAATATTTTACCCCACTTGATGATGGTAAAAACCCAAATGTGCGATTACTCAAAGCCAAAGACAAGCTTAAATCAATGATAACTTTTAAGCAAATGAATCTCTTTGATAAACGCTATCCATTTATGCGTGAAGAGTTTGATATGCTCTTTTGCCGTAATGTGCTGATTTATTTTAAGCAAGAAGACCAGCAGGAGATTCTATCCCGCCTCATTGACACACTAAGAATTGATGGCACTTTTTACTTAGGACATAGTGAAAGTCTCTACCACTTAACCGAAAAATTTGAAAAGCTTGGTAACAAAACTTTTGTTAAGATAAAGGCGTAATTATGTTAATGGAAACGACAAAACACCACCCAGATACCATTCTCAAAAGTAACCCTTGCAAAATCACGCGAAGTAAGCTTGTTGTTATCGGTGCTTCCACAGGGGGTGTTGATGCACTCTCTTATATCTTTTCACGCCTGCCTGCACAGCTCCCACCCATTGCCGTTGTCCAGCATATTCCGCCAACTTTTGGTTCATCTTTTATTAAACGCTTAAATACACTCTCTGAACTGACAATCTGTGAGGTTACAGGCAAAACCCAGCTTAAAGACAATCACGTCTATGTAGCAGGGGGTGATAAACATATGACAATTGATTTTGCTATGGGTTCATATTATGCCAACTCTTTAAATGAAGAGAGACGCATTTCAAGACATAAGCCAAGTGTTGATATTTTATTCCGCAGTGCGAATAATGCCGCTGGACGCTCTGCTCTTGGGGTGATTCTTACAGGAATGGGCGATGATGGCTGCATAGGACTAAAAGAAATGCACGATAATGGAGCACACACTTTGGCTGAAAATGAAGAAGATTGCGTGGTGTTTGGTATGCCTAAAAAAGCCATTGAAATGGGTGCGGTGAGTGAGATTCTAAGCCTTGATATGATAATCCATAGAATCATAGACTACGCCAAAAAGCCAATCAAAACCCTAGCAAAAGATAGCAACGACCCAGCCATTTTTTCTGATGAGTAGGATAGGCCAGAATCTAAGCAAGATTCTAGTATTTACTTAGATTTTCAACTCTCTTAGATTCTAGCACTCTGTTCTGTTTCCATATCTCACGCCACAAACTAAATCAAAAATAATCACTAAAATACGCCTTGCCCTCTGGCAGAATCTCTTCTAGCTTATCAATACTCTCATCATTTGCTTTCAAGCGATTAATACTGCGTAAGTATAGCGGACGCTTATAGCCTAAAAGCATTGTTACAAGCGTTTGTATATCAAGCTTAATGTGATATTCTCCTAGATTCTGATTCTCCCTACTCGCCACAATCTCACTCGCCACAACTTGCAAAGCCAACTCCCCATCTTTAAAATGCAAAATAAAATCCCTATTATTCCATTCCAAAAGCGGATCGCTCACACTGAGCCTAAGAGACATATTTGACTTAACAAACTCAAAAGGATATTGTGTCAAAAACTGCTCCACATCAACGATACGCGCCATAATATAAGGCTGAATGCTTTCTTTGATATGCCCATCTTCAAGCAAAAAAGCAAGATTATGATTACTAAAATTTGCCCCCTCAATACTATCAAACATTGACTGATGGGCGTTTATGTAGCCCCACAGCCCATATCGTGCCTCTTCATTCAAATAAATCATCTCTTTAATCTTAAAAATATCATTTTCCAAAAGATAGACAATATAGCCCGTTGGCTTATCGCATTCATCATAATAAATTGCTACAATCGTATCCTCCACATCCCAACGCCAATACTCATTCCACGCTAGAGTATCACGCACCAAGCAGCCGTGCGTCTTTGCTGCAAACTCATTATGCAGGGCTTTTAAGTCGGGGTGATCTTCTGTAACTCTTTGCATCATACCGCCAACTTGAGGGGGCTTTGGAAATTGATTATCCTTAATGACAAAACTCATCTTATCACTCACTATCTCCCACCCGCGCGAACGATAATAAGGAATAGAATATGGATAAAGACAAGAAATGCTCTGCCCCTTCTCTCGCATCATTTTTAGAATCTCACGCATTAAATCTGCCATCAGCCCAATGCCAGAATACTCCGGATAAGTCGCTACACCTGTAATGCCACCCATAGCGTAGATTCTATTATAAATATTCATCTGCATAGGATAGAGTGCGATTTGTGAGATGAGCTTTTGCCTATCAAACCAGCCTAGCACGCTTGCATTTTGCAAAATGGGGTATTTGGAGCGTTTAATCTCTTCATTATTCCAGCCAAACTCCAGCAAATCACTATCAGTTACTTGAAATGCGTAACGCAAAAGCTCATTAAACTGCTCAATATGGCTAATATCAAGCTGCTGCATAGTAAGACGTTCTCGTATTTGCGTTTTTTTCATCTTTTGCCCCTTTGTGTGGAATCTTTAGGAAATCTCACTTTGTGAAGTATAACAAAAAGTGGCAATATCAGGCAAATATAGGCATTTGTGTTTAGGCTAAAAGGGGCAAAAGCCCTTGACAATAGGAGCAATTTTATATATAATCTCGCTCTTTGTTTATTCCGGATTAGCTCAGCGGTAGAGTAGGTGGCTGTTAACCACTTGGTCGCAGGTTCGAATCCTGCATCCGGAGCCACTTCTCGCAATAAAATCACCACAAAACTTTAGATAATCTGTAACTCAACCTATCCTTCAAACAAAGCTATAAAGGTGAGCTTGTGCTATCTTATTACTTCTGCCGACCTAAAAATTTCAATCCCTAAAACACAGCTCCTATGCTAAGGCTTATAGGTGCTCCGTCTTGCAGTGTGATTCTAGCGTGTTTATCATCTTTAAATCTTATGCTTGTATGGGCAATATAGCCTACTCTCATATCAAAATAATTAAATCCCACAAACACTCGTGCATCATCAATCAATCCACCCTTATTATACACCCCACCCACATAGGCTATCCAATCATTATTGATATGATAATTTACTCGCCCAAAAAATGGAAACTTCACACCCGTAAAGCCCTCTGCAAAATACCCCTTTGTTTGATAGTCATAATTGAGCTTACTCCAATCAAAGAGATTCCATACATTGCTTAAATCCCCACTTAGCATTGCATCTTTAACCTTCTCAACAAACTCTGGCTTCAAAATGCTCTCCACATACGCCAAATCAGCCGAATCAATATGATTTGCCTTGCCATTATGGGAGAATTTCACACTTTGCGTGCCTATTATCCCAGCCCCAAGCTCAAGACTCACATACTGCACAGGACGCAGCAAAAAACCAAGTGTCAAATCAAGCCCAGAGACTTCTGAAGTATTGTAATTTATTTTTTTGTTGCTATAAGTGTTAAAATTCACATCATAGCCTAGAGCCAAACGCCATTCAAATGCTTTGTAAGATTTTTGTGCAGATTCCCATTGAGATTTTCTCTTAGATTCTAGCTCGGCTTCCTGTCTAGATTCACTTGTAATAGAATCTCCAAAATGCCAAGATTCAAATTCTTGCTCATCGGCAAACACATAGCCTACAATCAGCATTCCGCATAAGACAAGCTTTCTCATAACTCCCCCTTTAGAATCTTGCTTTATTTTCTAGCCACACATTACAATTTTACGCTCATTCAAAGCCCACAAAATCACAACACGCCTCATATCCCTACTCATAAGCTTTAAGTGCCTCACACGCCTTTTTATCGCTTTTAAACAAACATTGTCTCTGCAAATGCTCATACTGCTCTAAATGCTCTTTTGCTCTTTGCTCTTCTTTTGCCTTTTCTATGGCTTTTTGCTCCCTATACTGCTTCATTTGAAACTGATTAACCACATACATAAATACGCAAATAAAAATGATAAGCAACACATCAATTTTTTTGAGCCTTTTTATCCTATCACAGAATCTACACGCCATTTTTTATCTCCATTTTTACCCCATTGTTTTGCTTTTTAAGATTCTCACGCAAAAAATTCATAATACTCATAAGCACATCGTCCCAATCCTTGCTTGGTGCTTGAATACTCTGCTTTGTGCTATCCATAAAAGTAAGGGTAATATTCTGCCCATAGTGCATAATCTGCTTTAAGCCTAACGCATTTGCCAACACCTTAATGCGTATAAGCTCAATAAATGCCAAACTCACATCATCAAGCTTCCCAAATCTATCAAAGATTTCAGATTCTATCTCACTGACTTCTTGTAGATTTTCACAGAGTGAAAGACGCCGATACAGCTCTAAACGCAAAGTATCACTTGCGATTAAGCTAGGGTTAAGATAGGCATTAAGACTGAGTTTCAAATCACATTGCGTTTGCGTAATATTCCCCTTTCCGCTTAGATAGTTAATACACTCTTCTAACATACGCAAATACAGCCCATAGCCGATATTTTTAATATGTCCGCTTTGTGCCTCTCCTAGCAGATTCCCACCACCGCGAATTTCCAAGTCATAATAGGCGAGATTCTCCCCACTGCCAAGATAGGAATTTTTCTCTAATGCACTCAAACGCTTTTTAGCTTCAGGCGTAATTTGCTCCATATCCTCTAGCAAAAAGTAGCAAAAGCCCTGTTTATCCCCACGCCCCACGCGTCCGCGTAGCTGATGTAAATCCGCTATGCCAAATCTATCCGCCCTAGCAATGATAATGGTATTAGCATTAGGCAGGTGAATGCCAGATTCTACAATGCTTGTGCAAAGTAGCACATTATAAGCGTTATTGGCAAAATCAAGCATAATCTCTTCACTCTTAGCATTCTCCACTTGTGAATGCAAAATAGCAATTTTAATCTGTGGGAGAATCTGCTGCAACTCTTTTGCTCTTTTTTCAATACTTGCGATGTTATTATGGATATAAAACACCTGCCCACCGCGTCTTATCTCACGCAAGATAATCTCTTTTAGCAACGCATTATTACTCGTTTTGATAAAAGTCCTAACTGGGATTCTAGCCATAGGGGGTGTTTGCAAGGAGCTAAGAGACTTAATCTGTGAAAGTGCCATATTGAGCGTTCTAGGGATAGGCGTAGCACTCATACTTAACAAATGCGTATTGGCACATAACTCTTTAATCTTTTCTTTTTGTTTTACCCCAAATTTATGCTCTTCATCAACCACAATCAACCCAAGATTCTTAAATCTCGCCCCAAGCAATGCGTGTGTGCCGACAACGACTTGTATCTCGCCTTTTTCCAAAGATTCAAAAAGCTTTTTTTTCTCATTTGCTTTTAAGAATCTATCGCACCTTGCTATGCGGATATTATGTGGGGCTAAACGCATCTGCAAGGAATGAAAATGCTGTGCGGATAAAAGCGTTGTAGGCACAATCATCATCGCTTGAAAGCCCGATAAAATAGTAGCATATATGGCATTTATCGCTACTTCTGTCTTACCAAAGCCCACATCACCGCTTAAAAGCCTATCCATCACTTTGCCAGAGCTTAAATCCGCATAAATCTCTTTGATACTCCGCTCTTGGTCTTTTGTAAGGGTAAATCCACAAGTGCTTTGAAAATGTAAAAGCTTGGGATTACCTGTATCAATTTTTACCCCTTGCAAAAGGTTGCGTTTTGCCGCAAGCTCAATAATGCCATCGGCAATTTCTAGTAGCTTTACTCTTACCTTTTGCTTTAATTTAGCAAAGCTCCCCTTGCCTAGCCTATCTAGCATTGGTATCTGCCCTGAATCTGCCACATATCTATCAATCATATTGAGATTTTCAACCGGCAGTAAAAGCTTATCCTCGCCCTGATAGGCTATTTCAATAAAATCTCTTACCACACCGGCTACTTGAGCTTGTTTTATCCCCTGAAAAATCCCCACACCATAGTCATTATGCACGACATATTCACCTTGCGAGATTTCATTAAGCTTTAATGTGGGCTTTTTGTGCTTGGTTTTTGGTGTGAAAGCATTAAGTGATACAATCAGCTCACTTGGCGTGATGAGATTGACTACCGCAGTTGAATGCTTAATTTTGACATTTTCAAAACTTTTTATATCTACATCAAAGGCTTTGAGTTTAATATCATTATGCGTAATGATTGTGATTTGCCTTTTTGCGTGGGCTTGAAGCATTGAAGGGAGATTTTGGGGTAAGAATACAATATCATCATAGCCTTGCTGTGATTCTAAGATAGGCAGTTGCCGTAAAGATTCAAAGCTTATTGCTTGCTCCATTGTGTTAAGCGAGTAGCTCTCTTGTGCTTCTTGTAAAGATTCAGAAGATAGAATTGTTTTGAAGCTTAAAGGCAAAAAATGTGCATTTTCATTTAAAAACCAGAATCCAAATGAAGCCATATCCTTATGAAAGCCATCAAATGTGCTTTGGGCAACAGAATCTTGTATATCCTTACTCTGCTTTTCATTTAAGCAAAAAAGGGCAGGTGTAATCTCAAGGCTACTTATCTCATTTGGGTTACTTAACTGCGTATGAAGATCAAACTCACGGATACTTTCAATCTCATCATCAAAAAACACAATGCGATAAGGAGATTCACAATGGGGCATAAAAATATCAATAATCTCCCCCCTAAAGCTCACCTCCCCTTCTAGCTCCACAACCTCAACACACTCATAGCCATATTCTAAGAGCCGTTTTTGTAGCTCTGCCATTTTATAGACTGCAGATTGTTTCAGCTCAAAGCTCTGTAATATCTCTGCCTTTGGCAAGGCATACAATACGCTAGAGATGGGGGAAATTAGAATCTTTGGCGATTTTGCCGCATAAAAAAGTCGCAATACGCTTAAAGATTCTAAAAATTCTTCCCTAAACGCACTTAAATCATCACCATAGACAAAACGCATCTCCGGCAAGATAAAAGGCGTAATCTTTTCATAGAATCCAAAGACTTCAAAAGCATTCCGTGCTTCTTTAGAATCCTTTGTTAATAGAATCTCATACGCAAATTGCCCTTGATGAAGAAGTCTATACAGGCAAGATTGTATCAACTTCTCCCCTTGCTATTTGTCTTTTTTAGGAAGCTCTAGTGATGAAATGTCAGCTTTTGAAGCTTTAGGGTCTTTTGCCTTGCTCTCACCCATAAACACACCTTTGCGTTCGATGATAAATTCAGCTACTTCAACGCTACCTTCAACGCGTCCTTGAGGCTTAATCTCAAGCATATTAGCAGTTACATTGCCGATAAATCGTCCGCTTACAATCAAAGAGTTAGCACGCACATCACCACGCACCACACCACTTTTGCCAACCATTACCACATCTTTAGCGTGGATATTCCCCTCAAACTCGCCATCAATATGCAAACGGCAATCTGTATTAATTTCTCCCTTAATCCTTGTGCCTTGAGCGATAATAGTCGCCCCTCCACCACCACTACTCGAACCTACTCCATCAAGCTGTTTATTGTCGCTAACAAAGATTGCCATGCTACACTCCTTTCTTTTTCAAAAATTGAATCAAAGTTACTCATCTTCCATTCCATAAAGTTTTTAGGATCAATAACATTACCTAAAAATCTTATTTCATAATGAAGATGAGGACCTGTGCTTTGTCCTGTATTGCCACTATAAGCGATAAGCTGTCCTCGTTTGACAAACATTCCTTTTTGCACCACTATTTTATTCAAATGAGCATAATAAGTCATAAACCCAAGTGAATGATCTATTTTAACCAAATAACCATAACCGCCGGTTGAAAAACTCGCCGCATTCACTACGCCATCAGCTGTGGCATACACGGGAGTGCCAATAGCTGTGGCAAAATCCACGCCTGTGTGTAAATGCCTTGTAAAAAACAGCGGATGCACTCTATAACCGTAATCTGCGGAGATTCTATTATAATGTTCCATAGGGTAACCATTTGGAACAAATTTCATAACAAACGCCTTTTGTGTCCCGCTTAAAGACGCTGCATCAATGCGATGCTCCAAATTATTCTGTTCTCCTTCAGGCACTTCAGTAGAAACACCTATAATACTCTCCAAATCCCCGACACGATTATCAACTTCGGTAATTTCTTCCATTCTTTGCTCTATTTTGATATTCAAAGCCTCATTTTTAGCAAGCATCTTTTCATAACGCTTAGCGATATTTTCATTTAAAATCGCCATTTTTTTAATCTCTGCACTAAAGGTTTTAATTGAAATCACCCCAAAAGCCATAAGCGTGATAACAAAAACAATAGCATACAAGGCAACTTGCTTAAAAATAGAGCTGACATTAAAATAACGCGACCCATTTTGGTCGGTTATCATCAAAACAAGGCGACTTTTTTGTGCTTTCATTCTATGATTAGTAAGTCAAAATATTTTCTTCGCTTTGGTAGCTAATGCGGTAATTTTTAAGCTGAATAATATCATCTAACGCCCACACAAGGCTTTTCCAATCAATGGCACTATTGAGTGCAACTGTGGCAAAATTCTCACTATCCCAGCTTGTATATTTTGCCACCTCAAGTGTAGAATCAATAAAACGCAAGTCATAATACAAATTCGCACTTGAAGCACTATATCCTATAATCTGCCCCTTAGTAACAAAATCGCCCTTCTGCACAACAACTTTGCCCAAATGCCCATAGTTTGAAGTAAATCCATAAGAATGCTGAATCTGGATTCCATAGTTTTCATTCCCCGCTACACGCACAGAGTCAATAATCCCATTTGCTGTGGCATACACAGGGGAGATTTTAGCAAGACTATAAACTGAAGCTCCCTTGCTTGGAAAAGTCTGGGTTGCAAACTCATCAACCGGATTGCCATTAGGAATAATCTTTAAAATCATATCTTTTTGCAATGACGAAAGAGAATCCAGGTTAATATCTTCATTATTATGCGTCCCATTGCTGTGTTTGCGTATATTGACAATGCTTTCTAGCTCATTAATCTTGCTGCTAACTTTCATTAGCTCACTTGTTTTGTAATCAATATTGCGTTCTAGCTCACTATTTTTTTCGTAAATACTTTGGAAACTCTCACGCACCTTCGTGTTATTTGCCAAAATGACTTCAAGCTCACTCATTAAAAGATGTGCCAGAATAAAATACAAAATCACCACCGACACAATGCCTATGCCCGTAAATAATGCAACCTTTTGCACCAAACGATGCACACTAAATTGCTTTGAGCCATTATCATCAATAATAGAAATCATTAATTTATCTTGCACTGCACTTCCCCTTGTCTTGTTGTAATTATATATTGTTGTAAAAATTCCTGTGCTACGCTAAAAGAACCAAAGATGAGATAGGTTTCACTCTCACTCATCGTAGCTATGTCAAAGTCCATAAACGCGATTTGCAAAGATTCTAGAATCTTAACCAACCTTTGCCTTGGGCAAATCCGCGAATTTTGCACGGATAATATTAAAACTTTCTTAATATTTGGCAAAAGTTCGTGTAAAATCGCCTCAATGTCCTTTTCAATGTAGCTATTATACACCAAATTGACCTTTTTGTCACCCAAAAAAGCCCTTAAAGCCCTAGCTCCATCAATATTATGCCCCACATCAAGCACAATATTTTTTGCCAAAATCTCACAGCGTCCGCGTAAAGACAGCCTACCAAGCGTTGCAAAATCAAATTTCATTCCAAAAAATGCCAAAACACGCATAGCATTGCTAAGATTCTCCTGTAAAAACACAGGCAAGTTATATCGCTTGACATACTCATAAAAAGCTTTTTCTTGCTCTCCTAGAATCTTATCCATTCCCTCCCACAAGGCACACTGCAGAGCTTTTTGTGAAGCAATCTCTAAAGCAATTCTCTCTACTTCCTTGTAATTTTGCCTAGCAAGTATTGTGTATCCACTCATCGCTTTAAGCTTTGTCTTCGCAATCTGCTCTATATTTTCACCTAGCATCTCTTGATGATCTAGCCCAATGAGTGTAAAAACACTCATATCTGCTAGAACAACAGAAGTGGAGTCAAACTCCCCGCCAACCCCCGCTTCTAGCACCAAATATTCATACTCCATTCCTAGCACAAGGGCTAAAAATGTCGCATATTCAAAATAACTCGCCTCACGCACAGATTCTATCGCCCAGAGTTTTTGATGAATAGATTCAAGCTTTGATTGTGAAATCTCCCCCCTAAAATCCCCACGACTCACAAAAAATCGCTCATTAAAATCCAATAAATGCGGGGAGCTAAAATGTAGCACACTCTTCCCCTGCTGCTCTAACCCCATTGTGATAAATCGCCCAGTGCTACCCTTACCATTTGTGCCAATAATGTGTATCACCTTACACTTTGTGCCAAAGCACTTTTCAAAGCCAAAAATAGGTGCGATAGAATCATAGATTCTTTTAGCCCTGCTCGTATCAAATGGAGCATATTCCGCCCCCTTGCTTATTAAAACTTCATCAAGAGTTGGCATTTAAGAATCTTTAGATTCAATATTGATATGTGAATTATGCAACTTGTCTCTTAAGGTGCTATTAAGCTGCTCTAATGTCTCAAACTCTCTATACTCAAGCACTTCAGCACTAAACCCAAAAGTAAAAAGCACCCCTTGGTAAGAGAATTTCTGCGTTTGAAGCCGCTCTTTAATGGGTGCAATCTTTTCAAGCACTTGCTCTTTTTGTTCTTTTATCATCACGGCAAAGCCATTTTGATAATGCCCCACAAGTGTAGCTTCTTCCAATGCTTCAAGGCACATTGTTTTTAGAATCTCCATAGCCTTATTGATTGCCTTATCCTTATCAAAATCAGCCTTTTTCTCCACAAACTGCAAATGATTAAGCTTAAAAATCACAATGCATCTTTGTGCCATCTCATCTTTAAGAAACGCACTCTGAATCTCCTTAATCCCCAAAAGCTTCTCAATCTTTTCAAGTAAATACACATCAACAAGATTTTCAGGGTGCATAAGCAGCACTGAAGAAAGCTCTAAAGCTTCCTTGCTGACTTTCCCATTCTCTGTTGGGGTGCGAAGAATAAAGGCAAGGATTCTAACAAGCTTTCTCAAAACGCCAGAATGCACCCCAGAGCTCCTAAAACGCCGCCAATAATTAGCAAGTTTCTTTGTGCCTTCAACTTTGTTTAATCCCCCAATGCCAAAGAGAAAAGAAAATCTTTGCTTAGCATTAATAGAAAAAATATCACTCACACACCCAAGCAATAAGCGATTAAGATTCTTAAGCTCCCTTATATGCTCTAGATTCTGCGTTTCTTTAGAATCTTTTAGTATTGTAGAGAGTATATCAATAAATTCATCAGGACTTTGAGCCTTTTTCAGCTCAAGCTGCAAGGGCTTATCAAACTTCTTAAGCCACTGCTCCTGCCAGTCTAAATCCTTAACTTGCACAGAATCCTTTAAAGACTTTTCTTTTTTCACCACTTCATAAAATGCCTCAAAATACGCACTAGGCGTTGGCGGCTTTTTTGATATATACAAGCGTTGCAAAGCCTTGTGTGAAATCTCCTCAATTCTCATAATAAAACTCTCCATAATAAGCTATCTGTGAAATAAATTTATCAAGGGCTTGATTTGTGGCATTGGCAATAGATTCTAAACGATATTGATCAAGCACAATGGTTGAAGAAAAATCCGCACTATAATCATAAAATCCCGTGTTTGTAGCACTAAAATTCACACCTTGAGCGTTCTTAAACTCAATCAGCAACACAACATTTGTGCGATAAAAGCTCACAAAGCCCTGCTGATTATACGCAATAGGCGTTTGCGTGATACTTTGGATATTAATATCAAGAAAGCTTTGTGCCTCTTGTTTGCTTTTAAGCTTGCTATGAAAACGCTTGATGATAGCATTATTGACCGCATCTTTTACGCCCGTGCCAGATTCAGGCACAGATGGATTAATACGCACCTCCACATATACGCCATCATTAAAGATATCATGCGAATAATGGCTCACAGGCTTATACCCACAGCCGCAAATCCACAACCCCACGCACAATATGAGAATCCACCGCATATGCTTAACGCCCCCTACTTCACCACAAGATTCACAAGTTTATTTGGCACGACAATTTCTTTGACTATACTCACATTCTCTAGCCATTTTGCCACACTTTTTTTCGCCTCATTTAAAATCGCTTCATTCTCTAAACCTAAGGCAAGTTCAATTACAGCGCGTTTTTTACCATTAATGGTAACCGCATAACACACACTCTGCTTTTGTAACGCCGCAGAATCCACACTGATAGGAGCAAAATTTGCCCTAGCAAAAAGATTATTGCTTAGCTCCCAGCAAATATGAGGCACAATAGGCTCTAAAATATGAAGCAAGATAAAATAGCCCTCCGTCCATACTTGCGGATTCTCCTGCTCACTTAACGCATTAAAGGCTTCCATACTTGCAGCAATAAGTGTATTAAACGCATAACCACTTTGCTTTTTACTAAAAATGTCATAGCTTTTTTGTAATGCCTCATAGACCTTAGCCCTAGCATATTGCTCCTGCTTTGATAGCTCACTATGGGCGATTATAGGCTTTTTCTCACAGACTAAAGCATTACTCGCCCTTTCCCACAATCGCTTTAAGAATCTAAATGCCCCCTCTAACGCACTATCATTCCACTCTAGCTCCCGCATTGGCGGCGCAGCAAAAAGTATAAACAGTCTTGCTGTATCTGCCCCATATCGCGTGATAATGTCATTTGGATTGACTACATTGCCCTTAGATTTACTCATTTTTGCGCCATTTTTTAGCACCATACCTTGAGTAAGGAGATTCTTAAAAGGCTCATTGATATGTATATAGCCCAAATCTCGCAGCACTTTTGTAAAAAATCTCGCATACAGCAAGTGTAAAATGGCGTGTTCAATCCCGCCGATATACTCATCAACATTCAGCCAATACTCCAAATTTGCCTTATCAAAGGCTTGTTTTTCCCACAGCTCCCTTGGTGTGGTATAACGCAAAAAATACCAGCTTGATTGGATAAAAGTATCCATTGTATCACTCTCTCTTAAGGCTTGTTTTCCACATTGCGGACATTTGCAAGTTTTCCAAGTAGGGTGCTTATCAAGCGGATTACCCTCACCATCAATCACCACATCTTCAGGCAAGATAATAGGCAGATTCTCTATCTTTTCAGGCACAATGCCACAGGATTCACAATGCACCATAGGAATAGGCGCACCCCAATATCTCTGCCGTGAAACACCCCAATCACGCAAACGATAATTAATCACGCCCTTGCCTAACTGCCTTTTTTCAAATGTAGCAATAATTGCCTCTCTTGCCTCCGCACTACTTTTGCCGCTAAACTCGCCAGATTCTATCAAATAGCCATCTTCACATATCGGGCTATCAAACTCCATAAAATGAGATGTCTTAGAATCTTGCTTTTCTTTTACAATGACGCATTTTAAAGGCAAACCATACTTCTTAGCAAACTCAAAATCCCGCTCATCGTGCATTGGCACACTCATCACCGCCCCACTGCCATAATCCATAAGCACAAAGTTTGCCATCCACACAGGAAGTTTTTCTTTCGTCAATGGGTGAATTGCGTAAATCCCTAAGTCAAAGCCGATTTTCTCACTTTGAGCACGTTCTCTTGCGGCGGTGTTTTGAATAGCTGTAATAGATTCTATCACTTCTTTTGAAAGCTTCTTTTGAGCGATGAGTTCCTTTACAATGGGATGTTCAGGTGCCACCGCACAATATGTAACACCAAAAATCGTATCAGGACGCGTCGTAAAAACCTCCAAGTCTTTTATACTAGATTCTAAAGCAGAATCTAGCTCTAGCTTAAAGCTTAAGCCTTTTGACTTCCCCATCCAATTTCTCTGCATTTGTAGCACTTGCTGGGGCCAATGCCCTTCTAGCTCATCAAGCTTTGCTAGCAACTCATCAGCATACGCTGTAATTTTTATATAGTATTGAAACATCAGCTTTTGCACCACAGGCGTATCACATCGCCAACATTTACCTTCAATCACCTGCTCATTTGCTAAAATCGTCTTATCATTTGGGCAGTAGTTTAAATACGCCTCTTTGCGGTATATAAGCCCCTTTTCCCACATTTTGATAAAAAATTCCTGCTCAAAACGCGTATAGATAGGATCACTTGTCGCAAACTCACGCTCTTTTGAAAAGCTAAGTCCAAGCGTTGCAAGCTCCTTTCTCATTGTGTCAATATTGCTATAAGTCCAAGTTTTTGGGTGAGATTTATGCTTGATAGCGGCATTTTCCGCAGGCATACCAAAAGCGTCCCAGCCCATAGGGTGTAGGACATTGTAACCACTCTTGCGATAGTGTCTTGCCAACGCATCGCCTATGCAATAATTCCTTACGTGTCCCATATGGATAGCCCCACTTGGATAGGGAAACATACTCAAAATATACTTTTTTTGCTTGTTTGAATCTAGCAACATTGAATCTGGCTCAAAGCTGTGATTCTCCTGCCAAAACTCCTGCCACTTAGATTCTATATCTTTAGGATTATATTTCCGCTCTTGCATTACTTACACTCACTTATTGAATTTAAAGTAGCATTATAGAAAAAAAAGCTTAAATCACACCATAGTTAATATCATTCATCACTGCCTTTTGGCTTTAAAATTTTGTTACTTTTTGAAAAAATTTTAATAAAATATTCATACTCAATGTTACAAAATTTAATATTTTTTCTCCTACTTAGTGTAGAATTATTTTATAAACAAACTTATATTTTAAGGAGCAAAAAATGAATATACTCAAAACAGGATTTACTGCCCTATCGTTTATAGGAATGCTTGTTAGTGTGAATCTAGCCTCACCTATACTTGTTGAAAGCACAAATGTAAAGAAAAACAATACAAACTCTTTTATGGAAGTTGATATAAAAGCTTTTAAAAACAATGTCCAAGTCGCCAAAAAAATAGCAGGAAATGCTAAAGTTTGCGCAGTTTTAAAAGCCAATGCTTATGGAGCTGGAATAAGCAAAGTGTTGCCCACTATCATAGAAGAAAAAATCCCTTGTGTGGCTATTACAAGCAATGAAGAAGCAAGAGTTATCCGCAAAATGAAATATACAGGCGAGATTCTACGAATACGAACAGCCACAATGGGAGAAATAAAAGATGGTTTAAAATATAACATCACGGAAGTTTTGGGAAATTTAGATCAAGCAAAAAAAGTAGATTCTCTAGCAAAGACGATAGGCAAAAAACTTCCCATTCATATCAAACTCAATTCAGGTGGAATGGATAGAAATGGTATTGATTTAAGCACCGATAAAGGCAAAGAATCTGCAATTCAATTAGCTACTCTACCGCATTTAAACATAAAAGGGCTTATGACGCATTTTCCCTATGATGATGCCTCAAAGGTAAAGGAAGGCTTAAAGCGCTTTGAAGAGGATACAGATTTTCTCATCAACAAAGCAAAACTTGATAGAAACAAACTTGTGCTACACGCTGCTGCTTCGTATGCAGCAGTGCAAGTGCCTCAATCAAGGCTAGATATGATACGACCCGGAAAACTTATTTATGGTTATGGTGGTGGAGATGCAAATCTACCCATACAACAAATTATGAGCCTAAAATCCCAAGTAGCGGTTATAAATGAGTATCCAAAAGGAAGTAAAGTAAGCTATGATGGAACTTATACGCTCACAAGAGATTCTAAACTCGCTAATATTCCAGTGGGCTATTATGATGGCTATGCAAAATCTTTAAGCAATCAAGGCAAGATTCTTATTAGAGGGCATAAAGTGCCTGTTATTGGGAGAGTTACAAAAAATACTTTTATGGTAGATGTAACTGATTATCCAGATATTAAAGCAGGTGATGAGGCTGTGCTTTTTGGCAAACAATGCGGCAATGAAATCACTCAAGCTGAATTTGAAAAAGGCACAGGCACGATTCTTTCCGAAACATTAGGATATTGGGGAAGTGCAAATCCTATTTTTGTTAAAGATTATAAAACAAAGGAAGTGTGCAAATAACTTTACAAAGAATGCACATATATTCATTCATAAAAAAGTGGCAAAGCATTAAATTTAAAAATTCTTGCTACAATGCCACACTATTTTTATAAATCAGGCGAGCATAGGATAGAGCATTGACATTTAACGCGACACACATTTTAGACCAAGTAATGTCATCTTTTAAAAGCCTCTCTCAAAGCAAAGAGATGATTATTGTCATCTTTATGGTGTTGATTGTAGGCATTATAATGGTGCCCTTGCCAAGTGCAATGCTTGATTTTTTACTTAGTATCTCTATTGCCCTATCTATCTTGATTATCCTTATTACGCTGTATGTAGATAAAGCCACGGAGTTTTCAGCCTTTCCTACAATTTTGCTTATCGTTACACTCTATCGCCTAGCTCTTAATGTCGCCACAACGCGTATGATTCTAAGTGAAGGGCATAATGGCGTGGAGGCTGTTAGCAGCATTGTCTCTGCTTTTGGGCATTTTGTCGTGGGTGGAAATTATGTCATTGGGATTATTGTTTTTACCATTCTTGTGATTGTCAATCTCATCGTCATTACAAATGGTTCTACACGCGTTACAGAAGTGCGTGCGAGATTTACCCTTGATGCGATGCCCGGCAAGCAAATGGCGATTGATGCGGATTTAAATGCTGGGCTTATTGGGCAAGATGAAGCACAAAAAAGACGCGATGCCCTAGCTCAAGAAGCGGACTTTTATGGCACAATGGATGGAGCAAGCAAGTTTGTCAAAGGCGATGCGATAGCCTCCATCATTATCACAATTGTAAATATCATCGGTGGATTCTTAATTGGCGTGTTTGAACACGGAATGAGTGTGAAACAAAGTGCGGAGACTTTTACAATCCTTACCATTGGTGATGGGCTTGTTGGGCAGATTCCAGCCCTTATTGTTGCTACTGCTACGGGTATTATTACCACGCGTGCAGCTAAAAGCTCTCAAACAAATTTCGCAGGGGATATTATCACGCAAATTACAGGTAGCTCAAAGATTCTAAGTATTGTTGGCTTTATCCTTATTCTTTTTGCACTTGTGCCCGGACTTCCCATTTCGCTTGGTTTTGTTGGGGCATTTTTCCTTGCGGTGGCGTGGCTTGTGAGCCGTGAAGATATGGGGAGTCTTTTCTCTATGGTGGAGAAATTTATCAGCAAAAAAGCCCCGCCAAATAGCAAAAAAGCCGATGAAGATTCACAAAAAGAGATAGATATTAATCAGCATAAAGCCCAAAGGGTGCAGAAAAGCGAAGAAGAGATTAAAAAGGAAGAAGAAGCTATCATTAATGAAGCACTTAAAGTTGAAACACTAGAGATTTATCTAGGCTATCAGCTTATCCGTCTAGCTGATGTCAAGCAAAATGGCGACTTGTTAGAAAGAATCCGCTCTATGCGTAAGAAAATCGCCACAGATTATGGCTTCCTTATCCCGCAGATTCGCATTAAGGATAATCTCAATCTCCAGCCCACTGACTATGAAGTTTTACTCAAAGGCGTGAAAATCGGCGAAGGCAGTGTCCTGCCCGATAAATTTTTAGCTATGGATACAGGAATGGTAGCAGAAGCCATTGATGGAATCCCCACAAAAGAACCAGCCTTTGGGCTTGATGCGTTATGGATAGATTCTAAAGATAAAGAAGAGGCAATAATTAGGGGCTATCATATTATTGATCCCTCTACGATTGTAACAACACATATGACAGAGCTTATTAAAACTTATGCAGAAGAGTTTATCACAAAAGATGAAGTCAAGGTGCTTATGGATCGCCACGCTAAAGACTATCCTGTGGTTGTAGGAGAGGCGTCAAAAATTCCAATGAGCGTTATTATACGCGTTCTGCGTGAGCTTTTACACGAGAAGATTCCAATCAAAGATTTGCCGACCATTTTAGAATCTATCACAGATACCTATCCCATCTTACAAGATGATACCGATAGTATCGTTGAGCAAGTCCGCTCCCGCCTAGCTAGGACAATCACGGATATTTTTAAAGCCGAAGATGGCAATCTTAAGATATTCACACTCTCCCTTGCAACAGAGCAATACTTAATAGATAGGCTTAAAGAACAGCCCGGCGGGAAAAACTTTGTGCTGCATTCAAATGAAGTCCAAAAGCTTGTAGATTCCATACAAGAAGAAAGCTTAAAGCTTATACAAAAAAATATGACGCCTGTGTTGCTTGTGGATTATAGAATCCGCAAACCCCTTGTCAAGCTCCTTGAGCCATTTAGGGTAAATATCACCATTTTGGGTAATGCCGAGATTGACCCACACGCGACCTTTGAAGTTGTCGGCACACTCAATATAGAATTTTAAGGATAAGAAATGCAAGTTTATCATCTCTCACACACAGATTTAGACGGCTATGGCTGTCAGTTTATTGCTAAAGAGTTTTTCAAAAATATCACTTTCTACAATGCTAATTACGGCAGAGAAGTGCTTGTGCGGATTAATGCTATTTTAGATACTATCACGCATTCCTCTCAAAATCTTAGCACCTTGCTTAGTCAAAAATTTGGCAAAAGCAAAAAATCCCCTGCTTCAAACGCTTCACAAAATAAATTCCTTGTGCTAATTACAGATTTAAATCTCACACTCAATGAGTCAAACTACCTGCAACAAAGAATAGAGGAGCTAAAAATTAATGGCGTTGATGTGGAGCTTTTACTGCTAGATCACCACATCAGCGGACAGGAATGTGCGGATAAATATGAATGGTATCATTTAGATTCTACGCGTTGTGCGAGTAAAATCACCTTTGATACACTTATCTTACGAGAGAAAATGCTAGATTCTACGCGTGAAAAATGGATAAGCAATGTGAGTAAAATGATAAACTCCGTGGATATTTGGCTTGAAGATGGCTATAAATTTGACTTTGGCAAGGTAGCTATGGGGGCGATTAGCGGGAGCTTTGAGCTGAATAGATTTATGTTTGATGAAGAGCATAGATTCTATAAATTTGCCATTTTAGAATCTGCTAGAGAGTTTTTAGAGCAGCCAAATGGCGAAGTGGCATTTGATAATGCCCTGTATGAGATTAAAAAACGCGCCCTTGGTGGAAACCCACAAACAGAAACTATGGATACAATTACTTCAAACGCCCAAGTCAAGCTCTTAAGCCAAAAAAAGGATTCTTGCACCATTTTTTACAATGACAAAAAAGGTTTTTTAAGCTACTCTATGGGCGGTGTGAGTGTGCTAGCTAATCTTTTTTTACGCACAAATAGTGAGTATGATTTTTACCTTGATGTGAATCCGCGTGGTAATGTAAGCCTTAGGGCAAATGGGAATTGCGATGTGAGCGAGATGAGTAGAGAGCTATTTAATGGTGGAGGGCATAAGAACGCTTCGGGTGGGAAGATTGAAGGTTTTAAAGAGAGTTTTTCGTATGTGGATATAAAATCGCAGATTGAGTATATTCTTAATAAAAACCAAGAGATTCAATAGACAGATTCAACAAAACAAGGAGAAGCGATGAATATTAATGAAAATATCAGCCAAGAGCTGACACTGGAAATGAGTTTAGAAGAAATGGCATTAGAAGTCATTGATATGCTAGGCGTGGCACTTTACTTTGCCGGGGCGAAAAAAGCACATATTGAAGAGCTTATTGAGCTTTATTCCAAGCAAATGGATAAATTTTATGCCAAACTCCCAGAAGATGCGACTTATGGGCAAAATGAGATGATTGAGATTATCAAATCTCTCAAAAAAGACTATCCAAAATTTTTTATGAAGTAAGACTTATGCAGATTCAATGTGCGATTTTATTTAGTGGTAATGGCAGCAATATGCAAAATCTTATAGAATCTTTGCATAATAAACACTTCATACACACACAAACACACAAAGATTGCAAACTCCACATAGCCCTTACACTTTGCAATAATACAAACGCACACGGTATAACACGCGCTAAAAATCTACAAATCCCTTGTGCCGTGCTACCTCATCGTGATTTTAGCTCAAGGGAAGAGTTTGATAAGCAGATGATTGCTACTTTGCAAACTTATAAGATTGAATATGTGATTTTGGCTGGATTTATGAGAATCTTAACGCCCATTTTTACAAACACTTTCCGCACAATCAATATCCACCCTTCATTCCTGCCCGAACACAAAGGGGCAAACGCTATAAAAGATAGCTTTTATGCTAAGCAAAGCTATGGTGGCGTAAGCGTGCATTGGGTGAATGAAGAACTTGATGGTGGCGAGATTATACTGCAAGAAAAGATTGAAAAGATTCAAGGTGAGAGCCTTGAAGGCTTTGAATCTAGAATCCACGCCCTTGAATACACACTCTACCCTAAAGCCATTCTAAAAGCCCTTCATCTACTCCCTAAAGAATCTAGCGTGGAATCTTATATAGAATCTCACTCACAGCCCAGCACAGAATCTGCCATATCTAGCAAGGATAAGCAATGAGTCATTCACTTGAGCTTTTAAGTGCATTTGGTATCTTTTCTCTGCTGATTCTATCCGCCTCGCCTATAAGCTCACTCACACGCATTCCCATTGTTGTAGTTGAGATGATTTTAGGAGCGGTTGCAGCTCACTTTTTTAGCTTCATCAATACATTTAAAGAAATCTCACTTGTAGCGGAAATTGGCTTTTTGTTTTTGATGTTTTTATGCGGTTTGGAAGTGGATATTAAATCTTTTGCGAAACTTGGCAAAAGCTTTTTACTTAAAGCCCTAGCATATTTTTGCACCCTTTATGGCATTACTTGCCTTGTGGTATTTAGCACAAATCTCTCATACATATATATAGCCGCTTTCCCCGTTATGAGCTTGGGTATGATTGTAGCGCTTATAAAAGACTATGGCAAACATCAGCCTTGGCTTGATTTAGCCCTAAAGATTGGAATCTTAGGGGAGCTTGTGAGTATTGCCGCACTTGTGATTATTGATGGTGCTTCAAGGCACGGCATAGGCAGTGAGCTATTACAAAAATTGCTTATTCTACTTATCTTTTTGCTGGTTGTTGCCTTTGGCTTTAGAATTGCAAAAGTGTTTTTTTGGTGGATGCCACAAGTGCGATTTGTATTTTTGCCACGCGATGATAGCAACTCCCAAGATTTGCGTTTTGTCTTTTTTCTACTTTTTGCCTTTGTGCTTTTAATGATGGTTTTGGAGATTAAAGCGGTTTTGGGAGCATTTTTAGCCGGGACTATTCTTAGCACATTTTTCAAGCACAAAGCAGACTTGCCTAAACAGCTTAATCACTTTGGATTTGGCTTTTTTGTGCCATTTTTCTTTGTGTATGTTGGCTCTACGCTTAATCTCAATGCGATTTTTGGCGATATTGACATTCTCTATCACGCTGCATACTTAATCGCTGGAATGCTACTTTTACGCATTATCAGTGCGAGTATCGTCTTTGGCAGATATTTTAAGAATCTTAAATCCACGCTCCTTTTTGCCCTAAGCGATTCTATGCCACTGACTTTTCTTATCGCTACTGCTACTTTAGGTAAAAGTATCGGGGAGCTAGATGACACACTTTATGCCTCATTTGTGCTTGGTGCGATTTTGGAGGGCATTATTTTTAGTGTATGTATTAAAGTCATTTATGTATTTTGGAAAACAAAAAAGGAGAAATAATGCAAACGCCTCGTCAAACTTGGAGCTCTAGCTTAACTTATGTTTTAACGGTAGCAGGGGCTACCATTGGCTTTGGGGCGACTTGGAGATTCCCCTATCTTGTGGGAGAAAATGGCGGTGGGGCGTATGTGCTTATCTTTGTGTTAGCGATGATCTTAGTTGGAATCCCTGTGATTTTAGTAGAAAATGTCATTGGCAGACGCGCACAGAAAAATGCCATTGACGCATTTGGCGGTGAAGTTAATGGCAAAAAGATTTCGCGTTTTTATAAGATTATTGGCTATCTTGGTATTGCTGGGGCATTTGGGATAATGGCGTATTATATGGTGCTTGGCGGCTATGTCATCACTTATATTACTAATATCATCAGTGGGAATTTGAATCTAGCCTCCCCCATTGAAAAAGACATCGCACAAAGCTTTTATGAAAACAATATTACGCATAATCCGCTGATGGTTGGAATCTACACGGGCATTTTTGTGCTTATTAATTGGATTATTTTGAAAAAAGGTGTGATTGATGGGATTGAGCGGAGTATGAAATATCTTATGCCCTTGCTTTTTATCTGTTTGCTTATTATGGTCGCACGCAACCTTACTTTGCCAAACGCAATGGAAGGTGTAAGATTCTATCTTTTACCTGATTTTAGCAAAATTAATGCAAGGCTTTTCATTGATGTGCTAGGACAGGTATTTTTTGCACTCTCGCTTGGCTTTGGCGTGATGATAACACTCTCTTCATATTTGCAAAAAAATGAAAATATGATAAAAACCGCCGTTGCCACTGGAATCTTAAATACAATCATCGCCCTTTTAGCTGGATTTATGATTTTCCCTTCACTCTTTAGCTTTGGGCTAAGCCCCGATCAAGGGCAAAGCCTTGTGTTTCAAACGCTTCCCATTGTGTTTTCCCATATCTATTTTGGCAATATCTTAGCGGTGGTGTTTTTCCTTTTGCTTATTACCGCTGCCCTTACCACTTCACTGCCTATCTATGAAGTCATCATTACCACATTGCACGAAAAGCTTAAAGTCTCCCGCACAATGGCTATAAATATCACACTTGGGAGTATTTTTATCCTTGGTAATATCCCTTGTGTTCTCTCTTATGGTCCTTGGGAGCATATCACTTGGAATGGCAAAAATATCTTTGATATGTTTGATTATGTAAGCGGCAATATTCTTTTTGTGCTGACTTCCCTTGGCACTTTGTTTTTTGTAGGCTGGGTGCTTAAATCTCAATCCCTAAAAGAGCTTAGCAATAATGGCACACTCCACCCACTGCTTGTAAAAATTTGGTATTACTATGTGAAGTTTTTTCTGCCCTTTATTGTGGTGCTGATTTTTATCGCGGGGAATTTTCCAAAGAGCCTTGAATACTTATTTGCCTTCTTGCGTTAGATAAAAATGAGAATCTTATCTGCTTTTTTTGCTCTGTGTGCTTTTGCTACTCTAAGCAACGCCTTAAGCACACAAACCCACGCTTTAAGCATTTATGGCAATCCAAAATATCCCAAAAACTTCACACATTTTGATTATGTCAATCCAAACGCCCCAAAAGGCGGCACTTTAAAAAGCTTTACACTCGGCACTTTTGATAGCCTTAATCCCTTTAGTCAAAAGGGCAATCCCGCAGCAGAACTTAACGCCCTTGTGTATAACACCCTCACCATTCAAAGTCTTGATGAGCCTTTTAGCGAATACGCCCTTGTGGCAGATTCTATGACGCAAGGCAGGGATTTTATTATCTTTCATCTTAATAAAAAGGCGAGATTTAGCGATGGGAAGCCTATTAGAGCAAAAGATGTTGTTTTTAGCTTTGAGACACTTTTACAAAAAGGCAAGATTGACTTTAAACGCTACTATGCTGATGTGAAGAGTGTTAAGGCGTTAAATGATTTAGAAGTGATTTTTTATTTTAAAACAGATTCAAATAAGGAGCTACCGCTGATTTTAGGGCAGATTCCTATTTTGCCCTCACACATTTATCTTCAAAATGGCAAAAACACCTTTGGGGAAAATCCCTTGCAAATCCCTGTGGGAAGCGGGGCATATAAAGTCAAAAAGTTTGATTTAGGGCGGAGTATCACCTATGAGCGAGACCCAAACTATTGGGCAAAAGACCACCCCACACAAAAAGGAATGTATAATTTTGATGAAGTGGTGGTGGAATATTACAAAGATCCTGCCGTGGCACAAACTGCGTTTATGGCGGGAGAATATGACTACCGCATTGAAACTTCGGCAAAAGTATGGGCAAATGACTATGAAGGCAGGGCAAAAAGGGAGGGGAAGATCATCTTACAAAGCTTTAGACACGAGCTACCTAGCACATTGCAAGGATTCTTTTTCAACACAAGAAAGCCCATTTTTGCTGATAAAAGAGTGCGAGAGGCGATTTTTTATGCCTTTGATTTTGAATGGAGCAATAAGAATCTTTTTTATAATCAATATGAACGCACCACACATATTTTTCATAACTCCCCTTTTGCAAGTTCTGCTTTGCCGCAAGGAAAGGAGCTAGAAATACTTCTGCCCTATAAAGACAGGCTAGATTCTAGAATCTTTACCCAACCCTACATTGTGCCTATAACAAATGGAGCGCAAAAGCGTGGGGAAAATTTGCGAGAAAATCTCAAATACGCAAGAGATTTATTAGAATCTGCGGGATTTTATGTGAAAAATGGCAGACTTTATACGCCAACACACAAGCCTTTTAGCTTTGAAATCCTTATCTCTTATGAAGCTTTTGAACGCATTTGCCTACCCTTTGCTAAGAATCTTAAAAAGCTAGGGATTGAAGCTAAAATACGCAAGGTTGATGATTCACAATACATTAATCGTGTGCGGGCTTTTGAATATGATATGGTTGTTGAACTCTTAGGGCAAAGTTTGTTTCCGGGCAATGAGCAAAACTACTATTGGAGCTCTCAAGTTGCCAACACCAAAGGAAGTAAAAACTTTGCTGGTGTGCAAGATCCTGTAGTAGATGAGCTGATTACCAAATTGCTTAATGCCAATTCGCAGCAGGATAGAATAGCTATTGGCAAAGCCCTTGATAGAGTGCTACTATGGGGCTTTTATGTCCTGCCGCATTTTAATCTCCCAGCATTCCGCATAGCCTATTGGCATACAATCGCTATGCCTAGCCAAACTCCGCCCTATGGGATTGACCCATACTTATGGTGGAGTAAGGGAGCAAAAAGCTAGAAAATGCTAGAATCCACGCTTTTTTACACAATAACATAGAGATAAAAAGGATAAAAAATGCCACGCAAAAAACGACATAAAAATCAAAAAAGTGCTTTAGGAATCTTAAGGGAGCTGACTACAAGGCGAGATAAGATTATTTTGCTTTTTTTATTTATCGCTACTATCATTCTATCTTTGATTGAAACGCTTGGCATTAGTGTGATTATGCCTTTTATCACATTTGCAAGTAATCCGGATATGATTTTTGCCCACTGGAGTTCAAAGTGGCTATATGACACGCTTGGCTTTGACAGCACATTGCATTTTATGTATGCTTTTAGTGCTTTGCTTTTGGGATTTTATGTCTTTCGTGCGTTGTATAATACATTATACAATTATACAATTTCTCGGTTTGCTTTTAGGAAGTTTCACTACTTTGCCTATCGGCTTTTTTGTAAAAGTGTGGATCTTAGCTATCTTGATTTTGCCCATAAAAAGACAGATAAGATTCGTGAGACCATAACTACCCAAGCACAAAACACTTCATTTTATCTCCAAAATCTTTTACAACTTGCTTCAGAGTTTTTTACCATTTGTCTTATGTATGCACTTTTGCTTATGGTAAGTTGGAAAATGACTTTGGTGCTGACATTGTTGCTTGGTATGCAGGTGTTTTTTATTATTAAACTTCTTTCACGCAAAATCAACAAAAAAGGTGAGATTGATGTAGAAATGAAAACAAAGTTAAGTGAGCTTATCACAAAAACTTTTGGGAATTTTAAGTTTATTAAGCTTAAAGGCAATCAAGATGAAGTCTATCATGCATTTGATAAACTCTTACGCAAACGCACCAATGCCAATATTATCACATACAGCCTTCTGCCACTCCCGCGTATTATCCTTGAGACCATTGGCTTTAGTGTGCTTATTGCCTGTGTGGCTTATATTTTATTTCAATATAACGATGCAAGTGCGGTTATCCCCATTATCTCTATGTATGCCTTGGCGTTATATAGAATCTTGCCTGCAGTAACGCGTATTCTTGGCAATATCAACAATATGAACTACTACACCCATTCCGTATATAGCGTATATGAAAATCTCACCTACCATACAGAAGATGAATATCAAGAGCCTTGTGCGTTTGTAGATTCTATTAAGTTAGAAAATGTTGATTTTGCCTATGTGAGCCATAAGCCGATTTTAAAAGACTTTTCATTAGAGATTAAAAAAGGAGAGAAAGTCGCATTTGTGGGGCAAAGTGGAGCTGGGAAAAGCACACTTGTAGATCTCATCATTGGAATCTACAAGCCCCAAAGAGGACATTTACTTGTAGATAATGTGCCTATTACCAACCACAATCTAAGGGCGTGGCGGAAAAAAATCGGCTATATCCCACAAAGCATTTATCTTTTTGATGGCTCCGTGGCGGAAAATGTCGCCTTTGGCTCTGTTTTTGATGAAGAAAAAATCAAAATCGCCTGTCAAAAAGCCCAGATTCTAGATTTCTTAAACACACATAATGGAATCTACACACGCGTAGGAGAGGGTGGAATCTTGCTCAGTGGCGGACAAAAGCAACGCATAGGCATAGCAAGGGCGATTTATGATGACCCTGAAATCCTTGTGCTTGATGAAGCCACCTCCGCGTTAGATAATCAAACTGAAGCTGACATTATGGAGCAAATCTATGATGTGGCGAGTAATAAAACACTGCTTATCATCGCCCACCGACTAAGCACGATTGAGCGATGTGAGCGTAAGATTGAGCTACAAACAAATAGCAATGGGGGGGGGGCAGTAATGAAAACCTATAAAACCCAAAATACAATAGATCAAGGGATCAAAAATGAAGTATTATCTTGATTTTATCCACGCCACAACAATAAAAAAAGCAAAGATTTTTAGCTTTTTAAAATGCGATGAGAATGAGGCTAAGATTTTACAATTTATGGCAAAGGCTTTGCTTCAAGGGGAGAGTGATTTTGTGGTGCATACTTTGCTTTACAAAAGCCTGATTGAACCAAAGGCAGATTCAAGAATCAAAACAAGTGAAAAAGCCCTAAGCTTTTTGCCCCATATCCGCAATCTTATTGAGCTAGGCTGGATAACACAAAGCTCCTTTTTACAGCCTAAAATCACAGATATTGCCTTGCTTGAGCTTTATAATGATAATGTCTGCTTGTCTCACGCATTTTTGAAGCTCCTAGAAGATGGTGCGTTGAATGTTGATTTGCCAGAGATTACACCTTATGAAGACCATTTAGAATACTTAAAAGATCGCTTTTCTCACATTGAGCTTTTACACAAAATGAGTGGGCTAAAATTTTCTCAAAAGCTAGATTCTCCCTCACTTTCCCGCGCGAACTACCGCCTAAAACTTTTAGAAGAAACAATCCAATCACGCCTTCAACTCACAACAAAAGATATAAGCATTATAAAGCTCATCAAAGAACAGCATTTAGAGCCAAAAGAGCAGATTATCTTTTTTGCGTTATTGAAAGAAGAATATAGCAGTAGCGATGAAAACTTGCGTGATATGAATGCCCTGCTTGAGCTTATAAGCCTTGATGAGTATGATAAGATTAAGCACCGCTCCTTGCTTGATGAAAATTCCAATCTCGTGCAAAAGGGCTTAATTGACTATGATGAGCTTTTAAATCCCTTTGGTGGAATCTCGCGGACTTTTTTTATCCCAGAAGAGATTTTACAAAATATTATCCACCCTAATAAAAAGAAAAAACGCAATAAAATTAGCCTAGATTCTCTTATCAAAAACCAAGATATTTTTGAGCTTGTAGAGCCAAAATATGATATGAATGAGATTATTTTGCACCAAAACACGCGTGAGATTCTCAATAATCTCTTAGCCCAAGTCAATAGCAATGTCGTGCATTTACTGCACCTTTGGGGCATAAGAGATAAGAAAAAGGGCATTGATGCTAAAATTTTGCTCTATGGCACTCCCGGCTCTGGCAAGACAATCACCGCCCTAGCCTTAGCTAAAAGCCTAAAAAAGCAGGTGCTAAGCTTTGATTGCTCTAAAATCCTATCAATGTATATTGGTGAATCTGAAAAAAATGTCCGCAGGATTTTTGATAGCTATAATGAGATTTGCAAAAGCATTAAAAATGAGCCGATTTTACTGCTTGATGAAGCCGATCAATTCCTTAGCACACGATCCAGCAGCGGCAATAGTGCAGATAAAATGCATAACCAAATGCAAAATATTTTCTTAGAGCAAATTGAGCGATTTGATGGAATCTTAATTGCCACAACCAATCTTTTAGAAAACTTTGATACCGCCTTTTCACGCCGCTTTAACTACAAAATAGAATTTAAGCGTCCAAATAGGGAGCAAAGAGAAGCCTTGTGGCTTAAGTATCTGCCACAAAATGCGGAGTTTAGCGTAGATTCTAAAGAGAATCTTGCCAAAACCCTAGCAGAATATGACTTAAGCGGAGGGCAAATCGCCCTTGTGATTAAAAACACCGCCTATAAAGTTGCCACAAAAAAAGAGAGTATTTTCACGCAAGAAGATTTTATCACGCAGATTAAAGCCGAGCTTAGTGGGAATTTTGACAATAACAAACCTATGGGCTTTAGAGCCTAATGCAAGATATTTCAAAGTCCTACCTTGAACGCGTTGTGGGGATTAAGCCTAGGCGTTATGGGCTAAAAAAACAAAAAACTTTTCTCTATGGGGCAAGTGGAGTGGGGAAAAGCTCTCTGGCATTCTTACATAGTGCAAAATACAAAAAGACGCTGTATATTAATTGTGCTGATTCTCGCATAGATATAGAATCTGCCAATGCCCTTATTCTAAAAAGCTTTTTGGAGAAAAACCTTGAGCTTTTGATTATTGATTCTTATACGCCAAAAATCTCCCTGCCAAATCTTAATTACATTATTCTTATTGCAAATTCCAACGCCCACTGCCCAAAAGATTTTAAGAGTAAGAAAATCCACCCCCTAAGTTTTGAAGAATACATTGGCTTTGATTCTAAAAATCTCTCAATCAATAATCTTTTTAATCTTTTTTTAAAAGAGGGCAATCTCCCTGAGATTCAAAAACTTGATCCAAGCTATAAAATCACTCGCAAGCAAGAGATTTTACAACTCTCCCTTAAAAACGACTTTGATATTTTTTGTTCTCTTTTAACAATGCAGGGGCAAAAGCTCACAATAAACCACATCTACACGATTTTGAAAAAAACGCATAAAATTTCAAAAGATAGAATCTACCCCTTGCTTCAGTCCTTAAATGAATCTGGCTTTATTTTTTTACTCCCTCATCACACAACTTCAAGCAAAAAGCTTTATTTTTATGACTTTACTTTGCCCTTGTGCGTGCAGATTGAGCGGAATTTTTTAGCAAGTTTGGAAAATATGCTTTTATTAGAGCTTATTGCTTTTTGTGAGCGTTATGAGTGTGAAAGCAGTATATATTATGGCGATATTGGGGAGTTTATAAGCCCACTTGGCATTTTTATCTTTCTGCCCTTTAGCACCAAAGAGAGCATAGAATCTAAATTGAAAAAATTTAGCTTTCAAGCCTTGCATATTTATGTGATTACGCTTAATTTTGAAGGCAGTGGGAAGCTCAATCTAGCCCACACTACACTTGAATGGGAGGCATTAAACTTTATTGACTTTGCCCTTGAGTTTAGCCCACAAGCAAAGGCTTAAAATCTTAAGATTCACTAATGCAAAAAATGCCTTGTATGTGTGAAAAGCATAGCTATGCCATATTCATCACACGCCTCTATCACCTCATCATCGCGGATTGACCCGCCCGGCTGGATAATCGCACTCACCCCCATTTGATGAGCCATATCCACACTATCACGGAATGGGAAAAACGCCTCACTCGCACACACACAACCCTGCAAATCTAGCCCCATATCTTTTGCCTTAGCAAATGCCGCCCTTGCTGCATCAACGCGGCTTGTCATACCCATACCAATGGCTACAAGTGTGGAATCTTTGACATACACGACACAATTTGACTTTGTAAGTGCGGCGATAAGATAGGCAATCTCTAAATCCCTTTGTTGCGTAGAATCTGGAGCTTTTTTAGTTTTTAAGCTAGATTCCATAATCTCTTCTTTTTTCACACAATCGCTATTTTGAAACACAAATCCACCCTGAATATGCTTAAAGTCATACTCATCTTGTGGCAGGGGGGCAGTTTGGATAAAAATTTTCATTCGCTTTTTACTTGCAAACACATCTAACGCCTCTTGTGTGATGTCCTTTGCCACAAGCACTTCTATAAACATCTTATTGATCTCTTTAGCAAGCTCTAAGCCCACCTCGCCATTTATAGCCGCCACGCCACCATAAGCACTGATATTATCACATTGCAAAGCCGCCCTATAAGAATCTAAAAGCGTGTCTTTTAATGCAAAACCGCAAGGATTGCCGTGCTTGACAATACATACCACTTTAGAATCTTCCCCAAATGCTGTGGCGATTTTTACCGCAGCATTCATATCTGTAAGATTATTAAAACTCGCCTCGCCCTTTTTTTGTATAAAGTGCTTCTGCCAAAAGGATCCAAACTCATACAACGCACCGCTTTGGTGTGGATTCTCCCCATAGCGTGTTTGAAAGACCTTCTGCCCCACGATAAATCGCTTTTCCCCAAAGCCCCCATTAAATCGCTCATTCATATAATTTGCAATCGTGCTATCATAACTTGCTGTATGCTCATAGGCTTTAATCATCATTTTTTGTCGCAACTCAAGTGTGTTTTGATTATTTTTTAAAGCTTCTATAATCATTTTATAATCTGCCTTATCAGTTACCACTAGCACACTTGCGTGATTTTTTGCAGCTGAACGCACCATAGCAGGACCGCCAATATCAATATTTTCAATAATTTCTGCAAAATCCTGTGTCCTTTGGATTGTCTGCTTAAATGGATACAGATTCACACATACAAGATCTATGCTCTCTATGCCCTTTTGTGTCGCGACTTTGACATCATCTTCACATTCTCGGCGATAGAGTATGCCGCCGTGAATCTTAGGGTGCAGAGTTTTCACTCGCCCATCAAATAACTCTTCACTCTGTGTGTATTCCCCCACATCAATGGCTGATACTTGAGATTCTAATAAAAGCTTCAAAGTCCCACCCGTGCTTAGAATCTTATAGCCCAAAGCTACTAAATCTCTACCAAACTCTACAATGCCCTCTTTATCACTGACACTTAGTAACGCATACATAATTATCCTTATTTGTAAATTTTGTGTAGTATTGTAGCCATATTTTTTCTAAGGCAATTAAATGACAAGCGACTTCATAGCAAAGCGTTTGCAAAGCAAGGTATTTAAATGACAAGGCGGTTTGAATGATATGTGTCTTTGATATTGAGACGATCCCGGATTTTCATCTTTTAGCAGATGTATTTGAGCTAGGCGGTTCGCCACTAGAGATTGCCAAAACCGCCCAAAATATACAGAAAGAAAAAAGCGGAAGTGAGTTTTTGCCTTTATGCTTTCATCGTGTGATAAGCATTAGCAGTGTGATATGTGATGAATTTGGAGCTTTCAAAAGAGTAGGGCATTTTGGGAAAAACTTTTTAGAATCTTTAGAATCCAAAGACGCTTTAGATTCTATGGACAAAGATTCTAAACTTGACTTTTTATCAAGTGATTTCCTAGATGAGCTAGAAAAGACTTTGCTCCAAGAATTTTGGCTTTTTTTTAATAAAAACAACCCGAAGCTTGTAAGCTTCAATGGGCGGGGCTTTGATATTCCCACTCTTGCTTTGCGTTCTATGCGATATAATCTCAATGCGTGGGCGTTATTTGAGCAAAATAATCAAGCCTTAAATAAAACAAAATGGGAAAACTACCGCCAACGATATAGTGAGCAGTTCCACACTGATTTATTTGATAGTCTTGGGCAGTTTGGTGCGACACGATCTTTGAATCTCCATAGTCTTTGTAAAATGCTTGATCTTGTTGGCAAATATGATATGAGTGGGAGTGAAGTGTATGAGACTTACCTTGGCGGTAAAAATACCAAAGAAGCAAAGTTATCCGCCCTTGAAACTATCAATCACTACTGCCACAGCGATGTGCTAAACACCTATTGGCTTTATCTTAAGTATGAGCTTTTAAAAGGGGAGCTTTTGCTAGAAGATTATTATCATCTTTTGCAAATCTTAAGTGAGAAGCTCCCACAGGATAAACCCTACTCTGCTATTTTTACCCAAACACTACAAAAGCACATATCTCAAGCTACCACGCAAAAAGGCACAAAATGACTACCCCTTACACGACCAAAAATGGCGAAATCACCACCAAGGAAGCCTTGATTAAAGAAATTGAATCTATTCTTAATCTTATCCCAGCCAAATCCCAAACCACGCTCTCTTTAGCCGTGATGAGCTCACTTGAATGCGCTGATTTAGAATCTATCCGCGATAGTCTTTTACAAAAGCATAATGCCATTATCGCAGAAAACAAAGAATGGCTGTTAGGACTAGCAGATGGATAAAATAGGCATTATTGATTATGGTGTAGGTAATCTTGGCAGTGTGCAAAATGCCTTTAGATTCTGTGCGAATCGCCCACCAGAAGCTTTGCATTTAGAAACTTCACAGCTAGAATCCCACATTACACAATCCCAAAATCTACAAGATTCACTTTTACAATCCCACATAATGCGTCCCTTTTCTCTCCATATAGAATCTAAGCCTGAAAATCTTAAAAAGTATGATAAGCTTTTACTGCCCGGTGTTGGGGCATTTGGCAATGCAATGGAGCAGCTACAAAAAACGGATTTGTTGAGTGCAGTTATAGAGTTTGCCAAAAGTGGCAAATATATGCTTGGAATCTGCCTAGGAATGCAGCTACTTTTTGAAAAAAGCTTTGAGTTTGGAGAGCATAAGGGGCTAGGGCTGATTGAAGGCGAGATTGTAGGCTTTAAAAATATCGCTCCGCTAAAAGTCCCACATATCGGCTGGAATAGCTGCTCTTTCACGCAAAGTGGAGAATCTTCGCCACTATTGCAAGGCATTAACAATGGCAGTTTTTTCTACTTCGTGCATAGCTTTCATATTGCAACGCAGGAAAAGTTTATCCTTGCAAAATGTGAGTATGGCTATCCATTTGGAGCGATTGTCAATAAAGATAATCTTTTTGGGATTCAGCCACACCCGGAAAAAAGCCATAATGTCGGTTTGCAGCTACTCAAAAATTTCATAAATCTACATTGAATTTATATTGAATCCACATTAAAAAACACAAAATTATCGCAATATTTACTCTTAGATTCTTTTATTGAGTTTTAATAATGGAAAATTTTTATCAAAAAAGGAGTAAGAAATGATTGATGTAGCAATTATCGGTGGTGGTCCTGCTGGGCTAAGTGCGGGGCTATATGCCACACGCGGTGGATTAAAAAATGTCGTGTTGTTTGAAAAGGGAATGCCCGGCGGGCAAATCACAGGAAGTAGCGAGATAGAAAATTATCCCGGTGTTAAAGAAATAGTCAGTGGTATGGACTTTATGGAGCCTTGGCAGGAGCAATGCTTTCGCTTTGGCTTAAAGCACAAAATGGCTGAAGTCAAGCAAATCACAAAAGACAATGGAATCTTTAACATTCACTTGGCTGATAAGAGTGTAGAACAAGCAAAGGCTGTAATTTTTGCCGCTGGTGGCAGCCCAAAGAGAGCCAATCTCAAGGGGGAAAATGAGTATTGGGGCAAGGGCATTAGCACTTGTGCGACTTGCGATGGATTTTTCTATAAAGATCAAGAAGTAGTCGTGCTAGGTGGGGGCGATACCGCCCTTGAAGAAGCCATATATTTAAGTAGAATCTGCTCAAAAGTGCATCTTATCCATAGACGCAACGAGTTTCGTGCTGCCCCTAGCACCATTGCTCACGCCAAAAATAATGACAAGATTCACTTCATCACACCTGCGGTGATTGAAGAGATTTTAGGCGATAGCTCGGGTGTGAGCGGTGTGCGTATTAGACATACGGATTCTAATGAAACTGAAGTCATCTCCGTATATGGGCTTTTCATCTTTGTGGGCTATGATGTCAATACCACAACTTTAAAGCAAGATGATGGCTCAATGCTGTGTGAGTGCGATGAATGGGGAAGTATCAAGGTTGATTTATCAATGAAAACAAGTGTAGAAGGGCTATTTGCCGCTGGAGATGTAAGGACACAAGCAAGTAAGCAAGTCGTGTGTGCTGCTGGAGATGGTGCTACTGCGGCGTTAAATGCGATTGCATATTTGGAGCATAAGTAAGCAGGGATACTTTTTATTCTCTCATATGCGGGGCAAGGCAAGATTTTGCCTTGTCTTAAATTATGTAATGTAAGGGCATAACTTATAAGTTAAGTGCTCCTAGCAAAGTATTCTTGCCCTTAATAATCTCAAATAGAAATCTAGCGACAAAGCTTTATTTTATTCCTTAGTAAAACCATTTTCTATCAAATAAAAACGTTTCTCTCTTAGTTGCCCATTTTTATCATAGATTTTCGCAACACCATCGTGCTCGCCATTTTTGTATGGAGCTTCTCTGAGAAGCTCTCCGGTTTCATAATATTCTTTCACAACACCATTTAGTTTACCATCTGTGTATGGAGTTTCTCCTTTTAATCGCCCATTTTTATAATACCTTTTTTCAATGCCATTTGCTTTGCTATCTGTGTATGGAGTTTCTCCTTTTAATCGCCCATTTTTATAATACCTTTTTTCAATGCCATTTGCTTTGCTATCTGTGTATGGAGTTTCAAATTCAAGCTGTCCACTTTCATAATACGATTTTTCAACACCATTTTCTTTGCCATTTTTGAATGGAGTTTCTCCTGCTAATTGTCCATTTTTATAATACCTTTTTTCAACACCATTTAGTTCACCATCTGTGTATGGAGTTTCTCTTTTTAATCGCCCATTTTCATAATATTCTTTCTCAATGCCATTTTCTTTGCCATTTTTGAATGGAGTTTCTCCTGCTAATTGTCCATTGTTGTAATAATACTCCTTTCCCACACAACCTGTTATCTTATCCTCATCACTCTCGCACTCGGGCAAGGACTTTGAACACCCCGCAAATACACATATCGATAGTAGCAGAGCAGAATATATGAGATGTTTTAGCATTTTCTTTCCTTGTTTCAAAATAAGTGCATTATATCTTATGTTCTCTTAGACGCCCCTTAAGATTCTCTTGGCTTTGAAGCTTAGCGATGAGTTTCTTTTGTTTGGGTACCCACATAGCTAAGCTGCATAATTTCTTACCTAACATCAATGCAAGTAACACTATTTAGGTATAATACGCTCACTTTTATTCTAAAATTTGCAAGGAGAAACTATGCTAAAAGTAGGAATTTTTGGTGCGACAGGGCGTGTGGGGCGATTGCTTATTGAGGAGATTCTAAACCACAATAGGCTTAATCTCTCAAGTGTGTATGTGCGAAATGAGTTGCAGTATTCACTCCCTTCTAGCACGATGGTAACAAAAGATTTTAAGATTTTTTTAGAATCTAGTGATGTGATTATTGACTTTAGTTCTGCTCACGCTACTAAAGCCCTGCTAGAAGTAGCCTTACACTCCCCTACACCACTTGTTATCGGCACAACGGGGCTTGATGATGACACTAAGCATTTGTTAGAGAATGCCTCCACAAAAATGCCAATTTTGTATGCGACAAATATGAGTAAAGGTGTAGCAATGCTAAATAAAATCGCCGCCCTTGTGAGTAGCACACTCAAAGAAAGCGATATAGAAATCTGTGAGATTCACCACAGACACAAAAAAGACGCTCCCTCTGGCACGGCTTTGAGCTTGGCTGAAAGCTGTGCCAAGGCTAGGAATCTTAGCCTTGAAAAAGTCCAAGTGAGTGGGCGATGTGGAATGATAGGAGAGCGAAAAAAAGATGAAATTGCTGTGATGAGCCTACGCGGTGGCGATGTGGCTGGGCGACATACGATAGGATTCTACCTTGATGGAGAATATTTAGAGCTTACACACAACGCCACTTCACGCCTTACATTTGCCAAAGGGGCGATTGATATGGCAGAATGGATTGTAAAGCAAAAAAATGGCTTGTATAGCATTCAAGATGCTTTACAATTATAAAAACTTATTAGTTTTGTTGCTATACAATTGCGAATTTTAAAGTGCTAATTTTAAAAGAAAATCAAGGAAATTATACAGATGAAGCATTGGAATGAAGAATGTGCGGTTGTGGGCGTATATAATGTAGAAAATGCGAGTATTTTGAGCTATTATTCACTCTTTGCTATGCAGCACCGCGGACAAGAAGCAAGTGGTATTTCAGCAAGTAATGGCAGCAAAATCGCTACAATCAAAAACACCGGACTTGTAACAAAAATCTTCACAGA
The DNA here is from genome assembly GCF_000765825.2 of Helicobacter magdeburgensis. Lineage (GTDB taxonomy): Bacteria > Campylobacterota > Campylobacteria > Campylobacterales > Helicobacteraceae > Helicobacter_C > Helicobacter_C magdeburgensis. The sequence continues at coordinate 112,291 of NZ_JRPE02000004.1, forward strand.
AAAACGCTTAAGCAAACTGCAAGGTCGCTCAAGCATAGGGCATAATCGCTATTCAACCGCTGGGGAAGATTCCATAAACGACACACAGCCTATCTTTGCTCGCTATGATTTGGGCGAAATGGCAATCGCACATAATGGGAATCTCACAAACGCCAAGCAAGTGCGGCAAATGCTGATTAATGAAGGGGCGATTTTCCAAAGCCACCTTGATACAGAAAATCTCATACATCTTATCGCACGAAGCAAAAAACAAAGTCTCACGGATAGAATCATAGACGCTTTGGGGCAGGTTGATGGGGCATATTGTTTTATATTCCTTTCACGCACAAAGATGTTTGCTATACGCGATCGCTATGGATTGCGTCCTTTGAGCCTAGGCAAGATTCAGAATCAAGATGGCAGCACAGGCTATATTGTGGCGAGTGAAAGCTGTGCGTTTGACTTAGTTGGAGCGGAGTTTGTAAGGGAAGTTAGAGCAGGAGAAATGCTTATTTTTGATGGGGCATACTCTTTAAGTGATAATCAGCCAAAAAGCATTCAAGTCTTTGAGCCAAAAGAACACCCCTGCGTGTTTGAACACGTGTATTTTGCACGTCCTGATAGCAATGTTTTTGGACATAATGTGTATAAAGCTAGGAAGCAAATGGGGATTGAACTCGCAAAAGAGCATAAGATTGAAGCCGATATGGTAATTCCTGTGCCAGATTCTGGTGTGGCAGCAGCACTTGGGTATAGCAAACAAAGCGGTATTGACTTTGAGCTTGGGCTTATCCGCAATCACTATGTGGGGCGAACATTCATCGAGCCAACACAACAGCAAAGAGAACTCAAAGTGCGGCTAAAGCTTAATCCCATTGCCGAGCTTATCGCTGGTAAGGACATTATCGTTATTGATGATTCTGTGGTCAGGGGGACAACAAGTAAGCAGATTATAAAGATTTTGCGTCAAGCGGGGGCAAGGAAGATTCACTTGCTTATCAGCTCTCCGCCGACTATCTCGCCTTGTTTTTATGGCGTGGATACACCGCATAAGACAGAGCTTATTTGTGCGAATAAAAGCATTGAAGAAGTGCGAAAATATATCGGGGCAGATTCTTTGGGATTCTTATCTATTGATGGGCTTATGCGGAGCTTGGGAGATGAGAATAAACCGATGTGCAAGGCGTGTTTTGATGAAGTGTATATTGATGATTTCACAAATGATTTTAGAAACGACTTGACAGGGGCAAATCCGTGCGTGTCGTGCTGAGTGTGGGGCGATACTTTAAAAAACGATTTGGCGGGAGAGTTAGAAAAATCCCCATTTCCTTGCAAGGCTTTACTTGTCCTAATATTGATGGCTCTTTGGCAAAGGGTGGGTGCATATATTGTGATAATGAAAGCTTTTCACCTAGCCTTATTAAACTTGATAAAATCTCGCAAGTAAAGATGAATTTTTCACTCACTACAAATCCACTACTTGAAAAGCAACTGCATCAGCTTGAAGAGCAATTCTATTGGCATTCGGAGTTTCATCAAAGAAAATTTGGCGTAGGCAAATATATGGTGTATTTTCAATCCTATACAAACACTTACGCACCATTTGATACGCTTAAAGCCCTGTATGACAAGGCGTTGAGCTTTCCTAATGTCGTGGGATTAAGCATAGGCACACGCATAGACTGCGTGGAAGATAGGCTTTTGGAGCTTTTGGGAGAGTATGTCAAAAATGGCAAAGAGATTTGGCTAGAGTATGGAATTCAAAGTGTGTATGATAAGACTTTGGAGCTTACAAACCGCGCTCATAGCATTGCTGGGGCAAAGGAGATGTTTGAAAAAACAAGGGCAAAGGGCGTGAAAGTCTGTGCGCATTTAATCTATGGACTGCCTGAAGAAAGCCCGGAGATGATGCTTCACTCGCTTGATTGTGTGCTGGAATGGGGCATTAATGGCATTAAGATTCACCCGCTGTATGTTGTGAATGGCACACGCCTTGCTAAACTCTACAAAGAGGGCAAATATGAACCTATCACAATGGAATGCTTTAGCGATCTTATTGTAGAATCTTTACAAAGAATCCCAGCAGATGTCGTGGTGCAAAGGATTAGTGCGGGGGCGCACGATGATACGCTCCTTGCACCAAAGTGGTGCTTTGATAAAAATATTCAAATGCGTTATCTCCGCGATAAGCTAAAAGCTGTGGGGATAGAGTATTAGATTCTGCGTTATCTTTCTGGCTTAGAAATACTTCCGCAGTTTTATTTTTACGCTGTGGGGTTTTAGGGTGCAATTTTTAGATTCTTAGAATCTAGCCTAGATTCCAAAATCTTTTAATTATAATAGAATCTACAAATCCCTTAAGATTGAAAAAGTTTTTTTAGCCTTACTTTGCCAAACTCCACACCGGGCTGATTGTAAGTATCTATTTCAAAAATATTCCCCACGCACGAAGTCAAAAGCTCAAAATACGCAATAAGAATCCCCACACTCTCTTCGCATAATCTCATCACTTCAATACAATCGGTGGTAATGCCCTCATTCTCAATAGTCTGCATTGTAGCTAGGCGTTGATTATGCAACAAAGTCGCAAAGCTTTGATTATTCACAAAATCTGTGGATTCTAAATATGGAATCTTCACATTTGGAATCTGCGGTCTCAAGCTATGAGCGGGATTAAGACTAAGAAAAGTTACACTTTTATCCCGCACACCTTGCACGATGAGTTGTAAAAAAGAGTGTTGATCAATACTGCCAATTAACGCAATGGGTGTGAGTCCAACCTTTTCTCCACTCGCATTAATTTTCCCTAAGCTCTCCCCCCACAGCTGCACATACCACGCATTAAACTGCGTAAAAAGACTAGAGTAAGAAAAAAGCACATTCATAGGAATCTGCTTTTTTTGCTTAGCGTAAGTCAGGGCTTTGTATAAAATATGCTCTTCTTTTCTTTCAAAAAATCTCTGCGTCATCTTAGCCGCCCCTTGTAATAAAGCCTCTATATCAAAGCCCAAAATCGCCAAAGGCACAAGCCCCACCGCACTTAACACTGAAAATCTCCCGCCCACATTTGGCATAATCTCAAAATGCTTTATACCCACACTTTTCGCCCAAGTTTCAAGCGGTGAAGATGTATCGGTGATGACAAGTAAATGCTTTTTACTCTCCATATTTTCTAACAATCTATATTTTTCAAGCACATATTTCAGCAGTGATGAAGTCTCAATAGTCGTGCCAGATTTTGAAATCACAATAAACAAAGCATTATGCAACGCCACGCCCTGCAAGGCTTTCATAATATGTAAAGGGTCGGTATGCTCCAAAAACACAAGCTTTAATGCTTTTCTACAAGGTAAATGCTCTAACATTCCATCAATGGCTTTTAGCCCCAAGGAACTCCCGCCAATGCCAATAATCACAAGATGAGATAAAGAATCTAAAAATGATTCATTTTCTTTGACATACGCCCTTGCTTCCTGTAACGCATACGATTGAAAAGGTAAGTCATAATAGCCACTTTTTTTGCTTTCTCTCTCTTGTAAGATTCCACTAAACACCCTATCACACTCGCTTTGCGTGTGTGTATGGCTAAAATGTAAAGAAAACTCCACCAAAGAACTTTGACAATTTTGCTTATTTTTCATTTATTTTATTTACCTTTTTTCCATTTTAAGCCAGATTCAGAATCTAGACTACCACCGCAAATATTTTACCCAAAAACGCAGTTGCTTGAAAAAGACCATTTTCTTTAGAAAAGCCGTTGCGGAAGTATCTTTGAGAGATTTTAAGAGTTTTGCGAGTGAAAGCAAGGAAGCTACCTTAAGGGTGGTGCCCACAGCTTGAACGAAGCAATCTCTTAAAATCGCCCAAGAGACGATGCAAGACGACTAGCTGCACACATACACACTCATATCCACAAGCCTATGTGTATAGCCCATTTCATTATCATACCACGCAAGGATTTTTGCACTTTTGCCAATGGCGATTGTCTTATCTGGCACGATTACCGCACTCGCCTTGCTGCCGATAAAATCACTTGATACACGCATTTCATCATCAACGATAATAAGCCCTTTAAATGCCCCTTCAAAACTCTCGCCACTTTGAGCCTTATAAAACGCTTCATTAATAGAATCTTTGCTTACTTCACCCTTTAGATTCACACTTAAATCCATCAAACTCACATCAGGCGTTGGCACACGCACAGCAATACCATTAAGCTTACCTGCAAGATGTGGCAATACAAGCCCAATCGCCTTTGCCGCACCTGTGCTTGTAGGTATCATAGATAAGGCAGCTGCACGCGCCCTGCGTAAGTCTTTGTGCTTGACATCAAGGAGATTTTGATCATTTGTATAACTATGGATAGTGCTCATAAGGGCGTTTTCAATGCCAAAAGTAGAATCTAGCACTTTCACAATGGGGGCAAGGCAGTTTGTGGTGCAGGACGCATTTGATATGACACTTTCATTATTATATTGCGTATGATTGACACCATAGACAAAAGTTGGCGTATTATCCGCAGGAGCGGAGATTATCACGCGTTTGACATTGCCTTTAATATGTGCTTTTGCTTTATCAAGGGCGTTAAACTTGCCCGTGCATTCAAGCACCGCTACCGCTTCACCAAAGTCAAGATTGAGCGGGTCTCTATCGCTTAAAATCTTTACATTTTTGCTTTTACCAATGCGGAGTGTGCTTTCATCTTTTTTCTCAACATCATAGAATCTATGCACAGAATCATATCGCAGCAAATGCACTAAGGTATCTATACTAGCCGTAGTATTCATACTCACAAGCTCCACATCATTGCGTTCCCCAATAATCCTAGCCGCACATAGCCCAATGCGTCCCGTGCCATTAATCGCAAGTTTGATTGCCATAGTTCTCTCCTTAAAATATTTCTACCACATCAAGTTTTTGAAAATCTTATAGAATCTTACCCTAAAGCCGACAAAAATATTTCATAAACTCTATGTAGGTGGTTTAGAGGCGTATTCTAGCACAAAAATATGCTTTCACACAGCTTTTAGCTTGATTTATCGCTCAAATGAGTGTAAAATAGCGACTTTTGACTTTCCCCTACTCTTTGTATTTGTGCCTTTTGTCCTTGTAGCTCAGCTGGATAGAGCACACGATTCCTAATCGTGAGGCCACGCGTTCGAATCGCGTCGAGGACACCACCCAACAACAAAAAATATGCCATTAAAGATTCTAAAATCTATAACTTCTAGCTTTCTTTTAGCATTCTTTTGGCAAGTTTTTTTGCTTTACTAAGCTCATCATTCCTTACAGAATCTCCATAAATCGCATTGACATATTCTTCATAAGCAAGTTGAGAACTAAAGGCTTTTTGTGTGCTTTGCACCTTTTGATACTCGCCATTACTTTGCAATTCATACATCTGCACGTTATCATTAAGTTGCATTTTTAGAATTTCCATTAGCCTTTTGCTCATTTGTGTATTAAGGCTAGGGGTAAGAATCTCCACGCGTCTTTCAAGATTCCTTGGCATAATGTCTGCTGAAGCAAAATACACGCCCACGCTATCATTCTTAAAATAGTAGATTCTAGCGTGTTCAAGGTATTTGCCAATGATAGAAAACACACGAATATTTTCACTCACACCCTTCACTCCCGGACGCAACGCACACACACCACGCACGATAAGATCAATCTTCACTCCCGCCATTGATGCCTTGTATAACGCCGCAATCACATCAACATCAACAAAAGCGTTGCATTTCATAATAATCTGCCCTTCAGCACCTTTTTTGGCTTCATTTTCAATCAATTCTAGAATCTTAGGCTTAATTTGTGTAGGAGCAATCATCAAGCAATCAAGCTTTGTGCGATATGATGAGCCAGTGGATAGTGAATGAAAAAGCTTTATAGCATCTTTGGCAAAGGCTTCATTACAAGTCAGCAGCGAAATATCAGTATAAATCTTAGCCGTGCTTGGATTGTAATTTCCCGTGCTTAGATGCACATACTCTTTAAGCGTATTGCCGATTTTTTTAATCACAAGGGCGATTTTGGCGTGCACCTTTAGTCCCGGAACTCCATAAATCACGTGTGCTCCAGCAGATTCTAAAGAATGCGCCCAATGCAGGTTGTTCTCTTCATCAAAACGAGCTTTAAGCTCCACAAGTGCAGTAACTTGCTTATTATTTTCAGCTGCTTGTATCAGGGCTTTGACAATGGGGGAGTTTTTCCCAACGCGATAAAGTGTCATACGAATGGATAGCACATCAGGGTCTTTTGCCGCACTTTGGATAAAATTCACCACCGGATCAAAGCTTTCATACGGGTGAAAAAGCAAAATATCTTCAGATTCTATGGTAGAGAGCAAATCCACATTACCCTGCAATGGCGGGAGAATCTTGGGATTAAAAGGCGGAGTTGTAAGATGAGCGTATGCCTTACTCCCCACAAGCTCCCATAGCCCACTAAGATTGAGTGGAATATTATAAGCATAGATATCTTTGGGATCAACATTAAGATGAGAGTTAATAAAATGAAGCAGACTATTATCTTTATCTACACCCACTTCAAGGCGGACAACCTCGCCTTTGCGGCGTGTTTTTAGCCCTTCACTCATAATTTCAATAAAGTCATCAGCCTCCTCTTCTTCTATTTCCATATCCGCATTACGCGTGATTCTAAAAGGCACATAGCTTAGAATCTCATAATCCCCAAACAGCTCACTTGCAAACTCCCCCACAATATCTTCTATGGTAATAAAAACTCCACCTTCAATCTCCACAAAACGAGGCAGTAACCGCGAGATTCTAACCATTGCAAATTTCACATTCCCATCTTGCAGACTTTTTAGCCGTAACGCAATAGCAAAGCTAAGATTATTTAAATGTGGAAAAGGATGTGTAGAATCCACCACCACAGGCACAATTACAGGATAGAGATAATGCAGGAAATACTCATACAACTTAGCTTTTTGCTCACTATTGAGTTGTGAAACCTGCTTTATATGCATACCTTCTTTGGCAAGTCCGCTTTGAATCTCCTTAAAAACACTCTCCAATGTGCGTTTTTCCTTATCAAGATATTCTCGTATGCTTTTAAGCTGCTGTAATGGCGTGAGCTTATCCGCTCCCACCTCTGTAATCCCACTCGCATACAAACGCTTTAATCCTGCCACGCGTATCATATAAAATTCATCTAAATTCGTGCCATAAATAGCCACAAACTTTAATCGCTCTAAAAGCGGTATATGCGTATTTTTAGCCTCATTTAGCACACGCGTATTAAACTTAAGCCACGAAAGCTCCCGATTGAAATACATTTTAGAATCATTGATTGTCATAGCTACCTCCCCCATTAACTTACGCAAATGTTTTGCTCAATTTACTCAATATCGTAGGACTTGATTGTATCTCATTTTTTATTCTAAATCATTTTTTTTATTAAAAAGGCTTTTGAATCTAGTGTATGTATGGTAAAAATGTTTCAAATTCTACTCATTTTCTAGCTCTTTAAGCAAAATCAAACATATTTTACCTATAATGTCCGCTCGTTTTTTGGATTCATAATTTTGGATTCACAAATCACAAAAGGAGTTTTGATGAAAAAATATTTACTTTCTCTGCTTTTTGCAGCAGGATTTGGAACAAATGCGTTTGCAGTGAGTATTGCAGGCTTTGAGATAAGCCCAGAGTTTGGTTTCGCAGCCGGTAAAATCAAAGCAGAAACAAAAGAGGATAGCTCTATTGCCATAGATAGCTATGGAGCGTTTGGTCGTGTGTGGCTTGGGGCTTTTGATTTAGTGGTAGCTCCGCAGGTAAAGTATGACTTTAACAAAGGCGATGGAGCTAAGTTTAGAAACCTTCAATATGGCGTATCTGCGGGGTATAACATAGGGCTTATTATTGCGCGACTTACTCCTTATGTAGGTATCAATCACTCAAGCTTTAATGATATTTTTAAAGATACGACTTCATACAACGCAGGATTAAAGTTAAAATTTGATCTTTTGCCCATCTCTTTAGGTCTGCTTTACACTTACCAGAATCCAGAATTTAGAGGAAGCACAGAAACACAAACAATGCACAATATCCAAGCACTCATAGGTTTGCATTTCTAGCACTGCAATGTCTTAAGGTTAGAATCTAGCCTTAAGATTCTAGTATTGTTTGGTAGAACTTTTTTTGGAGCTTTCTATGGCTTTAGATTCTGAGCGACTCATCAATTTTTTACAAGAACACGATGAACTCATCATCATTGACACGCCACTTGACATTTACCTTGAAATCCCTCAACTTGCCTATATTGAAGTAAAAAAGTCAAATTCCAAAGCATTGCTTTTTACGCGACCTATTTGCAAAAAAAGTGGCAAGGAGTTTGATATTCCTGTGCTTATGAATGTCTTTGGCTCACATAAAAGACTTGAGCTTCTTATCAATAAACCCATTCCAAAAATCGCTCATAGTTTGCAAAGCCTTTTGCACCTTAGCCCACCCAAAGGTATCAAGCAGGTATTCCACAAGCTTAAAGAGCTGTATGCCCTGCGTTCTGTCTTTCCAAAATACAGCAAAAAAAAGGGGCAATGCCAAGAGATTATAAAAACGCAGAATCTCAATCTCTTTGAATTACCTATCCTTACCACTTGGGAGCGTGATGGTGGGGCGTTTATCACAATGGGGCAGGTTTATACACAAAATCTTAATGGCACACAAAAAAATCTCGGTATGTATCGTCTGCAAGTCTATGATGAGACACATTTAGGATTGCATTGGCAGATTCACAAAGATTCACAGCATTTCTTTCACGAGTATAAAAAAGCACATAAAAAAATGCCCGTGAGCATCGCACTTGGAGGCGATCCATTGTATATTTGGTGTGGGCAGGCTCCGTTACCTTTGGGAATCTTTGAGCTTATGCTTTATGGCTTTATCCGTGAAAAAAAGTCTGTGCTTTGCCCCTGTATCACAAATCCGCTTTTTGTGCCTTATGATGTGGATATTGTCATTGAAGGTTGGGTAGATACGACACAAATGCGAGATGAAGGACCTTTTGGCGACCACACGGGATTCTACACGCCTATTGAGCCTTACCCCGTGCTTGAAGTCTCCGCTATCACTATGCGAAAAAAGCCTATTTTTCCAGCCACAATTGTTGGCAAACCTCCGCTTGAAGATAAATATATGGGTTATCTCACAGAAAGAGTATTTTTGCCCCTGTTGCAAACCACTGCTCAAGGTTTGATTGATTATCATATGCCAGAAAATGGCGTCTTCCATAATCTCATTTTTGCAAAAATTAAGCCCGAATATCCCTCACATAGCAAACAAATTATGCACGCATTTTGGGGTGTTGGGCAGATGAGCTTTGTCAAACACGCCATTTTTACCGATGAAAATGTGGGCGATTTACAAGACTACCAAGCCTTTGGCTCGTATATTTTGCATAGATTCTCTCCGCAAAATATTCTCATTACAGAGGGAATCTGCGATGCACTTGATCACTCTAGCCCAGATTTTGCTCACGGCGGCAAACTTGGCGTAGAAGCTATCACACCTGTGGAAAAGCCTGATTTTTGCGTTTTAAGCGATGAGGTGCTTTTGAAGCATATCACAGCGATTTTTTCACAAGCCGTGGGGCTAAAGCAGTATTTTACCCATACGCCTAACCCCATTTGTATCATCAGTGTGGATAAAAAAAGCAATCTTTTAAATGCCGTAAAAGAAAAAATACAAGCATTTGAAAATTTGCACAATCATTTGAGTATTGTCATTTTTGTAGATTCACATAAAAATAAGCTTGATAACCCATATATGCTGACTTGGCGGATTGTGAATAATATTGATGCTAAACGCGATATACTTGTTACGCAGAATCTTGTGTTTGTTGATGCAAGTGATAAAGGCAAGATTGATGGGCATTTGCGAGAGTGGCCCCTTGATACAAACTGCAATGCAGAGGTGATTGAGAATTTGCGGCAAAAAGGGTTGCTGCAAGGTATTGATGAAGCATTTTTAGAGCGATTTGGAATATTATATTAAAATAAGCTTAAGTTAATTTTTTTTTAAGCTAATCTAACCTATAATGCCAATTCTCAATTTTGATTATACTTTCAAGGAAACACGATGGAATTGACAAAAATAGCAACACAAAATGACATCAATCGTCAGTGGGTTGTGCTTGATGCCAAAGACAAGGTGTTTGGTCGTCTCATCACTGAGGTGGCAACACTTTTGCGTGGTAAGCACAAACCTTGCTTTACACCACATATTGATTGTGGAGATTTTGTAGTGATTATCAACGCTACTGAAGCAAAATTTACAGGAATGAAGCTTGAAGATAAGGAGTATTTCACACATTCTGGCTACTTTGGAAGCACAAAAAGTAAGACTTTGCAAGAAATGCTAGAAAAACATCCAGAAAAGCTCTATCATCTCGCAGTGCGTGGAATGCTCCCAAAAAATAAGCTTGGACGAGCTATGCTTAAAAAGCTCAAGGTATATCGTGGCAATGAACATCCACACAGTGCACAAGTTTCTAAAAGCTCAAAATAAGGGAATACTATGGCAAAAGTTTATGCAACAGGAAAAAGAAAAACAGCAATCGCAAAAGTTTGGTTGAGTGCTGGAAGCGGGAAACTCACCATCAATGGACAAAGTCTCAATGAGTGGCTTGGCGGACACGAGGCGATTAAAATGAAAGTTATGCAGCCCTTGCTTTTAACAAAGCAAGAAAAGTCTGTGGATATTCACGCCGTTACTTTGGGTGGTGGTTATTCTGCACAGGCAGAAGCATTGCGACACGGAATCTCAAAAGCACTTAACAACTATGATATTGCTTTTAGAGCAATTCTTAAGCCAAAGGGTCTTCTCACAAGAGATTCACGCGTTGTTGAGCGTAAAAAATATGGTAAAAGAAAGGCACGCAGAAGCCCACAATTCTCAAAAAGGTAGGATTATTGTGGAAATTCTCTCTCAAAGTTTTGGCGAGTATCAAACAAATTGTTATATTTGCAAATTCCCACAGGGAGAGATTATTGTCGATGCGGGAATTGGTGCGACACAATGGGTGATTGAAAATTGTCCTAATCCTCTTGCTTTTCTCAATACTCACGGACATTTTGATCATATTTGGAGTAATGCCGAGCTAAAGGCTCATTTTGTAAATGTGCCGCTTGTTTGCCCGGAACTTGATGTATTTATGTTAGAATCTGATTGTTTTGATACAGGTGTAAGCCCAAGTATCCCAGATATTCTCACGGAGTGCAAAAAAGATTCACAAAAACTTCAATTCAATAATGTGGAAGTTGTTTTCTCCCATTTTCCTGGACACACGCCGGGTTGTTCTATCATTGAGATTGAAAATGAAATTTTTAGCGGTGATTTTATCTTTCATCGCTCCATTGGACGGTATGATTTTCCCTACTCAAACGCAACTGATATGAAAGATTCACTTACTCGCTTTTCACAACTCTCCTACACTCAAAATAAGACTATTCACCCCGGACACGGCGTTGCAACAACACTTATAGATGAGCAGCATAATGCTAAACTTTGGATTAAACATATAGAATGTGATTTGTAAGATGCGAAATGAGCTAGGAATATTTTTTGCTTTTTTATCTCAAATTTAGACAGGAAGGGTGCTTATGGATTTAACGACCGTTTTAGGACTCATCGGGGCTATTGCAAGTCTCTCAATAGGGGATTTTTTGGAGGGGGGCAACCCTTTACATCTCATTCACATCAGTTCACTTATTATCATTATCCCAACAGCTGGTTGTGCGGCAATGTCTGGCACCCACCCAACACACGTAAAAGGTGCATTGAAGGAGTTAAAAATTGTCTTTGGTGCAAGTAAGGTCAATCTCAATGAAACCATACGCACCATTGTGGAGCTCTCAACTCTTGCAAGAAAAGATGGCGTTCTCTCCCTTGAAGGCAAAGCCGCTCAAATTGAAGATGACTTCTTGCGACAAGCCCTATCAATGATTATTGATGGGCGGGACGCTCACGCTGTGCGTGAAGATATGGAAGTGCAAATAGAATCTTTAGAAGAGTATTATCACGGATCGGCACACTACTGGGTAACCTATGCGGAAACTTGTCCTACTATGGGGCTTGTAGGGGCGGTTATGGGGCTTATGCTCGCACTCCAACTTCTTGATGATCCAAAAGCAATGGCAGCTGGTATTGCTGGAGCATTTACCGCAACGGTTACGGGGATTTTCTGTGCGTATGCGCTCTTTGGTCCGTGGGGACACAAGATGATAGCAAAAAGCAAAGATATTATTAGGGAGCGTATGGTTGTATTAGAAGGCGTTGTAGGCATTGCCAATGGTGATAACCCACGCAACCTTGAAGAAAAACTGCTTGGCTTTATACCACCGGGTGAGCCTAAAATCTCACAATTTGAGTAGGCAAAGATTATGGCAAAAAAGAAAAAATGCCCTGAATGCCCTGCTGGTGAGAAGTGGGCTGTTCCTTATGCGGACTTTCTCTCTTTGCTTTTGGCACTCTTTATTGCCTTATGGGCGATTTCTTCCACAAGCTCCGCAGATTCAGAAGCACTCAAAACTGAATTTGTGAAGATTTTTGACTTTACGCTCACCTCACCACTTCCTTCAAATCAAGATGATATCAATGATAGTGAAGTAGAAAATGAGAGTGGAGCTATCAGCCAAACTTCTTCGGTTACCACAGCTGAGATTCAACAAATGGCGGAAGAAGGCGGCATCTTAGAACAAATGGAAATGGGGTTGTCTTTGCGATTGCCCTCAAATCTCTTTTTTGAATCTGGAAGTGCAGAAATCAACAATAGCGATGTATATCTATATCTTCAGCGTATGACGGCTATCATCAAAAAACTACCCGATTATGTCAAAATTGATGTGCGAGGTTATACCGATAATGCTTCGTTGCCTATTGGCTCAAGATATAAGGATAATTATGAGCTTTCTTCAGCACGCTCCCTTGCTGTAATGAAAAATCTTATTAAAAATGGAATCTCACCTGAACGCATTTCTTTTTCTGGCTATGGGGAACATCAGGCAGTCGCACCCAATGATAGTGCTATTAATCGTGCCAAAAATAATCGTGTTGAGATATTTTTCTTTGTAGATCAAAAAGATGTTCCTGCAACGCAATCTATTTTGGAAGAAACCTTACAAAACTCGCAATAGTAGAAGATAAGAGAGCTTCGCATTTGTTTATCTTGGAGACAATTCACAACAAACAAATAAAAAAAGGGGGGGGGGTGAGCTTTGATTTCTAACCGTAAAGTATTTTACTCTCTACATTCTAAAACTAGATCCTTATCATCAAGGATTAAAACTATCCCTAAACACCCAATTATAAAGATTGTCAGGTATTTCTAAAAAAAATGATACCTATTCTAATCTAAAGATCAAAATAGTTAAAATGCATCAATATATGCCCCTAATGCTTCAATATCTGCATCGCTTAGATTTTTAGTTTGCATATACATAATCACAGAATTACCACCCTTGCTTAATGTTTGCGAACGAAAGCCTTTTAAAGATTCTATAACCTGCTCTTTATTGAGCGAAGCGATTAAAACATTACCCACACTGCCGGGTGCAACACTCTTGCCATCTTTACCGTGGCACGAAGCACAACGCGCATAAAGTGTTTCTGGATCTGTCAAATTTTCCCTAGAATCCCAACGAGCAGAATCTGATAAAATATTAGAACTTTGTAAAGGAAGTGTAGTTTGAGAAGATTGTGAGCTAGAATCACCTTTGTTATCAAAACAAGCAGAAAAAGAAAAAAGAAATAAACAAAATACAAATCTTAGCATTGCATCATCTCCTTTTTAACAAAGTCCCCTAAAAAACGAAACTCTTAGAGGAACACAGGATTGACTATTGAGCTTTTTCTTCCTTTTGCTCATCAGACTTTGTTTGATCTTCACTTGTAGCAGGAGCTTCTGCCTCAGGCTTAACATCAGTATTATTCTCATCAGCGGGAGCTACTGTTGCTTGAGCAGGATCTTGCACCGGTTTGTCTTCTATTACTGGAGCTGGAGCAGGCGCTTCCTTTTCTTTTGTGTTATCACCACACGCTGCAAACATCAAACCTAGACCCAAAACTAAAGCTAACTTTTTCATATGTTACCCCTTTCTTTTTTCCATAATTTCCTTGGCAATATTATTTGGAACTTCACCATAGTGGTCAAACTCCATTGTATATGTGCCTCTACCCTGTGTAGCTGAACGCAAATCAGTAGAATACCCAAACATCTCAGCTAATGGAACAAATGCATTCACAATCTTTAATCCCATACGATCATCCATTGAATTTATCTGTCCGCGTCTTCTGTTTAAATCTCCTATGACATCACCCATATACTCTTCAGGGACCTCAACCTCAACCTTCATCATAGGTTCTAAGAGCACCGCATTTGCCTTGCGACAAGCATCTTTAAACGCCATAGAACCAGCGATTTTAAACGCCATTTCAGATGAATCCACATCGTGGTAACTCCCATCATAGAGAGTTACCTTAAAATCTACAACTGGATAGCCAGCAAGCACACCATTTTGCATTGCCTCTTGGATACCCTTATCAACAGCAGGAATATATTCTTTTGGAATAACACCCCCACTAATATTATTTACAAACTCATATCCCTCACCGGGTTCTTTTGGCTCTAGCTTAATATGAACGTGTCCATACTGACCTCGCCCACCAGATTGTTTTGCATACTTACATTCCTGTTCTACTGCATTACGGATAGTCTCTCTAAAGGCAACTTGCGGTTCACCTACTTCGGCTTCAACCTTAAACTCTCTTTTCAACCTATCAACGATAATCTCAAGGTGCAGCTCACCCATACCACCAATAAGTGTTTGTCCTGTTTCCTCGTGTGTGCTTACTCTAAAGCTTGGGTCCTCTTCTGCAAGCTTGCCTAGAGCGATAGACATTTTTTCTTGGTCTGCTTTTGTCTTTGGCTCAACAGCAATTTGAATTACAGGCTCTGGGAAATCCATACGCTCCAAAATCACAGGCACTTTTTCATCACAAAGCGTATCCCCTGTAACCGTGTCCTTTAGTCCAACAAACGCACAAATCTCACCTGCATAAATCTCTTTAATATCCTCACGCTTGTTAGAGTGCATTTTCAAAAGCCGTCCAACACGCTCTTTTTTACCTTTTGTTGAGTTAAGCACATAGCTTCCAGATTCTAACTTCCCACGATATGCACGCACAAATGTAAGCTGTCCAACAAATGGGTCTGTCATAATCTTAAATGCCAAACCAGCAAACGCACCATTATCACTTGATTCTACACTAAGTTCAGATTCATCTTTTGGATCAATACCCTTAATTTCAGCGACTTCAGTGGGAGCAGGAAGATAATCAACTACCGCATCAAGAAGTGTTTGAACACCCTTATTCTTAAAGCTTGAACCACAAAGCATTGGGATAAGACTCATATTAAGACAGCCGATTTTGATGCCCTTTTTGATTTCTTCAACACTTAGTTCTTCTCCGCCAAGGTATTTCTCCATCAAAGCCTCATCTTGTTCTGCCGCTGCTTCTAGTAACTTCTCACGATACTCATTAGCTTTTTCTACCAAGTCTACTGGGATCTCTTCCACATCATACTTGGCACCCATAGATTCATCATTCCAAACAATAGCTTTCATTTGAATCAAATCCACAACGCCTTTAAAATTTTCCTCTGCACCAATAGGAATATTAATAGGCACAGGATTGGCTTTCAAGCGTTGCTTAATTTGAGATTCAACATTGAAAAAATTTGCACCAATTCTATCCATTTTATTCACAAACACCATACGAGGAACGCCATACTTATTAGCCTGTCTCCACACTGTTTCACTTTGAGGCTGCACCCCACCAACGGAACAAAAGACAGCCACAGCACCATCAAGCACACGCATTGAACGCTCCACTTCAATGGTAAAATCTACGTGTCCGGGAGTGTCAATAAGATTAATTTGATAATCTTTCCAAAAACAAGTCGTTGTCGCTGAAGTAATGGTGATACCACGCTCTTTTTCCTGCTCCATCCAGTCCATAGTCGCAGCACCATCGTGCACTTCACCTATTTTATGACTCACACCTGTATAAAACAAAATACGCTCTGAAGTTGTTGTTTTACCAGCATCAATGTGTGCGGCAATACCAATATTTCTAATTCGTGCTAAAGGGGTTTTTCTCGCCATTCTATGTCCTTTATTTCTCTATTACCAACGATAGTGTGCAAATGCTTTGTTCGCTTCAGCCATTTTATGCACATCTTCTTTTTTCTTAAACGCTGCACCACGATCATTTGCCGCATCTACAAGCTCACTTGCCAAACGCTCAACCATCGTGCGTTCATTTCTCTTGCGTGTCGCCTCAAGTAACCAGCGGATAGAAAGGGACTGCTGACGAGCTGGACGCACTTCAACAGGAACTTGATAAGTCGCTCCACCTACGCGTCTGCTTCTTACTTCAACAAGTGGCTTTACGCGCTCCAAAGCTTTTTCAAAAACTTCAATACCTTTTTCACCACTTTTTTCTTCAATCCTATCAAAAGCTGCGTAAATAATCTTTTCACTCACACTTTTTTTACCATCAAGCATCATTTTATTGATAAACTTCGTTACGACTTTGTTGTTATAGATTGGATCACCTAGAATCTCTCTTACAGGAGCTTTTCTTCTTCTCATATTCTATCCTTAATTATTTTTTATCGCCACCGGCTTTAGCTTTTTTAGCACCATACTTACTGCGTGAAACGCTTCGTTTTGCTACACCTGCTGTATCCAAAGCACCACGAATAATGTGATATTTCACACCCGGCAAGTCCTTAACACGACCACCCCTTACAAGCACGATTGAGTGTTCTTGTAGATTATGCCCTTCACCGGGAATATAGCTAATCACTTCAACCTTGGAGGTAAGCTTAACCTTTGCTACCTTTCTTAATGCCGAGTTTGGTTTCTTTGGTGTTGTTGTATAAACACGCGTGCATACGCCCCTTCTCTGCGGACATTCTAACAACGCTGGAGACTTTGTCTTACGAATGACTTTCTTTCTCTCTTTTCTAATTAACTGATTTATGGTTGGCACTGACTTTCCTTTATGTAAAATTTGAAAATAAAAAATGCGGGGATTCTACCCAACTAAAACTTTTATTTCTCTTAGAGAATAGGATTTCGCCTATTCTTCAAGCCTTTCATCTTGTGAATCATACTTGTAGTTAAACTTCTTGTTTTTATACAAGCCCGTTCCCACAGGTATCATACGCCCTAAAACAACATTTTCCTTAAGATCATCAAGCGTATCTTTCTTGGCTGCGATACTCGCTTCCGTAAGCACCTTTGTAGTTTCTTGGAAAGATGCTGCGGAAATAATAGAATCGCTTCCAATAGCCGCACGCGTGATACCTAGCAAAATTGGTTCAGCCACCGCTGGTTCCCCACCCATACGCAAGATTCGCTCATTCTCTTCTTTAAAATGTCGCTTACTGACTAAATCGCCTTCAATAAATTTCGTATTGCCACTATCAACAATCTTCACTTGTCGCAACATTTGAGACACAATAATCTCGATATGTTTATCAGCAATACTTACACCTTGTCGGCGATATACTTGCTGCACTTCACTTACGATATATTTGTGAAGTTCTTTTTCCCCACTGATACGCAAGATATCGTGGCTTGAAACTACACCATCAGTCATTGCCTCCCCTGCGTGGATAAACTCATTTTCGTGTACGAGAATCTTCTTATTTTTATCCACAGCATATTCAGCCACGCGACCATCACTAGAAGTGATAATGATTCTTTCCTTACCGCGTATCGGCTTACCAAAACTCACCGTTCCATCAAGCTCTGAAAGAATGGCAGTATCTTTTGGCTTTCTTGCCTCAAAGAGTTCTGTAACGCGTGGAAGACCACCGGTAATATCTTTTGATTTTGCTAATGCTTTAGGCACTTTAGCAATAATATCAGCCACTTCTACCTTATCTCCATCATTCACCGCAATAGATGTGCGAGATTCTAAACGATAGCTTATCTCCTTACCATCTTTTGTGGTAACAACAAGCATAGGCTTATAACCAGCCGGAACATACTCGTTAATCACAAAATTCTTTTGATGTGTATTCTCATCTTCTTGCTCACTCACTGTAATACCTGCGATAATGTCTCTAAAGGATATAACCCCTGCTTGATCGGCAATCACAGGCTCACTATACGCATCCCATTCTGCCACAACAATATGCTCATCTGAACTTGGCTCGGAAATAAGCGTGTCAATCTCCACTTCACTATTATCATCAACAAGAATCTTAGAAGTTCTCGCAATATAGTGGCGGATAGCCTCCCTATCATTTTGATCAGCAATAACAGCAAACATACCCTTTTCTGCTACAACCATACCCTTCTTCACATCGTGATTACGCTCAAGCGTATCGGCACGGAGTGTATAAAACTTCACAATACCTTTCTCTTTTGCCACGATTTTTTGAGAAATAGGCGCATTGTCTTCAACCTTTAACTCACTTCCATAAGGAATGCGAGTGGGGACATTCCAGCTATCCATAATCGTATCAACAATGCTTCCACCAGCCTTAACCTTATATCCGCTTTCGTGTGGCACAAGAAGTTTGCCCTCAATCTTACCTGTAACCCCAGCAAGCTCGTTTTGCTTGGCTACATCATCTTTCCTTAAGCGGTATGTTTCAGTTCGCTTCTTATCACCAACAATAGTAATATGCACTTCATCGTGGATATTTTCAACCAAAAGTTCCCCATCAAACTCCGCCTTAATGCGTGGCTCCACAACAAGAATAGCAGCATTTCTGCGATTTGCCACAATCTTTTGCCCCTTACTATTTGTGTAAGTGCGGATATTGTGATAGCGGATAAAGCCTTCTTTTTTCGCCACAATTTGCTTTTCTTCCGTGCTTCTGCTTGCTGTCCCACCAACGTGGAATGTTCTAAGCGTAAGCTGAGTGCCCGGCTCACCGATACTTTGTGCAGCCAATACCCCAACAGCTTCGCCGGGTTTAACCATCTTAGACTCACCAAGATTCAGTCCATAGCACTTCGCACACACACCTTTTGGAGCCTTACAAGTTACAGGAGTGCGTATCATTATAGATTTAACATTTGCTTCCTTGATGCGTTTTGCCATTGCCACATCAATAAGCACACCCTCGCTCAATAGAATCTCATTAGCAATAGGGTCAATAATATCTCGTGCCAACACACGCCCGACTACACGCTCTTCAAGCGGCTCAATCATATCACTTCCAACGGTAATATCTGTAATCTCCACACCCTCGTGTGTGCCACAATCCTCAATAGTAACTTTCATATTTTGGCTTACATCAATAAGCTTCCTTGTGAGATACCCAGCATTTGCCGTTTTTAACGCCGTATCAGCTAGACCTTTTCTCGCTCCGTGCGTTGAATTGAAGTATTCTAATACATTCAAGCCTTCTTTAAAGTTTGATGTAATAGGTGTCTCAATAATCGTGCCATCAGGCTTAGCCATAAGCCCTCTCATTGCAGAAAGCTGACGAATTTGTGCCTCACTACCTCTCGCTCCTGAATCTGCCATCATATAGATAGAGTTAAAGCCCTGCTTGTCAGTCTTGACTTTCTCCATCATCAGTTTGCCCATTTTTTCACTTGTCTCTGTCCAAATATCAATGCTCTTATTGTATCGCTCTTGTGCAGTGAGAAGCCCCTGCTCAAACTCACCTTGGATTCTCTTAATTTCTTTTTTAGCCTCTTCTATCATACCCATCTTATCTTGAGGGATAATAATATCAGCCGCAGAAATCGAAATACCCGCTTTTGTAGCATATTTAAATCCAAGATTCTTAAGATTATCAAGGAAAGTTGCTGTGATACCTAGCCCACCTTCTTTATACACATAATCAATTAATGCACCAATGTCTTTTTTCTTCATTGTTTGATTCCATAGACTTAGTGGCACAAAATCAGGTAATATAGAGCTTAGAATCATACGCCCAGCAGTTGTATCAATCACGCGTCTTTCATACACAGTTTTAATGCGTGCATTAATATCAAGCTCGCCCATTTCAATTGCCATAACAATCTCATCAATACTTCCAAAAATCTTATGCTCACCTTTTACGCCTTTTTTCTCCAAAGACAGATAGTATAAGCCTAAAACCATATCTTGGCTAGGCACGGCTACTGCCTTACCACTTGCAGGCAAAAGAATATTCATAGAGCTAAGCATTAGTAGCTTACATTCTGCAATGGCTTCTTGTGAAAGTGGCACATGCACTGCCATTTGGTCACCATCAAAGTCCGCATTGAAAGCTGAACATACAAGCGGATGAAGCTGAATCGCCTTGCCATCTATCAATTTTGGGTGGAATGCTTGAATAGACTGCTTATGCAATGTTGGCGCACGATTGAGTAGCACTGGATAACCTTCAACAATCTCTTGGAGACACTCCCACACTTCATTTGTCTTTTGATTCACCATTTTTACAGCTTGTTTGAGCGTTGTAGCATACCCTTTCTCTTCAAGCTTTGCAAATAAATGTGGCTTAAATAGCTCTAATGCCATATTTTTAGGCAATCCACATTGATCCATCTTAAGATTTGGTCCCACGACAATAACACTTCGCCCAGAGAAATCCACCCTCTTACCGAGCAGATTCTGCCTAAAGCGTCCTTGCTTCCCTTTGATAATCTCTGAAAGCGATTTAAGCGGACGCTTATTTGCACCCTTCACCGCATTAGCATTTCTGCCATTATCAAACAACGCATCAACAGCTTCTTGGAGCATTCTCTTTTCGTTGCGGACAATAATTTCTGGTGAATCTAGCTCAATCAATCGCTTTAAGCGTTGATTGCGGTTAATCACGCGGCGATACAAGTCATTGACATCACTCACAGCAAACTTTCCGCCATCAAGGGCAACCAAAGGACGCAAATCTGGTGGCAACACCGGCAAGATTGTCAGCATCATCCACTCTGGGCGATTGCCGGAATTAATAAAGCTTTCAACAACTTTTAATCTTTTTACAATAGTCTTTTTCTTTGCTTCGGAATTTGTTGATTTTATCTCTTCACGCAATGAACCTAGAAGTTGCGTTAAATCTAGCTCCTCTAAAAGCTCTTTAATCGCCTCTCCGCCCATTTGTGCCACAAAGCCGGTATGCTCAAAGCGTTGATTAATACTTTGGAATTGCTCTTCATTCAGCACATCATATTTCAAAATTGGCTTTGAGCCTTCATTATCATAAAATGCCTCGCCGGGATTCTTAACAATATACGCTTCATAGTATAAAACACGCTCTAAATCTTTCATTTTCACACCAAGCAATGTCCCTATACGACTAGGCAAAGAACTCACATACCAAATATGTGCCACAGGTGCTACAAGCTCAATATGCCCCATACGAGAGCGACGAACTTTTGCTTTTGTTACTTCAACACCGCATTTTTCACATACAATGCCCTTATAACGCATTTTTTTGTATTTTCCACACAAGCACTCATAATCACGCACCGGTCCAAAAATTTTCGTGCAGAATAGTCCATCACGTTCGGGCTTTAATGTACGATAATTAATCGTTTCTGGCTTTTTGACTTCGCCACGACTCCAAGAGAGAATTTTCTCCGGACTTGCCAACACTAGTTGGAATGAGCTAAAATCTTTTGGTCTATCATCTTCTTTAATGATAATAGGTACAGGCATTCCATTTTCATCAACTTCTTCGCCATAAATATTCACATCAAGTGCTAGAGATTGAAGCTCTTTTGTCAAAACATAAAAAGTCTCTGGAATCTCAGATTCCCCAACGTGCTCACCTTTTGTAATCGCTTTATACG
This sequence comes from Helicobacter magdeburgensis, assembly GCF_000765825.2. GTDB lineage: Bacteria > Campylobacterota > Campylobacteria > Campylobacterales > Helicobacteraceae > Helicobacter_C > Helicobacter_C magdeburgensis. The sequence goes on from NZ_JRPE02000004.1 coordinate 134,105, forward strand.
CACCCCTGCGTCCCTCTGTATCATCAGATTTAATTGTAAGCATTTCTTTGAGCGTATGAGCTGCTCCATAAGCTTCCAATGCCCACACTTCCATTTCTCCAAAGCGTTGCCCACCAAAGAGTGCCTTTCCACCAACAGGCTGTTGCGTAACTAGCGAGTAAGGTCCTGTGCTTCGTGCGTGAACTTTTTCATCAACAAGATGATGAAGTTTGAGCATATACATATAACCCACATTGACACGCTCACGCGTTTTTTCGCCTGTTTTTCCATCATACAGCTCTGTCTTACCATCGGTGTCAATTTTAGCTAGGGCAAAAAGCTTATCAAACTGCTCTTGCTTGATACCCTCAAATACAGGGATAGCAAACTTCACACCCTTACTCCAATCTCGTGCATAGCTAATTAAACGCTCATCATCAAGCTTTTGAAGAAAATCTAACATTGCCTTATCTTCTGGATTCACAAGCTTGTGAATCTCAATCATTTTTGAACGCAATGTATCAACCCATTGCTTTGATTGCGAGCTAAGAACTTCTTCAAGTTGGCGTCCAAGATTCTTACCTACAAGCCCCAAATGCACTTCAAGAATCTGCCCAATATTCATACGGCTAGGCACACCCAAAGGATTAAGAACAATATCCACAGGCTCACCATCAGCAGTATAAGGCATATCTACCATAGGGACGATATTTGAGACAATACCTTTATTTCCGTGTCGTCCAGCCATTTTATCGCCCACTTTCAGTTTGCGTTTTGTAGCGATATAAATCTTTACAAGCTTTACAACACCGCTAGGCAAAATATCATCTTTTTCTAAAATAGAGAGTTTCTCTTCGTGCTCTTCGCCCAAAGTTTTCTTTTGCTCTAAGAAGTTTGTCTTAATCTGCTCATATCGGCTTTGCACCTCTTTGGAATAGCTTTTAATCAAAGTGCTTAGAGCAAAAGGATTCAAAACACCTAGCTCTTCTTTTGGAATCTGTGTGCCTTTTTTAAACGTCTTATCGGCAATTTTTGCTTCACTCGTCAGCTTTTCTTTTGAAAGCATAAGTGAGATTCGCAAAGTCTCCTCTTGCTGAATCATCGTTAATCTGTCGTGATGCTCTATATCAAGCACCTTTTTTTCTTCCTCATAGGCACTTATGGCACGAGCATCTTTTTCATAACCCTTTTTTGTAAAGATTTTTACATCAACAACAGTTCCCTCAAGTGAAGGGGGACAATATAGGGACTTATTTACCACGTGTCCTGCTTTTTCGCCAAAAATCGCACGCAATAATCTCTCTTCAGGCGTAGGCTTCACTTCGCCTTTAGGAGAGACTTTCCCAACAAGAATCATACCCCCACTTACATAAGTCCCAATCCTTACAATCCCACTTTCATCAAGATGAGCAGTCTCTGTTTCTTTTGTGCCCGGAATATCAGCTGTAATCTCCTCTAACCCGTGTTTAAGCTCACGCGCTTCAATTTCTTTTTCATAAATATGAATAGAAGTAAAAGCATCTTCTTTAATAAGCTTTTCACTCACCACAATCGCATCTTCAAAGTTATATCCATTCCACGGCATAAAGGCTACACGGATATTTTTTCCCAAAGCCAACTCACCGCTATCCATACTTGGACCATCGGCGATAATTTGTCCTTCTTCCACGCTATCACCTTGTCGCACGATAGGTTGCTGTGAAAAACAAGTATTTTGGTTTGTTCGCAGATTCTTACCCAAATAATAGTGATCAATGTATGCACCATTATCATCTTCGCCAAGAATATAAATATTTTTAGAATCTACCTTTTCTACAACACCGCCTCTTTTTGCCTTTGTCGCCTCCCAAGAATCACGAGCAATCACTTGCTCAATCCCTGTGCCAACAATAGGTGCATCAGGCTTTAATAGCGGCACAGCTTGACGCTGCATATTAGATCCCATTAGAGCACGGTTAGCATCATCGTGCTCTAAAAATGGAATGAGTGAAGCAGCCACACCAACAAGCATTCTAGGGCTTAAGTCAATGAGCTGAACGCGAGATTTTTCCCCTAGGAGAATCTCACCATCTTTTCTTGTTTCAATCAAATCTTCAATAATGCGACCATCTTTGTCCACAGCCGTGCTTGCAGGAGCGATAACAAGTCCTTCTTCTTGAGCGGCAGTAAGATAGACAATCTCATCAGTTACAATGCCATTTTCAACTTTTTTATATGGTGCTTCAATAAAGCCCAAATCATTTACGCGGGTATAAGTTGAAAGTGTGTTAATCAAACCGATATTTTGCCCTTCTGGCGTTTCAATGGGGCAGATTCTACCATAATGCGTAGGATGCACATCTCTTGCTTCAAAGCCCACTCTGTCTTTCACAAGCCCACCCTCACCAAGTGCGGAAAGTCGGCGTTTGTGAGTAACTTCTGAGAGCGGATTAGTTTGGTCCATAAATTGTGAAAGCTGTCCGCCGGTGAAAAACTCCATAATCGTGCTTGTAATCATCTTGCCATTGACTAAATCGTGAGGCATAATCGTATCAAATGCGCCACTTAATGAAGTAAGCTTATCGCGGATAGCTTTTTGCATTTTGACAAGCCCAGAGTGAAGTTCATTTGCCAAAAGCTCACCGATAGAGCGGATTCTACGATTACCAAGATGGTCTCTATCATCAATTTTACCTAGTCCATTTTTGACTTTAAGCAGATATTGAATCGTTTTAAGAATATCCTCGTGTGTCAGCACGGTAACATAATCTGGGACATTAATTTGAAGTTTATGATTCATTTTCATACGCCCAACGCGTGTCAAGTCATAACGCTCTGAATCAAAGAATAATTGACGCACAAAACTTTTTGCAACCTCTTTTGTTACAGGCTCTCCGGGACGCATAACTTTGTAGATTCTAATAGCAGCCAAGTCATTTTCATCATCAATCTTTTCACTTTGGCGAAGCATTTTAAGCGATTCCGCATCGGCAATAAATGAATTGATAATTGAGTTATCCACACCTGCTGCACTATCATTGGCAATGACAAACTCATTAATTTTAAGCTCGTGAAGTTTTTTGAGTTTTAGTTCATCAAGCTGTGTCAAGGTATCAAAAAGCACTTCTCCTTGTGCGTTAATGATAGGCTCGGCAAGGAATTTATTACTCAAGCTTTCAAGGGGATATTCTATAAGATCAATTTTAGCTTCTTTTAATTCCTTGATTTTTTTAGCCGAAAGTCTCTTGCCAGATGCTACCAAAAGATTACCCTTAGCGTCCTTGATATCAAATTCAGCACGAGTGCCAATGCTATCCACATCAAAAGGAATAAGATATTTGCCCTTTTGATACTTCACTTTTTGTAATGGATAGAAAATTTTAAGAATGTCTTGCTTGCTGTATCCCATAGCACGCAAAATGATTGTTACAGGCACTTTACGGCGTTTATTGATACGTGCATACAATACATCTTTAGCATCATATTCAAAATACAACCAAGAGCCACGATCAGGGATAATCTGCCCTGTATAGATAAGCTTATTTGATGAAGTATTAGATTCTTCTTCTTTGAAAATGACGCCCGGGCTGCGATGAAGCTGATTAACCACCACGCGTTCAACACCATTGATAATAAAGCTTGTTCTATCTGTCATCAATGGAATATCACGCACAAAAATATTTTGTTCTTTTACATCTTTTACACCCAATCTTTCGCCGGTTTTTTCGTCCTTTTCCCACAATACAAGACGAATTTTAATCTGCAATGAAATGGCATAAGTTACACCACGCACCATTGCTTCATTGGTCGTATATTTAGGTTTGCCAAATTTACAACCAGCATATTCAAGCGTAATGCGATTTTGATTATCTTGGATAGGAAAAACAGACTTAAATACGCGTTCAATACCAGATTCTTTATCACCATCAATACAAAGAAAATCATCATAACTATTTCTTTGCAAAAGCAAAAGATTGGGAACATCTATACTTTGAGGATTTTTTGTAAAGTCTGCTCGGAGTCTATTTTTTAATTTTGTGAAGTTTGCCATATGTTGAATCCTTCTTGGTCTATGATTAAAAAGAGCTAAATACTCTAAAAAAGCCTACAATTATAAGGTATTTTTACAATATTACTTAAACGCAAAAAAGCCAAACCTTAGATTCTAAGATTTGGCAACCCATTATAAGCAGTGAAACATAAGGATTTTATTTAATTTCAACCTTAGCACCCGCTTCTTCAAGTTTTTTCTTAAAGTTTTCAGCATCTTCTTTGCTTACACCTTCTTTAAGTGTGCTTGGAGTTTGCTCTGTGGCATCTTTAGCTTCTTTCAAGCCAAGTCCTGTAATCTCACGAACTGCCTTGATAACATTAATCTTATTTGCACCCGCATCAACAAGAATCACATTAAAGTCAGTTTTTTCTTCAGCAGCAGCTCCAGCTCCGCCACCTGCAACCGCACCTGCAACAACCGTTGGAGCAGCACTCACACCAAACTTTTCTTCAAAAGCCTTCACAAGCTCTGAAAGCTCCAACACAGAAAGATTCCCAATGTATTCTAATACATCTTCTTTAGAAATTGCCATTTTTTCTCCTTTTATTGATTTTCTTCTTTTTGTTTTTTCAAATTATCAAGCCCGGTAACAAAATAGCGTGCCGGTGCCGTCCAAACAGACAACAACATACCAATAAGCTCTTCTTTGCTTGGGAGCTTGGAAACAGATATAATATGCTGTGTATCCACAACTTCTGCATCAAACAAGCCCATTTTTAAGCTAAAATGCTCACTATGTGCATCTGCAAACTTACAAACAACCTTAGATAACGCGATTTGATCATCTGCCCAAAGGAAAATATTTGTATCCTTAAGTGCCAAATCAGGCTGCTCTGCATTTTTTAGTGCGATACTTGCCAAAGTATTTTTAATCACTTGAACTTTAATGTTTGCCGCTTTTGAAGTGCGTCTTAGCTCTTCAAGATGACTGACTTGCAAACCTTTATAATCACACACAATCAGTGCGGAAGCATTCTTAAATTCAGCGCTTAAATATTCTACAATCTGAATCTTCTCTTGCTTAGTCATTCTTCCTCCTTTCAGCCCAAAACCTCACACAGGGTAAATTTTAAGCTTTAAGCCCCTATGCTCTTTGGTCTAAGATAAAACTATGCAGTTATTTTGACTTATTTCACATCCATAAGCTCTTGAGAATCTACTCTCACAGCAGGACTCATAGTAAGTGACAATGTACTACTGCGGATATATTTTCCTTTTGCCGAAGTAGGTTTTAAGCGATTGATAGCACGAACAAGTTCTAACATATTATCGCGAATCTTATTCTCATCAAATGAAACCTTACCAATAGGAGCGTGGATAATCCCTTTTTTATCAACCCTAAAATTCACCTGCCCACTTTTAGCATTAGAAACTGCCTTGGCAATATCCATTGTAACAGTGCCTGTCTTTGGATTTGGCATTAAGCCTTTTGGTCCTAGAATCCGTCCAACTTTACCCACAAGTGCCATCATATCAGGCGTTGCAATAACCATATCAAAATTAATATTGCCATTTTTAATGTCATCTGCCAAATCATCAGCACCTACAACATCAGCCCCTGCATTTTTTGCTTCATCAGCCTTGATGCCTTTAGCAAAAACGGCAACACGCACCTTTTTACCTGTGCCGTGAGGCAACACAACTGCACCGCGAATCATTTGATCGGCGTGTCTAGGATCAACACCCAATCGCAACGCTACTTCAACGGTTTCATCAAACTTAGCAGACGCCAATGACTTAACAACACTCACTCCACTTTGAACATCATACACCTTTTGAGAATCTACCTTCGCCTCTAAAGCTTGTAATCTCTTTGCTATTTTTTTACCCATAAACAAACTCCGTTATTAATCTTGGATTTCTATACCCATGCTTCTTGCACTTCCAGCTACGATTTTCTTTGCAGCTTCAATGTCTGATGCATTAAGGTCTTCCATTTTAGTTTGAGCAATTTCTTCAAGCTGCTTGCTTGTTAATTTTCCAACTTTATTTTTCAACGGATTATCAGAACCTTTTGTAATCTTAGCAGCTTTCTTAATAAGATCCGTTACAGGTGGCTTCTTTGTGATGAAAGTAAAGCTTTTGTCTTGATAAATGGTAATAACAACAGGGATATTAAAATCACCCATATCCTTTGTTTTCTCATTAAACGCTTTACAAAACTCCATAATATTCACACCTCTTTGTCCTAACGCTGGACCAACAGGTGGAGATGGATTTGCCTTGCCCGCTGGAATCTGTAATTTCAACTCACCAACAACTTTTTTGCCCATTATCTATTCCTTTCTCTTAAGCAAATTTAAACAATCTTTTCAACTTGCGAATATAAAATCTCAACAGGAGTATTTCTACCAAATATTGAAACATTAAGCTTAAGCTTTTTATGCTCCAAATCATATTCCTCAACCGTCCCCGTGAAATTCACAAACGGACCATCAATAATCCGCACAACTTCACCTTGTTCAAATGAAATCTTGGGTTTTGGAGCACTTGGATTTCTTACTTTCTCAAGTATCTTTGCAATATCAGCTTCACTCAAAGGTGTTGGCTTCTTGCTTTCACCGATAAAACGCCCCACCCTTGGCAAAGACTGAATCATATGCCAAAGTTTCGTATCCAAATCAACTTGGATAAACACATATCCGGGATACAAACTTCTATCCACGATCTTCTTTTTTGTTTCAATAATAGATTCTGTGGGGACAACAACCTCACCAAATCTATCTTGCATCTGATTTTGAACAATAAGATTGCGGATTGCCTCGCCTACTGATTTTTCACTACCAGAATATGTTTGTATAGCATACCACTCCAAGCTTCACCTCTCCACAATGATATTACAAAATACTTGATACAGAATGAGACAAAATCCAATCAACCAACGCCAAAAACAGAGTAACAACACTCACTACAATAAGCACAGAGATGGCTGCATTGCGAATCTGCTCTTTTGTAGGGAAAATAACCTTTAGCCGTTCCTCGTTTGCACTGCGAAAATAGGTTTTTATTTTCTTAATCATTTTGTATCTCTTTTCTTAAACAATTTTAACTTACAGCTTTTGTGGCAGGCCAGGAGGGACTCGAACCCCCAACACTCGGTTTTGGAGACCGACGCTCTACCATTGGAGCTACTGACCTATCAGCTAGGCAGAAGCCTAGCTTTTAAGTTTTACTTCCTTATGAATTGTATGTTTATTCAAACGAGGAGAAAACTTCTTGAGCTCCAGTTTTTCTGTATTTGTTTTCGCATTCTTAGTGGTGCTGTAATTTATATCACCACATTCAGAACACTTAAGTCCTATTTTAATGGTGCTACCTTTTGCCATTTATAAGCCTCTACTATTCAATGATTTTTGTTACAACACCTGAACCAACTGTTCTACCACCCTCACGAATCGCAAAACGAGTTCCTTCTTCAAGCGCAACAGGGGCAATAAGCTCTACTGTGATTTTTACATTATCACCGGGCATAACCATCTCTACACCACTTGGAAGCTCAATAGAACCTGTAACATCTGTTGTTCTTACATAGAATTGTGGGCGGTAACCCTTAAAGAATGGAGTGTGTCGTCCGCCTTCCTCTTTTGAAAGGACATAGATTTCACCTTCAAATTTCTTGTGTGGCGTAATTGAGCCGGGCTTACAAAGAACCATACCTCTCTCAACTTCTTCTTTCTTTGTTCCTCTTAGAAGGATACCAACATTGTCTCCAGCCTCACCTTTGTCAAGCTCTTTTCTAAACATTTCAACACCAGTAACTGTTGTTTTTTGTGTATCGCGGATACCTACGATTTCTACTTCATCACCCACACACACAACACCTCTTTCTACTCTACCTGTTACAACCGTTCCACGACCAGCGATTGAGAATACATCTTCCACAGGCATAAGGAATGTTTTTTCAGTGTCGCGTTGTGGAGTAGGAATATATCTATCAACTTCTTCCATCAACTTCAATACTTTCTCACCCCATTCGCCAACATTGCCTGCTTTTGCTTCTTCAAGTGCTTTAAGCGCAGAACCAGCTACGATTGGTGTATCATCACCAGGGAAATCATATTGGCTAAGCAATTCACGAACTTCCATCTCCACAAGCTCAAGCAATTCAGCATCATCAACCATATCTTGTTTATTCAAGAATACAACGATGTAATGCACACCCACTTGGCGTGAAAGAAGAATATGCTCTCTTGTTTGTGGCATAGGACCATCAGCAGCAGATACAACCAAAATCGCACCATCCATTTGTGCTGCACCTGTAATCATATTTTTTACATAGTCAGCGTGTCCTGGGCAATCTACGTGTGCATAGTGGCGATTTTCTGTCTCATATTCAATATGAGAAGTCGCAATTGTAATCCCTCTTTCTTTTTCTTCAGGGGCATTATCAATATTGTCATAGTCTTTCATTTCTGCAAGACCTTTTGTCGCCAACACAGCAGAGATAGCTGCACTCAAAGTTGTTTTTCCGTGATCCACGTGTCCAATTGTTCCTACATTCACGTGTGGCTTGTTTTTTACAAACTTTTCTTTTGCCATTTTGTTCTCCTACTTTAAGATTTGTTTTAGAATCTTTATAAGATTCCACTTGAAAAACTGGAGCCCATAAGCGGGATTGAACCGCCGACCTCTTCCTTACCAAGGAAGTGCTCTGCCACTGAGCTATATGGGCAACCTTATAAAATTTTGAAAAACACTTTGGAGAAAAATCTTTAAGAATACAAGTCAAAGATTCAGCTCCCAGTATGGAGCGGGAAACGGGGCTCGAACCCGCGACCCTCAGCTTGGAAGGCTGATGCTCTAGCCAACTGAGCTATTCCCGCAAAAATAAGAAATCATTTTGACTACCACCTAAACTTGGCTACTTCAACCCTTTTATTATTTATATTTAAAAGAGCTAGGTGGTGGTGAGTCGTGGATTCGAACCACGGAAGACATAGTCAGCAGATTTACAGTCTGCCCTCGTTGGCCACTTGAGTAACTCACCAAAAACAATTACAAAAACTGGTAAAAACACTGAAAGCATATGCTAGAGTGTGAAAAATGGAGCTGGTTAAGGGACTTGAACCCCCGACCCTCTGCTTACAAGGCAGATGCTCTACCAACTGAGCTAAACCAGCATTTTGGAATTAAAAGGCGTGATTATATAGATTTTGCATAAGTTTGTCAAGATTTGTTACCAATTTGTTACCAAAGTTTGAATCCCCAAGAATCCACAAAACCCCTGACCATAATTTTGTTTCTCATTTCAACACCAAATCCCTTAAGACACTTCATTGTTTTAAACTCATCAAAATCCTAACATCTCCCAAACCCCAAGCCATCAATGCCACAAAAGCCTAGATTCTTTCAAAAACAGCATTAAAGATTACTCAAATTGAGCCAAACTGAACTTGCAATCAAGCCCCACAGTCCTAAAAACGCCAAAGAAGATTCTGCTAAATATGTCCCCCACAAATGCCATTTAGAATCTCTGGCATCTCACACTTTTTTCTTGCACCCATACTCTTCAATCTCTTGTCTAATTTCCTGCTCAGTTCCTTCTAGCTCATCGCCTAAGCGTCTTTGTGCCTCAATCACTTCATCAAACTTAAAACCAAGCATAACAATCCTATATAGATTTGGCTTATATTTACGCCAATTATAAAGAGTACTTACATCAATATCCAAATAATACGCCATATCACGCTTGGTTCGTTTCTGCTTCACTGCCACTTTCCTTAAAAATTTATTGATGATTCTAAATTTTGAAAGTGCATTGTGGCTATTTTTTGCTGATATAAAAACAATTGTATAAATCAATGTTTTTTATTTAAATAATTGAATATTTCAATTATTTTTGTTACAATCATCGCAATGTTTTACAAAACACCACCTCAATAACAAGGATTGCTATGACACTCAATGGATTTAAAACCGAAAAAAGCTTTCATTATGAAAATGGATTCTATGCCTGTGCTGATGATAGGCGATTTGGCAAATTTTTCGCCCACTATGAGCTTTATAAAAAAATCATTAACTTGCCCCCGGAGACATTGTAGAATGTGGAATTTTTAAGGGCAACTCTTTCTTTCGCCTTGCTCATTTTCGCAATATCTTAGAAACGCAGCATTCACGCAAGATTATTGGTTTTGATATGTTTGGTAAATTTCCCCAGACACATTTTGAAGCAGGCAAGAAATTGCGTGAAGGATTTGTGGCTGAAGCAGGAGATGGCATTGCATTTGAAGAGATGAAGCGTGTTCTCTCACACAAAAATATTACAAATTATGAACTCATACAAGGTGATATCAATCTCACCCTGCCACAATACTGCGTTGAAAACCCGCAACTTAAAATTGCCTTTCTACATATTGATACAGATATTTATGAACCAGCAGTAACGATTTTAGAATCTTTATATGACAAGGTTGTGCGTGGAGGGATTATCGCATTTGATGATTATGGCACTTTTCCGGGCGAGACAAAGGCGACCTGATGATTTTCTAGCCGACAAAGCAGAATCTCTACAAAAGCTCCCCATTTCACATATCCCAAGCTTTTTGATAAAAAGCTAGATTCCACACCCTACTCTTTAAGACATATTTCATAGCTTAAGACATATTTCATAGCCAAACACAATACGCCCAAATATGTCAAACCCCTAATTTTCAAAATCCCATAAAGCAGGATTCTCAAGCAAACATCAAACATTATTGAAGCAAAACAAAATAATCGTGGCCGGGAGAGAGGGATTCGAACCCCCGGAGGTGTGACCCTCAACGGTTTTCAAGACCGCCGCTTTCAACCACTCAGCCATCTCCCGCCCTATTTTGAATAAACAGAAAGAATATGTAGATCTTGGAGGCGACACCCAGATTCGAACTGGGGAATCGAGGCTTTGCAGGCCCATGCCTTACCACTTGGCTATGTCGCCACCTTTAACATTAACCTTATACCAAATCAAATTCATCAATGTCCCACGGACAAATGAAAAATTCTCAAGGTGGTGCCCGAGACCGGACTTGAACCGGTACAGACGCAATGTCCGAGGGATTTTAAGTCCCTTGTGTCTACCAATTTCACCACCCGGGCTTATTCCAAAACGCAACTCAAATGCTCTGCAAATACAAAAAACATATTATAAAAATGAGATTGCTTTGTGGATTCTAGTCTTTAAGTCAATATGGAGCGGGAGACGGGGATCGAACCCGCGGCCCCAACCTTGGCAAGGTTGTGCTCTACCACTGAGCTACTCCCGCGTATGACTTTTAAGGGCATAATTGTAGCAATGCTGATTAAAAAAATCAAGGGCAAAAACGCAAAAAATAGGTAAATTGTAGTCAAAACATTGATTTTTTTGCTATATAATCCCAAGCATCGCACAATCAAAGCAAGTCCAAAAGCATATAAATATAGTCGATGGCTCTAAGTCATTCTAAGATTCTATGCAAATATCAAATACGCCACAAACATAAAAAAGGAGTTTTTGTGCTATCTCAATTTGAAAGCTACCCATTTGAAAAACTACGCACCCTTCTAAGCCACAGCACCCCCCCACAAGATTCTGAAATCTTCACGCTTACCATCGGTGAGCCGCAGTTCCCCACACCGCAAAATATTATAGAATCCTTACAGCACAACGCACCATTACTGAATAAATATCCCAAATCAAGTGGTGAATCTTATCTCAAAGACGCACAGCTTAGCTTCATCAAGCAACGCTATAAGATCAGTCTAACCCAAGAGCAGATTATCCCTACCTTTGGCACAAGAGAAGTGCTTTTTAACTTTCCGCAGTTTTATCTCTATGGCAAAGCAAATCCAACTATCGCCTACCCCAACCCATTCTATCAAATCTATGAGGGTGCAGCCCTTGCTTCAAAAGCAAAAGTCATCTATATGAATCTCACAAAAGAAAATGACTTCACGCCACATCTCACAGAGAGCCAACTCAAAGAAGTGGATATTGTGATTCTAAACTCCCCAAATAACCCTACCGGCAAGGCTATGGATATGCCCTCCCTTATCCAATGGGTAGAAAACGCCCTGCGGTATGATTTTGTGATTTTAAGCGATGAATGTTATAGCGAAATTTATAGCAATTCCCCGCCGCCTAGCATACTTGAAGCCTCTATCCAAGCCAACAACAAAAACTTTAAAAATATCATTGTGCTTAATTCTATCTCCAAACGCTCCTGTGCGCCGGGCTTACGCAGTGGCTTTGTGGCTGGGGATAGTGAGATTCTAAAAGCGTATAATCTCTATCGCACCTATCTGGGCTGTGCCTTGCCCCTGCCCTTGCAAAAAGCTGCTGCAACAGCGTGGCAAGATATGCAAAGTCCTGAATCTAGCCGCAAAATCTATGCGAAAAATCTCGCCCTAGCCCAAGAGATTCTAGGTCAATGGTTTTTAGATAGGGATTGTAAGATTTATCCCTACACATTTTATGTATGGCTTGAAGTGGGCGATGATGAAGCGTTTTGTAAATTTGCCTATGAAAAATGCGGTGTGCTAACCCTCCCGGGAAGTTATTTGGGCAGGGAGAATCAAGGCAGGGGATATGTAAGAATCGCCCTTGTGTATGATAATGACACAACACAAAAAGCCTTGCTTAAACTCAAAGAGGCATTGACACTTTATAAAAAACTTTACAAAACACTTGACAAAAAGGAGCAGGAATGAAAATACATTTTATCGGCATTGGCGGGATTGGAATCTCCGGTTTAGCAAAGTATTTACACGCTCAAGGGGCGGAGATTAGCGGCTCTGACATTAGTGAGGGCAATGCGACAAAATACCTTAAATCTCACGGCGTAACTATCACTATCCCACACAATGCAAACTGCATTACAAATCAAGACCTTGTCATACATTCCGCCATTATTAAGCCTAGCAATGTTGAAGTGCAAGAAGCTCACAAAAAAGGCATTAAAGTGCTTTCACGCAAAGAAGCCCTAGCCTTTATTTTAAAAGAAAAGCGTGTTTTTAGCGTATGTGGAGCGCACGGCAAATCCACGACAAGTGCGATTTTAAGTGCGATTTTCCCGCAATATGGAGCGATTATCGGGGCAGATTCTAAGGAGTTTGGCTCAAATGTACGTGAAGCAAAAAGTGAAACCATCATCTTTGAAGCTGATGAATCTGATAAAAGTTTTTTGAACTCAAATCCCTATTACGCCATTGTCCCAAATGCCGAGCCAGAGCATATGGAAAGCTATAATCATAATTTAGATGAGTTTTATGGGGCGTATAAAGACTTTATCCTTAAAGCAAAAAAGCGTGTGCTAAACACAAGCGATGCGTTTTTACACTCCCTTGCCGACATAGAAGCCATAAGGCTTAATCCAAAAACTGATATTAAAAATATACATTTTGAGCTTAATGATGATGAACCTTGCACGAGCTTTGAGCTGAAACATTATGGCGAGTTTAGAATCTGGGGCTTTGGGGAGCATATGGCAGAAAATGCCTCTTTAGCGATTTTATGTGCTATTGATGAATTAGGAGAGGCACAGCTCCCCGCTATCAAGCAGAACTTGCAACATTTTAAAGGCATTAAAAAGCGTTTTGATATTCTTTCAAAAGGAGACACGATCATTATTGATGACTACGCTCACCACCCCACTGAGATTCTAGCCACACTCAAAAGCGTAGCTATTTATAACAATCTCAAACCCCATAAAAAAATCATCGCCATTTGGCAGCCGCATAAATACTCTCGTGTGCTTGATAATATTCAATCTTTTGTGAATTGCTTTGAAAATGGCTGCGATGAGCTTGTGATTTTGCCTGTGTGGAGGGCTGGGGAAGAGCATATTGAGATTGATTTTAAATCACTCTTTGCACGATACAACCCCACTTTTGCCACACATTTAAAAGCAAAAGATGGAAAAGTTTATCTCTATGAGAATGAAGTCTTGCTAAAAATCCTTGAAAATGCCCTTATCATAGGGCTTGGAGCGGGGGACATTACCTATCAATTACGGGGAGAAAAATAAATGGGTTATTTTATTTTCATCTTACTACTTTTTTTATTTGTGGCAATCGGGCTTGTATTTGCTAAAAGTAAGCTATCTAGCAAAACAAAAATAATTTTAGGCATTTGTATCTTAAGCCTAGCAATCCTTATTGGCATATATAATCTTTTACAAAATAAACAAACACAGAATCTAGAGCGTTTAAAGACAGCCTTTGTGAGTGAAGTTCCCCTTATTTGCAACTTTCAAGGCAAGAAACTTCGTGTTACTACACAAAGTTTTACCCTAAGTAATGGCACGATGAGCTTCCAAGGCAGAGCAGATTCAAAATACAACCGCATTATTATCCCTCTGCAAGATTGCGATATAGAATCTGAATCCGCAGATTCCAAAGTAAGCGGTGCAGAGTCTGTAGATTCCAAAACAAACAACGCAGAATCTTAGGATTCTTTTTTCTATGACAAAGCAACCCAAGCAAGATTATGAAATGCTCATCTCAAGGCTTGATTTAGTAGCGTTTATAGAAAAGTTTGCTTCATTTTTCGCACGAGAAAAAAATAAGGATTCACACTCCACTTCTACATTTCCCATTTTTGCACTTCCGGGCGATAGGCAGTTTTTTAGCTCCCTTTTACAAGAGCTAGATTCAGTAGAGTTAAAGCCCCTGCCAAAGTTAGCAGAGCTTGATACCCCCCTTATCCACTTACAAAAACAAGGCACTTTACAATTAAATGAGATTTTTAGCTTTTCGCAGCTTGTGGGGTATTTTCTCTACCTAAAAAAGCATATCACAGATTCCACGCCTCGCACAAAAGCGTGGTGCGATAAGATTCTAATCCCTGAAGTCATTGCCAAGCTCCCCACATTTTTTACCCAAAAAGGCGAGATTACAAAGGGCATTTATCCGCATATTGATGAGCTTTACTCACAAATCAAGCAAACAAAAATCCGCATTGATGAATCTCTACAAAAGCTTCTGCATACACAAGCCCTACTGCCTTACCTTGTGGATAAATCCGTGCATTACATCAATCAAAATGAATGCCTTTTGCTTAAAGCCGGGTATAATCACAGCATTAAAGGTATGGTGCTAGAGCGTTCTCAAAGTGGCTTTTTCTACCTCTTGCCAGATTCTATACTCACGCTTAAAGAGCGACAAAACACGCTTAAAGACAGCTTGGAAGAAAGCCTATATCTCATCTGCAAGGAGCTTTCAAGCACTCTAGCCAAACATCTTCCATTTTTAAAATTTCTGAATCACTGCTTTGATATTTTTGATTCTATTCTTGCTCGTTTGAGCTTTGCTAAGGCTTTGAATCTTAGCTTTATTTACGCACTAGATTCTAAAAATCACATCATCTTACACGAGTTTAGCCACCCTGCCTTGCATTCCCCAAAGCCACTTAGCATTGACTTTAGCGGCGATTGCCTTATGATTACAGGGGTAAATGCTGGGGGCAAAACTATGCTTTTAAAATCAATTTTAAGTGCGTGTTTTTTAAGCAAATTTCTTATCCCCCTTAAAATCAATCCCCACCACTCCAAGATTCCACATTTTAAGCATATTAACGCTATTTTATCCGACCCGCAAAATAGCAAAAACGACATCTCCACTTTTGCCGGAAGAATGCTAGAGTTTTCACAGATTCTAAACACGCCAAATCTTTTGCTCGGCATTGATGAGATTGAGCTAGGCACCGATGCTGATGAAGCGGCAAGTCTGTTTAAGGTGTTTTTAGAGCATCTTTTAGAAAACAAGGCTAAGATTTTACTCACCACTCATCACAAGCACCTAGCCGCCCTTATGGCGAACAACCCGTTAATACAGCTTTGTGCGGCAATGTATGATATACACGCGCAAAAACCACTTTTTGAATTTCTAAATGGCAGTATCGGTAAAAGTTATGCGTTTGAAACAGCACAGCGTTATCATATCCCAAGCACACTCATTGCAAAGGCTAAAAGTGTATATGGAGCGGATAAGCAGAGGCTTAATGAGCTCATTGAACGCTCAAGCACACTTGAAATCACACTAGAGCAGAAAAATAAGCAGCTAGAACAACGCATTATTGAGTATGACAAAAAAATCCTGTCCCTTAAAGAGCAAGAAGAGCAGCAGAAAAAAGAGTTTCAAGCCTTAAAGCATAACTTACAAAATCAATATCATAAAGCCACACAAGCACTAAAAGACGCCCTAAAAGCAAAAGAAAGTAAAGAGATTCACAAAGCCTTTAATACCGCTCACGCCATTTTAAAGCCCACGCCCACGGCAAAGCAACCGCATAGCAAAGCACAGAATCTCCAAGTGAATGATTATGTCAAATACCAAAATACAAGGGGGAAGATTCTAAGTATCAAAGGTGAAACCTGCCTTGTGGAGCTTGAAAGCGGTATGAAACTCAAAGAAAAAATAGCAAATCTTAAAAAAACACAGCAAAGCCCCAAAAGCTTGAATCTGCAAAAAACAACATTTAAGATTGCACAAAATAAAAGCGTGGGTGTGAGCCTTGACTTACACGGAATGCGAGGGGAAGAAGCCATAGAGAGACTTGATGAATTTTTAAGCAATGCCCTTATGGCTGGGTATGATGAAGTGCTTGTGTATCACGGCATTGGCACGGGAATCTTAAGTCGGCTTGTTAAAGAATATTTACAACAGCACCCAAAAATCATATCCTTTGATGATGCTCCAGCAAATATGGGCGGCTTTGGTGCTAAAGTAATTAAACTCTAAATAAGGCTATGGAGTTGAAATTATAAAACCTTAAAGCTGTGAGATTCTAGCTCACACGCCTTTTATCTTAAGGTAAGTGCCTTAAGGCAGGGCTTATATGCCTTAAGCTATAATCCACCCTATTTTGAGCCAAATACAATATAAGCAAAAAAGGACAAAAATGGCATTGTTTAAAGTTGAGAATATGCCCACGCTGCCAGATATTAAGCACCAGATTCACTTTATCCATCAAACACCCCTTTTGCGGAGAGCTAAAATATTGTGGATACTCTCCATTATTATTGCGATATGTGGGGCGATTCCAGCTTACGCTCTTTTAAACAATCAAGCCCAAACCGGAACTTTTGGCATTTTAAGCATTACCAATACTCTAGCAACACTTTGTATGGTATTTACTTTTTTTTATCTCTCAAAGCTCGCTTTGCGTAAAAGACTATTTGTGCTATATGCGTTTAATTTTGCTACAAGTGCATTTATGACACTTGTTGATTACATTAAGATTCCAAGTCCGGCGTATGAGCTTTGTGCCTTATGTGTGGCTGTGATTGTTTGCTATTTAGCGTGGCATCTAGCTAAGGAACTAAGCTTTATTACAAATGATAGGCTTTTCTTTTTTGGTGCAAAAATTGGATTTGTGGGATTTTTGCTACTTATCATAAGCACAGCAATGCTTGCCCTTAATGATAATATGTTTGTCATTCTCATATTACTTAGCTCACTTGGGATAATGCTGTGGGGAACCATATGCTTTCTTATTGGAATCTTTAGATTGCGTCTTATCATAGCCTATGGCGAAGATTCACAAAATCCACTCAAATAAGGAGAGTTATGCAAGAGCTAAGTATTGATATTTATTTTAAAGATACACTTAAAGATTCTATTGTTGATATGCTGCTTGAAGATGGATATGATGACTTTTTTTTTATCCATTGCTCCAAATATGCTTCTAGCTCATTATTACAAAGTGCGACAGAGCAAGTAAGCGGAAGACAGGAATATGGGCTTTTTAGAATGTTTTTAGATGAAGAAAAAGCACAATTTATTGTCAATAAACTGCTCCAAGCCTTTGGCAAAGATGATATGAGAATCTACACGCATTTTACCACTCGTGTGTAGATTCTGCATTTTTAAAATTTTAGAATCTACACCGCCTTTTAGTGCTTTCAATAAAATGCAAGTTTAGAATCTAAATCCCCCTAAAACCTCTTCTTATTCACATCATCTAATATATCTTTAGCTACTCTATCTACTCTTTCACTTATTTCAGCACTTGAATTTGCTATCTCTACATTT
>NZ_JRPE02000046.1 GCF_000765825.2 Helicobacter magdeburgensis
GCCATTTTGCTTAAAGCTATCAGTTTTTTGATTTTTTTGCCATAAGGGGCATTTTTGGTGCCTCAAACCACGCAAAATAGGGGGGTGATTTTTGTAAAAGAGACATTTTTCTTGTTAAACTTTCTTATAGAGCTTATCAAATAGTGTGCCTGATTCTAGTTGCTTTCTAATGTCTATCACTTCTTGGACTTTCTCTGTGTCAAGGTAGAATAGCTCTTCTGCCTTTTTTCTATATCTTTCTAAGCTCTCAATATCTTTTAGATTCTTTACTCTAAAAGATATTACCTTGCCACTCTCTAGCTGTTTGCAGAAAACAAAGACATTTTGCATATTCTCGTCCCAGTGTCTATACTCGCAAACAAGCTTACCAAATCCTTTAATGAAAATTCTTTTGCCTATGTAGGATTCTAGGATTTCTAAAAGAGTCTTGTTATAGGCTCTTTTCTTGTCTTGGTCTCTCATAATGCGTTTATCGTTGTTCTTATAGTCAAAGATAAATTCTAGGTCGGTTATCTTACGCCCTGTCTTAAATGTCTTAATTTCAAGCAAAACAAGGTTTGATTTGGCGTTAATGTCTTTTTTGGCTTGAGCTAGGACTCGCTTATTAAAATCTTTCCACACTTCAAGGCTTTTAGGCACTTCTAGGATATTTTGCAATACTGCAAGATTCATTTTTAGGCTTTGGCGGTTTTGCTTTAGCTCACAAACTAGCATATTGTAGATTCTAATG
>NZ_JRPE02000047.1 GCF_000765825.2 Helicobacter magdeburgensis
AAATGTAGAGATAGCAAATTCAAGTGCTGAAATAAGTGAAAGAGTAGATAGAGTAGCTAAAGATATATTAGATGATGTGAATAAGAAGAGGTTTTAGGGATTGTGTTAGGTAAGTGGAGTTTAGATTCTATATATCGTAGGAGAATCTAGGCTTCTTAGACTTACAGCCTTTATGTTTGTTTGGTCTCTTATAAAATAGAAAGTGATATTTTCCTTGCTTTTAATCAATTTTTACAAAATCTAAATTCCCATAAGATTTTTAAACTTTAAAAATTTCAATTTTGTGTCGTTGTTCTATATATCACAAAGGCTTAGTGAAAGGATATAAAGTATATTCCAAATCATCGCAAATCTGAATCTAATACAAAAACAAGCATATAAAAAGCGTTTATTTGTATGAAAGTTTTGAATTTCATCTTTTTATTTATGCCCTAGCTTTTTATTAGGGGGATAAATTTAATTTTTACAAGCATCAAGTTGATTTTCTACATAAGTGAAGCTATTAATAATCGTGTAAGCAAAGCCTTACGCTTGAAACATACCCTTAAGCGTAAGACTACAAATATTAGAATCTTATAGAATTGCAATTAAGCCCTAAAGATTCTTTTCATCAATGTGCGAAATCCCCCTAAAACCTCTTCTTATTCACATCATCTAATATATCTTTAGCTACTCTATCTACTCTTTCACTTATTTCAGCACTTGAATTTGCTATCTCTACATTT
>NZ_JRPE02000048.1 GCF_000765825.2 Helicobacter magdeburgensis
GCAATGGTGGTCTCAATCTTGGGAGTGAAGCAACAAGTGGGATAATGGCACAAGCATTAAAAGATGCAGGTGCTGCGGTTGGTAATGCGGAAAATACAATTAGTAATTTTCAAAATTCATTAAAAACAATGAAGGACAAAACAGATGCTGAACATAATGAAAACTATGTTAAAGACCCTAACAGCACAGCAACTTTTGCTCGATTTGCCGCTAGCAATCCAATGCAAAGGTTTGAGGATATTAAGAATCTTCCAATAACAGCAGAGGGAAGAGAGGGTGAAAATTGGAAAAAATTCCAAGGAGGTGTAATTTTAGAAAACAAAAGGCTTGATGATGCTAAGACCCAAGCTGACAACGCTTTTAATGCTGCACAAGATGGTGATTTTGCAGAAGCTGGCAAGCTCTCTAGCGTACAAAACTACACTTTAGGAACAGCTGGGACAACAGGGACATTCAATGCTTCTGGTGGATTTGTGCAAGGTGGCACTCAATCAGGTGTAAGTCTAAGTCATAATACACAACATAGTTATAGCAGTGGAATCACAGCAAGTGGAGGAAGCTTATTTGCAGCTGGTGCCACACAAATGGGCTTTAGTGCTGATGGATTTGCAGCTGGTGCTTCGGCATTATCTGCTGTAGGACAAATTGCAAGCACAGCCTCAATGTTTGGCAGGGTTGCTGGTGGTGTATCCTCTCTTATGGGTGGAGCTGGTGGAGATGCA
>NZ_JRPE02000005.1 GCF_000765825.2 Helicobacter magdeburgensis
TTAAAGCGTCGTCGGGTGGGGGATACATAAGGGGGAGGGGTGACTTCGCGTGTAGCGAAGCAAACCCGTTTTACGCAAATTCAAACCCCTCCCCCTTATGAAAAAAGAAAAGATTTTAGTAATAACAAAGACACTTCGTTTTATTCTTTCAAACCCTCTTTAATCGCCAAACGCATATTTTCAAGCACATTTAGGCAGGTGTTAATCTCATCTTGTGAAAAACGCGAAAAAAGCAAAGATTCTAGTTTTTTGATTTTATCTTTAATAAGATTGAGTGCATTTTCACCATTTGGTGTAAGCATAAGTAGCATAGTGCGTTTATCACAAGAATCTTGTGTTTTTACAAACAAGCCCTTATTGACAAGGGAATTAGCCTCGCGTGAAATAGTCGCCTTATCCTTATGCAACTCCCTTGCGATATGGCTAATGTGAATCTTGGGATTTTCTGAGACCATAAAGAGAATGACACCTTGCTCAAAGCTAAGATTATGAGCCTTAAGCTCTTTAATGAAAAATTCCTGAAAACTCCTAGCCGTTCTACCGATGTGATGCCCGATGAGATATTGCGTATCATTCTGCAAAATTTAAGCCTTTTTAAAGTTAGATTGCGGGTATTGTAACAAATTTTGCTATAATTTGCACTTAGGCATAGTAGGTGGTTGCTTTTGTTTAACAAAAGAGGAAAGTCCGAGCTACAAAGACAGGATTCCATTTAACAAATGGCTAAGGCAACTTAAGGGAAAGTGCAACAGAAAACAACCGCTTTTGCAAAAAAGTAAGGGTGAAAAGGTGGGGTAAGAGCCTACCGATTTTGCAGCAATGCAAAATGTCAATGCAAACCCAATCCGTAGCAAGAAGAGTATGGTTATCGTCTTACACTTCAAACTCTTCGCTTGAGACATATTGTGAAATATGCCCTAGATAAATAGCCACCCACGACAGAACTCGGCTTATCGCTATGCCTAGTTTGACACATATTTAATGACTATACATTTTTTCAAGCTAGAATCCAAACTTCAAAAAAGTGAAACAAAACTTACAATGGCAATACCCGCCAAAGAAAATGCGGAAGTATTTTTGAACAATTTTTTGGGTTGTGTAGCTTTTTGTGTAAGAAGCTACCTAAAGCGGTAGTGCCGCAACACAAAAAGCAAACTCCCAAAAAAGTGGCAAAAAGACAACGCATTATATGGAACAAAATATGCTTGAACAATCAACAAGATTCCAAAGTGAAGAGGTCAATATGCAAAATATAATCGCCACAATGCAAAAGCACCAAAAGGACATAGAAAAGCAATTTAGCCAAGATTCTAATACGCAAAGCATACATAAATTTAGCGAGGATATGAAAGGGGCAAATGAGTTTATAGGAGCATTGCAAACGGCAAATGTGGCGTGTAGAAAGATTTTGAAACTAGCAAAAGATTTGGGTGCAAACAGCCTTTCACAAGATTCACAAGACTTGCAAGACATTATAGGAAACACCGCTTTTATGGGGGTCAAGCTCTTTAACACACAGCTTAGCACGACACTCAATGCGACTTCTTACACATTTTGTATTGATAATCCTATGCCACTGCTTCAAGCAGATTCAAATACACAAGCCCTTATCGCCTACATAGAGGAAAAATCACAGGAAATCACACAATTACTTCTAACCCTTAGCGATGCGTTAATAGAATCTAGCACACCTAGCACATCAAGCGAGAATTACAACTTTAATGAGTTTAATGCCAAGGCGTTTAGCCAAATGCTTAAAGGATAAAAATGCTGCGTTTTGCTCCATCTCCCACAGGTGATATGCATATAGGCAACCTGCGGGCTGCGATTTTTAACTACATTATTGCCAAACAAACTAACCAAAAGTTCCTTATCCGCATTGAAGATACAGACTTAGCAAGAAATATTGAAGGCAAGGATAAGGAGATTCTATCTCTTTTAAATCTTTTTGGCTTGTTGTGGGACAATCTAGTCTATCAAAGCCATAATTTTGACAAGCACCGCCAACTCGCACAATATCTCATAGAAAAAGATTTAGCCTTTTATTGCTACTGCTCTAAGGAGTTTTTAGAATCTAAGCGAGAAGAGGCAAAAGCACAAAAAAAGCCCTTTCGCTACGATATGCAGTGGGCGGAGCTTGAAAAGCATACAAATAAAAATCCTGTTATCCGCATTAAAGGGGCAAGTTCTACCATTAGCTTTGAAGATGCTATCAAAGGACATCTAAGCTTTGAACCCCACGAGATTGATAGCTTTGTGATTATTAAAGAAGATGGAATCCCAACTTATAACTTCGCGTGTGCGGTAGATGATATGCTTTATGATGTAAGCTTTGTGGTGCGTGGGGAAGATCATACAAGCAACACACCTCGTCAGATTCTAATCCATCGTGCTTTGGGTTATGAAAAAGTCTTAGGCTACGCACATTTGCCTATTATTTTGGGGGAAAGTGGCAGCAAGATGAGCAAACGAGATAGTGCTTCATCTGTGGCGTGGCTGCTTGAGCAGGGCTTTTTACCCCAAGCGATTATCAACTACCTCATCTCAATGGGGAATCATACGCCCCAAGAAGTGTTTAAACTGCAAGAAAGCTTTGCGTGGTTCGATATAAAAAATATCGCTAAATCGCCTGTGAAGTTTGATATTAAGCGATTAAGATTCTTAAATAGAGAGCATTTAAAAATGCTAAACGAGCAGGAATTTGCCCTGCTTGTTGATAGCAAAGATTCAAGTGTGGGGGCATTAGCAAAGCTACATTTGCAAGAGGCAAGCACACTTAATGAGATAAGAGAAAAGTTAGATAAGATTTTTGCTCCAAAGTGCATAGAGAGGGCTGAAAATGGAGAGAGTTACATAGAAGAATGTAAAATTTTATATGCGATTTTATGCGAGATGATAGAATCTAAGGACTTAAATTTACAGGATTATGAAAGCTTAAAAAATGCCCTAATGCAACGCTCAAACTTAAAGGGCAAAAAATTCTTTAAGCCTTTAAGGATTCTGCTCACCGGGCAAACGCACGGCTTAGAATTAAGCGAGATTTACCCCTATTTGCGATTTTTCTTAAAAGACATTGTGCGGTTAGATAGCAATGCCATTGCGGATTCAAATGCAGATTCAACACAAGCTATAAAAAACCAAGCCATAAAAAACTAGGAGGAGATGATGGTAGTAGGCACTCTCTTAAATGCGGTTGCTGTGATTTTGAGTATGCTTATAAATCTTTATGTGTGGGTGATTGTGATTGCCGCACTTGTAAGCTGGGTAAGACCTGATCCATACAACCCCATCGTGCAAGTGCTAAATCGCCTAACACAGCCCCTTTATGCTAGGCTACGCTCCATTATACCAACAGCGATAAATGGCATTGACTTTGCCCCACTTATTGTGGCGGTGCTACTTAAATTTATTGATTTATCTCTTGTGCAGATTTTATTAAACTACGCTAAAACTTTGCAAATTTAAGGATAAAAATGAGAAGTTTAATCTTACTGCTTTTAGCCCTTTGTATTGGCTTTGCCAAAACGGATATTACACTTGAATTTTTAGAATCTAAGCCAAAAGGCTTGGCAAGGGATTTTTACATCTGGCAATTTTTATCAAATGAGCATACTTCATTGCAAGATGCACTCAAAGCCTATGAGCTTATCCACCGCAAAACTTCAAAGCTTGATAGCCTTATGAGTGCTAAAGGAAAAGTCAGCGAACTCCCACGCAAACTTTATTGCCAACGCTTGAGCTTTGAAAGTCTAAAAAAGCAAGACAAAGATTGTATAAAATCAGGGCTAAATCTCGCTAATGTCCCCACAATGCCACAGAAAAACAAAGACTTTTTGCTCAAAACCTTTCAAAATGATCCTACATACAAAAAACGCATTGAGATTCTAAGCAAACCAAATATTCTAACAGGTATGCTAAATAGCGATGCGGCGACTTTTGCAGCCTTGTATTATGCACTAAGAGATAACCAACGCTTACAAATTATTAATCAAACCATTAAACCCCAAGCACTCAAAAAACTTGCTGATGAAAATAACAAATCTTTTAATAATATGCTACAAAAAATCATCGTTACGCACGATAACAGCTATGCAAAGTTTAAAAAATCGCTTATTGGTGCAAAAATTACAGGGGCAGATTCTTACACACTTTTTTTACTAGGGCTTAATGAGATTTTACACCAAAAGCCCAAAGCGGCATTAGAATATTTTAGACTTTCAAGTAAAAATGCCCCAACAGCTATGCAAAAAAATCGTGCTTTGTTTTGGGAATACTCCCTAAGCCACGATAACAAAGTCTTAAAGAATCTTGCTTCAAGCACAAATGTGGATCTCTACACCATTTATGCTAATCAAAAGTTAGGCGTAAAACCAAGCTACGAAGTAGTAACGGATTTGGGCAAACTCTCACCTAAAAAACCTGATTTTGACATTAAAGACCCATTCCAATGGCAACTTTTAAAAGATAATCTCTCGCAAGTTAAAAGCGATAAAGACTTAGAAGAGTTAAGCAAACATTTCACCTATGAAGATACAAGCGCACATCTAGCTTATGTTTTAAATCAGCTCAATAAATTTAAGATTCACTATTTTATCACGCCTTTTAGCGACAAGCTTAAGTGGAAAAGTGATCACGAAAAAGCCTTTACCTATGCTATTGCCAAGCAGGAAAGCACCCTTTTGCCTGCTCTTGTCTCAACTTCTTATGCGTTGGGTATGATGCAGATTATGCCTTTTAATGTGGAGCCTTTTGCCAAAAGCTTAAAACGCGACAATATCACGCTTGAAGATATGTTTAACCCCATAACCGCCCTAGAATTTGGGACATTCTATCTTAATGATTTGGGCAGGGAGTTTAAACACCCACTTTTTGTATCTTATGCTTATAATGGCGGTCCGGGCTTTTTACGTCGCACATTAAAAACAAAAAAATTCTTTTTGAAAAATCGCAACTACGAGCCGTGGCTCTCTATGGAGCTTATCCCCTATAAAGAATCCCGCGATTATGGCTTTAGAGTTTTAGCAAATTATATTGTTTATCAAGAGAGTTTTGGCAATACTATCAATCTTGAAGAATATCTCAAGCAAACACTCATCAACTAAGGAGATTCTATGATACATAAATGCTTATTTCCCGCCGCTGGGTATGGCACACGATTTTTACCCGCAACAAAAGCTATGCCAAAAGAAATGCTCCCTATTCTTACAAAGCCCCTTATTCAATATGGTGTAGAAGAAGCTTTGGAATCTGGTTGTTATGAGATAGGTATTGTTACAGGGCGGGGCAAACGCAGTATTGAAGATCATTTTGATATAAATTATGAGCTAGAACATCAAATCTCTGGCACAGATAAAGAAGAGCTACTCTCCAGCATTAGAAAACTCACAAGCTCTTGCACCTTTTCTTACACAAGACAAAATGAAATGAAAGGCTTAGGACACGCTATTTTGACAGGCGAAACACTCATTGGCAATGAAGCTTTTGCCGTAATCCTTGCTGATGACTTGTGTCATAATGCAAAAGGTGCGGGTGTGCTTAGCCAAATGGTAGCTTTATATAAAAAATATCGTTGCTCCATTGTGGCCATTGAAGAAGTGGATAAGAATGAAGTGGATAAATACGGCATTATCCAAGGCGAAGAGATAGAATCTGGCGTGTATCGTGTAAGCGATATGATAGAAAAACCAAGCGTTGATAAAGCCCCTAGCAATCTTGCCATTATTGGTCGCTATATTTTAACGCCTGATATTTTTGATATTCTGCGTGTTACAAAGCCGGGTAAAAAAGGGGAGATTCAAATCACTGATGCCCTTTTAGAGCAAGCCAAGCAAGGCAGAGTATTAGCCTATAAATTTCAAGGCAAACGCTATGACTGCGGAAGTATTGATGGCTATGTAAAAGCAACAATTGATTTTTATGAGCATTTTAAGCACTAGAAGCCATTAAATGTTTAATATTAGCTTTTATGTTGTTTGTTGGTTAGTGTTTTTTCTGCTATGCTTACCTGTTATCTTTGCTGGGCTTTTGGCTGTTGCACTTGAGAATGATAAGACAGAGATAAAAGAAAGTCGCCTAAATGCTCTTTCTCAAGAACTCAATGAGTTTGCAAATGACAAAGCTAAACTTAAGCCATTGCTTGATGAATTTTTACGCTCTTTTAAGACTTATCCAAAGAATGGCGAAGAGTATGGCTTGTGGATTGAGCTTATCTCTGCCTTTGCCGTAAATATGAATCTTATGGAGGTTGATGAAGTAGTAAATTTTCAAGATAGCCTTGAATCTGCCAACCCTGAAAGCAAAGCAAATATCAAAGAGGCGATTGGCAGAGCCTTACAAAAACGCGAAAGCAAATAAGCACAAACAAAAGGATAAGAAATGGATTTTTTACAAATACACAAAACTCCCAAGATTCAAGGAAGCATTAGCATTTCTGGTGCGAAAAACTCCGCCCTGCCCATACTTGCAGCCACACTTCTTAGTAAAAACGAAGTAGCAATCAGCAATCTGCCTGATGTAGCTGATGTCAAAACCCTAGCTAAACTTTTAGAACACCTAGGCGTGAATCTTGAGTGGCTTAATCCCAACACGCTCAAAGCTCAAGCCCAAAACATCGTGCATACTAAAGCCATTTATGATATTGTGAGAAAAATGCGTGCATCTATTCTTGTGCTTGGACCGCTTTTAGCACGATTTGGACATTGCGAGGTGAGTTTGCCCGGTGGCTGTGCTATCGGTGCGCGTCCTGTGGATTTGCATATCAAGGCTATGGAGAAAATGGGTGCAACAATTCAAATTAAGGGCGGATATATCATCGCTGAAGCCAAAGGCGGACTAAAAGGGGCTGATATTTTATTTGATAAAATCACCGTTACAGGCAGTGAAAATGTCATTATGGCAGCAGCCTTGGCTCAAGGCACAACGCGTATTATTAATGCTGCTAAAGAGCCTGAAGTCGTGCAACTATGCGAGATTCTAGCCCAAAGTGGCATTAAGATTACAGGGATTGGGACAAATGAGCTAGTTATTGAAGGTAATGGCGGAGAATTGCTTGATTTTAACCCTATTGAAGTTATCCCTGATAGAATTGAAGCTGGGACTTATCTATGTGCCGCGGCAATCACAAACTCTTCTATCACGCTTGAAAGGGTGCAAAATACCCACCTTGGAGCCATCACGGATAAACTAGAAGAAATTGGCTTTAGCTTTAATAAGCACGATACATCACTTACCATACTTCCAGCACAAAAGCTAAAGCCTTTTGAGATTATTACCACTGAATATCCCGGATTCCCAACTGATATGCAAGCGCAATTTATGGCTCTAGCGACACAATGTGAAGGCACAAGCGTGACTGAAGAGCGATTATTTGAAAATCGCTTTATGCACGTGAGTGAATTGCAACGCTTAGGAGCGGATATTTCACTCAAGGGCAATCACGCCACGATAAAGGGCATTAGCCCCCTTGTTGGAGCTGATGTAATGGCAACAGACTTAAGGGCAAGCTCTGCCCTCATCGTTGCTGCCCTTGTGAGTGAGGGGGTAACAAATATCCACAGAATCTACCACCTTGATAGAGGCTATGAACAAATTGAAAAAAAGCTTCTTAATCTAGGTGTCAATATCACACGCCTAAAAGGCTAGTTCTAGGTCTATGGGGAAAATCTAAGGGGGACAAGTGATAAAAAATGTGATAAAAAGAATCTTTTTAGCCTTAAGCGTAGTCTTTGCTTTCACAACACTTGCAGCACAGAGTGAAGCAAATGAGCTAGAATTAAGAATCTCCTACACAGGGAGCAAAGATTCACCTATCACCATAAAGACACAATACTGCAAAGGCACAACGCTCAAATGTGGCAAACAAATTAAAATCGCACCAAATGGCGTTGTGATTTTCCGTGCAAATTACATTAATGATAAATACAATGGGCTTGTCCGCTCATACTACTTAAATGGCAAACTTAAAGAATCACGAGAGTATATTGAAGGCAAGGAGACAAATACTCGCACACTTTATTATGAATCTGGCAAGATTGAAAGCTCACAAATGTATGTGGATAATAAACGCGAGGGTGAGGGCAAAAAATACTATGAATCTGGCAAAGTAAAAGAGCAGTTTTTTTATAAAAATGATATGCGTGAGGGCGTAAGGCAGGAATTTGACAAGTATGAAAAGCTCACTTTTGAGACAATGTATAAACAAGGCAGGAAGCAGTGGGTAAAACAATATGATACAAAAGGCAATGTCATTAATGAAACAAGCTGCCGCTGGAATCCGTGCTACTAAAAGGAGGGAAAATGACAAAGGGCAAAATAATAACAAAAGCTTGTAGCTTTCTTATCTTTTGCTATGTGTTAGGGTTTTTGACCGCCTGCCAACAAGAGCCAACACCGCAAGAAGCCACAATCTCAACCCCCGCAAAAACGCTCACTCAAAAACAAAACGAAAATGCAAAGTCTAAGCAAAAGCAGCCCACTCAAAAACCTACTCAAACTTCTGCTAAAAATGCCATCAAAGATTCTATCTCAAACCCTGCCCAAAACCCCACAAATGAGTCAAACACAAGCACTCCAAGCAGTCAAAAAGAGCAAGATTTTATGGCTTCCACAGAGCCTTTATCTCCACAAAAAAGCCAAACCCACAAAAAAGCCTACACACAAGAAATGCTTGAAAATATCACAGGAGAAGAAAAAAACGAGCAAATACAAGAAGATGGACGCACATATAACGCCCAAATCACTTACAAAAATGGCACAAAAATCAAGCACGGCAAAGAGATTCTATACTACCTTGATGGCGGTGTCGCACAGAGGGCATTTTATGTTGATGGCAAAAGAGAGGGGTTATTTCAAATGTTTAGCCAAAAAGGTGTGCTGATTTATGAAGCCCATTATCGTAATGGGCTACTTCACGGACCTTGCAGACTTTTTGATGTAACAAGTGGCAAGATTAAAAGTGAGATGAACTTTGCCTATGGTTTGCAAGAAGGGCAGATGAATATTTATGATATAAAAAGTGGCAAACTTTGGCATCAGCTCCACTACAAACAAGGCAAAAAAGAAGGCAGGGCAGTAGAGTTTGATGAATCTGGCAAGATTGTGCGTGAAGTGTTTTACAGCCAAGATATGGAAATAAAGCGTTAAAACAAAATATGCTAGAATGCAGAGATTGCTACAAAAATTATCACAATATATGAAGGATTTTATGATGAGTATGTTTATTTCCACACGAGATGATAATAAAGATTTAGGCGTTACTTTTCAACACGCAATGCTTAATCCAAATGCCCCACAAGGCGGACTTTATACATTTTCTAAACTTCCTTTGTTTAGTCAAGAAATGCTACAAAGTTTTCAAAATCTCTCATATAAACAATTATGCGAAAGGCTCTTTTTTTCTTTGAATCTCAATCTTAACCCAAATCTTTTGCAACAAGCCCTGCAAAGCTATGATAACTTTGATGATCCTACAAATCCCGCCCCACTCCACACTTTAAGCAAAAATCTCTTTATGCTCAATCTCCATTCTGGTCCCACACGAGCTTTTAAGGATATGGCGTTACAACCCTTTGGTGTTTTACTCTCTTCCTTTGCCAAAACAAATAAAACCCCTTTTATGATTCTAGCTGCTACAAGTGGTGATACCGGTCCTGCGACACTGCAAAGCTTTGCGAATAAAGAGTATATAAAAGTTGTATGTCTCTACCCAAGTGGCGGCACAAGCGATGTGCAAAGACTGCAAATGACAACACAAGAATCTAAAAATTGCAAGGTTATTGGCATTAAGGGGGATTTTGATGATGCCCAAAGTGCGTTAAAAAATCTCCTAGCCAACAAAGATTTTATCCACAAGCTTAACAATCTTGGAATCTCGCTCTCCGCCGCTAATTCTGTGAATATAGGACGCATTGTTTTTCAAATTGTGTATCATTTTTGGGCATATATGAGTGCGGTAAAAAATGGCAGTATCACCTTTGGAGAGAAGCTATCCATTGTCGTGCCTAGTGGGAATTTTGGCAATATTTTAGGGGCATTTTTTGCTAAAAAAATGGGCTTACCCATACACAAGCTTGTGGTTGCCTCTAATGTCAATAATATCTTAAGCGATTTTATAAATATGGGTGTATATGATATTTCTTTTCGTCATCTTATCAAGTCAAAATCTCCAGCAATGGATATTCTAAAAAGCTCAAATGTAGAGCGAATGCTGTATTTTTACTTTGGGGCTAAACGCACAAAGGAGCTAATGGAGAATCTTGCAACACAGGGTAAATATAGCCTTTTAGATTCTGAACTTGCTCTTGTGAGAGAAGATTTTAGTGCGATGAGTTGCGATGATACACAATGTCTGCAAAGTATCGCAGAATGCTTTAAAAATGGCTATGTGCTTGACCCACACACGGCTATTGGCTATTATGTAGCAAAGACATTGCAGGAAAAAGGCGTGATAAATAAAAGCATTATTTTAGCCACAGCGGAATGGAGTAAATTCGCCCCGAGTGTAAGTGCTGCTCTAACACAAGAGCAGATTCTAGAATCTTCCCAAAATATTTGTGATGAAGAAGCCATTAAAACAATCTGTGCCAAAGCTAACTGCACAATCTCAAAACAAATCACAGATCTTTTTAGCAAAGATGAAGTGCAAAAAGATGTGCTTGATGTGGCAGAGCTAGAATCTTGCATTATAGAGTGGCTAAAGACATTCTAAGGCACACAAGGAATTAATACAAATATGCTAGAATCCGCACATTTTAAAAGAGCCAAAAGGAGTGAAAATGGACTTTGTTAGCGTGATTATGGGGAGTAAGAGCGATTGGAATGTGATGAGTGAATGTATAGAAGTATTTAAAAAATTTGATGTGGCTTATGAAGTGATTATAAGCTCGGCTCATCGCTCACCGGAACGCACAAAAGAATATGTCAAAGACGCACAATCTCGTGGCGCACAAGTTTTTATCGGTGCAGCGGGAATGGCAGCCCATCTAGCCGGGGCGATTGCCTCTCAAACTTGTAAGCCTGTGATTGGTGTGCCTTTAAGCGGTGGGGCAATGGACGGACTTGATGCCTTGCTTTCAACGGTGCAAATGCCTAGCTCTATGCCTGTGGCAACGGTGAGTATTGGTAAAGCTGGGGCGATTAATGCGGCGTATTTAGCTATGCAGATTCTAAGTCTTAAAAATGATGAGCTAGCTGGGAAACTCATTGAAGATCGCGTGATGAAAGCCAAAAAGGTAGAGCTAGATTCAGCAGAGATTGAAGTGAGAATCTAAGGGGGATTTATGGAAAATACGACAACTTGGCTAGAACTCCACGAGTTTATTAAGCTCTCTGGGCTTGATGAAACAAAGATTATGGACTTAATCAATGAGGGGAGCATTAAAAGCAAGGAGGAGGAAAATAAGATTTTTGTTGATGCAACTTCTGGGACTTCCGCCCTTGTGAAAAAAGTAGAATCTGGGCTAGTCTCTGCGGATATGAATGGCAAGGAACTTGATCCCGTCTTTGTAGAAAAGACAATCTCCACTATCCTTGGACTGCACGATAAGGTTATTTCAGCAAAAGATGAAACCATCAGTGCCTTTAAAAATGAAAACTCGTTTTTAAAAGATGCCCTGATTTCTATGCAGGAAGTGTATGATGATGATAAAAAAACAATGGAGACTTTGCGTTTGGAATTAGAGCGTTCAAGGGAAGAGATTGAATTTATGAAACGCAAATATCGCTTGATGTGGGGCAAAGTCTCCAATATGACAGAGACAAAATGATAGCACAAGAGATGTGTTTTGACTGCTTACAAAGGCAGATTAAAAACTTTTCAAAAATGCTTCCAACGCATAATTTACAACCCTTGCAAGAATGCGTTGAAAAAAAACTTGCATCTCTTAAACAAAGCTATATCACACCAAATAAGCAAGATAATCTTCTCACACCCCCACAAATTGCTATTGATATTTATAAAGATTTATCCACCACGCTACAAAATGATGACCCATACGCACATATCAAACAAGAGAGCATACAAAAAGCCTTTCATATCTGCCAAGAGCTTATCTCACGCTACCCTGCCCCAAAGCTTGAGCCACAAATACATAATGAAAAAATAGTATGGAGTAAAGATTCTATCTTTACTCGGCTAGATTGGGCGGTTAGAATGGCGATTTTAGGAAATGTTATTGACTATGGCTCACAGCATAGCTTTAGCTTTGACAATGCAGATTTTGATTTTAAATCTTTGGACTTTGGGGCGTATGACTTAAAGCCTTTTATCTCAAAATTAGAATCTGCTAAAAGTCTTTTATATATTGCGGATAATGCGGGGGAAAATATCTTTGATGCTCTACTTATTGTCACGCTTAAAGCTATTTATCCACATCTTAGCATAAGCTATGCGGTGCGTGGCAGGGCGATTATCAATGATTTGACATTGCAGGATATGCTTCACCCATTAGCACAGCCTTTATTAGAATCTTGTGAAGTTTTAAGCTCAGGTGTGAGAAGTCCGGGCTTTGTGTATGCTGATGCGAATTCTCAAACCCAAAGCCTTTATGATTCTGCGGATATGATTCTAGCCAAAGGTATGGGGAATTTTGAATGTTTAGAATCTTATAAAGATGAGCGACTTTTCTTACTTTTTAAAATCAAATGCGATGTCGTGGCAAAGTTTTGCAACAAAGCCAAAGGCACGATGATGTTTTTACACAATACACATTATATAAAGGAGTGATATGCTTAGTTTTTCAGATATTTTATTACAATTGCAGGAGTTTTGGAAAAATCAAGGCTGCCTTATCGTGCAACCCTATGATATTCCCGCAGGAGCTGGGACATTCCACCCTGCTACTTTATTAAGAAGCCTAGATTCAAAGCCGTGGAGTGTAGCCTATGTCGCCCCATCTCGCCGCCCCACAGATGGACGCTATGGGGAAAATCCCAACCGCCTAGGGAGCTACTATCAATTTCAAGTGCTTATAAAGCCTAGCCCCGATAATATACAAGAGCTGTATTTACATAGTCTTGAATCTTTGGGACTAGATATAAAGGCTCACGATGTGCGTTTTGTAGAAGATAATTGGGAATCCCCAACACTTGGAGCGTGGGGGCTAGGCTGGGAAGTATGGCTAGATGGTATGGAAGTAACGCAATTTACATATTTTCAGCAAGTGGGCGGTATCCCCTGTCGCCCTGTGGCAGTGGAGATTACCTATGGTGTGGAAAGACTAGCAATGTATATTCAAGGCAAGGAAAATATTTTTGACATTGTGTGGAATACTAATCCGCCAATGCTCTATGCCGATGTGCATTTGCAAGGGGAATATGAGTTTTCAAAATATCACTTTGAAGTGGCAGATACGCAAATGCTTTTTAGCATTTTTAATCAATACGCTAATGAAGTCAAAAACTGCTTGGAGCAGAAAATCCCCCTTGTAGCCTATGACTACACAATGCTTGCAAGCCATTGCTTTAATGTCCTTGATGCAAGAAAAGCCATCTCGGTAGCTCAAAGGCAAAACTACATTTTGCAAATTAGAGAACTCACTAAATCCTGTGCCTTGCTGTATAAAGAAATGGAGAGTGAAAGGGAGCATAGAATCACAAAGGCAAAAGGGCAGTAATGCGTTTTATCCTTGCTTTTTTTCTTACTTTCAATGCCCTTACACATCTGCTTTATGCGGAAAATCTCGTGCGGGATTTTGAGCTTTATAAATTAAATGAAGGCGATAAAAATGCACCGACCTTATTGCTTATGGGTGGGATTCACGGCGATGAGCCCGGGGCGTATTATTCCACAGATTTATTTTTGCGACATTATAAGATAACAAAGGGGAGTGTGTGGGTTGTGCCTGTGGTGAATCCGCACGGAATGTTTGCCAATATGCGTGGCGTATATGGCGATATGAATCGCAAGTTTGCCGCTTTGAGCCAAAATGACCCAGATTATGAGAGTATCCAAAACATCAAAAAGCTCCTTGCCAACCCGGAAATTGACATCTCTATGCACTTGCACGATGGGAGTGGGTATTGGCGTCCTACTTATCAAAGCAATCTTTTGAATCCACATAAATGGGGCAACTGCTCGGTTGTGGATCAAATACGCATTGATGGAAAATATGGAGAATTAGAATCTTTTGTGGCTCAAATGGTGGCTGATATTAATCTGCGGATTTTAAATCCCATTCATCGCTTCCACGTGCATAATACCCAAACAAAAGCCAAAAATGATGTTGAGCAACTCAAAGCTCTCACTTTCTTTTCACTCTCTTTAAATAAACCCGCCCTTACAAATGAGACAAGCAAAGAGCTTGATGTGCCAACGCGTGTGTTTTATCATCTTTTAGCTATTGAATCTTTACTAGGGCAGTTAGGCATTACTTTTGAGCGGGATTTTGAGCTGAATGTCGCTACGATTAAAACACTGCTTAACACAGAATCTTTATACGCAAAGATTGAAGATTCTATCTTTTTGCCCCTAGATTCTTTGCGTCCTTCACTGACCTATTTTCCCCTGCCAAAGCAGGGCAACCTAAAACAGCTAAAGATTGAAAGCCAAAGTCATCTGCTCGGTATAGTGCCAAACAAAAATGGCAAGCTCAATTTACACTATGGCTCACGCAAACTTAGCACACTTTCTCCGCAATGGTATGAGTTTGAGCATTCGCTTCAAAATGTCAAAATCAAGGTTGATGGAGAGCTACAATCCGTGCCGATAGGCTCAATAGTCTATGCTAAGCAAAGTGTTGAGTTTGAGCCTTTAGCCAATCATAGAGTAAATGTTATCGGCTATGTCTTGCCTAATGATAATAATCCCCTGCCTAATGAAAGCGGTGTAACAATCTACAAAAAAGACTTTAAACCCCAATATAGCCTTGATACCAATGCTTCACATTTTCGTGCGGAGTTTTACCGCAATAATGCCTTTAGCGGTATGATTATCATCTCTTTTGCCAAGCCTAGAGAGAAAAGAGTTTCAACCTTTCAGCAAGTGCTTTATACTCCAGCAGTGCATTCCAAAACTGCTAAAGCCACGCAAACAGCAAAAATTGCAGATTCAAAACAAACCCAAGCAAAGACAACGGATTCAAAAACAACAGATTCACAAGCGACTTTAAAACCTAAGCCAAAACCCACAGAATCTGAATCTACAAACACAGCCCCCACAATACTTGCTGTCAAATCAAATCTCGGGCTAAATTTAAGAACAAAGCCTAGCACAAATTCTGCCATCATCGCCAAATTGCCAAAATATACACAGGTAAAAGTTTTGCAGCAAGTAGGCAAATGGAGCAAAGTTTCAGTAGATTCTATTCCACAAACAAAGCCCACGCAAACATTACAGGGCTATGTGATAAGCCAAGCTCTAAGCAACACGCTTTTGCCCCCACAAGAGCAAAGCCAAGCCCAAAACATAGAATCTACACCACAAAAAGCCCCAAAAACGCCACAAAATAAAGAGCAAGATTCCACGCCAAATCTGCCACAAAAAAAGACAGAATCTTATGCAAAAGTTATCGTCAATACCGCTATGATAAGGGCAAAGCCCAGCACAGATTCTATCATCATCGCTAAAGCACCAAAGGGACGAAAAATGCAGATTCTATCCTTTGAAAAGGATAAGGATAATACACAATGGGCGAAAATTTATTACATCTTTGAATCTCAAAGTGGCAGAAGAGAGATACAAGGCTATGTAGCAAAGCGACTTTTAGAGCCAATCCCGTAAGGATAAGGGTATGGATTTTATCATTAATGAAAATACTTTTCTTATCTCCGATAGCCACTTTGGACATAAAGCAGTGTTGCAAAGAGAGCCTTCACGCCTAAAAAGTGCTAGGGCAAATGGCTATGATGATTTTTATGCGTTTCATAGGGATTTATGGAATAAGGCGGTGGGGAAAAAGGATAGAATCTTACATTTGGGGGATTTGTGTTATCCGGGTGGGTTTCACTACTTAAAAGAACTGCTGGGTAAAAAACAGCTCCTTGTCGGCAATAATGACGTTACGCGTTTTACCAAGCTTAAAACACTTAAAAGTTGGCAGGTGCAAAGGGGCTTAAATTTGCAGATTCCAAATGCTAAGGCAATACGCAAAAAACTCTATGAAAAATACGGCAAGATGATGATAAAAGATGATGTATATCTCAATGCCATTATTGCTGATTGTGGTGGAGAGCGGATTATGTTTTCGCATTTTCCGGTATTTCACCGCAAGGCACACGATAGGTTTGCTAAGAGTAGAGAAAGCCTAGATACGCTTTTTGCCCTAGCAGATTGTAGCTTAAATATCCACGGACATATCCATTCACGCGATACCAATTATTCCTTTTGCTTTAATGTGAGCTGTGAGCGTTTGGGCTTTGAGCCAAAGACTTTAGGCGAGATTCTAAGATTATGGCGGGAAAAAAATAGAATCTAATGGCGGAATAGAATGAAAAAAGTAGGGCTTAAAGGCAAAACTCAAAGGATAAAAGAATGATTTATTTTTACGCACTTATCGCCAATGGCACAAAGCAGATTCCAAGATCATTCCATAATGCCTTTACAAAACTACAAGAATACAATGTCCTTGAAACACAAGGGAATATCCATAAGCTTAAAAGTGATTTTGTCATCGGCAGTGTGGATATTTCACAAAGTGGCAAGGTTTTTCTTAAAAGCTTTAAAAACACAGATTCTGCGGATTTTGTGCTTGAAAAAGGTAAATTTTATAAACTCAAAAAGGGCGATATTATCCTAGCTAAAAGGGGCAAGGCAAAGCAAAAAGGGCAAAAAAGCAAAGCAAAGCAAAAAGCAAATCTTATCACGCTTTTATACGCCACAAAGCCCTACACTATTGCCGTGCTTGTAATGAAAAAGGGGCAGATTCTTGCCCTAGAGTTAGAATCTAGGGGCAAAAAGGGGCGTTACCTTGAGCTAAAACTCTCACAAAAATCACTCAAAGCCCTGCCAAAGCATTGCGTCATAAAAGTGGAAGTGGCAAGTGGCAATATAGTTGAAGTCTTTGGTGTGCTAGAAGATGCAAATATTGATGAAAAAATCGCCCTAAGCACTTATAATCGCACCTATGACTTTAGCCCTAGCTCTAATGAGTTTGCCTTGTCTTTTGGCGATGAAGTGCATAAGGCTATGTATCCCAATCGTGTAGATTTAAGCCATTTGCCCTTTTGTGTGATAGATCCCATTGATGCAAAAGACCACGATGATGCGATTTATTTTGATGTAAAATCCCGCACACTCTATGTGGCAATAGCCGATGTCAGCGAGTATGTGAGCTTTAATAGTGAGCTTGATAAGGAGGCTAAAAAAAGAGGCTTTAGCCTGTATTTTCCACACAAAGTTTTGCCTATGCTTCCCTTTGCCCTAAGCAGTGGAATCTGTTCTTTAAAGCAAAATGGATTGCGTTTAGCAATGGTGTGGGAAATAAGCTTAAACACAAAAGCAGAAGTGAAAAAAAGCAAGCTTTTTGAAGCCCTTATACAATCTCACGCTAATGTCAGCTATGAAGAAATAGAATCTTTTTTACAAAATAAGTCCGCTAAATCCACGCAACTGCCCGATTCTATTACGCAATGGCTCAAAGCCTATGTGCCATTTGTGAAAAAGTGCAGAAAAAACCGCTTAAATGTGGGCTTTGATTTTAAAAGTGAAGAGATAAAATTAAAGCTTAATGAATCTATGGAAATTCTCTCGTGGCAGCAAAGCACTCAAAGTTTAGCCCATAGCATTATTGAAGAATCTATGCTTTTAGCTAATGTGGAGAGTGCTAAAATGCTAGATTCAGGTATTTTTAGAATCCACCCTCCGCCAAAGCTAGAGCGAATAGATGAACTAAGGTGGGATTTAGAATCTATGGGCTATGAAGTGCCAAGGACACAAGATATACATACGCTAATTACGCAGATTCAAGCTCAAGCGGACAAAAAAGATAAAGCCAAAATATCTCAAAATAACAATCAAAGAGCAATAATAGATGGGCTTATCATTAAATCTCTAAGCAAAGCGACTTATAGCTCAAAGCCTTTAGCACATTTTGGTTTAGGATTTGAATCTTACACGCATTTTACTTCGCCTATCCGCCGATATAGTGATCTTATTGTGCATAGAATCCTAAAAGCAATTTTACATAAAGATAAAAATCTGCCATTTTTGCTTGAATCTTGCAATGCCATTACCCACGAACTCAACCTGAAAGAAAAGCAAATAGCCCAGATTGAATCGTATTTTTATCATTTTAAGATGTTGCGATATGCTAAAAGACTACTAGATAAAGGGCTTAGATGCGAGATTCTAGTCAGCAGAGATGAAGGAGAAGGTGTGGCTCTTAATGTCATTCCGCAAGTGAAAATCACGCTTGATAGATTTGTGCCTCGTTTTAGCGTGGTGGAAGTGGAGATTATGGAAGTGGATTTGCTCACTATGAGCGTTTATGCAAAGGTGCTAGATTCACAAACACAAGAACTTATGTCGCAAAACACATCTCAAAAATGTGGCAAAAAATCGCACAAAGGAAAAAAATGAATAAAGCCCAACTTGACACACTATTAAAAGAAAATCCACCTCGTGCGAGTTTTTTATATGGAGATAGCTTTATGGTGGGCTATTATGGTAAGAAAATCGCTCAAAGCTTAAAGAGTGAAGAAAAAACAACCTTTTATTTTGATGAATATAATAATGTCAGCGTCAATACTTTGCTTTCACAAGGCTCACTTTTTGGCACAAGCTCCCTTGTGGTGCTAAAGATTCATCACAAACTTAGCAAGGCGGATGTTGAACTCTTTTTACACTCTTTGAGTGCTAATACACATAATGCCTTGATTGTAGAATATTATCAAGCACAAAATAAGTCTAGTGGCGATTATATGCGTGATTGCAAGGGTATTGCGGGGTATTTTCATCACCCTAAAATGCCAAAAAATAGCGTTGTTGAAGTGCGATTTTTTGAGTCAAATATGAGAGAATGTATAGGCTTTTTACAGGAAAGAAGCAAAGAGCTTGGACTAAAGATTGATGATAGAATCTTAACTCAAATTCTAAATATACAAAATAATGACATTGCTTTAAGCCTGAATGAGCTAGAGAAATTTAGCATTTATGCGGGAAAAAGCATTGATATGAGTGAAGTTAATCTATTATGCGATGGTGTAGGGAGCTTTAGCATAGAGGAGCTGTGCTGTGCGGTTATGGATAAAAAGCCCTTTATTCATATATTGCAAAATATTTATGAAGAGGGTGTGAATGAAATAATGATGATTGGGGAGATTCAGCGATTTTTTTACCAACTTTTTTTATTTTTTGCTTACGCAAAGAGCTATGGGAGTATCAATGCAAGGGAGATTCTAGGCTACAATCCCCCAACACACATTATTGAGCGTTTATCACGCTACTGCATACGCTTTAAAGAGACAGAATATATTCACATTTTTGAGTTACTTTCACTCTGGCGATATGAAGTCAGCAAGGGCAAATCTAAGCAATCTATGGGTGCTTTAATCAAAATTCAAGAATTGATACGCTAAAATCCGCCCCCTATACCTTGCTCTTTTGGCTCATTTAAGCTACAAAAGGGCGGTTACACCAAAAGGAGACATAATGAAATTCTACGAGACGATGTTTATTCTCAAACCGACACTTGTTGAAGAAGAAATCAAGGCAAGAATTGATTTTTTCAAAGAAGTTATTACAAAAAATGGTGGCGAGATTGAAACCTGCCTTGATATGGGTATGCGGAATCTTGCTTATGAAATCAAAAAAAATAAACGCGGATATTATTTTGTTATCTACTTCAAAGCAGAGCCTAGCTTGATTTTGGAGCTTGAGCGAAATTACCGCATTAATGAAGAAATTTTGCGATTTATTGTGATTAAGTATGAGAGCAAAAAAGAGCAGAGTGCGTGGCAATCGCTTGTCAATAAGGCAAATAATAAGCCTGAAGCAAAAGCTACAAAGCCAAAAAAAGAGGAAACCCCAAAGGCAGACACACAGGAAACTCCACAAGCCTAATACACAAAAGGACGCTAGATGTATAACAAGGTAATTATGATGGGAAATCTCACACGAGATGTAGAGCTACGATACTTGCCTAGCGGAAGTGCTCTAGCGACCATTGGATTGGCAAGCAATAGGAGATATAAAAAGCAAGATGGTTCGCAGGGCGAAGAAGTATGCTTTGTTGATGTGAAGCTTTTTGGGCGAAGTGCAGAAGTGGCAAATCAATACCTAAGAAAAGGAAGCAAGATTCTCATTGAAGGGCGATTAAGCTTTGAATCTTGGACTGACCAAAGTGGAGCTAAAAAAAGCAAACACACTATCACAGCTGAAAGTATGCAAATGCTAGATTCTAAATCTATGGGCGAAAGTGGAGCTTATAGCGAGAATGGAGGGGGATATAATAATGCCTACTCCGCAAATCCTGCAAACACCACAAACAATGGTGGATATAATAATCCAAATACAGGATACAATCCTCAAGGCTATAATCAGCCACAAACTTATGGCGGTGGGAGAGAAGCAGCGGGAGGCTATTCTCAAAATATCCCTGAAATCAATATTGACGATGAAGACCTCCCATTTTAAGCGTCATTTCTCATAATTTCTAAAAGGAGACCCAATGGAAAAGAAAAAATACTCAAAACGATACTGCCGATACACTGAAGCGAAGCTTGAGTTTATTGACTACAAAGATGTGGAGATGCTTAAGCATTCACTTTCAGAGCGATACAAGATTATGCCAAGACGCTTGACAGGCAACACAAAAAGATGGCAAGAGCGTGTGGAAGTGGCTATCAAACGTGCAAGACATATGGCACTTATTCCATATATTGTAGATAGAAAAAAGGTGGTTGAAAATCCTTTTAAAATCTAATTTGCCGATGTGAAAGGGCTTTGAATCTTTCACATAGCTGCTTTTGGCAGCATAATCTCTTCATTTTTCTCGCATAACTTTAGCCTTCTCTTATAGCAAAGGTTTTATAATACTTACTTTGCATTCTCTTAGATTCCAAGGCTTAACAATGAACAAATTTGTCTCGCTACACCTGATACTTTTTGTCTGTATTTTTGGCATTTTTTTATGGATTGTAGATTCTTCTAGGATAAGTCAAGAGGTGCTTGATTTATTCCCAGATAACGATAACAGAGCCTTGATTGAAGCCCACAGACATTTTGCAAACTCAAAATATATTCCCTTAGCTTTGCGTGGATTTAATGAATCTTCAAAAAAGCGATTTGAGACACTTCTCTCACAGGTTGAAAAAATTCCCAATGTCGCTTCCATCTTGCAATTCCGCCCCTCACAGCAGCAACAACTCTATGACTTTTTAACCAACCCTAGCTCATATCTCCTTACCCCAGATTCAAACTCACAGGTAGATTTAGATTTTACTCAAATTTTTGCCCCTATATTGCACACATTCCAAACTTCGCAAACGCCACAAATTTTACAAGATTCACGCTCACCCCTTCTTGCCAAAGACTATGAATTTTACGCCCTTGTGGAATTGCGTAGCCTTGAGGATACAGAGCTTAAAAGCACACTCCAAAGCTTCAAAGAGTTAGAATCTAGCTATACGGATATGCGATATTTTTCCACTGATTTTATGCGAGTGGAGAATCTAGGCTTAATTTTACAAGAGGTGAATTTTCTTTTAGGCTTTGCATCGCTTGTATTTATTGTGCTGTATTTTGTGATTCTCCGCATACCACTTTTGACTTTTCACACCATTTGCACACTTATTCTTGCCAATATCATTGCCATTTTGCTCGTGCTGTGCGTGTATCCAAAGGTTACGATTATGGCATTAAGCTTTGGTATGGGGATTTCAAATATTGCCATTGACTATATGATGCACCATCACTTTTTTGGGCTTTATGCGGGGAAAAAAGCAATATTTAATCGTGCTGTGTTTTATGGCTATATCACCACAATGCTAGGCTTTGGGGCGTGTTTGTTTATCCCTTTTCCACTTTTAGCTCAACTTGCCTTGTATGCGATGATTTCTTTAAGCATTGCTTATATGAGTTTTGCTTTTATCTATCCGCATTTGGGCTTAAATCCCCCTAGGCTTTTTGCTTTTATTAGTCATTTAAGAAAGCCTTGCATACCCTCTTTTGTGTTTTTGCTCCTAGCCTTTCTTGGCTTTATTTACGCCGCTTGGCATACAAGGCTTGATTTTGATCTCTCTAAGCTTGACTATCACAACACGCAAATGCTTGAACAAAAAGCATTTTTTGAAAGACTTCACAACGATACACCACAAGTTTTGCTACAAGCTAGAGAGCCTCAAGGGCTTATGCTCTTTGTGCGAGGACTTCTTAGCGAAGGGCTAAATCTAACTTTTAACAAAAAGCAGGGAGAAACGCAAGAAAAGCATTTTTATCTTTTGGCAAATATGACACAAGAGCAGATAAAGCACGCCACTTCACTCCTTGAAGCATTAAAAACAAATTCAAATAGCAACCTTAAGCTATGGAATACAGAAGAGCAAAAGCAGATTCTAGAATCTGATCTTATGCTTGAAACACGCTCTTTGCAAAGCATTATGGATAATCTTGCAGATTCTATTTATAAGCCTATGATGTTTGTTTTGAGCCTTGCCCTAGGGCTTATGCTTCTCTCTCTAGCCCTTAGTTTAAGAAAAGATTTTTTTCACACAGCGGGATTTGTGCTTTTTCCTTTGAGCGTGGCACTTTGCGTTATTGCAAGTCATAGTGAATTTAATATGATGCACCTTTTTGCATTGCTTATCCTTGTGGTGGTAAGTGTAGATTATGGAATCTATGCGATAAAAGAAGGAGAAAACCCACGCACAAACCACGCTATTATTTTTTCAGCCTTAACTACCGGGGCGAGTTTTGGGATTCTAATCCTATCACAAACCAAGGCACTTAATTCCTTTGGGGAAGTGATTTTTAGCGGTATGTGCTGTATGTT
This sequence comes from Helicobacter magdeburgensis, assembly GCF_000765825.2. Lineage (GTDB taxonomy): Bacteria > Campylobacterota > Campylobacteria > Campylobacterales > Helicobacteraceae > Helicobacter_C > Helicobacter_C magdeburgensis. The sequence continues at coordinate 22,923 of NZ_JRPE02000005.1, forward strand.
AATTCTGCTTGTGTTTGGAAGATTTGGAGAAAGATTCTAGCCTAAGAATCAAGGTTAGAATCTTAAGACATTATCTATCTTTGAGTTTTAGCTCACCGATGAGTTTGGCATAGCGAGTGTATTGTGTTTTCTTAAGGTAGGCTAGAAGTGATTTTCTCTGTCCTACAAGCTTCAAAAGCCCTAAGCGGCTTGAATGATCTTTTGGATTTGCTTTCAAATGCTCTGTCAAATCCGCAATTCTCTGTGAAAGCAGTGCGATTTGCACTTCACTTGAGCCCGTATCCTTACCATCTCTTGCAAATTTTGCAATGATTTCCTTTTTTTTCGCCGTATCTAAAGCCATAATGACCTCCTTGATTGGTATAAAATAAAGCGTGGATTCTAGCACAAATTGCTAAAGATTGGCTAAAAGCGTATCAAATCAGTCAAAATATGCGCCTAATCAACACCAAAGGCAAACAACACCTGCGATTCGTGGATATAGCCAAATATTGGACTTTTTGCGCCATTGGGGAAATAAAACACCCCAAGCCAAGCAGAATCTTGCGCACTATCTTTACTCCTAAATAGCCTCTCTCCCGCATAATACAATCTCGCACCAGCTTCGTTACTAGCCCCTCCACCAAAATCCTTTGCTACACGCTCGCGCTTAATTTGCGTGATGATTGTGCCATTAGGGGATTGGCGTAGGTTGATATAGCTATCTGCAGATTTATATTTCAAACGCAAAGACCCTAAATCTTCATAAGCCAAAGACGAGATAGAAATACCGCTCAAAATCTCCACACGTTCTATATTTGCATAAATCTCGTGTCCAGCATCGCCCTCACCATAGAATCTATAATCCTTAAGCCGCACTTTTGCCCTAGCTGCCACGACACCAAAAATCTTTTTATCTAGCCCAAGCTCTCCTTGCAGTGCCAAGTCTCTAGCATTCAAGATAAGCACGGATCTATTTTCCCTATGCTTTGTGAAATCTATCTTCTTCAACTCATCTACACCCATAAGACTATAATACAAAAATGGTAGTGCCAAATTCTTATCAGGATAGAATCTTAAGCTTATTTGACTCCCCTCCATTTCGCCCTCATAGCCTTTCTCAAGCACACCGGTAAGCTCCACCTCTCCGCCAAAGCTCACTTCTTCTACATCATCAGTCCCGCTAAATGTGAGAGAATCATAGCTCATTGTGCCACTATCACTTAATAGCCCTGGTATGTGTTAGCTTCCTAGGGAAGCCAAAAGCTACCGCCGCTAGCAAACTCATAATCACAAAAATTCTTAGCATTACTTACTAGCTACACCTATTCTTCAATATAATTCTTTAATTTTCTGCCCACTTTTGGGTGTTTGAGCTTTTTAATCGCACTAGATTCTATTTGTCGCACACGCTCACGGGTAACATTGAGTTCCTTGCCGATCTCTTCTAATGTCCTATCACTCTCATCATCAAGCAGTCCAAAACGCATACGGATAACCGCCTTTTCCCTATCATTAAGCTGTTCTAGCACATCATCAATCTGCACCTTCAAATCCTCTTTAAGGATATAGTCCATAGGACCAACAGAGCTTTTATCCTCTACAAAATCCCCAAACTTCCCATCATCATCACTCCCAATAGGCGCATCAAGGCTTACTGGCTCTTTTGTAATCTTAATCACATTTTTGACTTTATCAATAGGCAATCCCACTTCTTTGGCAATATACTCAATATCTGGCTCTTTGCCCGTTTCCTGTATATGCTTACGCATAATCTTGTGGATTCTATTGATCGTTTCTATCATATGGATAGGGATTCTAATTGTGCGTGCCTGATCGGCTATGGCACGAGAGATAGCTTGGCGAATCCACCAAGTCGCATAAGTAGAAAACTTAAAGCCCTTTTTATACTCAAACTTATCCACAGCTTTCATAAGCCCAATATTCCCCTCCTGAATCAAGTCCAAAAAAGGCAACCCACGATTTGTATAACGCTTGGCAATACTCACAACAAGGCGGAGATTTGACTTTGCCATTTTTGCTTTTGCTTTATCGGAAATGGACTTTCCGCGTTTGATTTGCTCTAAAATCTCTTTTAACTTTTCTGGCTCTAGGTTAAACCCCCCCTCACTTGCCTCTTTTGTTTGAAAAAGTTTCTTAAGCTCCATATACACGCTAACCATAGTCGTCTCTGGCACCATCGCGGCAATCTCATCGCGACTCATCACGGTAATATTAGCAAGAATCTTTTGATGATTTTCCACAAGTGTGTCATTAAATAATGGCAGTTTATATTCCAAACGCTTTAATTCACGCTCAAAGCCATCGCCACTTTTTAAGCTATTCTCCATAGCTCTTACAAGCTCATTAATAAGCTTACTTGTAGGTCCCAAATCTAAAAGCTTCATTTTCAAAATATGCTTTTTGTGGGAGAGCAACAAAATATGCCCTAATTCATCTTCGCTTTCACTAATGGGCGTCTCAAGCACTTTGAGCCAATCCTTCTTAGCCTTATCAAGTGCTTTAAAACTCTCCATTACCTTTTCAATTCTCTTTTGATCTTTTTTGGAATTTGCCTTGCGTGAGTTCTCCTCCTCTTCAACAGCATCAAACTCCTCTTCTTCCTCTTCGCCCTCTTCTTCCTCATCATCAAAGCTTTTAAATAACTCTTTTACGCGTCTCTCTCTATTAATCAACGCATCTTTATAGTCATAAATAAAATCAATCAAATACGGCACAGAGCAAATCGCGTCAAGTATAGTATTCTCACCTAGCTCTATATTTTTACTTAAGCTTACTTCCTCTTCTTTTGTTAATAATGGAATCTGCCCCATTTCACGCAGATACATTCTTACAGGGCTATCACTTCTACTCCACTCTAACAGCTCCTTGTCTTTCATAAAATCAAATTCGTCTTCAAGCTCCTCATTGAGTAGTTTCTTTCTATCAGCTTGGCGTTGAATCTGCTCTTTGGTATTGAGCATTTTTGCTACTTCAGATGAGCTCAAAAGTTGTTTTTTATACTTTTTACTTAAATCTTTTATTTTTTTGACTTGTGCTGCTGTGGGGGCTTTGAGCATAATCTGTGCGATTTTCTCATAAGTAATATAATCGCTATCCTCTTCTTTAAAAAGATTTTCTAGTTCTGCATTAACTTCTTTTGATTTTTTGCCTATTTTTTCGGATTTTTCTGACATTTATTGTATCCTTAGCAGTGAAATAGTGGAAAATAAAATCGGCAATTGTATTTAAAATTGCATAAATCTTTGATTAAGACTTTTATCTCCCCAATCCTAAAGATTAGGGATTAGGGATTATTTGGGGTTGATTTCTTCGCGTCTTTGGAGATATTCCCAACGCGCTTCTACATCTTTTTGGAGTTGTGTGATGATATGCTCATTTTCAGGTTTGAAAAGATGTTTGAATCGCCCTTGTGCGCCAAGATAATCACGCACAGGAATAACATTTCTTGGGCGGTATGTAATATGAAGCTCCACACCATTAACAATTTCAAAAAGAGGAAACACGAGAGAATCCACAGCCAAATCACTCACTTCAACCGTCTTATTAGATTCAAACCGCCACTCTGTGGTGCAAGCACTCATCGCATTAATAAAAGTAGGACCCTCTGTGTCAATAGCTCGTTTAATTTTTTTATTCATATCTTTCCACTTATTAGGTGCGACTTGAGCGACATACGGAGAGCCGTGAGCTGCCATAATAAAAAGCAGGTCTTTTTTCTTTTCTTTCTTGCCATAGCTTGAGCTTCCAGCAGGGGTTGTTGAAGTGCTTGAACCAAGCGGGGTAGAGCCACTTCTCTGCCCACCGGTATTCGCATAAACTTCATTATCAAGGCAGATATAAGTCATATCGTGCCCTCTTTCAAAGCAACCGCTAATCCATTGAAACCCAATATCATAAGTCGCCCCATCACCACCAAAAGCAACAAATTTTGGCTTTTCACCGGTATATCGCCCCTTGCGTGCCAAAGCCTTATACATAGCTTCAGCTCCAGCTACTGCCGTAGAGCCATTCTCAAATCCTATGTGAATCCACGGCACATCCCAGCTTGTATGCGGATATACCGCACTTGAAACTTCCAAGCACCCTGTTGAGTTTCCTAAAATAATAGGTCCATCAACAGCACTTAGCACTTCACGCACAATCATTCCGTGCGCACAGCCCGGACAAAGTAAATGCGCACCTTCAAATTTTTTTGATGATTTTTGAAATTCTTTTAGATTCTTGACTTCTTTTACCATTGCATTCTCCTTTTAAAAAAAGCTCATCTTAGGTCCGCGTAAGCCCAGCATTTGCTGAAGTGGGTGGGTAAGCTTACCAGCCTTCGCATTTGCACTAAGCTCAGTAAAAATCTCTTCTAAATGTGCTTGTGTCAAATCGCGTCCGCCAAGCCCATAGATATAGTTTGACATTATAGGGTGTGCCCCAGCTGAAAGGGCTGCTGCGGAAAATTCATTAAACAACATTCCAAGCGTTCCAGCAGGCAAACTTCTATCCAAACACGCCACCGCTTTAAGATTCTTCATCGCTTCGCCAACTTCTTTAAATGGAAAAGGACGCAAAGAGCGGATAGATAGCACACCAGCTTTTATGCCCTTTTGCTCACGCACCTTTTTTGCCGCCACACGCGCAGATTCTACACTTGTGCCAAGTGCGACAATCGCCACCTCCGCATCTTCAAGGAAATAACTCTCAACAAGGCTATACTTACGCCCACTTAGCTTTTCAAACTCCCTAAACACTTCATTAATGACAATATGCGAATCCATAATGCCCTTATGTAGCTGTGCCTTATGCTCAAAATGCCAATCTTCTTCAGTTTGCGCACCATAGGTAATAGGATTAGAAAAATTCAGCATAGGATTATGTGAAACATACTCGCCAATAAATTTATATGCCACCTCATCGCTAAAAGGTCGCACAGATTGTGCTGTGTGAGAGCAGATAAAGCCATCTTGATTTACAATTACCGGCACTCTCACACGCATATCTTCAGCAATTTTAAACGCCATAAGGTTGAAGTCATACGCCTCTTGAGGATTGTATGTGCAGAGATTTATCCAGCCTGTATCGCGGCTAAGATACATATCAGAATGATCGCCATTAACATTAAGCGGTGCAGCTAAGGCGCGATTAACTAGATTTAGCACGATAGGCAAACGCATACCTGAAGCTTGATAGAGCACTTCTACCATCAAAGCAAAGCCTTGAGAGCTAGTCGCTGTGGCTACACGCCCACCAGCAGCCGCAGCCCCCACACACGCACTCATCGCAGCGTGTTCAGATTCCACCATTACAAACTCACCATCAATATAGCCATTACTCACAAAACTCCCATAATTTTGCACAATAGGTGTTGAAGGCGTGATAGGATAGGCTGCCACGACATCAATTTGAGCTTGACGCAACGCTTGGGAAGCAGCCATATTCCCATCCCATACTTCAATATCTCTTACTTCCATTACTTTTGCCATATTCTCCTCCTATGCTTCTGTCTTTTTAGGTTGCTTTTGGGGCCACTCTCTTAATGCCTCATCGTTATCCTTGTGATCATTAAACATAAGCAAAGACTTAGGATTTGTAGGACATACATCTACACAAACACCACAACCCTTGCAATGCACATAATCTACCCCTGCAAGCTTATCGTTGCTTGTCAAAATCGCTGCATCAGGGCAAAATACCCAGCAATTAAAGCAATTAATGCAAATCTCGCTATTATGCACAGGCTTTTCCACACGCCAATGTGCCACACTATCAGTAAATGAGCTATCGCCACTATAAGTTCTCTCACATTTATAAAGCTCCATCGCCCCATCTACACCCTTTTTAAAAGGAAAAAGCACAGAGCCTATTTCAAATTGATCCCAATCTTTTAACTTTTCCATAAAATCTCCTTTATGTTATTTGACTTCCTCATAAGCTCGCCTAATCGCCACCTTATTTGCATCAATCACCTTTTGGGGAAGCTTCTTGCCAAGCACTTTTGAAAAAGATTCTAAAAAATAATCAATCTCAAGCATACCTGAAACTTTCATCAATGCCCCAAGCATAGGTGCATTTGGCACGGATTTACCAATGGCATCAATAGAGATTTGAATACAATCAAGTGTGTAAAGCTCCTTTGTCGCAAGTTCTGGCTTTTTCTCTATAAGCTCTTCCTTGCTTAAACGCGTAGTGATGATGTATTTTGTAGAAGGCTTATCATACAAGCAAATATTTGTGATAAACACCAAGCCCGGGTCAATCACCAAAATATAATCCGGATTCATAAATTTCTCGTGATTTAAAATCGGTTCAGAATCTATCCTGTTATAAGCTGTCATTGACGCACCGCGTTTAGCAGAGCCATAAAACGCAAATGCTTGTACTTCCTTGCCTGTTCCTGCAATCACATCGGCTAGACCCTTCGCACCTGTTACAGCACCTTGCCCAGCACGAGAATGCCATCTAATTTCAAGCATCTTTATATCTCCTTCCATTGTTGGATTTTGTGCGGGGATTCTAGCACAGCAATGCTAAATAAGCGTATCATTTTGAAACATTTTAATTTTATATAAAGAAAAAAGGGGGAGATTCTACACATTTTTGTAAAGAAAAACTTTACCAAAATTTAGGCAGTTTTTTGCTACAAACACAACTTTTCACGCTAAGATTTTAGGCTATAATACCGCCTTGATAATCTTTATCATCTCACAACATTAAGGAATCTTATGACTAACACAGCACAGAGAGAATCTCACACGATAGAATCTAAAAAACGCGTTTTTTCAGGCATTCAGCCCACTGGCAATATCCACCTTGGCAACTATCTAGGGGCAATCAAGCAATGGGTAAGCTCACAAGATGAGTATGAAAACATCTTTTGTATTGTCAATTCCCACGCCATTACCACGCGTCAAAACCCTGCCGAATTGAAACAAAAAACCTTTGAACTCGCTGGAATCTTACTTGCCTGTGGGATTGATACAAGCAAATCAAGCCTTTTTATCCAAAGTCAAATTGATGAGCACCCGGCATTAGCGTGGATTCTAGACTGCCATATCCCTATGGGCGATATGAATCGTATGACGCAATTTAAGGATAAGTCAAACAAGAATCCAAAAAATATTAATGTCGGTTTGTTTAACTATCCAGCCCTTATGGCAGCGGATATTCTGCTCTATCAAGCCCATAATGTGCCTGTGGGCGAAGACCAAAAACAGCACCTAGAGCTAACGCGTAATGTCGCTATCCGCTTTAACCGCGAATACGGCGAGTGCTTTAGGATTCCAGAGCCTATAATCCCTAAAGTTGGTGCTAGGATTATGGGGCTAGATGACCCACATTCTAAAATGAGTAAATCCGCCAAAGGCGAAAATCACGCAATTTTCCTGCTTGATAGCCCAGATATAATCACACGAAAAATCAAAAAAGCCATTACAGATTCACAAACTGAAATTGTCTTTGATGAAAGTCGCACAGGGCTTTATAATCTTTTGTGTATATATGAGATTTTCACGCAAAAAAGCCGCCACGATATAGAATCTGAATTTGTAGGTAAGGGCTATGGACATCTTAAATCCGCCATTGCCGAAGTGTTGGTAGAATCTTTGCGTCCTATTCAAGAATCTTATGCCAAAATCAGCCAAGATAAAGCCTATATCCAAAGCGTGCTTGATAGCAGTGCAGATTCTATCCGCCCCATTGCCAAGGCTACTTATGATAAAGCCAAACAACTCATTGGGTTGGTATAATAGTAGAATCTGTAAAGTCTGTGAAATACTTATCAAGCTTATATTGAAGGAGCAAAATGTCAAAACTCGCTCAACCTAAAAGAATGCTACTCCACGAATATCTGTGGTTTATCCTACTTGGCATTATCGCTACAAGGCTTGTGTATTCTAGCCACACAGGCACAAGCTTGTCTTTTATACTCGCCCTTATGCTTCTTGTGCTGCTCAACACACGCATAACAGCCTTTGTCGTGCGGTTTGGATTCTATATTGTGCTGATGAATGTGCTTTTTGTGAGCTTAAGGGATATTTCGCCACTTATCAACCCACAAGGCAAGGTAGATTCCCTGCTTTATGGGCTTGACACTTGGCTTTGTGGGGAATATCTAGGCAAAAGCCTATTTTCCTACTCGCATTCTCACTTATCACTTTTGCTTGATGATTTTTTTAGCTTTTTTTATTTGCTTTTTTTATTTGAACTGCTGTATTTTTTCATCTATTATCTGCTCTATAAGCCTTCAGCAAGGTTTTTCATAGGTATTATGAGCGTATATGCTATTGGCTTTTTGGGCTATATTTTTCTCCCAGCTATCGGTCCTTACGCTTTTTTACAAGATGAGCTAACCGCTCCGCAAGGCTATTTTTTCTACCCGCTCCTTGCTAAGTATTACACGCTAGGCAGCAACCTAACTGATGTCTTTCCAAGTCTGCATTGTGGAATCTCGCTCTTTATCCTGCTATATAACTTCGCCTTTTCACGCACGCAGTTTAGAATCTGGCTTTTGCCAAGCGTGTTTTTGTGGATTTCTACCATTTATCTGCATTATCATTATGCGATTGACTGCCTTGCGGGATTCATTCTAGCCATTATTTGTATTTTACCTTTCTATCTTAGCACACATCTTAACACAAGGGGGAGAAAATGAATATTTTACATTTTAGCGACAAGGACGCTTTAAAGCTTTCACTAAGCGGTGGCAAGGGGGCAAGTCTAGCTAAAGTCTTTCAAGCGGGATTTGCTGTGCCACAGGGCTTTATCATCACTACTAGAGCTTATGAAGCATTTTTATCAAACGCCAATGAGATTCCATCTTTTCCAAACAATGACTTAGCCCTTTTGGAATCTAAAGCTAATCAATACAAAGAGCATTTACTCACGCTTCCCCTGCCGCCCTCTTGTCTCAAAGAGCTTGAATCTGCCCTCTCTCACTTTAGCCCGCATCAAGCCTTTAGCGTTCGCTCTTCTTCCACACTTGAAGATTTAAATGCCGGAGCATTTGCCGGAGCACACGATACATTTTTAAACTGCGTTGGACTAGAGACAATCGCACAAAAAATCAAAGAATGCTTTGTCTCGCTCTGGCATACCCGTGCTATTGCGTATCGCTGTGAGCTTGGATTCTCCCATAAGGACGCATTAATGGCGGTAGTGGTGCAAACAATGGTGCCAAGTCAAAAATCAGGTGTGAGCTTCTCTATAAACCCCATTACTTGCAACCTTAATGAAGTGCTGATTAACGCCAATTATGGCTTAGGGGAAAGTGTCGTAGGTGGGGAGTTTGATGTTGATGAATATCGCTTTAACACCTTAGAGCAAAAAATAGAATCTAGCCATATTGCTCATAAAACCAAAGGCATTTTTCCCACACACTGCACACAAGATTGCATTGCTCCACAGGATAAAGCTTCACCCCAAAGCCCACAGGATTTAAAAGATTCACAAGATTCTACGCAAGGCACAAGAGAGCGTCATATAGATTCTGCCTTTGCTGATACAGCAGTGCTAAGTGAAAAAGAAATTACGCAAGTTGCTTCACTCAACCTTGCCTTACAGCGATTTTATGGCTTTCCACAAGATATAGAATGGGCGATTGTAGATAACAATCTCTACCTTTTGCAATCTCGCCCCATTACGACTATCCCGCCGCGTTGGAGCAGAGATGAGTCTGCGGAGCGATACCCAAAGGCATTAAGCCCTTTCACTTGGGATTATGTAGATAGGGCGTTTCACATCTCGCTTGATTATTCTTTTAAGCTTTTGGGGCTTCCGCCTATGCAGGGCAAGTGGTTTGCTATGTTTGATAACTATATTTATGGCAATCAAAATGCAGTAAGCTTGTATATGGGGCAAAATACACTGCCCTTTACTGATTTAGATTCACTCATACAAGCCCTGCCCTCACTCACAAATAAGCTAGAATCTATAAAAGCCCTGCCAAAGCTATGGCATCGCGATTTAGCCACCTATCTCCAAGAGCTAGGCGCATTAAAAGCACAGGATTTAAGCAATGCAAGTTTGCAAGAAGTATGGGAGTTTATAGGGCAAATCGTGCGAGTTGGCACAGAGTATTTTAAGCCAAATATCGCTATTTCCATTACTCAAGCTATGCTCTATAAGATTCTATTTGCCCTGCTTAAGCTTATTGATAGCACAAACGCCCAAAGCCTTTTTACACTGCTTACCACCACGGATAACACCAAAACAAGCCTCGTGAATGATGAGCTGTTTAAACTCGCCTGTATGATAAAAAATAATCAAAGTCTGTATGATTTGCTCCATAGCACAGATTCTAAAAGCATTATAGAGCAGAATCTATTGCGGGATTTTGGGGCATTTTCTCAAAGCTTAGAGACATTTTTACACAATCACGGACATCGCGAAGTGGAGTTTGACGCCTATATTCCCACTTGGGGTGAAGCCCCAAATGTCGTGCTTGATACACTTAAACTTCTTAGCACTTCACCCCAGCCCAAAACAAGTGATATTGTGGCAAAAAAATATCAAGCTAAAAAACAGATTCTATCTCTTGTGGGAAGCCAAAGCGTGGAGCTTGAGCTGTTTTTGTATGAATTTTTAGAGCTTGTTGAAACTTATACGATTTTAGATGATGAGGAGCATTATCAAACAACGCGACTTACCCCTATTGTGCGTAAAGGCGTGTATGCCTTAGGTGAGCGGCTTAAGGCTTTAGGTATTGTGAGTGAAAATTTTGATGTATTTTTTGCTAACATCGCCTCGCTAGAATCCTTTGTCAAAGGCGAAATCTCACAAGAACAACTCAAAAGCCATATCATTCAAAATAAACAAACCTATTTAGAAAATGCCGCTAAAACGCCAAAATGGGAGCTAGATTCCACACAAGATTGCTTAGATTCTACTGCAGATAACCGCTCACATATAGAATCTAGCGATACTCTGCAAGGCATTCCAGCAAGTGCTGGGGTGGCAGAAGGGGAAGTGTTTATCGTGCGTGGGAGCGAAGACTTTGGTAAATTTATCCCACAGAGCATTCTTATAGCCCAAAGCACAAATCCCGCTTGGACGCCGCTTTTTTATAATGCCAAAGCAGTGGTAACCCAAAGTGGTGGCGCACTCTCGCACGGAGCGGTTACGGCTAGAGAGATGAAAATCCCCGCCGTTATGGCTGTGCCAAATGTAATGCAGATTCTCAAAAATGGCGATAGAATCCGCGTGAATGGTAATAATGGCAAGGTGGAGATTCTAATCCGCTAGAGAGATTTTCACAGGCACAAAAGACAAGAATCTAAGAAGTAACACAAAGTCATTTTACTTACTTGTGCTATAATCCGCACATTTTGATAAAGGGAGCAAAAATGAGTAGAGTAAGCGTAGATAAGGCTAAAGTGGCGGAGTTTTTTAGATTCTGCGATGAAAATGAAGTGGAGTTTATAGACTTTAGATTCAGCGACATTAAGGGCGTGTGGCATCACGTAAGCTTTTCACGAAGTGCGATTGATGAAGGAAGCTTTGAAGGTGTGCCTTTTGATGGTAGCTCAATCCCGGCGTGGCAGAGTGTGGATAAATCGGATATGATTCTTATACCCGATCCGGTGCGATATTTTATTGATCCTTTTACTGCGGATACAACGGTGGTGGTGTTTTGCGATATTTGGGATATTTATAAAAATGAGCCGTATGAAAAATGCCCTAGAAGCATTGTAAAAAGGGCGATGAAGTTTTTACAAGAGAGTGGAATTGGCGATGTGGCGTATTATGGACCGGAGAATGAGTTTTTCGTCTTTGATTCTATAAAGATAAAAGATGCGGTGAATTGCCAATACTATGAGATAGATTCTGAAGAGGGTGAGTGGAATCGTGCTAGAGAGTTTGAAGGTGGCGTGAATATGGGACATCGCCCCGGGACTAAGGGTGGCTACTTCCCTGTGGCTCCGGTGGATACGATGGTAGATTTGCGTGCAGAAATGGTAAAGGTGCTAAATCAAGTGGGGTTAGAAACCTTTGTGGTGCATCACGAAGTGGCACAAGGGCAAGGGGAGATTGGCGTAAAATTTGGCGATATGCTAGAAGCGGCTGATAATGTCCAAAAGCTTAAATATGTTGTCAAAATGGTAGCACATTTAAATGGCAAAACTGCAACCTTTATGCCAAAACCTTTGTATGGCGATAATGGCAGCGGAATGCACGTGCATATCAGCATTTGGAAAGATAATAAGAATCTCTTTGCTGGAGATTCTTATCAGGGCTTAAGCCAAATGGCATTGCATTTTCTAGGTGGTGTGTTAAAGCACGCAAGGGCATTAGCGGCTTTCACAAATCCTAGCACAAACTCCTACAAACGCCTAATTCCGGGCTTTGAAGCCCCTAGCATTTTGACTTATTCTGCACAAAATCGCTCTGCAAGTATTAGAATCCCTTACAACAGCGGCGAGAAAGCCAAAAGAATGGAGTTTAGATTCCCCGATAGCTCAAGCAATCCTTATCTTGCCTTTGCAAGCTTGCTTATGGCTGGGATTGATGGGATTAAAAACGCCATTGAACCCGGTGAGCCAATGGAGATAAATCTTTTTGAGCTAACATTAGATGAAATTAGAGAAAAGGGCATTAAGCAGTTGCCGCATACACTCCGCCACGCTATTGAAGAAATGCTTGTAGATAGGGCATATTTGAAAGAGGGCGGAGTGTTTAGCGAAGAGTTTATCCAAACTTATAAGGCTTATAAGTTTGAGACAGAAATCTGGCCTTGGGAAGCCCGCCCCCACCCATTTGAGTTTTTAACGACTTATAGTTGCTAGAATATAGAATCTTAGGTGTCTGACACTTGAGATTCTATTGAATTCTGTATAGTTGAGTTTTTTGCGTGTCTTGTTGGAGAAAGCCACTCTATCATCACGCCCAAGCTTTAGCTAGAAACTGCAATAACTTTATTCAACCTGCTTGGATTTGGTGCATTGGGTTTGTTGATATAGCCCTGTTGTGCAATAATACTGCTCTCCATTACAAGTTGCTACATAAGTCTCAGCTACATCAAAAAAGCTTCTTTGTGAGATGACAATATCTTTGGGATTGCAGCCTGTGGCACTTGCAGCGTGTCTTTTGAGATTTGCACAGCCTGTTAAAACACCTATCAACATAAGAACAACACATACATTTTTCATTTGAAACCCCTAAGTTATTTTGCTTCCATTTTAACACAATGCAATCTTATTTTAAAAGCTTTATTTATTTTCCTATATATCAAGTAACTTTTCTATCCAACGCACATTTATGAAGCAGTCTTTTTACCGCGTAGGGCGTTTAGCATTCAGCAAAGCTAGAAGTGCCACGCCCACATCACCAAAGACAGCTAGCCACATATTCGCCACACCCACAACCCCTAGCACAATCAAAAAAAGCTTACTCACAAGGGCAAAGCTGATATTCTGCCAAGTGATTTTGCGTGTGTGTTGAGCGATTTTCAAAGCATTCACCAAGCTCTGTAAGGAATTTTGCTGCAAAATAATATCCGCACTCTCTTTACTTATATCATTCCCACCCTCGCCCGTGTTGATACTCACACCCACATCACTCCGCCTTAGCACGATAGAGTCATTTATCCCATCGCCAACAAAGGCAGTTTTGCCACTCCAACGTCCCATAAGCTCCACAAGCTTTTGTGCTTTTTCCTGTGGCAAAAGATTCCCATACGCGTGGGTAATGCCAAGCTCCTTTGCCACTCTATCCACCTGCGTTTGATTATCTCCACTTAAAATCGCAAAATGCTCCACACCACATCGCCTAAGGGCTTGTATAGATTCCACACTATCATTTTTAAGCCTATCGCCAACGCTTACACACCCTGCATACACGCCATTATACGCCACATACACCATTGTAAGCTCAATATCCTGCGGAGTAAATTGAATACCCTTTTCTTTCATTAGCCTTTCATTCCCAGCTAGAATCTCCCCCTTTTCACATCGCACAACCACACCCCTCCCGCTTAGCTCCTCATAAGATTTTATCCGCCACGCATTGTTTTGTGATGGAGCAAGTTTTGCAATACTTTGAGCGATGGGGTGAGTGGATTGACTTTCCGCACACACAGCCAAAGAGATAAGAAAATCCTTATCATACTCCCCACTTGGCACAACTTCTAACACTTCAAAATTCCCCAAAGTCAAAGTCCCCGTCTTATCAAAGATAATGTTTTTCACTTGCGATAAAGATTCTAAATGGATTGAACCTTTAAAAAGCACACCTAGCTTACTTGCATAACCAATAGAGGCAAAATACCCCAAAGGCACGGCGATGACTAACGCACACGGACAGCTTATCATCAGCACCACCAACGCACGATAGATCCACTCGTGCCATAAGGTAGAATCGCCCCCAAGCACAAGTGGCGGCACAAAAGCAATCAGCAAGGCTAAAACAAAGATAATAGGCGTGTAGATTCTAGCAAAGCTTGTAATGGCTTTTTGCGTTTTTGCCTTATTGGCACTTGCTTCTTGTGTGAGTTTAGCAATCTTAGCAATGTGAGAATCTTCAAATACCCTTTCCACACGCACTTCTAAAACCGCGCTTGTATTTATCGCCCCGGCAATGACATTCTGCCCAGATTCCACGCTGATTGGCACACTCTCGCCATTAATTGAACGCATATCAAGGTAGCTTTTCCCCTGCAACACCACACCATCAGTTGGAATCTTCTCTCCCACTCTCACCACTATACAATCCCCCACCTTCAATTCACTTGGGTGCAAATCGGTTAAAATCTCGCCATTTTCTGTATTTGCAGCTTTTTTATGTGCGATTGTGGGGATAACTTGTAAAAGAGCTTTTATAGAATCTTTAGACTTCTGCACGGCTCTAGATTCTAAAAATTCTCCTAAGCGAAAGAACAACATAACCGCCACCGCCTCGCTTATCTCGCCCAAGCAAAATGCCGCAATTGTGGCAAAAAGCATAAGAAAATTTTCATCAAAAATGACTTTGTTTTTAAGATTATTGAGCGTATTTAAAAAAATAGGCTTTCCAGCGATGAGATACAAAAAAGCCAAAATCCCATAGATATAGGGGGCATTCTGCTCCCCAAAAGTTGTCAAGTGCAACGCCCCCATACATAAGCCAAAAATCCCTATAAGTGTGAATATAAACACAGATTCTAAAAATACAAAGCCCTTTTGTGATTGTGGCGTTTGCGTGGAATCTACAAATGTAGAATCTTGGGGCGAAGTAAGCCTAGCTTGTGGCTCAATGGCGTAAATTGTGGATTTAGCAAGGCTTAAATCACTTGTTGAAAGATAGAGTGTGTTGGTGTTAAAATCAACATTTGCCTTACTCACTTGTGGCAGGGCGTTTAGAGAGTCTTCTATGCGTGAAGCACAGCTTGGACAATCAAGCCCAGAGATTGAAAGCGTATAATCTTTATATGGGGTTTGCAAAGTCTCTTGAGATTGTATATCGTGGTGCTTTGGCTTCATTTCACCCTCCATATATCACAGCATTTTGAGCTGATTTGAAATAAGGCATTATTCCATATATTTGTAAATATACATATAGGGGGTATATGTATAAAGATTTAAATCAGTCATAGAAGCCACTTCAAATAATATATAAAATCCACAAAATCAAATAGCCCAAACTTTATCTCTTTTACTTTTTCTCTCAACGCACTCTCTTGCTCCCTATCCCTTTTCACATTAGCATTTTGCACATAGCCTACAATGGCATTACCATTAGGATTTGTATCCTGTGAAAACTCCATTAACATAATCTTTGTAAAACCATTAATAGATTTTGGTGCAAGTAGTATCGCCCCATAGTCCCTTCTTGCATTTTCCCCCTCACTATTTAGAATCTTTGTATAAAGCACAGGGGATTTTAGGCTTGGATTTTCATAGATTTTTACCGCACCTATCTGGCTTACTAGCTCTAGCGTTACTTGCTGTGATTTATCTATTGTTTCGTGCAATTCTTTTATGCGATGATTTATCGCTTGATACAAACAGGTTAAAAGCTCATCGCCATCTTTTGCCTTAACGCATTTCATATTACGCTCTTTTAGCCATTGTAGTTGCTCTTTTTTAAGCCTAGATTTTTGCTCATTGCTCCACGCAAAATCCATCGCATATTCAAACATCGCATTTAAGCTCACATCATCACGCAGAGTATAAAAGCTATTGCAAATGCCTTTTTCAATCTTACTCAAACCCTGCTTCTCACAATCAAAGCTCCCTCTAAATCGCGGATAGATTCCACTGAGAGTGCCTGCCCTACTCTCATCACTTGGTGTCTCACAAGTGCTAGAATCTAACCCTTTGCTAGAGTGAAAATAAATCCCTTTAGAATCTTTGCTAAGAGTAAATCTCATATTTTTCTCACACTTGATCCGCTCTGCTCCTTCTGTATGGCCACACACAAGATCAAAATACTCTCTCTTAGGCTCTGCCTTATTGCCATTTATGAGAATCTCCACTTCACCCGGGAACGCCCCACTATCACAAATGAGATCTTCGGTAGGATTAGCGGGGTCAAGAATTTGACGCATTGCTAAACCAAGCGTGCATATCGCACTTTTATCTTCATAATTATATTCATTTATTTGGTAGCAGTCATAGATTTGTAACGCACTTTGCTTATAGCACCAGCCGATTTTATTAAGTGGATCGCACAGGCTCACCTCTCCCCATACGCCCTCCCACTCACTGCGTTTAGAAAAACTATCAGCATCTCTGCTAATAAAATTGCGTGGCTCCACTATATCAGCTGTGCTAACTCCACTACATAACACAACTATCACCAAACATTTTACTAGTATCTTATACATTACAACCTCCCTTTAGAATCTGTTTGCAGCTTTGCATTGTAGCTAAATTTATAGAATCAACACAAAATTTTCTTACATACACTTCACAATCACGCTTTAATGCTACAATACCGAGGAGATTATTACAAGGAGATTCTATGCGAAGTGATATTGTAAAAAAGGGACATAATCGCGCCCCACACAGAAGTTTGCTAAGGGCAACAGGGCTAAAAGATGAAGATTTTAGCAAACCCTTTATCGGCGTGGCAAATAGCTATATTGACATTATTCCGGGGCATTTTTTCCTAAACAAATACGCTAAGATTGTCAAAGATGAGATACGCAAGGCAGGGGGCGTGCCTTTTGAGTTTAACACCATTGGCGTAGATGATGGTATTGCTATGGGGCATAGCGGTATGCTCTACTCTCTGCCAAGTCGAGAGCTGATTGCTGATTGCATAGAATCTGTGATGAACGCCCACGCGTTAGATGCGATGATTTGCCTACCAAACTGCGATAAAATCGTGCCCGGAATGCTTATGGGGGCGTTGCGTGTGAATGTGCCTACAATCTTTGTGAGTGGCGGTCCTATGAAAGCAGGGCGTTTGAGTGATGGCACAATTTTGGATCTAAACTCCGCGTTTGAAGCGGTAGGTGCGTATGAAAGCGGTAAGATTGATGAAAAAAGACTGCACGAGATAGAGTGCCAAGCCTGTCCTAGTGGGGGGAGTTGTAGCGGAATGTTTACGGCAAACTCTATGAATACACTTTGTGAAGCTATGGGCGTGGCGTTGCCTGGCAATGGCACAATCCCGGCTTTAACGCCAGAGCGAGAAGAGTTGCTACGAAAGGGGGCTAGACGCATTGTAGAGATTGCCCTAGATTCTAGCCTAAGTGAAAAGTTTAGATTCCGCAATATTTTGAATGCAAAAGCCGTGCATAACGCCTTTGTCGTGGATATGGCAATGGGGGGCAGCACGAATACGATTTTACATATGTTAGCCATTGCTAAGGAAGCGGAAGTGGATTTTAACCTAGAATCTATCAATAATATTGCCGCAAATGTCGCACATATCGCTAAAATCGCCCCAGCTCTTAGCACAATCCATATGGAAGATATAAACAAAGCCGGTGGGGTTTCAGCGGTGATAAATGAAGTTTCTAAAAGAGAAAAATCGATTTTACACCTAGACGCTCTTACAATTACAGGCGAAACGCTAGGGCAACGCATAGCAAACGCAAACATTACAGACCCTGAAATTATCCGCCACAATGACAATGCCTACTCACAAGTTGGCGGATTAAAAATCCTTTTTGGTAATCTCTGCGAACAAGGTGCGGTGCTAAAAGTCGCAGCAGTAGCAGAATCTATGAAAGAATTTAGCGGCAAGGCAATTTGCTTTAACTCACAAGATGAAGCGATTAAGGGCATTGCAGGGGGCAAGATAAAGGCTGGAAGCGTGGTCGTTATCCGCTATGAAGGGCCAAAGGGGGGACCGGGAATGCAAGAGATGTTAAGCCCTACAAGTCTTATTATGGGAATGGGCTTAGGCGAGAGTGTGGCACTCATAACCGATGGGCGATTTAGCGGGGCGACAAGGGGGGCTTGTATTGGGCATATAAGCCCAGAAGCTGCTGAAGGGGGGCTTATCGCACTCATTGAAGATGGTGATGAAATAGAGATTTCTGTCTCGCGTGGGAGCTTGGAATTGAGAGTAGATTCTAAGATTCTAGAATCTAGAAAGGCAAAATGGAAGCCAATCAAAAAAGAGATAACAAGCAAATGGCTTAAACGCTACTCACTACTTGTAAGCAACGCCGCAAATGGCGCGGTTTTAAAAACGGAGCTGTAAAAGGGTAAAATACGAGAAATGGATAGCAAAAGCTTAAAGTAACAAAGGAATAAAAATGCTAAATAAAATTGAAATAAAAACATTGCAAGAGATAGAAAACAAATACTATATGCAGCCTATGCTTGAATCTATAATAAAAGATTTGAAAAATAATAAGCTTAATTTACAGGAAGTTTTTAACAATCTCTATGGATATTTGCTAAATTCTAAAGATGCAGTTGAAAAATTGCTGAAAGAACGAGTTGATAGAAATGAGATTAAAGATATAAGTCAAGCAAGAAAGAGCATAGCAGGAAGTGCTTTTTCAAACCTTATTATTTGGGTATTTTTAAAAAATAAAGAAAGCAAAAATATTGATAAAGATATTTTTATCACCAATAAAATATCACAAATCCCACATTTTCAAGAACTATTTTATATAAAGGTTGGCGAAGAAACACAAAAACCAGATGTAGATTTAGTAATTTATAGGCTAGATTCTAAACAAAATTTAGTCAGTTGTCTTATCTTATCTCTTAAAACTTCTCTAAGAGAAAGAGCTGGTCAAACATACAAATGGAAACTTCTAATGGAAATTGCCAATACAGAATCTAGCATTAAGGAAAAATACAACATCGTCTATAACCCACCTATTCAACCTTTAGTATGTTTTGCCACTGTTAATTTTTATAATGAAATCAATAATCCACAACATAGAGGTATGTTTAAATTTTTTGATTGTGCTTTTATAGGGAAAAATATACAAACAGGGGCCTTTAAGTTATCTGCTTGATTATATAAGGGAACAATTATGACCCTAGCAATACAAGAATCCATTAAAGCTATATACAATCCAAAATATGATTTTTTAGGGCAAAGCTATGCGTCAATGTATCCTAATTTACACAAATATCCAGCGACTATGCTCCCACAAAATTGGCTATGAATTATTAAAAGAGTTTAAGGCAAAGAAAACAGCTCTTTTAGACCCATATTGTGGAAGTGGCAGTAGTTTTATAAGTGGCTTAGAGTATGGTATAAAGCGATTTGTGGGCTTTGATTTAAATCCTTTAGCAATCCTTATATCAAAAGCTAAACTTAACTATACAGAAAGAGAGAGTCTCTTAAGAGAAAAGGCTAAGTTGCTTGAAAATATGGTAAAAATTATGGAAGTTAAGAAAGCTGATCTTACAAATATTGATTTTTGGATAGAGAAACAAGCACAGGTGGATTTAGCCCTTATTTTTTATCATTTAAACAACATTAAAGAACAAAACATAAAAAACTTATTTTTACTTGCATTTAGTGAAACCTTAAGAGAAGTAAGCTATACAAGAAATAATGAATTTAAACTTTTTAGAATGAAAGATTATAAAAATTACAAGCCAAATACGCATAAAATCTTTAAAGAAAAGTTAGATTCTCTTATTGATGATTATTTATCTTTTTATCAACATAAAATAAAAAATATTACGCATAATATTACAAACTCAAGTTTTACAAATACCACTGAAAAGTTTGACACTATTCTTACCAGTCCGCCCTATGGTGATAGACAACAGTAGCTTATGGACAATTTAGCACTTTTATCAATGAATATATGGGCTTTCAAAATGCAAGGAAACTTGACTCACAGCTTTTAGGCGGTAAAAAATCAAAAGAACTTTATAATAAGGGAGTAATGCAGGAGTATATACAAGAAATTGCTAAAATTGATCGCAAAAGAGCTTTAGAAGTTTCAAGTTTTTATGTGGATGTGGAACAAAGTATTGTGAATTTAATAAACGCCTTAAATATCGGTGCTAAAGTCTTTTTTGTAGTGGGTAATCGTCAGGTTAAAAAGATGCAACTCCCAACCGATCGGTTCATTGCTGAAGTTTTTTGTAAGAACGGCTTTAAGCATTTAATTACTATAAAACGCAAGATTTCAAATAAAGCTATGCCACTTAAAAACTCCCCCACAAATAAAGCTGGAATCCTATCTAATACGATGAATGAAGAATGGATAGTGGTGTGTGAGAAAACTTAGCAGTTCTACAATACTGACTGCAAAAAATATGCGATAAACTAAATGACATAGATTGGCGGGAGCTTGGATTTGTGTGTGATGGGCGATTTCTTTTCTCGCAAAGAAGTTTAGAAAATGTGATGCTAGATTCCCACACTATACAATCTAAGTTTATAAGTTAATTCTCCATGACAAAAGATTTATGCTAGAATCCACTACACCCAAACAAAAGGCTCTATGATGAAAAAATTTGCACTGCTTTATGGCATTATTGGCACATTGCTTTGGCTCTTTGTATTGGTGTATCTGCTGATAGGCTTTAAAGACTTAGCAAAAGATTCACACAAAGCCACCATAGAGACGCACTCAAGCCTAGCCCCTTTTCACAAAGCTGTAAAACAATGTATAGATAAGCACAATACCTATCCTAAAGAACTCCTGCAACTTGGCAAAGAAGAAAGCTTGGAAGTTAGCTTTATACTCAAGGCTAATACTTGCGAGATTCAATCTCTCGCATTTGATAAGCCCAAAAGCGAGTTTGCCCCACACATCACAAGAGTGCTTCACAAAGCTAAAGCCTGTATAAAAGCACAATGCCAAACACACAACTTGCAAGAAGACACACAATACACTATTCCATTTTTCTATCGCGTAATACTCGATGAGTAAAGCCTAGCTCATCTCTACTACACAAACCCTAAAGCGTATTAAATAAATCCGTTGAGAGATACCGCTCGGCTGTGTCATTGAGCATTGTTAGCACTTTTTTGTTTGGATTTTCTAAGGCAATTTTTCTAGCCATAGCCACATTTGCCCCACTTGAGATTCCAACCATAATGCCAACTCTGCCTAGCTCTTGAGCCGTTTGTATCGCCACTTCATTTTCCACACATACAATAGAATCTATAACATCACGATTAAGAATGCTAGGGATAAAATTCGCCCCAATGCCCTGAATCTTATGCGGACCGGCTTGTCCTTGACTTAATAGCGGTGAAGCCGAAGGCTCAACGCCAATAATTTGAATATGTGGAATCTTCTCTTTTAGCACCTCTCCTACACCACTTATAGTCCCACCTGTGCCAAAGCCTGCAACAAAATAGTCCAACTCCCCTTCAAAACTCTCATAAATCTCCAAAGCCGTGGTGCGTTTGTGCATTTGCTTATTAGCAAGATTATCAAACTGACTTGGCATAAAGGCATTAGGTGTAGAATCTAAAATCTCTTGAGCCTTATCTAATGCCCCTTTCATACCTTCACTTGCTGGAGTTAGCACGAGATTTGCCCCAAAAAAGCTTATCATTTTTCGCCGCTCCACACTCATAGATTCAGGCATAGTGATAGTAATTTTAAGCCCAAGACTTGCACAAATCATCGCTAGAGAAATCCCCATATTCCCACTTGTGCATTCTACAATCATCGTCCCCTTATTGACTTTACCCTGCTTCATTGCCTCATCTATCATCGCATACGCTGGGCGATCCTTGATTGAATGGCTAGGGTTTAAAAACTCGCATTTGCCATAAAGATTTGGGGCAAACCCCTTGAGATTCAAAATAGGCGTATTGCCGATAATGTCAGTGATTGAGTGAGCAATTTTCATTATAGAATCCTTTATGTAAATATCAAAAAAAAGAAAAAGTAGCACAACAAAATGAAAAAGTCAAGTTTTCTTTATACAAATCCACTTACCATTTACCTTATTTGCCATTTACCACAGCCCACATTTATTTTAAAATGAGTTTATGAAGGAATGGAATAAAAAAGGCTTGTAAGATTCCATTTTACTTTAAGGAATAAGACTTGAATCTTAATATCACTCTGCTTTGCGATCATAATATCAATACCAAGCCCCGCTCAAGTCGGCTTTTAGAACTCTTAGGCAAAATACAGAAAACTTCACACCACACATTGTGCCTAAATGTCATTTCAAAAGACTGCCAAAGCCTTGCTATTGTGGATTCTACACAAGTCACACTTTTTAGCTTCCCCCCTGATAAATCAAGCAAACAACGCACAAAGCAGGAAAATGACAGAATCTTAAGGCTTTGTAAAAAAGGGGATTTTATGCCCCTTATTTTCACACCAAACCGCAAACCTATCACTAAGATTCTTAGCTCCCTGCCCTTACAGAATCTGCTTATTGTAGAAGACATTACACTTCTGCCCTTTGCGTGCGAGTATAAAGACCATAATCCGCAGTGCAAGATTCTCATTGATTTGCGTGAATTTTACCCGCTTGAGTATGAGAATGATACGCAATGGCTTCAAGGGCTTGGGCGATTTTTTAGCTTTTTATGTGAGACTTACTTAAGCTGTGTGGATTTTGCCTTTAGCGTGAGCGATGGGCTATGTGAGCGGTATAAAAAAGATTTTTATATCCCTTGTAAAACTTTTTTATCCTTGCCGCCTTTTTATGATATTTCACCCCGCCCCACACAAGAAAGGATAAAGATTCTCTATCACGGCTTTATAAGCCCCGATAGAAGCAGTATGGAGCTTTTAGACTTAGCTAGACTTTTAGAGCAAACGCCCTTTAGCCTTCACATAATGGCTCTAAGCAATCAAAAAGGTTTTTTAGAATCTTTTACCCAACAAGCCAAAAGTATCACATCTCTGCAGATTCTGCAACCTGTGGCGATGAAGGAGATTATCCCAACAAGCCTTGAATACGACATAGGACTTATCCCCTTTAAGCCAACAACCTTTAATCTCGCCCATTGTATGCCAAATAAACTTTTTGAATATCTCCAAGCTAGACTTGCTATCCTTAGCACACCCTTGCAGGATATGAGCCATTTTCTTAACACGCATAAATGCGGGATTATCACTAATGGCTTTGAATCCAGCGATATTGTTTCAGCCCTAACAAAACATACAAAAGATGATATTGATAAACTCAAACACAACGCCCACCTTGCAGCACAAAAGTGTCATTTAGATATGAATCTAGAGATTTTAAAGAATGTGCTGGGCGATATATTGGGAATCAAAATAGAGTGAAAGGCTAAAGCCTACAATACCATTAATCACAAGCAGGGCAAAAAATGGCGGACGATGGGAAGATCGCATAATAAAAAATAGACTTAAAGGAAACAGCACCACCCCTAAGCCAAAAAGCACCCAGCCCACAAGCCCTAGTAAAAATTGTGTATCTTTCATTCCCGCGGAATCCTTTAGAGCAAATCTGTTAAGGCAGCAATGCGAGTTTTAGCACTTCTTGTATATCGCTAACGCCGATAATCTCTAGCTTTTGCTGCACCTCTTTGGGAATGTCTTTTAAATCGCGTTCATAGTTTTTTTGCGGAATGATAGCCCTTTGGATTCCAGCCTTATGTGCGGCAATAAGCTTTTCTTTCAAACCGCCAATGGCTAAAACCTTGCCTTGTAATGTCAGCTCCCCTGTCATCGCCACACTTGCATTGATTTTAGAATCTGTCAAAATGGAGGCAATCACACACGCCATAGCAATACCCGCACTTGGACCATCTTTTGGCGTAGCACCCTCTGGCACGTGTAAATGTATATCATAGCTTTGATAAATGGGCGTTTTTGAGCTAGTTTTCTTTGCAGTGCTTTTTTGCTTTAAAACCTTATTATCAAGCAGGACTTTCACCACAGAATGCGCAATATGGGCAGATTCTTTCATCACTTCGCCAAGGCTACCTGTAAGTGTCAATGCCCCCTTGCCCTTAATCTTAATAGCTTCAATCTTTAGCACATCACCGCCCACACTCGTCCAAGCAAGTCCATTCACCACACCAACGCTATGTTGCTTATCCGCTGGGGAGATTTCAAACACAATTTTATCAAGGAATTCATTTAAGTTTTTTGGCGTAATGCTTACAGATTCGCTCCCCTTAAGGATTAAAATCGCACTTTTTCGCATAATTTGTGCGATTTTATGACGCAGACTTCTCACCCCGGCTTCACGCGTATATTTTTCAATCACCTGCTTTAAGGCTATGGCTGAAATATTGAACTCATTTTGACTTAAGCCGTGTTTTTTAAGCTCTTGAGGGATAAGGTATTTTTTTGCAATCTCATACTTTTCTTGTGGCGTGTAAGAAGAAATAGCAATAAACTCCATTCTATCACGCAGGGGGGCGGGAATTGTGGATATATCATTAGCCGTGGCGATAAAAATGGCTTGGGATAAATCCACATCAAAATTTGTGTAATAATCCCTAAAAGCGTGATTTTGCTCCGGGTCTAGAATCTCAAGCAAAACGCTTGTAGGATCGCCACGATAGCTTCTGCCGACTTTATCAATCTCATCAAGCACGATGAGTGGATTCATCTCTTTTGCTTCAATAAGCCCTTGTATAATGCGTCCGGGCATTGCCCCGATATATGTTCGCCGATGTCCCCTTAGCTCATTGACATCTTCTAATCCTCCAAGAGCGATACGCACAAGCTTTCTTTTAATCGCTTTGGCAATGGAGTTTGCAAGGCTTGTTTTCCCCACACCCGGCGGTCCATAAAAGCATAAAATCGTGCCTTTCTCACTTTTCTCTTCTTTTTTATTGTCTTTTTTTTCACTTTTTTTTGTCTCTTTGGCTTGAGTAGATTCTCTTTTGGCAATCAGCTCTTTTACCGCAAAATACTCAACAATGCGTTCCTTTGGCTCTTCAAGGGAGTAATGATCCATATCTAGTTGTCTGGCTACTTTTTGAATAGAAAGCTTTTGCTTAGCATAGACGCCAAAAGGAATCTCAAGCACCCATTCAACATAGTTTTGCAAAATATTCGCATCGCCACTATCTTGGTGCATACGAGAGAGCCGCTTAATCTGCTTATGCACCTCTTTATAGGCATTTTCACCCATAAAAGGCTTTAGGGCATTAAGCTTTTGCAAATACTGCTCTATCTCCTCATCACGCGTATTATCCGTGCCTAGCTCTTTTTGAATCTGCTTTAACTGCTCTTTAAGGAAATATTCCTTATTGACTTGCTCCATTTTGTTATGGACTTTGTTTTTTATCTCTTTTTGAAGTTTTTGAGCCTGTGTTTCCTCAATAATATAATCAATAAGCCCCAAAATCCGCTCTTCCACATCATCTTTAGCAAAGAGCGTATAGGCTTGATTTTTGGAAAGTCGCATAGCTGAAGCGATGAGATCTACAATGCGGTTTGGCTCGGAGTTTTCTTCAATACTTTTGAGTAAATCTGGCGGAAAATGCCCATCAAGATTTGCTAAATGTCGCACCTTTTCACGCAAAACTTCTAAGAGTGCGTTCATTTTTATCTCATCATATTCCTTATAGTAAATCCTATCTACCTCAACGCTTAGCGGCTCTTTGCTTGATTTTATCACTTTTAGAATCTTGCCACGATACAAGCCTTTAAAAAGCAGCTTCACACGCCCATCAGGCAATGCTACCTTACGCATAATAGAGCCTATCACACCCACATCATAAAAGGCTTGATTATCATCGCTTCGTGTTGAGCTGATAAAAATAAGGCTATTGCCCTTTATGGCTTTGTCAGCTGCTTTAATATTACTCTCATCACTAATAAAAAGTGGAGCAATCATAAAAGGATAAATAAAAAGCTCATCTTCTATTACAAGGGGCATTACTATGGGAAAATCATTTTCTATATTTGTCATTCTCTCTCCTAATATATTATTACCAATTAAAAAGTCTTACATACCAAGGCACGTGCGATGGCTTTGGCTTGAATCTTGTAAGCAACTCTTCATCAATGCGTGAGAGATACTCATCTTTTGCTTCATCTTTATCTTGCTTATCATACACATTGGCAATTGCCTTATATAGCTCAATCTGCCCTAATTGAAACTTAATATATACATATTCCACATAAGGTGCATAGCGACTATTTGGATAGCTTTGCAAAAAGTTTTGTGCTTCTTTTATGCTTTGGGCGACAAACTCTTGATCCTTGCTGTAATTTTTAAAGCCATAGAAATTTGTTAGAATCTTCAAATACCGCACATAGTCTTGATTTGCCAACGAAGTGTAGCGTTTAAGATATTCATCAAAATAAAATGCAGCTAAAAGATATTCATCTTTTTCCATATGAGCCTCTCCTAAAATCAGCATAGCTTCTGGCACAAGAGGGGAATTAATATGCTCACTTTGCAAAGATGAGAAGTAGCCATCTGCTCCCTCTAAGTTGCCAAAATTAATCTCTTTGATGATGGATTCATACCAATATGACGCGGGCTTGTTATACTCCACTTCTTTTTTTGCACAGCCAAAAAATATCAAATTTGCAAGCAAAAGACACATAAACGCGTAGATTCTCATTAAAAACCTTTAAATTTTGAAAATAAAAATGTATTATACACTTTAGATTCCACTATTTAGTATAAAAACTACATAATTTTGTGTTATAATCCGTGCTTCTATCGTGGATATAGCCTAAATTTCTTGGAGAAAATGATGATTTTTGAAGTCAAATCGCCGATTCTAGGGTTTGAAAATGTAACAAAGATGAAACTTGAAAAAATTGATGAGCTGTTTATGAAGCTCTATAATGCCGAATATGAAGTGCCTCACTTTACACTTGTCAATCCTTTTTTGCTACGAGAATACGAATTTGATGTGCCTTCAAACATTAAGATTCTGCTTGATTTAAATAATGCCAAAAATATCGCTGTTGCCAATATTATGGTGATTCAAAAGCCTATTGAAAACTCCACCATAAACTTTCTAGCACCCCTTATTTTTAACTTTGATAATCTCACAATGGCACAAGTTGTCCTTGATAGCACACAATATCCAATGTATAGCTTAAGTGAATCTATCGGGCAGTATTATAATAAAGAGGAAGCTCAAAAAGGCGAAAACGCTGCTCCTGTAAGAAAGAGCTAAATTTAGATTCTATATTCCAAAACAAGCAATCATACACAAAAGCCACAAAATACATAAAGGTTACAGATGAAAAAAACACTTCTTGTTATAGGCTATGGCAATATGGCAAAAGCCATTCTTACACATAATGACTTCATCGTCTCACATTTTAATGTCCTTCTTACCGGCAGAGATTTACAAAAAGCTAAAGATTGTATCGCCAAATGTTGCATAGAAGCTCAAATCTATACGCCACAATACGCAGATTCTAAGCCCTTGCTTGATATACAAGATAGCGTTATTCTGCTTTGCACAAAGCCAAAGGGGCTAGATAGCTTTATTTTTCAAGGCAAGGCTCAATGCGTGTATAGCGTGCTAGCCGGGGTTAGCATTGAAGCTCTAGACAAACAGATGAAATCTTGCCATATCGTGCGGCTTATGCCAAATATCGCCGCTTTTAGTAAAAACTCCGCCACTGCCTTTTATCACAAGTCCTATACACAACAAGCAGATTCAAAAATTAATGCAGAAATCCTTGCATTTTTAGAATCTTTTGGCAAAGCTGTAAGTGTAGATAATGAAGCACTCATAGAATCTAGCATTGCCACAAGTGGCAGTAGCATTGCTTTCCTTGCACTCATTGCCGAATCTCTTATAGATGCAGGAATCTTAGAAGGGCTAACCCACGCCCAAAGCCAAGATTTAGTCAAGCAAACTTTTCTAGGCTTTGCCACAGAATTAGCTACAAAAAGCCCCAGCGAGTTGAAATACGCCATTTCAAGCCCGGGTGGGACGACCATTAGAGGTTTAGCCATTTTAGAAGAGCTAGGTGTGCGTGGAGCGTTTATCAAAGCCGCTCACACTGCTGCAAAACACGCACGAGATTCTAAAAAATAATGCAAGTGAGTATAGAAGCCAAAGATGGCAAGGCAAGAGCACTCACACTCACTCTTGCTCACTCTATCGTGCAAACGCCCATTTTTATGCCTGTTGGCACACAGGGCTGTGTCAAAGCCCTTGATAGCCTTGATTTAGCACAAAATCTTAATGCTAAAATTATCCTTGCAAATACCTATCATATGTATTTGCGTGTGGGGATAGAGCGATTAAAATCTTTTGGTGGGATTCATACATTTGCTAACTTTAATGGGAGCTACTTAAGCGATAGCGGTGGATTCCAAGCCTTTAGCTTAAACAAAAATGTCAAGCTTAATGAAAATGGCGTAGAGTTTAAATCCCATATTGATGGTTCTAAACATTTCTTTTCCCCCTCTTTTGTGCTAGATATTCAATACGCCCTAAATAGCGATATTATGATGGTGCTTGATGACTTAGTAGGGCTTCCAGCAAGTGAGACAAGAATCTTAGATTCAATTAAACGCACGACAGAGTGGGCAAAAGCTTCCCTAGAATACCACGAGATGAAAAAATCTCAAGGCAAAGCCCAAACAAATAATCTTTTTGCCATTATCCAAGGTGGCACTAGCCCAAAATTCCGTGAAATATCAGCCACTTCACTTGTAAATCTTGGCGAGTTTGATGGCTTTGCTATCGGCGGACTAGCTGTTGGGGAAAGCAATGAAGAGATGTATAGCACCATATCCCACACCATACCCTTTATGCCAGAATCTAAGCCGCGTTATCTTATGGGGGTTGGCACACCAGAAAACATTATAGAGGCGATTTATCGTGGAGTGGATATGTTTGATTGTGTAATGCCTACAAGGAATGCTAGAAATGCCACACTTTTTACGCACTTTGGCAAGATTAACATTAAAGGGGCGAGTTTTGCTAATGACACTTCGCCTATTGATGAGAAATGCTCCTGCTACACTTGCCAAAACTACACAAGAGCCTATCTCTGCCATCTCTTCCGCTCCCAAGAAATCACCTATCATCGCCTTGCCTCATTGCATAATCTCCACTATTATTTGAATCTTGTGCGTGAGGCAAGAGAAGCGATTTTGCAAGGAGCTTTTGCAGCCTATCGGCAAAATTTTTACCACTTAAGAGAAATGGAAGTCCCCAATGAATATTAAACAACAACGCACAGAATCTTTGCTCCAAGAAGTGCTAAGTCTTGCCCTATCCCAGCTCCAAGACACGCAGATTAATACTCTTACAATCACAGGCGTAAAATGCTCTAAGGGTAAGCAGAGTGCGGAAGTGTATATTGAAGGCACAGATATTCCACACGATGAACGCAAAGCTATTTTAGAGCAACTCAAAAAAGCTCAAGGAATCTTAAAAGAATATGTTCTCAACTCTACGCAGTGGTTTCGTAGCCCAAATTTGATTTTTAAGTTTGATGATACGCTACATTCTGCTAACAATCTAGATTCAATTTTCGCACAACTAGAGCGTGAAAAACGCTCACAAAAAGACTAAAAGGAATAATATGCTTTCAACTCAAACTGCTCAAAAGATAGAGCAGCTCGCCGCTTCTCTTTCACTCTATATTTATGACATTGATTTTTTAAAAGAAGATGAACGCCACATTTTACGCATAAGCATTACCAAAAAAGCCCCTATGCAGAATCTTAGCTCAAAAGATAGTAATGCGGTAAGCTTGCAGGACTGCCAGATTCTAAGTGAGCTACTCTCTCCGTTGCTTGATGTAGAACATATCAATATGGATAGCTATCATTTGGAAGTTAGCTCACCGGGGTTAGAGAGAATCCTAAAAAAGCCCCAGCATTACGCCTTTTCACTCGGCGAGAAGATAAGCCTTAAGCTCACAGACAAAAGCATCTTGCAAGGAATCTTAGAGAATGTCAATGACACGCATATCACGCTACTTGTGGGGAAAGAGCAAGTAAAGATTCCTTTTTCATCTATCAAAAAAGCAAAGGTTATTTTTGAATTCTAGTGATGATTTGCTTATCAAGCATTGTTGTGATATAGCGTGGGAAGCCCAAACTCTAGCCCTGCCAAATCCAAGTGTAGGGGCTGTCATCACGCGTGAAAATGGCGAGATTTTATCCCGTGGCGTGCATAGTCTAGCTGGCACGCCCCACGCTGAAGTTATGGCTATCAAACAAGCCTATTTCACGCTCACGCAAGATTCTAGGATTTTAAATCTAGAATCTAGCCTTGAACTCCATAACTTCCTTTTACATAATCACAACGGCATTTTCAAAAACTGCTCTTTATATGTGAGCCTAGAGCCTTGCAATCACTATGGCAAAACGCCCCCTTGTGCCAATCTCATAAAAGAGCTAGGCTTTGCTAAAGTTATTATCGGCACAAGAGATTCCCACACTCTTGCCTCTGGTGGAATGCAGACTTTACAAGAAGCGGGGATGCACACAAGCCTAAGCCAGATTCAAGATGAAGCACAAAAACTGCTTTTGCCCTTTGAGATTCTGCGAGAAAAGGGGCGATTTGTGCTTTTTAAAATCGCTATGCGACTTGATGGGGGCTATGTAAATGGGCAAATCTCGTGCGAAAAATCACGCATTTTTACGCATAATCAACGCAGTGTGTGTGATTATCTCTGCATATCCGGAGCCACACTTAGAAGTGATAATCCAACGCTTAATGCCAGATATGCCCTCCCCCCTTATGATAAGCACAAACAGCCCAAACTCTGCTTATTTTCCAAGCGTGAAAATAATCCAAGATTCCACATTTTCCGCAATGCAGAAGAGATTGAGAGTTTAAAAGGCTTTGTTGTGATTGAAGGGGGGCTAAATCTGCTTAGTGCGTTAAGAAAATATATTGATATGCTTTTAGTGCATAAGGCGTTTTTTTGTGTAGATTTAAATTTTACACAAAAAAGCAATGCAATGGACTTTGAGCTTTACCACACAATGAATCTAGGTAAGGATCTAGCTCTATGGCTGCACTAGAGATATACCAACTCCACGATGGCTACTGCTATAACACCGATAGCCTTATCTTGAGCCACTTTGCTAGGGCTTTTCTAAAATCTAGAATCTCACTCTTAGATGTGGGAGCTGGAAGTGGGATTCTAGGAATGCTCTGTGCTAGGGAGATTCTCAATAAAGCCAACAAAACCTCACCACAAAATCTGCCAAATGTGAATCTGCACCTTGTAGAAAAAGATATGCTAATGGCACAATGTGCGAGCTTAAACACAAGGCAGTTTGAATCCAAAATACATTCTCAAGTGCATTGCGTGGATTTCTTAGATTTTCACACTGATATAAAGTTTGATTTTGTCATCAGCAATCCGCCCTTTTATGCCAAGGGGGCGTTACAAGGCACAAATATGCGTAAAAATATGGCACGACACCAAAGCTTTCTGCCCCTTCCTACCCTACTTACACATATCAAGCGTGTGATAAAGCCAAATGGGAGCTTATGCCTATGCTATGATGCAAGGGAGTTGCAAACGCTATTTTATGAACTTAGAATCTGCGGGTTTAATGTAGATACACTCCGCTTTGTGCATTCTTTACAAGATAGAGAATCTAGCCTTGTTGTGCTAAGGGCAAAGATTCAAAGCAAATCGCCACTGCGGATTCTGCCGCCACTTTTTACACATAATAGCACCACTCAAACAGATAATACCGATGAGCTTAAAGCCATTTATGCGTGGGCAAAGACACAAAGCATTAAAATCACGCCTAATGAGCTAGAATCTCTCTACAAAAAAATCCAAAAGATATAAAAAATAGTAGGGATTAGAATCTTTGAGTGTAATTTTGCGTTATTTTAAAGGAAGCAAGGTATAATACAACCTTGCTACAATTTTAAAGGGAATGCGATGCTGTATGGAAAAATCATTAATGTAGATTCACAAGCACAAAACGCTCAAGTAGAACAAGACCTTAATAAACGCGTTTTTGACTTTCCTTTTGATGTTTGGGAAGATGAGATAAGTGAGCTAAAAAAGGGCGTTGAAGTAGAATTTGTCGTTGAGATGAAGGCTGTTACAAAAATCCACTTAAAGCCCAAACCCATTGACCCAGATGAAATTCCTGTAACAAAACCTGCTCGTGTGTGTATTGAAGAATATTTTGCTAGGGAAAATGAGATTCTAAGCGGATATAGTGATTTTGTAGAGGGGCATTTAAAACTTGATTTTATCCGTATGCGGCGGTTTTTACTCACTGCATATAATGACTTATGTGCGATGGATGCCAATATTGAAAATGATGTGCTTAAAAAGCTTAAACAAGAGGTGCTTCATCTCTCAAAAGAATATCTTAGCTATCACAAAAAGACACAATATGCACTCAACTATGCTTTTGAGATGATTTTTCTCGCCAGACAAACAGAATATAATAAAACAATCACGCACATTGATGAGATTCAAAGCTCGCTTGCCAACGCACAAGCCCAAACCAACGCATTAAGTAGCACGCTCGCAGCAGGGGAAAAAAGTCTAGGCAAACGCGATGATAAGGGCAGTAAAGAGTATGCTGAGATTGAAAAAGAAGTCAAACAAATGCGGAAGCGGTATGTGGATTTATTAAACTTCATAGGGAATCAAAAAGATGCTCTTGTGAGTGAGACAGCAAGGCTCAAGCGGTTTAGAGATGATCATTTTGAGGCTTTTAGTGCCGTTTATACACCAATGACAGATGATATTAAAACGCGTTTTATCGCTTTGCTTGATACCAAGGCGTATGACTTTGACACAACACTTTGGAGCAGGGCAAAATACAGCCAAGTTATTAAACATTTTTTTAGAAACTCTCGCATTGAAGGGAGCTTTAGCTCAAAGACATTTTTGCGTTACTTTCTGCGTGGGCTTGATAAGAGCAAACTCTCACCCAAATCAAAAGAGCTTTTTGACCTACTACATTACCTAGAAAACACTAATCGCAAAAAGCTTTTAATCGTGCGTGAAACAATGGTAAATATCCTTAAATACCGCCAAGTAATTGAAAAAATAGATTCTAGTCTGCTTATCACTATGGATAATGACCCGCTTAACGCCCTTAAAACACTTGCTCAAAATCCGCAAGATATTATTGTTATTGATGAGAAAATCGGCAATGTCAGTGCATTAGGATTCATTAAAACTTATAAAGAAATGCCAAACGCTAATCCAAAAGTCGCCTTTGTTGTGATAGTCCAAGAGCTACCGCAAAGTGAAATCATCTCTAAGGGCAAATTTATGGGTGTGGAGTTTGTCCCAGAGCAAAATATGGATATGCTCTATGACTGCATTCGTATGGCGTTGTAGAATCTTAAATTTAGATTCAAAACATCTTACCGCATAAATTAGAATCTTTCATATTTGCAAAACTCACCATTTGTGGCGTTTGTAAGGGAATGATTATAGAATAGTTTAAGCTTTTATAGTAGTATGGCAAACTTAAAATCAAAGGATTAGCTATGGGCTATAAACGCGTATTAGTAAAATTTTCAGGCGAGGCATTATCGGGTAATAGCGGATTTGGGATTGATGTGAAGATTCTAGAATATATCGCAGGTGAGATAAAAAGCCTTGTGGATAATGGCATTGAAGTAGGCATTGTTATCGGTGGTGGCAATATTATTCGCGGTGTGTCTGCCGCACAAGGGGGCATTATCCGCC
Organism: Helicobacter magdeburgensis; assembly: GCF_000765825.2. Lineage (GTDB taxonomy): Bacteria > Campylobacterota > Campylobacteria > Campylobacterales > Helicobacteraceae > Helicobacter_C > Helicobacter_C magdeburgensis. The sequence goes on from NZ_JRPE02000005.1 coordinate 56,860, forward strand.
GCACAAGTGGAGATTATATGGGTATGCTTGCCACTGTGATAAATGCCGTGGCAATGCAAGAAGCTTTGGAGCATTTGGGTGTAGATGTGCGGGTGCAAAGTGCTTTGGAGATTAAAGAAGTGTGTGAGAGCTATATCTACCGCCGAGCTATTAGGCATTTAGAAAAAGGGCGTGTGGTTGTCTTTGGTGCAGGGACGGGCAATCCCTTCTTTACAACTGATAGTGCGGCGACTTTGAGAGCAGTAGAGATTGGGGCTGATGTCATCATTAAGGCGACAAAGGTTGATGGCGTGTATGATAAAGACCCGCATAAATTTGATGATGCGGTGATGTTAGAATCCATTAGCTATGATGAGGCATTGCGAGATCATATCAAAGTAATGGACGATACGGCTATTGCTCTTGCTAAAGACAATAAACTGCCCATTCTTGTGTGTAATATGTTTAAAAAAGGGAATCTGCTTGATTTATTGAAATTTGATAGGGGTGTATGCTCAATTGTCAAATAAAAGCAAAGTTAAAATAAAAAAAGGATACAATCCGCAATTTTAAATCCCAAATATAAGGAACACAATGGAAGCATTACGAACAGAGCAAATCGCCGCAAGGGCGTTAAAAAGACTACAAGATGATAGATACTTACTAGCTAATCTCATTTTTGAACGCGTAAAAGAATTAGGCAATGGTGCAGAACCCCTTGTAGATATGGATGTGAAATTACACAAACTCCCTGATATTGCTATGCGTGAAATTGCTGAAGGCAAGATAGAATTTACTTCTATTGAGGATAAAGAATAGGAAGTAATTTTGGACTTTTTTGCCCAACTCACACAGATTAAAGATATAGAATCTGCGCTTAGTAAGCTTAATGATCTCACTGCCATCACACCAAAGGTGCAAAAAGCCATAGATTTGGCTATTAACGCTCATCAAGGACAGCTCCGCAAAAGTGGTGAGCCTTATGTTGTTCATCCGCTGTGTGTAGCGTGTATTGTGGCTTTTTATGGAGGCGATGAGACAATGTTGTGTGCGGCATTGCTCCACGATGTGGTAGAAGACACACTCTATTCCCTTGAAGACATACGCAGGGAGTTTGACTGGGATGTGGGACATTTAGTAGATGCACTCACGAAAATTGTGGAGATTCGCAATGAAGAGTTAAGCTCAAATATGAATGAAAAGCTTGCAGCTTCAGCTCTAAGCTTTCGCAAAATGCTCCTAGCTTCTATCAAAGATATTCGTGCCTTAGTCATAAAAATAAGTGATAGAATGCACAATATGCTAACCCTTCAAGCCCTACCCCCGAGTAAGCAAAAACGCATAGCAGAAGAAACGCTTATGGTATATGCCCCAATCGCCCATAGGCTTGGAATCTCCTCCCTCAAAAGTGAGCTAGAAGATAAAAGCTTTTTTTATATCTTCCCGCAAGAATATCAAAACATAGAGCAGTATATCAAAGATAATAATCAATCTATTGCTTTAAGGCTCAATGAATTTACACAAAAAGTTTCCACGATTTTATTACAAAATGGATTTGCTGAAAAGGACTTTGTGATTGAAAGTCGCGTGAAAAGGTATTATTCTATTTTTCTTAAAATGCAACGCAAGGGCGTGAGTATTGATGAGATTTTAGACTTACTCGCGGTGCGGATTATCGTGCCTACAAGCTTGGAATGCTACAAGGTGCTGGGGCTTTTACATTTGCAACTAAAGCCTGTAGTGTCGCGTTTAAAAGACTATATTGCTATCCCAAAAGAAAATGGCTACCAAACAATCCACACAACTATTTTTGAAGGTGCTAGTATCTATGAAGTGCAGATTCGCACCTTTGATATGCATAAATCCGCTCAATATGGTGTAGCCGCACATTGGAAATATAAAAGCGGTGGGCGAGAGCCAAACTTGGAGTGGCTCAATAACTTGCAATACCAAAATGACACGATTGAAGAGTTTTATGAGTTGGCAAAAAACGACTTGTATAAAGAAGATATGGTGGTATTCTCCCCTGCTGGAGATATTTATAACTTGCCTGTTGGGGCGGTCGCACTTGATTTTGCCTATGCGGTGCATAGCGATATAGGCGACAAAGCTAAACAAGCCTATATCAATCATCAAAAGGCTTCCTTACTTCAGCCGCTTAAAAATGGCGATATTGTGAGAATCCTAGTGGCAGAAGAGAATGAAAAGATCTCTCCGCGTTGCACTTGGATTGATGCGGTGAAAACTTCACGCGCTAAAAATCATATGAGAATCCAGTGTCAAGCTAAACTCAAAGAGATTGATAAAAAAATTGCGTTAAATATCCTGCAAACCATCTTTGATAGCTCAAAGGCGACAATTCTTACTTATCTTAAAGAAAACAAGCTAGATTCACATATCTATCGTGCAGCAAGTGATTTGGCATTCTTAAAAGAAGTGAAAAACAGCATTAAGGGCAATTTTGCACGAGAGGCAAACTTTTTGGGAAAAATTAAAATTAATATGCTGAAGTTTAAAGTCCTAAGCTTTGATAATATCATTTTACATACTAATCGCAATATCAATGAAGTGGTGTTTGACTACTGCTGCCACCCAAAGTATGGCGATGATATTTTGGCTATTAAAACCGCACAAAAAGCCTATATCCACCATAAAATGTGCGATAGGGCTATTAATGAAATGGAGCAAGGCAGTGAAATGCTTTTCGTGCAGTGGGCAAATGAGCAAAAAATCACCTATAAACTTATCATCGCCCTAGAAAATCAAAAAGGGGCTTTGGCTCATATCTGCGGTGTATTGGCTAAGCTTGATTGCAATATTGTAAGTGTAGATTATGATGTGCTGAATCGCCAATTTGCTTCATATTGCAAAATTTGCTTTGAAAGCAAAACACAAGATACAAAAACTTTGAAAGAATCTTTAAGTAAAAAATACAAAATCATTGAATTAAGCAACTTAAAAGATGCGTATTCAAGCTAGAATCTAGATTCAAGAAAGGAACAAAATGAGCATAACAGAAGCAATGCAGGAGCTAAAGCGGGGCTGTGTGGAGTTTATAGGAGAAGATTATATCCGCACTTTGGTGGAAAGATTCTATAAAAATGGAAAGCGATTTTGCGTTAAAGCTGGATTTGACCCAACCGCACCTGATTTACACTTAGGACACACAGTGCTTTTACAAAAACTTGCTACTTTTCAAAAATATGGTGGCGATGTGAAGTTTTTGATTGGCGATTTTACCGCGACTATCGGCGATCCAAGCGGAAAAAGTGAGACAAGAAAACCTTTAAGCAAAGAGCAGGTAGAAGCAAATGCTATTACCTACAAAGAGCAGGTTTTTAAAGTGCTAGATCCCAAATACACAGAAGTATGCTTTAACTCAAAATGGCTAAGTGAGCTAGGAGCTGGTGGAATCATACATTTAACTTCAAAGTTTTCAGTGGCGCGTATGCTTGAACGAGACGACTTTACCAAACGCTACAACAATAATCAGCCCATTTCAATGGTGGAATTTATGTATCCATTGCTACAAGGTTATGATTCTGTGGCGTTGGAATGCGATATTGAGCTTGGGGGGAATGATCAAAAGTTTAATCTTTTAGTAGGCAGAAGTTTGCAAAGAAGTTATGGACTAGATAAAGAACAATCGGTGATGACTATGCCTTTGCTTGAAGGGCTTGATGGTGTGAATAAAATGAGTAAATCGCTCAATAATTACATCGGCGTTACTGAATCTGCCAATACAATGTATGCCAAGATTCTAAGCATTAGCGATGAGATGATGTGGCGGTATTATGAGCTGCTCTCTTCTCTTAGTTTGCAAGAGGTTGTAGAGCTTAAAGCACAAGTGGAAAGCCAAAAAGCACACCCTAAAAGTGTTAAAGAACAACTTGCTTTAGAAATAACGCAACGCTACCATAACATTGATTTAGCAAAAAAAGCTAAAATAGAATTTGACAATGTGTTTAGCAAAGATGAGATTCCTGCGGATTTAGCCATATTTACTTGTGAAAAAGATGAGTGGATAGCTAAAGTGCTTACTTACGCACAACTTTGTGAATCCACCTCTCAAGCGCGTCGAGATATTCGTGCTGGGGCTGTGAAAATCAATAAAGAAAAGATAACTGATGAAAATCTTAAGCTATCATCTGGGGAATACATTGTTCAAATTGGCAAAAGGCGATTTGCAAAAGTGATTATAAAATAAGGATTTGTGATGGGATTACAACCACTTAAAATAGGCAAACACACGATTAAGTATCCAATTTTTCAAGGTGGTATGGGCGTTGGGATTAGCTGGGATAGACTAGCTGGTAATGTCTCTAAAGAAGGAGCACTTGGCATTATCAGTGCTGTTGGCACAGGATATTATCAAAAAATGCAGTTTGTTGAAAAAATCACAAATTCCAAACCATTTGAAGCGATTAATTTTTATTCAAAACACGCTCTCAATGAGATTTTCAAAAATGCGCGTAAAATCTGTGGCAATAATCCACTTGGGGCAAATATACTTTATGCTATTAATGAATATGGTCGCGTGGTGCGTGATGCGTGTGAGGCTGGAGCAAACATCATCGTAACAGGTGCTGGACTTCCCACAAATATGCCTGAATTTACAAAAAATTTCCCTGATGTCGCTCTTGTGCCGATTGTCTCTTCAGCTAAGGCTTTAAAAATTATCTGTAAGCGTTGGATGGATAGATACGCTAGAATCCCCGATGCAGTAGTGGTAGAAGGACCATTAAGCGGAGGACATCAAGGATTTAGCTATGAAGATTGCTTTAAAGAAGAATATCAGCTTGAAAATGTCCTGCCCCAAGTGGTAGATGAGGCAAAAAAATGGGGCAATATCCCTGTCATCGCCGCTGGTGGAATCTGGGATAGAAGCGATATTGACAGAATGATGGCTTTGGGTGCTAGTGGTGTGCAAATGGGAACACGGTGGCTTGGCTCTTTGGAATGCGATGCAGTGGCATATAGAGACCTGATGCCTTCAGTTACAAAAGAAGATATTGAGCTTGTCAAATCCCCCGTTGGCTATCCAGCAAGAGCGGTAAAAACAGGAATCTTTGATAGATTAACCCAAGGCAATGCACCAAAAATACGCTGTATCAGCAACTGCGTCTCACCCTGCCATAGAGGTGTGGAGGCAAAAAAAGTGGGCTACTGCATAGCAGATTCACTAGGGCGGGGTTTTATGGGTGATAGGGAGCAGGGGCTATACTTTACAGGGGCGAATGGATATAGAATCCAAAAAATTCAGCCGGTAAAAGAAATCATTGCCGAACTAGTGCGAGATTAGGGCTTGATATTGCGGATTCTGGTGATTGTTGCACTTATTGCTGTATGTGTGTTTGGAGAACATCGTATTGTTAAAATGGTGCCTTTTGGCGATGGGAATCTTAAAATCGTCTTTGCACAAGATATTGCCAATCTCAAATGGGAAGTGAAAAAACTCCAAGATAATAGGCATTTTGTTGATTTTGAAGCAAATCTCACTATTCCAAAGCGAAGTTTTATTTTCAAAGATAACTCGACCTTGCAAGTGGCACAAAATACGCCAAAAATTGTAAGGATTGTCATCAACACACAGCCAAAATCCCAATATGAACTCATCAAAGAAAAAGAGAATCTTTATGTTTTTATCAAGCCAAAAAGTGCCTCTAGCACAGCCACGCCAAGCCTAGATTCAAAAAAAACACAGCCAAAGCCAACAAGCCCATCACAAGCCCAACAGCCTAGCACAAAAGCAGAAGCCATAATAGAATCTAAAGATAAAGCCAAACAAAAAGACGATGAAATTGCCACAAAAGACACGCAACCACCAAAGGAACAAAAAGGCAAAATTGGGGCTGGAAAAAAAATTGTTGTCGATGCAGGACACGGCGGCAAGGATTGTGGCACAAAGAGCGTGGAAGGGATATGTGAAAAAGTCATCGTGCTTGAAGTGGCTAAACTGCTTACACAAGAGCTTAAGAATCGTGGATACATCGTATATATGACACGAAATAGTGATGTGTATATTGACTTGCGAAAACGCACAGAATTTGCCAATGGGAAAAATGCGGATTTATTTATATCTATTCACGCTAATTCAATGCCAAAAGATTCTCCTAAAACGCCAAGTGGCGTGGAGACTTACTTTCTCTCTCCTGCTAGAAGTGAGCGCGCTGAACAAGTGGCAAAAGCAGAAAACCAAGGCGATATTGAAACAATGAGCCATTTTGCTACAAAGTCGTTTTTAAATACCATCAGTAGCTTTCATCTTGTTGCCTCACACAAACTTGCTATTGAGATTCAATCAGGCATTCTCAATATTGTCCGGCAGACACATAATACCCACGATGGAGCTGTAAGAGAAGGTCCTTTTTGGGTTTTGGCTGGAGCATTAATGCCTTCCGTCCTTATTGAAATTGGCTATGCTTCACATAAGGATGAAGGAAAACTTATTGCCAAAAAAGAATATCAAAAACTTCTAGCACTTGGTATTGCCGATGGTATAGATGGTTATTTTCTAAGAAACTATTAAAGGATAGAAATGATTAATAATACACGCATAAAAGTTATTTTTTCACTGATTTTATTTGCCCTTTTTGTTTTTACAAATCTCACGCTTTTTACCTCGCAATTTTCACAATCTTTTTCACATTTATTTTTGATTTTTATCCGTGAAGATCAGTTTTTTGATAGTCTAAGCATTTTTTTACTGCTTTGTGGATTTGTGCTAAGTGGGATGTTTGTAATTATGAGTAGTTGGTATCAAACAAGCAGTACATTGCAAAGAGTAATTATGCTAAGCCTAAGCATTATCTTTATCTATCTTGTAATTCTTAAAAGCACGCACACAACGCAAACAGAAGATATTATGGATATGTTTGCCATTGAAGGGAGTATTTATCATCGTGGCTTTTTTGAACTCTTGGTGGATTATTTGCCACGCATTGTGCTGATAGCTTGTGCTTATATATTATTTGTTTATGTCCCACTCTTATTTTTAATTTTTGGCATACACCCAAATCAGCATAATCAAGTCGGTAAAATGCTTTATGATATGCGTCCTTCAGTCAATGTTGTTATTGCTGTGTTGTTTGCCCTTTCCTTGCAACCCTATTATTTTCGCGATAACCTTTATGCGTATTTTGATATTTTTGCTTTAGTTGTGGGCTTTGGACTACTGATTTGGGTGATGATAAAGCATAGAGACTTGTTTGGATTCTATGAATATATGAATTTTGCTTTGCTTGTCTTAAATATCATCATTTGCTTTATTTGCACCTCTGTGTTAGCCATTTCAGATAATTATTTTAATGCGCGTTATGCGTTTTTAGTTTTTGCGTTTGTGGGTTGGTGTGCGGAATGGATGTATGACAATATTAAGCCAGATGAGGAGTGAGAATGGCACTTGATATTTATCCTGCGATTGATTTAAAAGATGGTAAGGCAGTGCGACTTTTTAAGGGCGAAATGCAAAGTGCAAAAGTCTATGGAGAGGCTTTGGACTTTGCTAAAAGCTTTGAAGATATGGGGGCTAAGTTTTTGCATATTGTGGATTTAGATGGGGCAATGGCTGGGATTCCAAAGAATCTTACACATATTGAAAAGATTATTGCTTCTACCACACTGCAAGTGCAAGTCGGCGGTGGAATCCGCGATGAAACGCGTATTAAGCTTTATACACAAATGGGTGCGAGAGTGATTCTAGGCTCTATTGCCACAGAAAATTGGGATTTTGTCAAAACAATGGCAGAATCTTACCCTGTGGCTGTTGGCATTGATTCACGCAATGGCAAGGTTGCCACACAAGGTTGGGTAGAAGAAAGCACACTAGATTCACAAACTCTAGCAACAAAGTTTGCAGGTAGCAAAGTCCAAGCTATTATCTGCACAGATATTAACCGCGATGGGGCATTGAGTGGGATTAATATTGACTGGACGGAAAACATTGCTAAAAGTAGTGGAATTTATACCATTGCTAGTGGGGGTTTTGCAAGGCTAGATGAGCTACACACACTTGATAAAAGTCCTTATATCAGCGGTGTTATCGTAGGCAAGGCATTTTATGAAGGAAAAATAAACCTAAAAGAAGCCTTGCAATTTTTTAGAGACTAAGATAAAATGCCGATTTTTGAAAAAAATACAAGAATTCATCTAACTTGTATATAAAGATATGCTAGAATGTCGGCTTATTTATAATAGCCACATTTAAAGAAGGAGATAACTTGAAACTGCTGGTTGTTGATGATAGCTCTACGATGAGACGGATTATAAAAAATACTCTCCAACGCTTAGGTTATGAGGATATTTTAGAAGCGGAGCACGGCGTGGAAGCTTGGCAGATTATGGACACTACTGAGGGCATACAGGTGCTTATTACAGACTGGAATATGCCAGAGATGAATGGATTAGATTTGGTTAAGAAAGTGCGTTCTGATGAGCGATATACGACTATTCCCATTATTATGGTAACGACTGAAGGTGGCAAAGCTGAAGTTATCACAGCCTTAAAAGCTGGGGTAAATAACTATATTGTAAAACCATTTACGCCTCAAGTTCTCAAAGAAAAGCTTGAAGTCGTGCTAGGTGTGAATGAAGACTAGGCTTCAGTCTTAATGAATGGCTTGGAACATCAAACATATTGGGAGATTATTATCCATCCAAGCCACTTTTTAGAGCAATTCACCGACTTTATCATAGAAAAAACTTCCTGTGCGATAGAGCATTTAGATATTTTCTCCGCTTTAAACTCATCTACTTCGAATCCATTTGCCATTAGCTATGATGAAGATTCTTGGCAGAGCTTTAATGATTTTAACATTACACAAGCTAAAGCCCTATCTCAAAACAATAGCGACAATGCCCAACCCACGCAAATTATTATCCGCCTAGCAGATGATTTTGACATCTCTAGTCTCCTTAAATCTTTACAAACCTATGCCTTAAACCTTTCAGCGATTTTTGACAAATCTGTTGGCTTTTGTTATCACATTGAGAAAAAAGCAAATTGTGATTGGATAAAAGCCTATCAAGATTCTATACAGCCCATTTCTAGTGGGATCTTCTATATCCGCCCATCGTGGTGTGAATCGCAATATGAAGATAAAGATTCTAGATCCCCACAAGCTAAACACGAAATTATCATCAATCCCGCCCTTGCCTTTGGCTCTGGACATCACGCAAGCACAGCAATGTGTTTGGAGTTTCTTAGCCAACTTGATTTACACAATAAAACATTGCTTGATGTGGGCTGCGGCAGTGGAATCTTAAGTATAGCCGCTCACAAACTTGGTGCGAAAGTCTATGCGTGTGATACTGATGAAAGTGCTGTGCTAGAAACACACAAAAATGCTAGGCTCAATAAGACAACTTTATGTGATGTTTGGCAAGGTAGCATCGCTCAAGCTCCGCAAGATTCTCCGGTGACTTATGATGTTATCACTGCAAATATCATCGCCTTTGTTGTGAAGCTTTTACACAATGATTTCAAGGCAAAATTAGCAAAAAATGGCGTTTTAATCCTTTCTGGGATACTTGATGAATATAAATTTGATATAATGCAGACTTTTAGTGATTTTAAAGTGCTAGAATCTCGCTGCCAAGATGAATGGGTGGCTTTAAAACTAACACTATAACAAAATATAAAGGACAATGATATGGAAAATAATGATAAAAAACCACCTTTTAAGCAGAATCCATTTCTTACTTTTGCAATTTTTGTAATTCTTGCTTTACTTTTATTTAAGCTATTTTCACCAAATGGCGAGTCGCTAACCGATAAGCTTATCGGTGGGAGCGTTACAAAAGAGATTAGCTACAATGAGCTAAAGGAGCTTATAGCTAAGGGTGAGATTGGCTCTGTAAGCATTGGACAGACTTATATCAAAGCCTATTCAGCACACACTTCACCACGCACACTTTATACGACCAAAAAGGTGGCAGACCTTGGGCTTGTGCCACTGCTAGATGAAAAAAAGGTTGAGTATAGTGGCTTTAGTGAGGGGAGTTTCTTAGGCGATCTTGTAAATATGCTTTTGCCTATTTTTATTATCCTTGCTTTGTGGATGTTCCTAACAGCTCGTATGCAAAAAAGTATGGGCGGTGGAATCTTTGGTATGGGGAATGCCAAAAAGCTTGTGAATGCCGAAAAACCTAATGTGCGTTTTGATGATATGGCAGGAAATGCAGAGGCAAAAGAAGAGGTGGTAGAAATTGTAGATTTTCTAAAATACCCCGAGCGATATGCGGCAGTTGGCGCTAAGATTCCACGCGGGGTGCTGTTAGTAGGACCTCCGGGGACTGGGAAAACACTTTTAGCCAAAGCTGTGGCAGGAGAAGCAAATGTGCCATTTTTCTCAATGAGCGGAAGTAGCTTTATTGAAATGTTTGTTGGACTTGGGGCAAGTCGGGTAAGGGATTTGTTTGAAATGGCAAAAAAAGATGCACCAAGCATTATTTTTATTGATGAAATTGATGCCATTGGTAAAAGCCGTGCTGCTGGAAGTATGGTGGGCGGTAATGATGAAAGGGAGCAAACGCTTAATCAGCTTTTAGCTGAAATGGACGGCTTTGGCTCTGAATCTGCCCCTGTTATTGTCCTTGCGGCAACGAACCGCCCTGAGATTCTAGATCCTGCATTGTTGCGTCCGGGGCGATTTGATAGGCAAGTGCTTGTGGATAAGCCTGATTTTGAAGGGCGACTTGAGATTCTCAAAGTGCATATCAAAAATGTTTCTCTGGCACGAGATGTTGATTTACACGAGATAGCAAAATTCACCGCAGGACTTGCTGGGGCGGATTTAGCAAATATTATTAATGAAGCCGCATTGCTTGCAGGAAGAGAAAATAAGAAAGAAGTCAGTCAAAAGCATCTTAAAGAAGCGGTGGAGCGGGGCATTGCCGGGCTAGAGAAAAAGTCTCGCAGAATCTCGCCAAAAGAAAAAAAGATTGTAGCTTACCACGAGAGCGGACACGCTGTTGTCTCTGAGATGACAAAAGGTGCGGATAGGGTGAATAAGGTCTCTATCATTCCGCGTGGTATGGCAGCTCTTGGCTACACACTTCACACGCCTGAAGAAAATCGCTACCTTATGCAAAAGCACGAGCTTATGGCAGAAGTAGATGTGCTTTTAGGCGGTAGGGCAGCTGAAGAAGTATTCCTAGGGGAAATCTCAACTGGAGCAAGTAACGACTTGGAGAGAGCAACTGGAATCTTAAAATCAATGATTAGCTATTATGGAATGACTGATGTAAGCGGACTTATGGTGCTTGAAAAGCAACGTAATACATTCTTAGGCGGTAGTGGCGCACAAAGAGAATTTAGCGAACAACTTGCCCAAGAGATTGATACTCATATCAAAAACACACTTGATGAACGCTACACGCACGTAAAAAAACTTCTTAGCGATTATAAGGACGCGATTGAAAATATGGTCAAAGAGCTTTTTGAAAAAGAGGTGATTGATGGGGCTAGGGTGCGAGAGATCATTGAAGAGTATGAAAAGGAAAATCAGCTGAAAACGCGTCTTGTGCCTATTGAGGAAGAAGAGTAAGGAGAGAATATGACAACAACACAAATCATTGCAAAACAAGGTTGGCTTGGCACAGGCGTGCTTCTTGCCCTATTTCTTATCAGTGCTTTGTTTGATTGGACTTTGTGTGGATTTGTGTCGCTTGTCTGTCTCATTTTGTGGGTTGCTATGTTTAGAAATCCGGAGCGGATTCCACAAACACACGGAAACAATGCCTTTGTCTCGCCAGTTGATGGTATTGTAAGAGATATTTACTCTACAAATAATGAAGTGCATATTAAGATTGAAACAAGCTTTCTTGATGTGGGCGTGATACGCACACCTTGCGATGTTTTTGAAGGTAAGATCAGTCAAAAAAAAGGTTTGTCTCTCACTTGCTGCAATAAACAAAAACAAGCCCAGCTCAACGCTACAATGCGTTTTGAAAACAAACAGGATTGTGTATTCTCTATGGAATTTTTCCCTATTTTCTTCTCTTCTCACGAACTTTTTGCTTATAGTCATTTGGAGCTAGGCGAACGCATAGGCTTTATGAAAGCTGGAATGACACATATCACTATCTCCCAAGATTCTAAAAATACGAGTGAAATTGAGCTAAAAGTGAGTATTGGCGATAGAGTGAGTGCTTCACAAAGTGTGTTAGGATATTTCTATGAAGTTTAATCCACTTTTTATCCTGCCTAATCTTTTTACTGCAGGAAGTATTTTTTTAGGAATCTTAAGCGTGATTTATGCCTCAAAGGGCAATTTTGAAATGGCGTGTTGGCTGATACTTGCCTCTATGATTCTTGATGGGCTTGATGGACGCGTAGCAAGGCTTACAAACACGGCAAGTAAGTTTGGAGTGGAGTTTGATTCTCTAGCCGATGTTGTAGCTTTTGGCGTAGCTCCAGCAATGCTGCTTTACTTTTATATCGGCATAGATTATGGGCGGCTAGGAGCGTGTGTTCCGGCAATTTTTGTTATCTTTGGGGCGGTTCGACTAGCTCGTTTTAATATCACTACAAGTAGCGAACCAAACTTTTTCATTGGTCTGCCTATTCCCTCTGCGGCAGTTGTTGTGATGCTGTGGGTGCTGATTGATTTAGAATATAAATTGATTGAAAATTATAACTATGGGTATGTGATGTTGCTTGGGAGCTTTATTATCAGTATCCTTATGGTAAGCAATATCCGCTATCCTAGCTTTAAAAAAATGCAGTGGAATTTTAAATCATTTATTGCCGTAATTTTACTGCTTGGTATTGTGTATGTGAATCCACGAGAGACTTTGTGTGTGCTAATGAGCGGATATGTGGTGTATGGGATCTTGCGTTGGCTTGTGCTTATCATAAAAGTGCGTTTTAGCTCAAAACTCACTAAAGACAAGAATACATAAAGTTAGATTTAGTGAAATTGTGCTATGATTGGCTATTTTTGAAAATTTGAGGTGTGATTATGTCAAAAACGAGTATGTCAAAGATCGATCAAGTAACAAGCCTTCACAAAAACAATGAATTACAGCTACTTTGTTTCCGCTTAGAAAAGGGTAAAGATTTATATGCGGTAAATGTCTTTAAGATTCGTGAAGTTATCAAATACAGTGGAATGCTTACTGTCGTTACACACGAGAATAATAGCTTGGTTGAAGGGCTTATTACCATTCGTGAGCTGACAATCCCTCTTATTGATATGCGTAAATGGTTTTATTATGATAGCAGTAATAAGGCTAGGAATCTGCGTGATTATGGTGTAAAGCGGGAACCGGGGGAAGAAGATATTATTATGATTTGTGAGTTTTCACGCTGGACAATTGGGGTAAGAATCTACGAAGCGGATAGAATCTTAAACAAAAAATGGACAGAGATTGAGCAAGGTGTCGGTGTCGGCGGTGGCGGGCATAATGGTAAGCTTGTGAGCCGCACAAGATATTTTGATGGACGCCTAGTGCAGGTGGTGGATATTGAAAAAATGCTGATTGATGTTTTCCCGTGGATTGAAAAAGACAAAGAGGAAGGCATTGCTAAAATCTCTCAAGTGGATACGACAAAAAGCATACTCCTTGCTGATGATAGCCCAACGGTGCTACGCACAATGCAACTTATCCTTAATAAACTTGGCGTTATCCATCACGATTTTATCAATGGAAAACACTTGCTTGATTATCTTTTCTCGCCAACGACAGACATCAACTCAATCGGTATGATTATCACAGACCTTGAAATGCCTGAAGCAAGCGGATTTGAAGTTATCAAACAAGTCAAAAGCAATCCTGCTACTGCACATTTGCCTATCGTTGTCAATTCATCAATGAGCGGAAGTAGTAATGAAGATATGGCTCGTTCCCTTGATGCTGATGAATTTATCTCTAAATCAAATCCCGTTGAGATTGAAGCTGCGGTGAGAAAATTCGCCCTTAAATAGTAGGGTGAGCCAAATATGCGAAACCCTCTCACACTTTTAGAGATTCCAACACCCGCTTATGTCTTAGAAGAAGAAAGGCTTAATCACAATCTTAAAATCTTAGATTCTATCCAAAAGCAAAGTGGAGCAAAGATTCTCCTAGCACTCAAAGGCTATGCGTTTTGGAGACGATTTGACACACTTAAACACACTCTAAGTGGAAGCACAGCAAGCGGACTATATGAAGCAAGACTAGGCTATGAAGAGATAGGCGGTAGGGCAAAACAAGGCAAACATAACGCACAAGATTCTAACACACAGCACAAAGAAATATGTGTCTTTTCCCCAGCTTACAAAGCAAGTGAGTTTGAATCCATCTTAGAATATGCTACGCATATTATTTTTAATTCCTTTAATCAATGGCAGAAGTTTAAGCCCCTAATAGATTCTAAAAATCAAACACTCCTAACACAGAATCTTTCTCCCATTGAAGTGGGACTGCGTGTGAATCCGTTATATAGCGAGGTAGAGCCACCTATTTATAATCCTTGTGTGCCACTTTCCCGCTTAGGCATTACCCCAAGCGAATTTACAAAAGGTGTGCAGCAATATGGACTTCAAGGTATTGATGGGTTGCATTTTCACACACATTGTGAGCAAGATTCTGCCGCTCTTTCACGCACATTGCCGCATTTTGAAAAGTATTTTGAAATCTATCTTAAAAACAAAAAATGGGTGAATTTTGGTGGCGGACATCACATCACTCGGGCAGATTATGACTGCGAGTTGCTTATCAATCTTATCAAAGATTTTAAGCAACGCCATAATGATATTGAGGTGTTTTTGGAGCCGGGCGAAGCAGTGGGGTGGCAGGTGGGCTTTCTTATAGGCGAGGTGGTTGATATTGTTGAAAATCAAGGCAAAGTAGCCATACTTGATGTGAGTGCGGCGGCTCATATGCCCGATTGCCTTGAAATGCCCTACCGCCCTACCCTTTGCAAACTTAGTAAAAATGGCAATATAGAATCTGATAAAGGGATTAATGTCGCCCAATATACTTATCGCTTAGGTGGTCCAACCTGCCTAGCTGGTGATGTTATAGGCGATTATAGCTTTGATACACCATTGCTTGTTGGCGATAGAATCATTTTTGAAGATATGCTCCACTACACGATTGTAAAAAACAATACCTTTAATGGAATCCCTCTACCCCTTCTTGGCGTGATTGACACAAATGGCAAGTTTGAGATTCTCAAACGCTTTGACTACACAGACTATAAGCAGAGAAATTAAATGATTGAATTTAAGAATCTTTTGATGTTAGCCCCTCTTGCAGGCTATACAGACTTGCCTTTTCGCAGCGTGGTTAAGGGCTTTGGCGTGGATATAACCGTGAGTGAGATGATAAGCTCTCACGCCCTTGTATATAGCAATAAACGCACGCTCAAAATGGCTGAAAAATCCCCACAAGAGCAGCCTTATAGCGTTCAAATCTCTGGCTCAAAAGAAGAAGTCATCAAACAAGCGGTTGAGATTCTAAACACTCAAAAGGGCATTGATATTATTGATCTAAATTGTGGCTGCCCCGCCCCAAAGGTCGCAAATCACGGCAATGGAAGTGGATTGCTCAAAGATTTAAATCTACTAGTAAAAATTGCTAATCTCATCAAAGAAAACGCTAAAACGCCTTACACAAGCTTAAAAGTCCGCCTTGGTTTTGATAAGAAGATTCCCAATGAGATAGCTCAAGCCCTTAAAGATGTCAAATCTGATTTTGTCGTAGTGCACGGACGCACGAGAGCAGATGGCTACAAAAAAGAAAAGATTGATTATGATGCTATCGCACATATTAAGCAAAATGTCCCTATGCCCCTTATTGCTAATGGCGAGATTGATAGCGTGGAAAAAGCCCAAAAAGTGCTAGAGCATACCGGTGCAAATGGTGTAATGATAGGACGAGCTGCTATTACTTCGCCGTGGATTTTTTGGCAGATTAGAAATAATACACACGAGATTCCCCCCATTGTGAAAAAAGAGCTTGTATTAGAGCATTTTAATAAAATGATAGAATTTTATGGGGAAAGGGGGGCGATTATGTTTCGCAAGAATCTCCACGCCTACACCAAAGGACACGAGGGTGCGAGTGAGTTTAGAAACCTTATCAATAGCTTAAGTGATGTAAAGCAAATCACGCAACATATTGAAAATTTCTTTTCACATAATCAAATGGTAACACATAACTTCCCCCAGCTCGTGCATCTTAACAAAAGGACTAGCTAATGAGAATCTTATTTTGCCTTATGCTTTTATGTTCCACATTTGCCCTTGCTAGTGAAAATGAGCAAATAGATAAAGACAATGCAGAACCTACTCTCTCTCCGCTCGTGCAATCAATCCGCCAAGCGGATTCACTCTTTTATCAAGGTGTAACACGCTGGAGTAAAAATAGTGATGAGGCAAGTGATTTTCTAAAAAAAGCCTGTGATAATAAACATCCGGGTGCTTGTCTTTATCTCGGCAACTACTATGAAATCAAATCCAAGGATAAAAAAGATTCTAAAGCAAATCTAGAAAAATCCCAGCAGTTCTATCAACTAGGCTATGAAAACAGTATAGAAGCGTGTAAAGAGGGAGCTGTGGAGTGGTGCTCTATCCAAGCGGTAGCACTTGTTGATGGACACGGCGTAGCAAAGGATATTCAAAAGGGCTTAGAATACCTTGAGATTTTGTGTGAGCGTGATATGGAAAATGCGTGTTTTATGCTTGGGACTTATTATTTTTATGGTGTGAATGTCAAGCAGGATTTGCAAAAAAGCAAGGAATTTACGCAAAAAGCCCTTGAGCTAGATTCACAAGCTTGTGATGAAAACCGCTTATATGCGTGTGTACTTAGTGCCGAGATTTACCAACAAGGGCTAAATACCCCTCAAGATTTGACAAAAGCCAAGCTCCTTTACTCTCGTGCGTGTGAAATGGATAATCAATTTGCTTGTGATTATGTGAAGAAACTTAAATAATTTACACTTGCCTAAACTTCCTAAACACTTTCGCAAAGCCCATAGCACTCACAAAATATAACGCCGCAAAAGCACATATCCCACTTGCCACAAAGCCAATAGATTCTATCCCAAAATGCGTATATGCCAAGCCGCCAATCAACGCCCCACTGCCTATGCCAACATTAAAAATACCTGAAAAAATACTCATTGCTACCGCCGTAGCATTTGGCACAGCGGCAATCACTTGGGATTGAAAAATCACACCAAAAAGCATAAAGCACAGCCCCCACACCGCACAAAGTAGCGTGGTAGCTAGACTAGATTCACTCACAACATACAACAAAAGCATACTAAAACCCAAACCAAAAAGGCTAAGACGCACAAAGGCTAAATGAAATCTCTCATAGAATCTTGCAAATAGCACACTCCCTACCACACCCATAAGCCCAAACAAACACAAGATAAAAGTAACAGAGTTAGCCCTAAACCCCGCCACATTCTCCAAAAATGGCTCAATATAAGTATATGCGCTAAAATGTCCGCTCACAAATACAAGCGTGAGAAAGCAAATCTTCATAAATGCCTTATTTTGCAGAAGTGTAGGAAGCGTTTTTAGCGAAATGTTTTGCGTATTTGGCATAGTAGGAAACACCCGCCAGAAAGCAATGCCAACACACAACGCCACAAGCCCAATACACAAAAAGCTCACTCGCCAATCCACATACAGCCCTATCATACGCCCAAGCGGCAGCCCAGCAATCATAGCAAGAGAGCTACCTGTAATCACAAAGCCTAACGCACTGCTTTGCTTACCCTTTGGGGCAGCACGCACCGCCATAACAGAAGCGATAGACCAAAAGAGTGCGTGGGATAGGGCTACGCCTATGCGAGAGGCTACAAGCATAATGAAATTTTGTGATAAAGCAGAGATGGAATGACTAAGCACAAATACAGCGATGACGCCTAACATAAGGGATTTGAGATTGCTTTGTGCAAAATAGAGCATAAGCGGCAAGGACGCAAGGGCTACTACCCACGCATAGATAGTTAGCATTACCCCAACTTCAGAATCACTCATAGAAAAGTCATTGCCAATCGCACCTAAAAGCCCAATAGGTATAAACTCTGAAGTATTAAAGATAAACGCACCAAAAGTAACGCACAAAACAGGCAACCAAGCAAAAATGCTAGAATCCTGATTGAAACTTTTGAAGCCTTTATGACACTTATCTTGCATATTCCACAGCCCTTAGCTCTCGTATTACGCTGACTTTAATTTCACCCGGATATTGTAAATTAGATTCTATCTCTTTGGCTATCTCGCGTGCTAACACAACACTTTGCTCATCACTGACCAAATCCGCCCTTACAATCACACGCACTTCTCTACCCGCATTAATAGCATAGGCTTGTTTCACGCCGATTTTATCCATCGCAATATTTTCAATATCCTGCATTCTTTTTAGGAAATTTTCAAGCACTTCACGCCTAGCCCCCGGTCTCGCAGCAGATAACGCATCTGCTGCGCACACAGCAGCACATTCTATGCTTTTTATCTCCTCATAGCCGTGATGAGCTTTGATAGCATTAATCACCACAGGGTGTTCTTTATAGCAAGTGCAAACCTCAACACCCAAATCCACGTGGCTACCGCCAAGCTCTTGAGTCAGTGCCTTGCCTATATCGTGTAAGATTCCAGCCCTTCGTGCAAGTTTCTCATCTCCGCCAAGCTCTCCAGCGATAATGGCTGCGAGATTTGCCACTTCAATAGAATGCCCAAGTGCATTTTGCCCAAAAGACGCACGATAACGCATTTTGCCAAGCAAAAATTTCAATTCTGGGTGCATATAGCCAAGCCCCATATCAAGCACGATATTTTCGCCATCTTGACGCATTTGCTCATCCATTTCATTTTTAATGCGTTCATACACTTCCTCAATGCGTGAAGGCTGAATCCTGCCATCTTCCACAAGGCTTTCAATCGTGCGTGTAGCAATGGCTCTGCGGTAGAGATTAAAACTGCTTAAAATAATGCTACAAGGCGTATCATCAATGATGACATCTACCCCGCTAATAAGCTCCAAAGTCTTAATATTCCGCCCTTCCTTACCAATAATGCGTCCCTTTAGCTCATCATTTGGGAGATTGACAACATTCACTAAGCGTTCAGTAGCAAACTCACCCGCATAACGCGTAGTAGCTTGGGCAAGGATATAATTTGCCTTTTTTTTGGCTTCATCTTTTGCCTCCCTCTCATATCTACGGATAAGCATAGCCTTTTCATCAGCAAGCTCTTCTTCAAGATGCGAAAGCAAAATGCTCGTGGCTTCCTCTCTACTCATTTTTGCGTGATTTGCTATAAGATTTAGCATTTCTTTTTTTGCATTTTGATATTCAAGCTTGAGCTTATCCTGCTCACTTTGGGAACGCAAAACTTTGATTTTAAGCTCGGCAATTTCCTGCTTTTCTTTCTCAACTTGCTGTTTTTGATGATTGAGCTGTTGGTAGCGACATTGCTCTTCTTTCTCAAACTCCGCCCAAGCAGATTCATATTCTTTTTTTAGCCTAGCACTCTCTTTGTCAAATTGCTGCTGGAGCCTAAGCTGTTCTTCTTTAATATGAATCTTATGATCTTTGAGCTTTTCTTGTGCCTCATACTCAATCGCCTTTGCCTTTGCTTTGGCTTGCTCTATAATCACTTGGGAGTGAGAGTTAAAAATCTTTCTTGTGATAAGATATACACTCACGCCCACCAATAATGCGAAGGTTATACCGCCTATTACATACCATACTTCCATTGTGCTTCCTTAAACATAAAGCCGATGGGGTTACAAAACAATCTCCTTGCACATCATAAGATTCTGTAATCACGCTTGGAGTGTAGTTTGGACTTCTTGCTACAAAAATAACATAAACTTTTTTCTTCAGGCAAGACATAAATCTATCATACATACCCTTGCCAAAACCAATCCGCCTAAAATCCTTATCTATCCCTAAAACAGGGATAATCACCGCATCAACTTTTATTAAATTAAATGTAGAATTATTTGACTCATAAATGCCAAAGACATTTTTTTGCAATGGCATTCGCAATGGTATCATTTTAAAATAAAATTCTTGTATATAAGGCACAAAAACACGATATTTTTTTTTGCGAAGCGTGGAGATGAGCGGGAAAATATTCACTTCATTGCCAAAAGGCATATACACAAGCACATTTTTTACGCTCTTTTGCCTTAAGATTCTAAAAAGTGCGGGATTTAACGCCCTATCTTGCAGTGAAGCATAACGCGTTTTATATCTCAAAAACACTTTTGCTGCTTTTCTAAAGTCTTGTTTGGTAATTATTAATCCTTTTTTTAGATATAATGATAGCACAAAACCTATACTTTGGAGAGAAGCAATGCAGTTTTTACAGATTCTACCAAGACAATCTCATCTTAAAATTTTGCTTATATGTGTGGCAATGGCGGTGTTTTTGAGTGCGTGTAGTGATGAAGGTGATAAGGACAGAGATGTTTTTGGATTTCAAGGCGGAGGGCAAGATAAGATTCTCAATATTGAAGTTACAAACACACAAAATGAATCTTTGAAGTTTAAAACAAACCAAACCCAAAGTGTATTCCAAACCAAAGATGAGCATCCAACCTTGCTTTTTTTTATCTCCAAAGACTGCACACAATGCCAAGATGAACTGCTCCATATCCTTGATTTACACAATAAATACCAAGAGTTTATATCCATTGTTGCCATTAGCCCAAAAGAAGATTTACAAGCCTTACAAGAACAAATCAATGCTATCAACCCAAGATTCAAGCTCTATGCCCCAAATGATGATAAGAATCTGCTCAATTTCCTAAGCAAAGATGAGAAATCTAGCTACATTGCTCTCTATGATAAGCAAGGTGAAAAGGTCATTGACTATGTGGGATTAGTGCCTGAAGAGATGGTAGAGCTTGACATACGCTATCTTATCCAAGATAAGCTTGATGCAAAAGCACAAGATGAGATTGAAATCCTTGATAATATCCCGCAAGAGCAAGATTCAAATCCAGCCCAAACTCAAGAGCAAAAATGATTCTAACGCTTAGCAAAACTCTCCAAAAAACCACGCAAAATATCGCTTCACTGCTTAGCTCAAAAAAAGACAAGCTAAGCAAAGATGAGCTAGAAGAGATTTTGATTGAATGCGATATAGACTATGAGCTTGTAGAATCTATTTTAGATTCTCTGCCTCCTTATGTCTCTAAAGACGCACTGCATAAAGCCCTAATCACCCTGCTTGAGATTGAATCTTCCCCCTTACTAGAAAATGCAGATTCTATTAAACCCCTTGTTACATTAATCGTTGGCGTAAATGGGGCGGGCAAAACTACAAGCATTGCCAAACTCGCACATCTTGCACAAAAAGAAGGCAAAAAGGTAATGTTAGCCGCTGGGGATACTTTCCGCGCAGCTGCCATTGAGCAAATTAAGCTTTGGGGTGAAAGGCTTAGTATCCCTGTGATTGCCACACAGCATATGCACGACCCAAGTGCGGTTGCCTTTGATAGCATTAATTCCGCTTTGGCAAGAAATATTGATGAGCTTTACATTGACACAGCAGGGCGATTGCATAATCAAACAAATCTCAATAATGAGCTTTTAAAAATCGTGCGTGTCTGTCAAAAAGCCCTGCGAGATTTGCCTTTAAGAAAATTCCTTGTGCTTGATGGCACACAGGGAAGCTCCGCGATTAATCAAGCTAAGGCATTTTCACAAAATATTACATTTGATGGCATTATCATCACAAAGCTTGATGGCACAAGCAAGGGAGGGGCGATTTTTAGCATTGTAAGTGAGCTTAAAATCCCCATTTGTTTCATAGGTGTGGGCGAAAAAGCGACTGATTTATTGAAATTTGACAAACAAGAATATGTGAAGATTCTGCTTGATAGTATTTTTTAAGGCTTTAAGGTGGCAAAAAAAAGTGTAGTTTTTGAATGTCAATTTTGCGGTTGGCAAAGCCCAAAGTGGCTTGGAAAATGTAGCAGTTGCGGGAGTTGGGATAGTTTAGTTGAGCTTAAAGGTGAAATGAAAAAATATAGCCTTGCAAGTCAAAAGCTAAATCCTACAACCCACGCTATCCCCATTACAGAAGTTCAATTTGAATCTATTCAGCATTTTACTTCCCACGAAGAAGAGCTTGATATTGTGCTAGGCGGAGGCATTGTGTCCGGTGGGCTATACCTTATCGGCGGCAGTCCGGGTGTTGGCAAATCTACGCTTTTATTAAAAATTGCAGGGAATCTTGCAGAAAAATCAAAGCTTAAGATTCTCTATGTAAGTGGGGAAGAGAGTGCGGGGCAGATTAAAATGCGTTCCACTCGGCTGGGTGCTGTGAGTGAAAATCTCTTTTTGTTAAATGAAATTGATTTAAGTAGCATTACACAAGCTCTAAATGAGCGGGAATACAGCCTATGCGTGATAGATTCTATCCAAACGATATATTCCACGGAAATCACTTCCGCGCCCGGCAGTGTTTCACAAGTGCGTGAAGTTACCTTTGCCCTTATGCGACTTGCCAAGGAGCGAAATATCAGTATCTTTATCATCGGGCATATCACAAAAGAAGGCTCCATTGCCGGACCTAGAATCTTGGAGCATATGGTTGATTGTGTGCTGTATTTTGAAGGCGACCCAAGTAAAGAGCTAAGAATGCTAAGGGGATTTAAAAATCGCTTTGGCACAACAAGTGAAATTGGAATCTTTGAGATGAAAGAATGTGGGCTTGTGAGTGCCAAAAACGCTTCAAGGCTTTTTTTCAATCAGCGTTCAGCCCAAGCTGGAAGTGCTGTGGCTGTGCCACTTGAGGGGAGTAGGGCTATTGTCATTGAGATTCAAGCCCTTGTGAGTGAATCTGCCTATCCTAAACGCTCTTGCACAGGCTTTGATACTAACCGGTTGAATATGCTTTTAGCTCTTTTGGAGCGAAAACTTGATATACCACTTGGGCGATATGATGTGTTTGTAAATGTCGTAGGTGGCATAAAGATAAGTGAGCCAAGTGCGGATTTAGCCGTTATTGCAAGTATTATCTCAAGCTTTAAAAATCGTCCGCTTAGTCCTAAAACTGCCTTTGTAGGTGAAGTCTCGCTTGTTGGCGATATACGCGAAGTTGGCAATATTGAGATAAGACTAAAAGAGCTAGAAAACTATGGTTTTGAAAAAGTTATCCTTGCTAAAAAGCCCAAAAATGCAGCAATCAAATGCTTTGAAGCAAATGAAGTGAGTAAGATTCTAGAGTGGATGTAGAATCGGCCACGCCCATTATGTGTTTTGTATAATCTCAATATCCCCACCATAGAATCTTTTTAAAATATAAAAAATACCGCCAAGCAACACAAAGCCTACGCAAAAAGCAATCAAAGTGCTTTGTGTTAAAGCAAGTAGTACAAAGCTTACCCCCGCACACAAAGCAGCAATGCTGGTATAAGGAAACTGCGTAATAAAATGGCTTTGCACAGAGCAGCCAGCCCCCACAGCAGAAAGGATAGTTGTATCTGAAATGGGTGAAGTATGATCACCATAGACTGCACCAGATAAAATAGCCGATAAAGCCAAAAATGCACTCTGCGTCATCTCACCACTGCCGCTTTGGAGCGTTACTTCCATACCAATGGGTAGCATAATGGCAAATGTCCCCCAGCTTGTGCCGGTGCAAAAGGCGATAAAAGCAGAAATAAGGAATAAAAACACGGGCATAAACACCATCATATCAGCACTTAGCACATCTTTTGCCACATTTGCCAAATACACGCCTGTTTGGATATGCT
Source organism: Helicobacter magdeburgensis (assembly GCF_000765825.2). GTDB lineage: Bacteria > Campylobacterota > Campylobacteria > Campylobacterales > Helicobacteraceae > Helicobacter_C > Helicobacter_C magdeburgensis. The sequence goes on from NZ_JRPE02000005.1 coordinate 80,560, forward strand.
CCTTTATCACCGGTCCAATCGCCCACGCAAAAATCAAAATCAAAATCGCACCAAACATACTTTTTGCCCCAAACCAAAAAATGCTAGGATACTCCTTAGATTCTATAATCCCAAGCGTCATTAAAAGCGTAACCACAAGTGCAAATGCCCCACCGCAAAAAAGTGAAAAAGGCGTGTCCGTGTGAGATAGCATAGCGATTAAACCACTCTCTCCATCTTCTAACCCTTGAAAGCCTGTATAAAAAATCATAAAACAAATACCTACAATAAGGGCGAGAATCGGCACGATGAGATAAATAATAGCACTTTTGCGTTGAAAAATATGTGTCCCATTTATTTTAGAATCTTGTGCTTTAGAATCCTGCATACCCACATTGACATTATTCCGCATTACAGGCAGATTTACCCGCCATATAATTGTCAAAACAACAGCAATCAACGCAAAAAAAGCATAAAAATTATTTGGAATGCTTTGTAACAGCACCATAAAAGGCTCTTCAATGCCCTGCTTACTTAAAAGTCCTATGTTATAAGCTCCCCAGCTTGAAAGCGGTATAAGAATACAAATGGGCGCTGAAGTAGAATCAATGATATACGCCAAACGTTCACGGCTAGAGTGAAAGCTATCATTGAGTGAGCGTGAAATCTGCCCAACGGTCAAGGCATTAAAATAATCATCAATAAAAATCACCACCCCGGCAACAAAAGCTAGAAATTCCGAGCCTTTAGCGGTTTTGATATGATTCCTAGCCCATTTGACAAACGCCCCAATCGCCCCACTATATAGAATAATCTGCGTAATCACGCCTAAAATAATCAAAAAGGCAAAGATAAATGCCCCGTCCCAATTAATGCCTTCATCATAAAACACGCTACTTATCGCCTTATATACAAAGTGTAAAGATTCTAAAGAAAAGCCATAAAGCATAAGTCCGCTTAAGCATACGCCTAGAAAAAGCGAAAGCACAACGCGTCTTGAAAGCACAACCATCACAACCACAAAAAGTGGCACAACAAGGCTAAGGGCAGAGTGAGCAAAACCAGATTCCAATAATATATCCTTTAATCACCAAAATAACATCATCTATAAAAAAGCCTGAAAAATCATAAACTATAGAGATTCAATAAAGTCTAGGTATTTATGGTGCCGAAGGTCGGACTCGAACCGACACAGGGTTGCCCCTACTAGATTTTGAGTCTAGCGCGTCTACCAGTTTCACCACTCCGGCAAATGATAAAAATAACAAGAAGTTGATTTTAAAGTATGGTGCGCTGAGCGAGACTTGAACTCGCACGGGTCGCCCCGCCACCCCCTCAAGATGGTGTGTCTACCAATTCCACCACCAGCGCACAATGCAGATTCAAAAGTAGAATCTGCATAAGTTAGATTATATTGCCAACACAGCTCCGCTTGGAAGGAAAGGATTTGCATATACAGCAACAAGTGCTAAAACCAAAGTATAGATAACTTGTGCCTCAATCAACGCCAATGCAATAAACATTGTCCCAAGCAATTTACCGCTGATTCCGGGATTACGAGCTGTTCCAGAGATTGTCGCAGCTGCAGCGTGTCCCATACCAATAGCACCACCAAGAGCCGCAATACCCAAACCAATCACAGCACCACCAATTGAATATGAAACAACCATACTCAATCCCATATCATTCTCCGCACCAAATGCGAAACCAATCATTCCTAAACACAAAAGAGCTAAGAATTTCATTGAACACCTCTTTACAAAATCTCAAAGCCTGTTCGGATCTATCCCCTACTTGACACTTTGGAAGCGTGATTATGCCTAAGCTTTGATAAAAAAAACATTAAACTAAGCCTAACTCCACCTTGCCCTTATTGCGGGAGAGAATCTCGCACTCTAACTCACTTTTGCCTTGCAACACACTATGAATGCTTTCATTCTTATCTTTAATAATTTTGCTGATATGCAATAGCCCATCACCACCACGCGGTAGCTCCACAAATACCCCAAAATCCGCAATTTTCTTTATCTTCCCAACAAATCGCTCACCCACATTATAACTCTCCCAATCTACCCTATCACTTTTAGCTCCACTTACAATCTCTAGGATAAAAGCCTTAGCTTTAGCAAGATTATCTTCATTACTTGCACTCACATTCACTATTCCGCTTTCACGCTCTAAATCAATACTCACTTCAAATCGCTCAATAATATCCTTTATCACACGCCCACCTTGCCCAATTACTTCAACAATCTTATGTGGGGCAATCTTAAAACTTTCACTCTTTGGCAAGATAGAATGATTTAGCACAATCTTTGCCTTAGCCTCCTCCATAATGCCTAGAATCTGCTCCCTTGCTTCCTTTGCTTGTAGTAAAGATTCTTCTAAAATCTCTTTTGAAATGCCGCCAAGCTTAATATCCATTTGCATTGCACTTATGCCCTTATATCCACCAGCAACCTTAAAATCCATATCACCATCGTGATCTTCTAAACCGCTAATATCTGTGAGTATGGCGTATTTCTCCCCCTGTGTTACTAGCCCCATAGCCACCCCTGCAATGAGTGAATCTACCTGAACCCCACACGCACATAATGCCAAAGAGCCACCGCACACACTCGCCATTGAGCTTGAACCATTAGATTCTAAAATCTCTGACACTAAGCGGATTGTCCTATCCTGCGAAGTAAGGCTAGATTCTAAAGCGCGTCTAGCAAGATTGCCGTGTCCTAGCTCTCTACGCCCTACACTGCCTATCATACTTGCTTCGCCAACGCTGAATCCGGGGAAATTATAATGGAATAAAAATCGGCGTTTTAACGCATTCTTACTGCCTAGCATCTCATAGCTTTGTGCGTCATTTTCACCGCCAAGTGTCGCACTCACAAGGGCTTGAGTTTGTCCGCGTGTGAAAAGCACACTGCCGTGAGCAAAGGGCAGAATATTTGTATCGATACTGATAGGGCGAATATCCTTCAAACCCCTGCCATCAGCCCTAAGAGCAGATTCTATAATCATCTCACGCACAAGCTTTTTCTTATACGCCTTAATATGCTCTGTGGCGATTTTCTCTTCTTCAATGCCACACTCACACATTACCTGCTTGATAATAGAATGAAGCTGCATTTGGGATTCTGATTTAGCTAAAAATGTGATGGCTTCTAAAATTTGGCTATGGTAATCTTTGGCAATTTTTTCTAGCAAATCGGGGTTAAGTGAATCTTGGCTTAAATCAATCACAAGGCTTTGCTTTTTATAAGGGGCAAAATGCGTGTGGTAGCTCTGTGTCGCATTTGCAATATAAGTCTTAGCAGATTCTAAAGCAAGAATCATATCCTTTTCACTGAGTTCATTTGCACCATTTTCACTTCTTATGCTTTTCATCTCAATCATTAATAGCTCATCGCCCCTGCCGGATACAAACAAATCAAGCTCACTCTCACTCATCTGCTCCATTGTGGGATTTAATACAAATGCTCCATTTTTACGCCCGATTCTTACCCCACACACCGCATTGTCTTTTAAACTCTCTAAAGGTAGATTTGAGACATATAAAGCCGCACTAGCAGCATTTAGGGCATTGAGCTGTAAATCACTCTTGCCATCATAGCTTAGCACCAAAATAACGATTGAAGTGATATGTTTATAGCCTTTGGGGAAAAGCGGACGCAATGTCCTATCAACGAGCCTAGAAGTGAGAATCTCAAATTCACTCGGCTTCCCTTCTCGCTTCACAAAACCGGGGGGGAATTTATTGCTCGCATAGGCTTTTTCAATATATTGCACACTTAAGGGCAAAAAGTCATCATCATATTTGTTATTTTCTTCCGCACACACACTTGCTAGTAGCACGCTTCCGCCATTTTGATACAGCACACTGCCATTTGCCGCCTTTGCCATATAGTTAAAAGTATAGCTCTCATTTAGATTCTCATTGTGTATATCAATGCGTTGCATTTGTCTCCTTTGTTGTAGTTTGGCTTAGAATCTCTTCAAAACTCTCATCATCTATGGGCTGAAGAGTGGGGAAATAATGTGTCGTAGAAACATAGTTTTCAAGCGGATAAGGGCAACATACATCATCGCAAATCTCACTTAAAAACTCATAAATATTTTTAGGCATCACAGGTGCAAGCACACAAATACTTTTTGCTTTTAAGTTCATACAAGTTTTTATCGCCACACCTATACGCAATCCCGTCTCAATCCCCAAATCAAAAAGCAAAATATCCTTACCCGCAAATGAGCTAATCCCCTCTCCTTTTCGCAGCTGATACCGAGCGGATAAAATCGCCTCTTCATATTGCCTTTGTGCCTCTCCGTATACATAATCAAGGCTGATATTAAAAGCACTCACTAACTCTTCATTTATCATTATCTCCATATCTTCACTGACCACTGCCACTGGACATTCAGGATTAAGTGGGGAAGGGATAATCTGTGTAAAAAGAAATGCCATAGGAACTTTAAGCTTATTAGCTAACACACTTGCAAAGCTTACACCCTCCCTACCAATAGCGACTAAAATTGCATTATCTAGATTTAGATTCTTAATATGTATCACATCAAGCAAAGGTGGCAGGGCATCTTGGGCTTGAGAAAATATAATCCTTTGCACCTTTTCTCCTTATTCTTTGAATCTATAAGTAAAGCCCGTGTTTGCCAAAGGCACAAAACGGAACTCAATCTTTACATATTGATTTTTAATTGGCGTAATTTGATTATCCGCTGTAAGTGTTGGGCGGATATCTTGAGCAAATTTCAAAGCCACACCAAAACACCGAATGTCTTTGGAGATTGTAACATACCAATCCTTTAAATACCCAAGTCCCACATCATAGCCCACATTCGTATTTAAACGAAAATAGCCAAAATCATAGCCCAATGTCCCACGAGCAAAGCCTGTATTGCCCTGTGGTGAATACAAACCAGAGCTTAAATACAATGGATCAAGCTTAAAATAATAAGTGAGATTAGAATCTAGCCCCCATTTGTTAAAAGATGCATTAACTGAAGCTTCGCTGATTGTTTTTCTTATATATGAATAAAACACCGAACCGCTAAGATTTAACCCATCAAGTGGAGAGAATCCCAGCTCATTGCGTAAGACTTGAGAGCTATTTAAAAAACTATCTTGCATAAACAATCGCTGATACATACGCCAATAGAAAAGCTCCTTGCCATTTTTACCATAAAAGTATTGTGAAAATTTCAAATCCACTTTATGCTTATTTTTCACAACATCAACAATATCACTTGGATTCCAAATCACAGCAAGTGCCTCTTGTGGTAAGCCCTGATTAATAAGCTCATTATACGCCTCATATCTATCATCATTCACGGCTTCAGAAGTGTATTTATACAACGCGCCACTAAAAAGAGCTTCAAAATGCAAGGAGTGAAAAAAATGCTTATATGGACGCGCAATGTCAGAGTTAATTGAGACATTATAACTACTCACGCTGTAATTGATATTTTTCCCTAGCCTTTGCCCCATCGCATCAGTCAGCCCTTGATAATCTTGCAAGGACACAGAAGTCGCATACGCATCTATATTTGCCCCAAGTGATATATAATCATTAAATATCGGTAAAGCTAAACCGATAGGCAAAGACATTGTATTTTGAAAATACCCATAGCCTGAAGGTCGCGTAATATGCTTACTTTGAAAATCAAAGGTATAAAGCAGATTCCTAAAAAATAGAGAATCTGTGTAGTGGTGGTAATGCAGTTGCGGTAGGGCTTGAAAAGTTTGACTATTATCCACCTTAGATAAGTCAAGATAATATTTAAAATATGTCCCAAAATAGTGTTTGTTGGAATTGAGAAAATAATTCACACGAGATTCATATAAACGCGTATTAAATGCAGCATTAAGGCTTCTTAAACGCATATACTCTAAATCATTCATATAAGTAATATCAGCAAAAAACCCGTCCGTTATATTGTCATTATTCCTTGCAAAGATTCCCTGTGTGTCATATTTAAAAGTCCCACCATAAATGTATTTATTTTTAAGGTTATATAGCGTTGTGTATTCATCTGTATTTTGAAAATAACGCGTTTGCAAAATGGCAACCTTATTGTCCCTATCAGCAAAGCGAAACTCTAAATCCCCTCCAGCCCCACGCTGTGTCCTTATCTGTGGAGCGATTGTCATATCCCAACGATCATAGGGTGCAATAAAAAGAGGCTGCATATACATAAAACCTTGCTTATTACTTAAAGACATAGTGGGGGTGAGCAGACCGCTTTTTCTTTTATTGCCCGTTGGGGCTACAAAATATGGCAGATAAAACACCGGCACTGCCCCAAGATAGAATCTAGGATTCCACACGCTCATATATTCTTTATCTGTATTGTATGTGCCGGAGCTTACATTCATATGCCATAATGGATATTGTATATCACAGCCTGAAATCACACCCTTTTTGAAGTGATACTTGCCATCTTGCCCCTCACTTTGCTTTGCCATAAACCACATTCCAACGCCACTTTGCAAATACACATTTGACATCTGCGTGTGCTTATTATCCATATTCACTTCTACTTGTTCCACATCTAAATACACTACATCGCCTTGATAGATTTTAGCTCCACCTTCTAAATGTGCTTGTTTAGTTTGTTTGTTGTAGATAATTTTATTGGCGACCATATATATATCACCATAGAATAAAAACGCATTGCCCGTAGCCGTGATAATATCACCACTCGCACTGACACTATCAGCGGATAAATCAAACTTATCTGCCTTTTGTGTAGCGTGTAATACGCTTACTAAAAAACATAGCAAGAATCCAAAAAAAATAGATTTTTTCAATAGGCAATCACCAAAGTTTTAGCGATTCTATCGTGCAGTGTCCGCACAAACCTATCAGCAAAACCAAACACATAAGTGATAAAAAGCAAACTCTCACCCACATACTTCCCACACGCACGAAGCAAGGCAGATATAAAACTTGGCTTATCAAACAAATCCACACTCACAACTTTAATCTTACAAATAATCTTACCGATACTACTTCCATAATACCACACAAAAAAAGTATCATAACTGATTTTCAAAATCCACACCTGCCAAGTGAAATCCATTACAAAAGCTCTCACACTCTCATAATCCACATTGCCAGAAGAATCGCTCATTTGTGAGAGTGTATCTAAATGGATAAGTGCAAAAATAAAAGAGAGTAAAAATACATCAATAAACCACGCTAGAATCCGCAAACTCTTATCAGCTATCCTAAGATTCTCCCGCTCCAAAATCTCTAAGAGCTTTTCATCATTATTCATCTGCCTAATGCCCTAAATGCAATATCATCTCTAAAGTGCATACCTTTAAAAGAAATATGCTTCATAATTTCATAGGCATTATCTCGTGCTTTTTCTAAACTCTCCGCTAACCCCACAGCAAGTAGCACACGCCCACCACTTGCTAGAATCTCGCCAGATTCTGCTTTACTCACTCCCGCATACACAATATGCCCTAGATTCTTATCAAAATCTTTTACAGCAATAGGCACAGCAGGACTTGACTTATAAGGATAGTCTTTTGATGAAGCCACCACGGCTACGGCATATTTTTCAATCATCTTGCATTCAAGCTCTGCGATTTTCCCATCAATTGCGTGAGTTACAATATCAAGCAGGGGCGTCTCTAGTAGGGGCATTAGCACTTCACATTCAGGATCGCCAAAACGCACATTAAATTCAAGCAAGTATGGTGTCAGCTCATTATCCCTTTGACATACCATAATTCCGCCAAAAAGCACCCCAACAAATGGGCTTCCCTGCTTACGCATAATATCTAGTGTAGGTGCGATAATATCTTTCTTAATCTTTTCAAGCAAAGATTTATCGCATAAAGGTGTAGGTGTATAAGCCCCCATACCGCCGGTGTTTGGACCATTATCACCTGATAGTAACCGCTTGTGATCTTGACAGGCTGGAAGCATAATAAAATCCTTGCCATCGCTTATGGCAAACACAGATAGCTCATAGCCATCTAAAAACTCCTCTATCACTACACGCATTCCAGCATCGCCAAACGCCTCTCCAGATAGCATTTCCTTTGTATGAGCAATCGCCTCGCTATGACTTTGGGCTATAATCACGCCCTTTCCCGCACATAATCCATCAGCCTTTACCACAATCGGCGGTGTGAGCGTGTGGATAAACTCACTTAAAGCATTGACATCATTTGACTGCATATATTTTGCTGTTTTGATTCCCGCTTGTGAGACTAAATCTTTCATATACGCCTTGCTAGATTCTAGCCTAGAAGCCGCTAGAGATGGACCAAACACACGGACATTATGTGCTGTCAAAAAATCACTTAGCCCCTCGCTCAATGGTGCTTCAGGACCGATAATCACAAGTGTAATATTGTGTTTTTGTATAGATTCTAAAATATCTGTATGTTTTGTAGTGGGGATATTGACACCTAGTGCGTGTGTGCCACCATTACCCGGAGCAAAATATAGCCTATCTACTCTCTTATCATCTTTTAGCACAAGCCCCATAGCATATTCACGCCCGCCATTACCGATAATCAATATATTCTCTCGCATACTTTTTCCTTAAAGATTCTAAAACCCCCAAATGAGCGTTACCCCATTGTGCGTAGCCTAAAAAAGCCACAAACAGAGCCAAGAGAATCTCATTAGGCGGCAAATCCTAACCACGCAAATGGCTCAAGCAGAAACACCGACACACAGAAATCACTACAATTAGCTCAAAAATCTTTTAGTAACAGACTAGCGATATGAAAGGAAAGACGCGTCATCTAGGTTGGGCGGCATTATAGCAAATGAGTTTTAAAAGAATACTAAACCTGATACATCTTTTTTACCTTAATTAGCTATCATTCAAGGACATTTTCACTTCAACTTGTAAAGGAATGTTATGAAACAAGAGTATAAATTCACCCTAATGGGTATGCTAAAATTTGAACTCATTAGCCTCTATGGAAGACATTTTTCTTCTTCTGCCAAACCCCGCCTAGAGCAAATCCCAAATTATTTGAATCTTGGCTGTGGGCTTAACTTTCAAAAAGCTATGGGGGGGGGGGCATAATATAATCAATGCCGATTTTTTCTCCCACTTAAAACCTTTCAAAACTTACACGACCCCAAAACCACAATGGCAACTTGATTTACGCTATCCACTTTTATGCCCAGATAACGCTTTTGATGGCGTTTTTTCCGAACACGTGCTGGAACATCTCTACATTGATTATGCACTTTCACTCCTTAAAGAAATTTTTAGAATCTTAAAGCCAAATGGCACATTGCGTTTGAGTGTGCCGGACTTAGATTTTCGCGTGAAAGAATATCTTGCTGATAAACAAGATGAAAAAAAGAAAAATCTAGCCAACGAGCATATTAGAAAGCTTACACAAGAATGGCTTCATTTAAGTGTATGGGATTATGATAGATTGCATTATGAGCTAGAATCTTTAGGCTTTATCTCCATTCAACGCTCATCTTGCGGAAATGGACGCGATCCTTTATTGCTTTTTGACCTTAAAGAAAGAGCTTATGAATCTTTATATGTTGAAGCCAGCAAACCAGCCTAATACCCCACACCACAAAGATATAAGCCATTTGGGCTTATGGGGAAGTTATAATGTCTTTTTTTAGCTTGAATCTGCTCTTGCAGACTTTCTAAACTTAGCTCACCGCGACTTACACTTAATGCTGCACCCACCATAAGTCGCACTTGGGAGCGTAAAAAGCCATTGCCCTTTATATACACAATATCTAAGCCCTTATGTTGATAGCTAAAAATTCTAAAAATATCACGGATAGAATCTTGTGTAAAAGAGCCATTTTTCTTAAATAAAGCAAAATTATGCTTCCCCTTAAACATACTCAAAGCAGATTGAAACAACGCCCTATCACCTATTTTTTCATAGCTCACATAGACTGATTGAAAAGGACTTGGAGCGTGAGAGCTAAGCAAAAAGCGATAAGCTCGCCACAAAGCGTGGAATCTTGGGTGAAAATCTTCATTCACTCTTTCCAGTCTCCGCACCGCAATGTGCGGATACAACTTAGCATTCAGCAGATTCTGCAAGGTGTGGCTATCCTCAAAATGCCTAGATTCAAAGCTAATGACCTGCCCTGTGGAATGCACACCCTTATCCGTGCGTGAAGCCCCTAGAATCTCGCCCCTTATCCCCACACGAGCAAATCCAGCCCGTAATGCCCCTAACACACTTGGCTTGTGCTTTTGTAAAGCAAAGCCATAAAATGCACTGCCATCATAGGAAATCACAGCCTTGTATCGTGGCATTAATAAAACTTTGCGATAAATTTTTTATACAGAAAAAATCCGCCAAAAAACCACAAAATCGGTATGCTTATCATTCCAACAAGGGCAAAATTATCCGAAGCGATGTGCATAAGCACAAAATACAACGCCACAGAGCCAATCACATAAAAATACGACATATTAGAGCGAAATCGCGGATTAGCAATGCCAAAAAGCGGAATTAAAAAGATAGAAACTAAAGGAAAAAGTGAGACCATTACAGCTTGGGCGAGTTTGCGGAGTTTTTGGCGAGATTCAAGGCTGAAGGCTTCTTTCCAATAGGCTATCAAGTCATATCCGCTAAGCTGTGGCTCACTGACATTTTGTCGCACACTCATTGTGTTGTAATCCACCCTTTTTACCTCCTCGGGTGCGGCAAAATAGGCTTTACCTGATGTGAGATTTAGCTCAAACAAGCCTTGATTATTATTTGTTTGCCCAGATTGTGCGACAATAAAAGTATCGCCCTCAAAGCCATTTTCCGAAAATAGCACAAGGTTTTGATATTTGCGATTATCCACACTATCCACATACACAAGCCAATCACCAAGCTTTTGCCCAAACTCACCGGGTTTAATATTTACATCAATATCCGCCTTTTTTTGTGCTACAAAATTTTTAGACGCACTTGTGGCTAAAGGCAGCAAAATAAATGAAAATACAAATAAAACCAAAGTAGCAAGAAGCGTAATAGGCAAAAAAAATCGCACTATATCAAGTGGCTTACTCCCAAGTGAAAAACACACCATAAGTTCATAGTCATACGCCAGACGCGAGATTCCAAGCACGAGTGCAGCAAAAAAGGTAATGGGGATAATAAAAAATAGACTACTTGGAATAAGATACACAAATAATGTCCCCAAATCCAAAAAGCTCATTTTCACTACATAAGTCCGCCCAGCTATGTCAATGAGCAACACCACAGAAGCGATAAAAAACAGCACGAGAAAAAATGGGAAAAAAATCTGTGCAAAAGAGCTAAAAAGATATTTTTTAAGCATTGCCAAAATTCTCACTCACAACAAAATGTAGCCACATAAGATTCAGCAAAACACCCACAAAAATAAAAAAACAAAATGGAAGCTTAAGATTCATAAGATTTGCTTTGTAAAATATCTTTAAAATAATTGCATAAAAAAGTGCGGCAATGCTACCTAAAAACACAGCTACAAACGCATCAAGCACCCCAAAGGCAATGCCAACAGAGCTTAGCACGATTATATCTGCCTCCCCGATAATATCCTTTTTCGCCATAGATTGATACATAATTTTGAGTGTAAAAAACACTCCACCAACGCCAAAGCCAAGCAACACCCTTTGTATAAAGCTCTCTTGCATAAACATAGAATCTAAAAAGGCAAAAACCACACATATTAAAAGCAATAAAAAATTTAGCACATCAGGCAAGGCAAGGCATTGAATATCAATGAGACCAAGTAGTAATAAAAGCATAAGCACCACATAAACCGCCCCAGCTTCAAGCCAATAAAGCATTGCAAGTGAAAAAATAAACAACAGCATAAAGTAGATTCTATACCGAGTGGAAGTAAAAGTCGCTCTAAGCAACGCGGAAAAATGCGTATAAGTGCCACTATACAAATGAATAAGCAACACCCCAATAAAAGCATAAAACAAAGAGAGAAAGACAAAACCTACCATCTCACACCCCCACGCATATTCTATCTTACGACGCCATTTTGCACATCAACAAATAAGCACTCCCCAAGACTCTCCCCCCTATCTAAAACCCCCTTAGTTTTTCTAAATCGCTTGATAATCTGTCGTCCCCCATCAAGCATAGGCGCGACAATAGTTCCACCATCTTCAAGCTGATTCACAATCCCTTGTGGAATCTCTCTCGCACACGCCGAAAACAATATTGCATCAAAAGGGGCATATTCCGCCCAGCCCTTTTGCCCATCATCGAGTTTAACAAAGATATTATGCACTTGTAACGCCCTAAAACGCTCCCTTGCTTCACTTAAAAGCTTATCAATGCGTTCAATGCTAAAAACCCTGCGAAACATTTTTGATAATACCATTGCTTGATACCCACTCCCACAGCCAATCTCCAGCACAGAATCTCCACCATTTGGAGAGAGATATTCCGTCATTTGAGCCACGGTCAAAGGTGAGCTAATCCATTGTGAATCTACCATCGGCAAAGCATTAATCTCATAAGAGAGATGAGCAAAAGCAGGGGGGACAAATACTTCACGATTGACGCTACTTAGGGCTTCAACAACTTTTGGTGATAATGGGAGTTTTGCTTGTATCTCATCACACATTTTTTTTGCTAGTTTTCTATACATAGTCCCTACACGCTTTCCTTACATACTGCCCTGCTTATGCTTTTATACATTAATTTGTATGCCTGTATTGAGATATTTTCTCATACGCGAAGTTTCATTTATATCCACCACTTGGGCAATATAATTTTTCTTATCATTTTTATATACAACGCCATAAGGCGTGATGATTGAGCTTCCCTTTGCCATAGTATCATTAGCACTATTACTAGCCACCACAAAGGCTTGATTTGCCACGGCAAGGGCTTGGGACAGAATCTCAAAGTGATTTTTTCTTGCCTTGCCCCATTGTGCGCTTACAAAAATAATATCCGCTCCCTTAATTTGCTCCCACAACTCCACAAAACGCAACTCAAAGCAAATGAGCGCCGCACATCTTAGCCCATCTATCTCAAAAAAGCCAATCTCATCTTTATCCCCTGCCTGAAAATGCAACTGCTCATCACCGAGCAAAAAGAGCTTATTTTTACTCTGCTTGTGAATCACCTCGCCTTTGTGAAACACTTTAAGATTATTAAAAAACTTTTTATTTTTCTTTTCAATCATTGTGGTAATAAGCGTATTTTTATACTTTGCACTACACTCTAAAAGTCGCTCTGTGGCGAGTTTAGAAAACTCACTTGCTTCTTCCATACGCTGATAGGCAAAGCCACTTAGCACCACCTCAGGCGTGCAAATAATGGCATCTTTACCACATTGTGCGACAAAATCCTCCACCTGTTTCAAATTCCTAGCAAAATCCTGCCCCGTCTTTATCTGCATACAATAAAGTTTTTTAGAAATCATCAAAATTAATACTCCCTTTTGAATAATTTGTAACCTTAGCTTCAAAGAAATTTGTTTTTTGGTCATTAAAGCTTGCAAACTGCTCAACCCACTTAATAGGATTTTTTGAATGATAAATCTCCCTTAGCCCTACCGCCCTTAAACGCGTATCTGCAAGGTATTGAATATACTCTCGTATAATATCTGCAGTCAGCCCTAGAATCTGCCCTTGTGTGATATATTCTCCCCACGCAGATTCTATTTCCACCGCCTTTTGAAACATCGCTATCACTTCTTCTTCAAGCGAAGGAGTAAAAAGATGGGGCTGCTCCTTTCTTAAGGCATTTATCATTTGTTGAAATACAAGCAAATGCGTTACCTCATCTCGCTGGATAAAGCGTATCATTTGAGCAGAGCCTAGCATTTTACCACTGCGTGCAAGTGTATAAAAATATGAGAATCCACTATAAAAATATATGCCCTCTAAAATTTGATTAGCAAAGAGAGCTTTAAGCAGATTCTGCTCCGTCGGTTGTTTGCCAAGCTCAATATACACATTGGCTATATGGTCGTTTTTGCTTCTTAGCTGCATATCCACACGCCACATCTCATAAATCTCATCTGTATTTGCCGAGATAGATTCCACCATAACCGCATAACTTTGTGAATGCAATGCCTCTTCAAAAGCCTGACGCACAAGGATAAGATTAATCTCCGGGCTTGTGATGTAGGGATTAACATTATCAATAAGATTATTTGTCTGTAAGGAATCCATAAAAATAAGCTGTGCTAATGCCCTATCATACCCCGCCTTTTCTTGGGCAGTTAGCCCATCGGCATAATCACGCTTATCGCCATTAAGATTGACTTCTTCTGGAAACCAAGTGTTTGCAAGCATTGTTTTCCAAAGATTATAAGCCCACTGATATTTGATTTTATTCAAATCAAACATACTTGTAGGATTCCCTCCAAAAATCTTGCGATCTTTTACGCTCTCTTTAGATTCTGGATTATAAATTTTTTTGCGTTCAATATTTTGAGATTGAGCTGTATCCATTATGAAGACCCTTGAAAATTTTTAAGAATGCGATTGTAACAAACTAAGACTTAAAACGACATATAAACAAAAAGATTTGGGGAAATAAAAAAGAAGTGGTGCGGGAAAGAGGACTTGAACCTCCACGCCTTGCGGCGCCAGATCCTAAGTCTGGTGCGTCTGCCAATTTCGCCATTCCCGCAAGCGTTTATTAGGCTTAAACCTAAAAACAAGGTGGGGATTTTACTTGATTATTCTTTAAACTTTTCTAAAATCACCCATAATTGCCTAAAACTATACGCCAACCCATTGTTTAATAGAATCTGCTAGGCTTTGCGTTTCTAGCCCAAGGGCAGATTCTACAATACCACTATTGCCGTGCGGAATAAAGCTATCTTGTATTTCAAAGCTTTTAAATGCCACACCAAGCAGATTTTCTTCTGCCATAAACTCAAGCAAAGCACTCCCCACACCGCCCATAGCATAGCTATCACTCAACACGCAAATATGCGTATGGCTTTGACACAAAATTTTAAGCCTCTCTTTGTCAAGGGGCTTTACAAAACGCAAATCAAGCAAGGTAGGATTTAGCCCAGATTTACGCAAAGATTCTCGCACATAATACGCTCTGCCTACACCATTCCCATAGCCTATAAGCAGAACCTTTTCCCCTTGAATGAGTAGCTCCGCCTTGCCTAGCTCAAATGCCTTAGATTCAAACACGCCATCTTCTAACACAAATTTTGAACGCGGATAGCGAAAGGCACAAGGGGCATTATCGCAATGATAGGCAAAATCAACCGCTTGGGCTAAACTCGCATTATCGCGTGGGGCAAAAAGCACAAAATTTGGGATAGAACGCAAATAGGCAATGTCAAATAGTCCTTGATGCGTCTCACCATCTTCACCCACAATCCCCGCCCTATCAATGCAAAATCGCACAGGAAGTCCTAAGATTCCAACATCGTGTATCAGCTGATCATACGCACGCTGCAAAAAAGTAGAGTAAATCGCCACAAATGGCTTATAGCCTTCCTTTGCCATTGCCGCCATTGAAGTAACCCCGTGAGCCTCACAAATCGCCACATCCCAGAATCTTTGCGGATATTTTTCAATCAACCTATCCATTCCCGTCCCGCTTGGCATAGCTGCGGTAATGCCTACGACCAATTCATCATTACAATAAGATTCTAAAGCCTTTGAAAAGACTGCCGTTGGGGCGATTTGAGCGGATTTTTTAATCACAGAGCCGGTGCTTATATCAAAAGGAGCTACGCCGTGCCACTGCTCAAAATGCCCTTCAGCCATCTCATACCCCTTGCCCTTAAGCGTTTGGGCGTGGATAATCACGGGCTTTTTCATCTCTTTTGCTCTCTGCAATGTGTTGATAATAAGCTCAATATTATGCCCATCAATGGGACCTACATAATCAAGCCCTAGCTCTTCAAACAAAATCCCGGGCGTGATGAGCTTCAAAGATTCTTCAAATCGTTTAGCCAAATAAGTCGCTGAATCTGGCATTTTTTGTAAGACTTTTTTAATGCTATGGCGTGTTTTTTGATACAGCGGAGTAGTAAGAATCTGTGAGAGATAGTTGCTTATCGCACCTATGGGCTTAGCGATACTCATCTCATTATCATTTAAAACAATCACCATTGGGTATTTTCTATCGCCTAATTCATTGAGTGCTTCATACACTAGCCCCGCACTCATTGAGCCATCGCCTATCATAATCACAGGCATATATTCATTATTTTGTAACGCCCTAGCCTTAGCCGCCCCAACGCCCAAAGAAATAGAAGTAGAGCTATGTCCGGCGATAAAATAATCACTCGCAGATTCTTTAGGGTGGCAAAATCCACTTATACCCCCATACTGCCGAAGTGTGGCAAACTCACTAAAACGCCCGGTTAGAATCTTATGCGCGTAAGCTTGATGAGACACATCAAAGATAAAAGGGTGCTTTGCCACATCAAAGACGGCGTGCATTCCTATAATCAAATCTACCGCTCCAAGTGTGGAGCTTAAATGTCCGCCATTGGTGCTCACCACTTCTAAGATTCTTTTGCGAATGCAGGTTGCCACTTCCTGCAACTCATTTGAAGACATTGTGCGTAATGTGTCAAATACACCTTCTTTAGCCAAGCATATATCTAATGCTTTTGAATCTAACTCGCTTGGCACATTGGCACTAGATACATTTGCTACCACTTCCATTTATCTTTCCTAGTCTCTTTTGCCATCAATCACGCATATTTTCTAGCACGGATTGCTTCAAATTCTTGTATCGTGCCATAATCGTGCCATCAAGATTCCCACTATCACTTACAATCACCACACCACCTAAACTCACAGCACTATCAGATAGAATCTCAACCTTTGTATTTTCACTCAACTGCTCTTTTAAGAAGAGATAATCACTTGGATTGACTTTGATTTTAATGTTTGTTGCGTCCATTATGGAGTTTAACAACTCCTTTGTTAAACCAAGTGCAATTTTTTGAGAGTTTTCACTCACTTCGCTCAAAATCACCTCTTTTGCAATATCCACAGAAATCGCACTTAGCTCCTTTTCCAAATCCTCCAAATGCTTTTGGCTCTGCTTTAAGGCGGATTCTAGCGTGATAATAGAATCTACAAGCGATTTTTTCTGCGTATTTATCTCGGCAAATAGCTCATCTTTTGCCTTAGTTTCAGCCTCTCTAAAGCCGTCCTTGTAGCCCTCTTCTCTCGCACTTGCTACCCTTTGCTCACTCTCTACTTGCAGTTTTTCAAACTGAATCTGTAGCTTTGCTAGAGAGCTTGATAGCTCATCTGTTTTTTGCAACAATCTCTCTACTAATTCCTGCTCCAAAGTAGCGATTTTCTGCATTGTAGATTCTGTATTTTGAATCTCTGTGGAGGCTTGTGTCTCACCTAAAGGCTCACTTTCATTTATCTCGCTAGTTGTCTCTTTATTTATCTCTTGGCTTGGCTCTAGGATTTTGCCAGATTCTAACATCTCACTTGTAATGCTTTTAAACTCATATTTTTTAATATTATGATTTTTAAGCTCCTCTTGCCCGATAATATTTTCTTGACTAAGCAATGACATCGTCTTGCTCTCCTAGTTGGATTAAACCTTGTTCTGACAAGGTTTGCACCACTTCTACAACCTTTCTTTGTGCAGATTCCACATCACGCACTTTTACCGCACCAAGGAACTGCATCTCTTCCATAAACTGCTCGCTCGCCCTTTGAGACATGTTCCCCATAAATTTTTGTTTCAACTCATCAGGGGCGGATTTAAGTGCAAGTGTAAGATCCTTTTTATCCGCAATTTTGAGAATCTCTCTAATAGCGTTATTATCAAGTTTAGAGATGTCTTCAAAGGTAAACATCATCTCTTTAATCTCAATAGCTAATTGCTCATCAATCTGCTCAATATGTGCGATTGTCGCTTTGGCAGCCTTTTGTCCAAGGCGGTTAAAGATTTCAGCCACAGAGCGTGTGCCACCCACTTCTACCTTGTAGCTTGTCAAAGATTCTAGTTTGTTTTCAAGCACAGCAGAGACGCGTTTAACGACACTTGGGGAAATATCCCCTAAGTTTGCCATACGGATAGCCACTTCTGCGCGCAAATCATCAGAAAAATACCCTAGCGTTTCAGCCGCACCACTTGCGTCCATATGAGCAAGAATAAGAGCAATAGTTTGAGGGTGTTCGTTAATAATAAAGTCTGCAAGTTGCTGTGGGCGGATTTTTGACAGATAGGCAAAATTCTTTTGGGACTGCATTGTTTTAGCAAGTTTATCTAAAATCGCCTTTGCCGCTTCAGGTCCAAGTGCTTTAATCAATAAATCACGCGCATAGTCCATACCGCCGGAGTTAATGTATTGATTTGATTGAAAAATGACATAAAATTCTTCTAGCACCGCTGCACCGATAGTCTTATCTGTGCCGCTTAGCTGGGCGATTTGCTTACTGACTTCTGTAATGGCATCAATATCAAGGTGATGGAAAATCTCCGAAGTAATCTCATCGCCTAGCTGGACTAGCAAAATGGCGATTTTCTCTGCCATTGAAAGCTCATCATACTGCGCTCTTTGTCTAGGACTAAGTGTAATTGCCATAGCTACTCCTTTTTCATTTAATGCTTGATACCTTCAGTTATATCAAGCTCATCTTTAATGAGTGTTTGGAATAATGCCCCAATCTCTTGAGGACGCTCGGCGATGACATTTCGCATTTTTTCAAGCAAGACTTCATACTTGATACTATCCTCATCAAAGCCCGAGCTAAGCCCAAGCTGGTCTTCCACGCGTTTGCGTAGTTCGCTAAATTTATTGACATCATCTTCACCATCATCAATCTGCATTAAAGATTCAATATCATCATCTTCCTCTTCTTGCACTTCAAGCATACGCTCGGCAAATGGTGCAACGATTTTCTTGTAGAAAATAAAGATAATAACCGCCACAATGACATACTTAAGCAATGGCATAAATGGTCCAAGATAACGCTCCACTTTGTCAGAGAATAGCTCCCAAGAATCTTTTGGGCGATAATCAAGCAGTGAATTTCTAAACTGCATATTAATCACCTCAACCTGATCGCCCCTAGCCTCATTATAGCCAATCGCCTTTTTCACGCCCTCTAAAAATTTATCCATCTCTTCTTGCGAACGCGGTGTGTATTCTAGCCGTGGCTCCCCATCTTCCCCCACAGCTTCCTTATATGTCCCATCAATCATTACAGACGCACTTACACGCTTTAGCACCCCAAAATGCTCTTTTATATCACTCACCGTTTTATCAATCTCATTATTAATGACAACTTCGCTTTCTTTCTCCCACTCCATCATCTCATCATCTTTAAGCCCCTGCACCGGACCGATATTACTCACAACGCCGGGTACTCCACCAATTTGTGGCGGACGGAATCCTTTGCGTTCTTTTTCATATTCTCGTGTCCCTCGCACCACGGGATTTTGTCCAAACACTTCAGCCACAGACTTACGCACACTAAAATCAAAGTCCATTGTTACTTGTGCTTCCACCCCATCACCCACACTTGGTTTTAAAAACTTCACAATCTTAGCTTCCATTGCGTTTTCCGCATTTTGCTGATACTTTCTTTGGAATGCTGCTTGTTTGCCTAGAGCGGATTGCTGTGCGGCTTCATCATCTTCGCCAAGTAGCTCTCCATCTTGGTTAATAATCTTTACATTCTGTGGGGTAAGTCGCTCAACTGCTGCTGCCACAAGGTGCTTAATCCCCACAACCTGCTCAATGGATAAAAACATATTATCCTGCACGGTGATTTTTACAGACGCCGATGGTGGATGTCCGCCCTGCACAAACAAAGATTCCTTAGGCATAGAAATATTGACAATCGCCTTTTCAATAGGCTTTAAGCTTTCAATCGTCCTTGCCAACTCATTTTGCTTAGCCACAAGATACTTCATATCCTGTGTAAAGGGCGTCTCCCCTACATTATTTTCTAATAAAATATCAAAGCCCACATTTTTACTTGTCTTTGGCAGCCCTAGTGAGCCAAGTGAGATTCTTTGCTCATAGACCTTATCCTTTGGGACTAAAATAATATTATCTTGTGGAATCTTATAGGGAATCTTATCCTGCTGCAATCGCTGTAAAATCGCTGCGGAATCTTCAGGGTTAAGGTTGCTAAAAAGCACATCATAGTTTTCATACTCATTTTTTGTCTCAACCCGAAATAAAATAAGATAAGTCAAAAATGCAATAATCACGACAAATGTCGTAAGGATAATAATCCGCTGCTTCTTATTAAGTTTATTTAAAACCTTGCTGATTTGTTCAAAAATGAGTTTTAAATCCACGATTGCCCCTAACTATGATTTACAATATAAGCTTTCAAAAGCTCAAAAACACGCTCATTTTGCTTCTTTGTGCCAATGGTGATACGAAACGCATTGAGTCCATAGGAAGCAAGATTACGGATAATTAGCCCTTTTTGCAATAGCCACTGACATAAATGCGTAGAATCCACACCCTCACGCGATAAGGTTATAAAGTTTGCGTATGATGGGATAAAGTTAAAGCCATTCTCTCTAGCAAAAGATTCATAGTCTAGCATCTCCTTAGCATTTTGCTCCACACATTGAGCTACAAACTCGCTCTCTTGCAGGGCAGTAATGGCAGCTTGCAAACTTAAGGTTGTGATATTAAAAGGAGCGCGGACTTTATAAAGCATAGCAATAATTTTAGAATCTGCTATCCCATAGCCCACACGCATTCCGCCTAACCCATAGGCTTTTGAAAATGTTCCAAGATAAATGACATTTTCATATTTTTCTATAAGTCTATCCACGCAAAATGCCTTAGCCCTATCCTTATATGCGGCAAACTCTTGATACGCCCCATCAATGATAATGAGTGTATCTTTGTTAATTTTTTGTATAAACTGCTCCACAGATTCTGAATCTAGGCATTCCCCCAAAGGATTATTTGGCACACATAAAAATATCGCACTCACGCGTTTTCCACGCTCTAGTGTAGCACAATATAGAGATTCAAACTCTTCTAATTTATGCTCATCACTTGGCGTTTTACAAATCTCCACATTAGCAATCTTTGCATACACTTCATACATCGCAAAAGTTGTCTTTGCCATAAGCACACAGGCATTCTCGTGGTTAAGTGCCTGCATACAAAATTCTAAGATTTGATCGCTCCCAGCCCCAATGATAATATTGTGAGATTTTACGCTAAATTTAAACGCCAAAGCATTTTTTAGCTCAAACATAGAATCATCAGGGTATAAAGAAGCTTTATGTGCGTTTTGTTGTATCATTTCTATAACGCGTGGCGATGTGCCATAAGGATTTTCATTACTCCCAAGCTTAATAATCTCGCTTGGTTTGATACCAAACTCACGCACAACAAGTTCTATAGGCTTCCCTGCCTCGTATGTAACAACTTGCTCTAATGTTTTTTTAAACATATTTCCTCGCAAATGTGAAGTTGAATTTGTATATTCCCTTAACAAAAATCGCCTATTCTATCTTAAAACTTCTTAAGATTCTATGACTAAGTCAATTTTTCTTAAATGTTTGTTTCTTAATGCTTCCCTATTTATGTTTTATAGTGTTAGGTTTGAGTGGGGTTCAAAAACACACTTGATTTAACTTGCTTTGGGATTTGTAACAAAGTTTTGCTACAATAATGCCACGCGTTTTAGTTTCATACTTTCAACTTGCAAGGATTTATATGCAGCATATTTTTAGAGAATACGATATTCGCGGCATTTTTGAAAAGGACTTGAACCAACAAGTCGTTTTTAGCATAGGGGCGTTACTAGGACAGCATATTTTAGATTCAGCTTTAACACCTAAAGTGCATATTGGTTACGATGCTAGGACACATTCGCCACAGCTTTTTGAGTGGCTTTCCCTAGGCTTTGAGAGTGTAGGCGTTGAAGTGTTTAATCTAGGGCTTATTCCCACGCCTGTGGCGTATTTTGCCGCTTTTAATACTATAGATTCTATTACCTGTCCAAACTCTGTGATGATTACAGGCTCGCATAATCCCCCACAATACAATGGCTTTAAAATCACCATAAACAAAGCTCCTTTTTATGGAGAGCAAATCCGCACACTTGGGGCGAAACTCCCCACAATGCTAAAAAGCTTAGAATCTCAAGCCACTTTAGATTCTTATTCAAGCCGAGCAGATTCTAAAACTTCCGCACCCACCAAACTTAACGCCTTAGAGCATTATATCGCCTACTTGACACAACATTTTTCATCGCTTCAAAATTTCCCCTATCCCATCGCGGTAGATTGCGGTAATGGCGTTGGCGGAGTAGGCATAGAGCAGATTTTAGAAAATCTTAATATCCGCTACACACCGCTATTTTTTGAGCCAGATGGCACATTTCCTAATCACCACCCAGACCCAAGTGAAGAAGAAAATCTCCACGATTTAAAAGCAAAGATGAAAGAAGAGAATCTCCCCATAGGCATAGCCTTTGATGGCGATGCAGACCGCTTAGCATTGCTTACAAGCCACTATAACTACAAGGGCGATGAGCTTGCCATTTTATTTGCTAAAGATATGAAACGCCACTTTCTAAGCCCCATTGTCATAGGCGAAGTGAAATGCTCTCAAGTAATGTATGATGAGATTAATAAAATCGGTAAGGCGGTGATGTATAAAACCGGACATAGCAACCTAAAAGTTAAATTAAAAGAGCTAAACGCTCACCTTGCGGCTGAAATGAGCGGACATCTCTTTTTTAATGATAGATATTTTGGCTATGATGATGCTATTTATGCCTCTTTAAGAGCTTTAGAGCTATTTTTACATTATAGTCCAAGCGAAATGGAAAGCTTTATGCACTCCTTACCGCGTTTATACAGCACAGATGAAGAGAAGATTCACACCACTGAAACGCAAAAATTTGCTCTTATTAATGCGTTAAAATCCGCCTTGCAGTCTCCGCCAAGCGACTTTCCGCACATAAAAGACATTATTGATATTGATGGATTGCGTGTGATATTTGATAATGGCTGGGGCTTGATACGAGCGAGCAATACCACACCTGTGCTTGTTACACGCTTTGAAGCGACAAGTCAAAATGAGTGTGAAAGCTATAAAAATCATCTGCTTACTTTGCTTAAAAAAGTCCAAGATTCACAATAAAGGCACAAAATGACGCTTCATATCCAAAATCCACTTGATATGCACCTGCATTTGCGAGAAGGGGCTATGCTAGATTCTGTGCTACCTTTCACTGCTAAGGCCTTTAGTGCCGCCCTTGCTATGCCAAATCTCAAAACGCCCATTACCACAACCGCCCTTGCCCTTGAGTATAAAAAGCAGATTCTAGAATCTAGCACAAAATCTAACTGCAAGGACTTCACACCGCTTATGAGTATTTACCTTACACAAAGTTTAGATAAAGATGAGCTAGAAAAAGCACAAGCTAATGGCATTAGAATCTTAAAGCTTTATCCTAAGGGGGCGACCACAGGCAGTGAAAATGGTGTGAGTGAGATTTTAGACAATAAAACGCTAGAGATTTTTGCTTTGGCTGAAAAGCTAGGCTTTATCCTATCTATCCACGGGGAGAGCAATGGCTTTTGTATGGATAGGGAGTTTGAGTTTTTGGAAGTCTTTAAGCACATCGCTACAAGCTTCCCCAAACTCCGCATTATTATAGAGCATATGAGCGATAGACGCTCACTTGAAGCCATAGAATCTTATGAAAATCTTTACGCTACGCTGACTTTGCACCATATCAGTATGAATTTGGACGATGTCTGCGGGGGTATGCTTAATCCACATCATTTTTGCAAACCTATGCTAAAAACCAAAAAAGACCAGCAAGCCCTGTTGCATTCTGCCCTAAATGCCCACCCCAAAATAAGCTTTGGCTCGGATTCTGCCCCACATTTAGAATCTGTCAAGCTTAGCTCCAAAGGGGCAGCAGGGATTTTCTCCGCCCCTGTTTTACTCCCTGCTTTAGCTCAACTCTTTGAAGAACATAATAAACTAGAAAATCTCCAAGCCTTTGTGAGCGATAGGGCATTTGAGATTTATGGGCTGGATTCTAAAAATATTCCGCAAAAAAGCGTTAAGCTAGTAAGAGAATCTAGCAAGGTGCCAAGCAACATTAACATTCCCCTTGATAATATGGGCGATATTGTGCCGCTTTTTGCCGATAAGATTTTACAATGGAGACTAGATTAATGCAGCTCCCGCTCATCTCTGTTGTTACGGTTGTTTATAATGATATAGCCCATATTGTAGAAACAATGGATTCTGTGGTGGGACAGGACTATCCGCATATAGAATATATTATCATTGATGGGGCAAGTAGTGATGGCACGAGAGAAAAGATTATGGAATATATCGCTTCAAATGCGGTTGTGGATTCTAAAAAATGTGAAGAGCAAAAGGATAGAATCTACCTTGAAGCCACACATAAAGAAAAGGGGCTTTGCTTTAAATTCCTAAGTGAGGCTGATAGTGGAATCTATGATGCGATGAATAAAGGCATAGATCTCGCCACTGGAGAGTGGTGTAACTTTATGAATTGTGGGGATAGGTTTTATAATTCCCACACGATACTTGAGCTTTTCACACGCTTCTTTGTAATGCACGGGGGGGGGGGCAGCTCATCATAATTTTGCTAACTTTATCATCTATGGCGATACACAAATTATCTATGATAAAAAACATTCTAAGATTCTCTACGCCTCCACAAAGCCCCACAAATATCATCATCGCTTTATTCACCAATCTGCCTTTATCGCCACTTCTCTTATGCAAAGCTATCATTATGACACAAGCTTTAAAATCGCAGGGGATTCTGACTTTTTTGCCAAAGCCTATAATAATGGAGCAAACTTCATTTATATCCCCCTTACTGTCTCAAGCTTCAATGTTGAAGGCATAAGCTCAAGTCTATCGTGGCAAATGTTTAAAGAAGACTGCCAAATCGGCTATAAATACAACTGCTTGTTTCCCATATTTCACGCACTCAAATATATGTTTTGGGTAATCCCACGCGTATGTATTCGCAATGCCATTCCAGCCAATCTCCGTAGCCAAGCTAGAATCTTGCTTGGTAAAAAGACAAACTAGCACTTAAAAAGGATAAAAATGCAAGACATAAAAAAACATATCCATATCCACTTTACTGACTTTGGGGATATGCAAGGCATTCAACAAAAAATCTGCTATATCCTACAAAAGCACTTTATCATTACCTTTGAAAAGAAAAATCCGCAATATCTATTTTATTCCGTCTTTGGCAGCGAGCATATCAAGTATGATTGTGTGCGGATTTTCTATACAGGCGAAAACATTACACCAAATTTCAATATCTGCGACTATGCCATAGGCTTTGATCATATCAGCTTCCTAGATCGGTATTTACGCTATCCACTTTATCTTTTCTACGAGCAAGATACGGCAAAAGCAATGAATAAACACAACAATATAGACCTATCAATTTTGCAGAGCAAAACACGATTTTGTAACTTCATAGTCAGCAATGGCAATGCCGATCCTGTGCGAGAATCGGTATTCCGTGCATTATCTGCGTTTAAAAAGGTAGATTCTGGCGGCAAATATTTGAATAATATCGGTAGCCCCATTGCTGATAAATTCGCCTTTCAAAGTGAATGTAGATTTTCACTTTGTTTTGAAAACTCTTCCACGCCCGGATATGTGACCGAAAAGCTTATCCAAGCCGCTGCTGCACAGACTATCCCTATCTATTGGGGAGATACACAAGCAGACAAAGAGATATGTAATGGGGGGGGGGTATAAACAAAAAAGCCATTATTAATGCACATAATTTCCCTACCATAGAATCTCTAATCGCCCATATTAAAACCATAGAATCTGATACAAATACTCAACTTGCCATACTCAAAGAGCCATTATTTTTAGATCCAAATCATATTGAGTATTTTGAAAGCAAACTGCAAGATTTCTTACTACACATTTTTAATCAGTCTTATGAGAAAAGTTTTAGAAGAGGCAGGGCTTGTTTGCGACTTTTTGAAGAGCAAAATTACAAACGCTATATGGCAATTTTAGCTATCTTTAAACAAGCTAAAAGCATCTTAAAATACAAGCTAAAAGCATCTTAAAATATTGTAAAACCAAGCTAGAACATATCAAACAACACCTTTAGCAAACACATTCCCCACAAGCAAATATTCAATAAGACTTATTTTAAGTGAGATTTGCTACAATCACAACCCACAAATTAGAAACCATAGGGACATAGATGAAAGAAAATCAAGCCCACAATATAAGTGCCATTTACGGAAATACAATGTTTTGCTTAAGTCAAAACCATAGCAAGATTCCACGCATAAAAAGCAATCCCGCTTATCGTATGCCCTTTTGTCATCAAAGCGTGTTTGTCAAAACTTCATTGCTTCAACAATATCACTTTGATACAAGCTTTAAAATTTGTGCTGATAACGCCTTTTTCACAAGCATTTATAACAAAGGGCAGCGATTTTGCTATATTGATATGATTGTAAGCATATATGACGCCTATGGGCTTTCATCAAAGCCAAGTTGGCAGTATTTCAAAGAAGAAGTCCGCATTATTGCTAGATACAACATTTTTTACCTTCTGCCCTTTTGCTTGAAATATCTCTCTATGGTTATCAAATTTAGTATAAAATCTATCCTACCAAAAGAATTAGCCTTAAGGATTCAAAGTGTCTATAACGCAAAACAGCACACAAAATAACTTGCCAAAAAAAGTCCTTGTAGCTTCCTTGACACGCAAGGGCGGAGGATTTGAGCATTACACTATTTCTATATTAAAACATTTTAGCCTACCCTACACCATATATCAAAGCAAATATGTGAATATTGAAAGCAAAATCCCCCACGCCAAAACAATGATAACCTACACCAACAAGCTCACATTTGCACTCAACTCCCTTTTTATCCTGCCCCTTATATTTATCAAACTTTGTTTCATCGCAAGGCGGTATGATGTGCTCTATCTGCCACATTTTCATTTTTGGAATCTTGCCTTTATCCTTGCTTTTAGACTTCATAATAAGCCTGTTGTGCTTACAGAGCACGATGGAATCGTGCATTTAGGCGATGAGCTGCCCTTGCAACAAACTCTCATCAATGCGTGTATCAAGCACTCTACACACATCATCTTTCTTACCTATTATGTCAAGTCCCTTGTATCCCCAAAACTTTTACAAAATAAACATATATCCATCATACCCCACGGCATTTTTGCCTTTGATGGTCTGCATACTAAGCCAAAATCTTTCACGCATAAGCCTACTTTGCTATTTTTTGGACGAGTGAGTAAATATAAGGGCATAGAGTTGCTATTACAGGCTATAAACACGCTCCCTGAAGATTCATTTAATAAGCTCATTATTGCTGGAAAAAGTAGCTATCAGTATGATACAAGCAACCTTAAAGAATCTATGAGAAAAAAAATAGAAATTATTGATGCCTTTCTCTCACAACAAGAAATTATTACACTTTTTAATCAAGCCCATATTCTCATTATGCCCTATTTAGAGGCTAGTCAAAGTGGTGTAGCCGCCGTGGGAATCGCCAATGCTATGCCTACAATCTGCACCGATGTCGGCGGCTTAAAAGAGCAATTTATTTTAGCAAATAGCAATGGGGGGGGGGGCAGATGATAAACTCTGTGCCATCATTTGCCAACCCAATGCCAATGACCTTGCTTCTTGTATTTTACATTTATCAAAGGATAAAATCCTTTATAATACCCTTAGCCACGACCTTACTCTTTTGGCGGAAAGCTTAAAATGGCACAACATCTCCGCCCAGATTCAAAAGGTCATTCAAACAGCCTAACCCCACTTATATCCATCATTATCCCCGTCTATAATGTAGAATCTTACATCGCTCGTTGTTTAGATTCTTGTATCCACCAAACCTTGCGTAATATTGAGATTATCATCGTTGATGACTGCGGAAGTGATGATTCTATACAAATCGCACAAGACTACGCCCACAAAGACCCTAGAATCCACATTATCCACAATGAAAAAAATCTAGGCACTTTTCACGCTAGGGCAAATGGCATACGCCACGCTCAAGCGGAGTTTTGTATGTTCGCTGACCCTGATGATTTTCTTACGCCTAAAGCTTGTGAAATCGCCTACAACACAATCACCCATCACAAAGTTGATATGGCACATTTTTCCATTGCTTATGAGCCAAAAAGCCTAAAACGCATTAAACCCATTGTCCATAATGGCATACTCAAAGATGATAAAATGCGTCTCTTTCTCAGCGGGGGCAACAACACACAAAGCCTATGCGACAAAATCTACAAAACCTCCATTTTGCTTGCCTCTCTTAAAAAGCTTGATTTTTTCACACCACCGCTTAATATGCTTGAAGATGGGCTGCTTGTGCTTGTAGCAAGTATGGAATCTACAAGCTATTTTGGCATAAACGATACACTATATTTTTATTGCCACAATCCAAGCTCAATCACCAAACGCAAAGATCCTAAAACTTTTACGCTCAAACAGCAACATTTTGATAAACTCCTTTCAATCACTCAAAAGCTTCTATCTCTATACCCTAATCACACCCCACTGCTTACCAAATACCGCCACAAAGTCGCCTCCACGCTTATGATAGAGAGCAGGGACTTTAGCCATAATGAGTTTTATACCTCACTGCAAATCCTCCACAAACACGGCTTAGATAAACACTTTGATTTACCACCCTATATAAAATCCACGCTGCTTTCATTGCGTTATGCTTTTAGATGGCAGAATCTTATCCGCCTTCTTGCATTTATCGGCAGTTTTGGTAAAGTGCGGTTATAAAAACTATGCTAGAATCCCAAAACTTCAAAACCATAAACTTAAATAATGGAGTATCTTTGTGGAATCTATCTCCCAGCCTTTCATCTCTATCATTATCCCCACTTATAATGTGGAATCTTATATCGCTCGTTGTTTAGATTCCTGTATAAATCAAACCTTACACAACATTGAAATTCTAGTCATAGATGATTGTGGGAGCGATGATTCTATAAAAATAGCTCAACGCTATGCGGATAAAGATAGCAGAATCCGCATTATCCATAATGAAAAAAATCTCGGCACATTCCAAACACGCATACAAGGTATCAAACACGCAAAAGGTTCTTATATCGCATTTTTAGATGCTGATGATTATTTGCATTTACAAGCCTGTGAAGCACTGCATAGACACACTACACTACACAACGCCGATATTTTGCACTTTAAAGCTCACTATCCAGCAAACCCAAACACACCACTTCTAGCCAAGCTTACACATTATATCCGCTATATACTCCCTACTCGCTTTAGCAAAGCCCCTTTATATAACGAGCAAATCGCTTATAACTTCTTTTTAGATTCCAAGCAGTTTCCTAAATTTACGCTATGGGATAAATGCTACAACACCACGCTTTTACGCCAAGTTTGTAAGTGCTTCACAGATTCTAGCTTCACACCCATCGTAGCTGATGATATGCTATTTTTCCTAGCGATTGTCGCCATTGCCAAAAGTTATACAAGCATTGATAAACGCTTATATTTTTATTGTTTAAACGCTCAATCAAGTATGCAAGCCCCCAGCAAAAAACAGCGTAGGATAGATAGCTTTGCCTATGTCGCCAATGCTTTGCATTCTTTAAGGCTAGATTCTAGCCTTTTGCCTAAAATCGCTGAAACTATGAGCAAAAATCTCGCCGCACTCATTATCTTAGAATCACGCTTGAGTAGAATGCACGGGGGGGGGGATATAGCAGAATCTCAACACAACTCTACATCGCATTCTGTGGCTACGCGACAATCCTTGCAAGATTCTTTACACTCCACGCAAATGACCGAGATTCTAGCTCCGCTTATGCCCCTTGTGGAATCCGAGCTTATCCCAGCGCCCAAGATTCCAAAATATATGCGTTATATCCACTCACAATACTTGCTCTCCTGCATATTGTCATTGCAATATTGGAATCGCTGCCTTACTTATATCCGTATGCTTATCTATACCCTAAGCCTAGGCAGAGTCAAGCTCTAAATCTCTTTAATCTCATTATCCTAAAGGCACACCAATGTCTTTAGGGATAAAACATTTTAAACTCCCTAGATTCCAGCTCTTAGGGGCAAGTGATTGTGAAAATCCTAGCGCGATAAGTGGGAAGCAGATTCTAGAGTGGCAAAAGCAAGGCATTATAGAGTATCTAGGCAGCACACAAGATGTCCGCCCATTTTTAGAATCTAGCTCTTGTGTGGTGCTGCCAAGCTTCTATAAAGAAGGTGTGCCTAGGGTGTTGCTAGAAGCGATGAATATGGGTAAACTTATCATCACCACAAATATCGCAGGTTGTAAGGAGTGTGTCGCTCCGCCTTTCACACCTTATAAAAATCTTCTTATCGGGCAAAATGGTATCCTTATCCCACCAAAAGATGTGAATGCCCTAGCCCTAGCTATCTCTTTGCTTATCTCAAACAAACTTCCATATACACTTACACTCGCCCAAATGGGAGCAAATGCTAGAGCGTTTGTGAAAGGGCGTTTTGATATAGCGCGGATTATTGATACATATGTTGAAAAAGCCTTAGAATCCTCTTTTGCTGTGGCAAATTCGGTTTTCAACCCAAATTCCAGATTGCTTTGCGATACACCTTTCCAAGGGGGGACAGGGGGGCTTGAATTGCGAAGTCACCCCTTACACCCCCCAATCCCCAGACAACGCTTTCAAAGCAGCACACTAAAGTGTGCAACCATTGATTTTATGGATTCTGCTAACGCAGAATCTCACAATAAAAACGCCGCAAATATAAGCGAATCCACCAGCCAAAAGCCAACGCCAAAAACCAGCAAAACCCAATCACCCACAAAGCTAGTGTTTGTGAGTAACACTTGCTTTGGAATGTATAACTTCCGCCTCCAAGTCCTAAAGTCCTTGCAAAAAAGCGGCTTTGCTATCCATATCATCGCCCCTTTTGACTCTAGCACAAGATCTTTAGAGCAAGAAGGCTTTAGCACACATAATCTCTACTTAGATTCTAGATCCCTTAATCCGCTAAAAGACTTCCGCACCATCACTATGCTCCACAAACTTCTAAAGCAAATACGCCCAGCCCTAGTGTTTAACTACACGATAAAACCAGCCATTTACTCTTCAAGCGTGTGTAATTTCCTAAAAATCCCAAATATCGCGCTCATCACGGGACTTGGCTATGTGTTTATCAACGATAAGGGCAAAAATTGCAGTATAAAAAAGCGTGTGCTACGCTCTATCGTATGCCTTATGTATCGCTTCGCCCTTAAAAAAACGCAAGAAGTGTGGTTTTTAAACAATGATGATAAGCAAGAATTTTTATCATATAAGTTAATTAAACAAAATCAAGCCTTTTTGCTTGATAGTGAGGGGGTGGATACGGAGTATTTTTCCCCTAAAAACAGCGATGTCAAAGCACAGGAGCAAGGAGAAATAGTCTTTTTACTCATCGCTAGAATGCTATGGGATAAAGGCGTGGGCGAGTTTGTAGAAGCCGCAAAAATGGTGCAAGAATCTATGAAAGAAGCTAATAAAGTAGAATCTAATGGGGGGAAACTATCGTTTGTATTCCCACTTAAAATCCGCTTCCAACTTTTGGGAGCTAGTGATTGTGAAAATCCTAGCGCGATAAGTGGGAAGCAGATTCTAGAGTGGCAAAAGCAAGGGATTATAGAGTATCTAGGCGCAGCAAGCGATGTCCGCCCATTTTTAGAATCTAGCTCTTGCGTGGTGCTGCCAAGCTATAGAGAAGGGGTAAGTGTGAGTTTGCTAGAGGCTATGAGTATGGGCAAACCCATCATCACAAGCAATGCAAGTGGCTGCAAGCATTTAGTAAGAGAGTTTGACAATGGCTGCTCTAATGGCTTTTTGTGTGAAGTGCGTGATGCAAAATCCCTAGCAAATGCTATGCGAGAGTTTATCGCCTTAGATTCCACCACAAGGGAGATAATGGGGCAAAATGCAAGGGATTTTGTGTGTGAAAACTATAATATCCAACGCATTATTGACACTTATCACCACGCCTGTGTTTCACGCTCTAGCTAATAGCCACAAAGCTATCTCATCGCTCAAAAATAGCTCATTTGCGACTAAAAAATCTTCACTCTTTTCTTTGCGTATATGGCATTTGCCCCCACTAAGTAAGAATCCTATATGCTTTTCCATCGCCACTTTGTCTATAAACAACTCTTCCAAAACGCTCATCTTAACACCCATAGCACAACGCAACCCAAGCATAATATTTTCCATACATAAATCCCTTTGGCTTAAAGCTTCAACGAGCCTTTTGCGTGGTGTTTTTATATAATTTACTAATTGCGGATACGCTTTCATTCGCCTATTGCCAAGCCTCCCTACAGCTCCAGCCCCACAGCCTATGTATTCTTTGCCCTGCCAATAGCCTAGATTATGTTTGCATTGCTTAGAATCTCCATTTGGCTTAGAATCCGCCCCCAACTTAGAATCTTTAGCATAGTTTGACACTTCATATTGATAAAATCCCGCCTTTTCTAGCAACTCCCTAGCAAAAAAGCAAAAGTCATCTTTAGATTCTAAATCTTGTGAAAAGCGTTTGGAATCTAGGGCAAAGCGTGAGCCTTCATCAATACTTAAAGCATAGACAGAAATGTGCGATATAGGCAGATTCAGGGCGTTTGTAATATCAGCTTCAACTATCTTTTTAGAATCTAGGGGCGTATTTGTGATAAGATCACAGCTCACATTCTTAAACCCCGCACTGAAGGCATATTCCACATTTAACGCAATATCTTTTGCTTTGTGTTCCCTTTGTAAAAAGGCAAGTTTGTTTTCATCAAAGCTTTGAATCCCAACACTCAAGCGATTTGCCCCAAGCGAAAGCAAGTCTTTACACCACGCAAGATTGAGTAGATTCACATTGCATTCAAGGCTAATCTCGCAATCCTTAGCCACACTCGCATTTGTATAAATACTCTCAAAAATCTCATCATAATACTTAGAATCTAAAAAATTTGGCGTCCCACCACCAAAAAAAATAGAAGTGATACTCTGCGTATTGCCCCTAAGGCTATTGCGTATATCTTCACGCAATGCCCTAACATACGCCTCTATCTCACCTTCTCTATCCACAAAAGAATTAAACGCACAATACCCACACTTGCTAGAGCAAAAAGGTATATGAATATAAAGTAACATTTTTTATCCTTCATATATTGTAAATACTTATAGATTCTCTTCTTACTTCATTATTAGGCATTATACCTTATAATACCGAGCAAAATGGTAAGACAAAAAAGGCTATGAGTATGGATTCAAACACAACACAGGGTAATGAAGCAAAAAAATATCGTCCAAATGTCGCTGCTGTGCTACTCTCAAGCGTGTATCCTAGGGAATGTCGCTTTTTCATCGCCCAACGCTGTGATATTAAGGGGGCGTGGCAGTTTCCACAAGGTGGGATTGACGAGGGAGAAAGCCCTAGGGAAGCCCTTTTTAGAGAGTTAAGAGAGGAGATTGGCACTGATGAAGTAGAGGTGCTCAGTGAATGTCCGCATTGGATTCAATATGACTTCCCAAAAACAATGGCAAAAAAAATGTATGTGGGCTTTGCAGGGCAGATTCAAAAATACTTCCTTGTGCGACTAAAAAATGATAATGCGATAAATATCCAAACAGAACACCCCGAATTTGACAAATATGAGTTTGTATCCCAAAAAGGCTTGTTTGAAAGGGCAACGCACTTTAAAAAAGAAGTGTATAAACAGGTGCTGGGGCATTTCAAAAAAGAAGGTTATCTTTAATTTTAAGCAAGAAGATTCTATGATTGCGGACTTATTTTACACACTAAGGATTATAATGCAAGGATTGTTATGCTAGTTGTGCAGAAATATGGTGGCACAAGTATGGGGGATTGCGATAGGATAAGCAATGTCGCCAAACGCGTCTTACAGAGCAAAGCTCAAGGACATAGCCTTGTTGTTGTGGTAAGTGCGATGAGTGGGGAGACAGATAGGCTCATTAACTTCACACAGCATTTTACCCCACTGCCAAATACGCGTGAAGTAGATATGGTGCTAAGTTCCGGGGAGCGGGTAACTGCCGCTCTTTTAGCCATTGCTTTAGAATCTATGGGGGTTAAGGCTATTTCGCTAAGTGGGCGAGGAGCTGGGATAATCACTGATGAGTTTCACACAAAAGCACGGATTGAATACATTGATACCACAAAAATTTTTCATCTTTTAAATCAAGATTATGTCGTAGTCGTGGCTGGATTTCAAGGGATAAGTCAGCACGGAGAAGTAACGACACTTGGACGGGGAGGGAGCGATCTATCAGCCGTGGCGATAGCTGGGGCATTAAACGCATCTGTATGTGAGATTTATAGCGATGTAGATGGAATCTACACAACCGACCCACGCATTGTCAAAAACGCAAAAAAGCTAGAAAAAATAAGCTATGATGAAATGCTAGAGCTTGCGTCTATGGGGGCAAAAGTCCTGCTTAATCGCTCTGTGGAACTAGCTAAAAAGCTCAATGTCAAGCTCATCTCGGCAAGTTCTTTTAGTCAAAGTGAAGGCACACTGATTACCAAAGAGGAGGACATTATGGAAAAACCAATCGTTAGTGGCGTGGCATTAGATAAGAATCAAGCACGAGTAAGCCTTGCTGATGTGCAAGATCGCCCGGGCATTGCTGCGGATATTTTTGGGCTTTTGGCTGATAATAATATTAATGTAGATATGATTGTCCAAACCATAGGACGCGATGGCAAAACCGATATTGACTTTACAATCCCAAAAACTGAAGTCGCTCTCACACAACAAGTGCTTGAAAAATTTAAAGATGATTTTGGCAGCATAGAGTATGATAATGACATTGCTAAAGTCTCTATTGTAGGGGTAGGTATGAAATCTCACTCTGGGGTAGCTAGCACGGCTTTCAAGGCGTTAGCAGAAGATAATATTAACATTATGATGATAAGCACAAGTGAAATAAAAATCTCAATGATTATTAACGCAGAGTTTGCAGAGACAGCAGTGCGGAAGATTCACAGCGTATATCGCTTAGAAGAATAAAAGCGGAGAATCTATGGAGAATATCAGTGATTGGTTTTTAAATACGATTCGCAATGATGAAAAAAATGGCATTACAAGCGGTTGGCTTGAAGAAAAGCGATTTTTAGTCCTGCCAAATATGACAAGGACCTTGAAGCATATCCTTCAAGGTGGTAGTGTCATAGTCCTTACAGACGAGCAAAGAGAGTGGTTTGGGGACTATATCATCACACATATCAATCAGCATCACAAGGGGCGTCCGTTTTTTCCCATCGTGCAAATAAAACACTTGCACGATATGATAGATTCTAGCAGCAAAGATGGCGGTATGCAGGGCTTTATGCCGCTTATCAATATGCTTGAGATGATGTATAGTAACTACCATTTTTGGTATATTGGCAAAAAAAATGCTCGCTCAGAATTTGCTAAACACAATCAGCAAGGTTGGCATTGGATTTTTGATGAAAATGATATTTTTAGCTCCACTGATGAGAAGCTAGACTACAAATTACTCAATCTTTTTAAGCTCTTTGATAGGGCGATTCTAGCGGCAATGCTTGATAAAATATCACTTGATATTTAGGGCAAATATGATAGGTATCATTCACATCACACAGCATTTTGCCCCACTCATTGAAGAGCTTGTTTTGGGCTATGAAGAGCAGTATGTTGAAGTATTTGAAAGAGAAGATTTTAAGATTGATGATGCAAAGGAAGTCATCACACAAAGCTACCTTACACGCGAGAAACAAAGCCTTATAATCCTAGCAGCAAACAAATACAATCACGCCGCACAAAATGCCCTGCTTAAAATCATTGAAGAGCCACCTAGCAAGATTCAATTTATCCTTATAGCAAAAAACAAAAATGCCCTATTGCCTACAATCCGCTCAAGAATGCGTATCATCACACATAAAAGCCACTTAGAGCTACCACCCTTTGCCCTTAATGTAAAAAAGCTTAATCTCCAAGAGATTTATCATTTTTGCAAACAAAATGAGGGTAAAGCCCCAAGCAAGGAAGAAACAAAACTCCAAATAGAATCTTTGCTTTTTGCATTAAGTGAGACAAAGATTAAACTCACACAAAGAGAGCTAAGCCTATTTGATACAGCCATTAAGCTTAATCAAAATGACGCCACAGAAAAGCATAACTACATTTTCCTGCCTCTACTGCTTAGAATCTACCAAAAACAAAAGAGCCTACAATGAAAACACAAGAAGTAAGAGTGCAAAAAATCAATACCCACGCCATTCCACAAGCCATAAAACAAGTAGGTGCGGATAGAATCGGGCAGAAAATTATGAGTAAAAAGTCCCAGATTCTAGGCTTTGAGATTAAGGATTTAAGCTTTGAAGCTTTAAATATTTTAAAACAAGAAGCTTTAAGCATTGGCGGGGATTGTGCCACACCGAGAGGCTGCATCAAACATCAGGGCGAGAAAAAAGCTATCCTTATAATGACACACGCTCAACTTGAAAAGCTTATCCACAAGCTTGCCTACCAGCCCTTTGGGCTAAAAGAGCTAAGGCTCAAGCTTAAAGCCCATTTAGATTCTATACCTTGTCATACTGAGCGGAGCGAAGTATCTCATAAAGAATCTAAAGCAGATTCTCAAATACGCGCTAGTGTTATGGCGATTGTCAATGTAACGCCTGATAGCTTTTATGCTAGTTCGCGTAAAGACACACAAGGAGCAAAGGATAGAATCCACGCCCTTTTAGCAAAAGAAGTAGGCATTATTGACATTGGCGGGGCGAGTTCTCGTCCGGGCAGTGAGCTTATAGATTCACAAAGTGAGATTATGCGATTAAAGCCCGTGATTGAGTATATCCACACAAACAAGCTTTATGAAAAAGCAGAATTTAGCATAGATACTTATAATCCTAAGACGGCTGATTATGCCCTAAGCAAGGGCTTTACAATCATTAATGATATTAGCGGTTTTGCAGATGAAGAGATGTTTAAAGTCGCACAAAAGCATAAGGCCAAAGTGATACTTATGCACTCCAAAGGCACACCAAAGACAATGCAGAATCTCACGCAATATGATGATATTTTTGCCGAAATAGACAGCTTCTTTGCAGAAAAAATAGAAAAATGTAAAGCTTATAATATAGAAAAGATTATCCTTGATATTGGCTTTGGCTTTGCAAAAACTACACAGCAGAATCTTGCGTTGATTAAGCATTTATCGCATTTTTTGCACTTTGGATTCCCATTGCTTGTAGGGGCTAGTCGCAAAAACACCATAGGAGAAATTACCGGTAGAGACACACAAGATAGACTAGCAGGGAGCTTGGCACTGCATTTATGTGCGTTGCAAAATGGAGTGAGTATCCTGCGTATGCACGATGAAGATTCACATATTGATATGGTAAAAATCTATAAGGCTTTGTATGAATGATGTAAATGACATAAAACAAGTGAAAGCCTTTCTGCTTCGCCAAGGGCACACACAAGAGGAACTTGACAGACTTGAGCAAGATGATATGATAAAGCTCTATGAAAAAGACACCCGCGAGAATACCCTTAATTTTTTAAACTATATGAATGAAGATGAATTTGTCGTAACAAGCACACTTGATGAGGCTGATATTGGTGAGCTTAAGCTCAAAGTCTGTGAAAATGCCAAAGACACACTTGCCCTTATTGATGTGATCAAGGGGGGATTTGATGATTTTAGCTATACGGATATTGCTGATATTTTAACGCTAAGTATCAAAAATGTATCTGCTCATAAATTGCAGAGAATCTTGCGGATTGCCTATCGTGAGTTTCAAGAAATTTTGCTTGATAGGATTGCTAAACACCTTAAAGAACTGCCCATTGAAGAATACAAAGTAATGATGAATCACTATGAAAAAATCCGCAACGACACGCACAGACTACAAAATACAATCCAAGAGTTAAGTGATGAGACAAAAAAACAGCAAATTCTTGATATGGCACATTTTAAATTGCGTATTGTCAAAAATTTTATGTCTAAAAATATCTTTAATGACACTTATAAAGAATATCTCAACAACACACCAGAAAAGCTTCAGCTTGTTGCTGAAGTCCTATCCTTAACAGGAATGTATTCTAAGAATTATCTTAAAAATCTTCCCACAGAAGAGTTAGAAGATATGAGAGATAAGCTCATTGAAGACAAGAAGCAAGATGAACGCGACCAAAAAATCTTCACGCAATACACACAAATGCTTGATGAATCTATGTATGGTTCAGATGAGCAGGAATTTAGCGATGTGTGTGTGAAGATTATCACAAGCCTTAATCAAAAGCAGATTCTTATGATTAGCGAATACCTAAACGCTAAGAATCCTGTATATGTCAATCGCTTCAACACCCTTTTGCGAGACTTTAAGAAAAGTTTAAAACATTAAAATGTAAAAAAAATGTAAAACATTATCAAAAATGTGAAAAAATACTCTATAATAAACCCCCAAAAATCAATAAGGACATTCTAATGAAATATCTTTACGCCCTATTCTTGTGCGTAAGCTTTATATATGCAGATTCTGAATTTGTAGATTTTAACAAGCTTGAAGAAGAATTCCATATCCACACGCCCAAAAATAAACAAACACTGAATCTTAATGAGTTTATAGAACGCGTTGAGAAAAATTCTATCAACCTTGCCAAATCTCGTGCTTTAACCCAAAGCCTTTTGTATGAGGGCAAGGCAATGCGATCGTGGAATGCAAGCTATGTAGATGCAGAGACTAGTCAAGTCAAATCACCAAGTGGGGGCAAAGAGCTTGAAAATACCATTTTGCTTATGCTGACACCGCGTCTGCCGTGGGTAACCTACACTCTAGCACAAAGCTACCAAAATAAGATTCTAAGGCAGGAGAAGTCTTATGAGCTTACCAAACGCCTAGCGCTTATCACCGCGAAGCGTTTGTATTTAGACTACCTTGTTTTAAAAGAGCAGCACCAAATCTACACAAACCGCTATGAAAATGCCAAAAATCAGCTCAAAATCTCGCAAGTGCAGTATGAAGCCGGACGCATAAGCAAATCACAATACCTTTTCTTTAAAAGCGATTTTTTAGCTACAAAAGTAGCCCTTAAAACTTCGCATACTGATATGATAAACGCCCTAAATGCACTGAAAGTCATTTTAGGCATTACCACGCAGGATAGCGATTTAGTCGTTGATGGTTTGGAGTTTGCGTTTTTGCAATTTGATAATGCTAACCTTGAAAAGCACCTAGCCCAGAATCTCTACCTTGACATCATTGCCCTTGATGTAAAAGATTATCAATATAGTGCAAGTGTCGCTTCACAATCGCGGTTTGATAGTATTGAGATTGGCGGGGGCGTTGTGGCTTCAGAATCAAGTGAAGGCATTGTTGCAAAAGTTAAGATTCCCATTCCACTGACGACAAAATATGGCAATCAAAAGGCAATGTATCTTGCCTTGCAAAGTGGCTCTATACGAGAAGGTGAGATTCTAAAAGATTCTTTATTGACTAATGCCAACTCCTACCTAGCACAGCTTGATAATAAAAAAGAGATTATAGCCCTAGCAAAAGATAATGAAAATAATCGTGCCGAGCTTAGCGAAATTGCGCGCATTGGCTATGAAGCAGGAAAAACAAGTGCGTTTGAGTATTTGAGCGTGAAAAATGAACATCTCAACTCTATGATTGCCACCACTCAAGCAAAACGCGATTATGTCCAAACACTCGCCAAACTAGAAGAAACACTGAGTTCCGTGCTCAATCTCACTGAAGCTAAAGAGTCGCAAATAAAACCCCACATCAACACATCTAAGGAGCAAAAATGAATCCTATTAAATCCCTTTGGCTGCTTCCAGCACTGCTTATACATTTTGCTTTTAGTTTTGAAGAAATTGCAATCTCTCAAGAAGAAATTGCCAAAAATGGTATAAAAGTTATTGCTCTCAATCAAGCTTTTAACACTAAAGGCGTGCCCTTTAATGCGCTTATCGACTTTGATGATAAAACTTCAAGCACACAAAGCTCAAGTTTTAATGCTATTGTGGTAAATATTTATAAGCGCGAGGGTGAGAGTGTCAATGAGGGAGATTTAATCTGCGATATTAGCTCTAATGACTTAAGTGCGATGTTTTTTGAACTTACCAATGCCCAAGAACGTCTTAAAATTGCCTCCGAAAACGAACGCAAAGATAAATCACTCTATAAAGCTGGTGTTATCTCAAAACGTGAATACCAGCTTAGTTACCTCGCTATGAACGAATTGCGTTTAAAACTCAATGAAATCAAATCAAAGCTAGATTTATTGGGTATTGACCCAAATTTTATTAAAAATGGTGCTCAAGGAAAATATGGCTTTCCAGTTGTTGCAAAAGCTTCTGGAATCTTATCCGTGGCTCCAAAGCAAAGTGGGGAGAAAATAGAGGCTTTTACACCTTATGTGAGAATCTCAAAAAATACAGAAAAAACAAGCAACAGCCTACTTGGACGCATTAAGATTCCACTTCATCTCTCGCATAATATCCAAAAAGGTGCGCCACTTTTTGATGATGATGGCAATAAAATCGGCGAGATTGAAGCCTTATCAGTTGTGATTGATAAGGTATCAAATACTATTCTTGCCACCGCAAATATCCGTGATACCAATCTCAAAGTGGGCGAGATGATTGAAGTATATATTGATGGATTGCTGCCTAAGGGGACTATTCTTATCCCCTCATCTGCGGTTATAAAAAATGGCAACGATTATCTTATTTTTGTCCAAACAGCCAAAGGATTTAAGCCAACAAAAATTGAAAAAGTAGAAGAGCGAGATAATAGCTTTGTGATTAACCCAAAAGGGCTAAATAATCAAATGAAAATTGCCACAGGTAATATTATAAGCCTTAAAGGTATGATGGACGGGCTTGGGAGACAATAGATGTTAGCAAAAATTATTGAATTTTCCCTACGACAACGAATGATTGTTATCCTTAGTGCGATTATGCTTTTTATATTTGGGACATATTCCTTTCTTACAATTCCCATTGATGCTTTTCCTGATGTATCTTCTACGCAAGTAAAAATCATTCTCAAAGCACCAGGAATGGCACCAGAAGAAGTTGAAAATCGTGTCGTGCGTCCTTTGGAGCTAGAACTGCTTGGTTTGCCAAATCAAAAAAGTCTGCGTAGTCTTTCAAAATATGGAATCGCTGATATTACTATTGATTTTAATGATGGCACAGATATTTATCTGGCTAGGAATATGGTCAATGAAAAGCTCTCAATGGCTATGGGCGATTTACCTTCCGGCGTGAGTGGGGGACTAGCACCGATTGTAACGCCTTTGAGCGATATGTTTATGTTTACTATTGAAAGCACTGATGATTCTATCTCTGAAGTGCAAAAACGCCAGCTCCTTGATTTTACCATCCGCCCAGCATTGAGAAATATCAAAGGTGTAGCTGATGTCAATCGCCTAGGGGGCTATGCCAAAGCCATTGCGATTGTGCCGGATTTTGATGATATGGCACGACTTGGAATCACTATCAGTGATTTGGAGCAGGTGTTAGAAGCAAATCTTAAAAATGACGGGGCTGGACGCGTATCACGCGATGGAGAGAGCTTCCTTGTAAAAATACAAACAGGCTCTACAAACATAGAAGAGATTAAAAGCATT
The DNA here is from genome assembly GCF_000765825.2 of Helicobacter magdeburgensis. Taxonomy (GTDB): domain Bacteria; phylum Campylobacterota; class Campylobacteria; order Campylobacterales; family Helicobacteraceae; genus Helicobacter_C; species Helicobacter_C magdeburgensis. The sequence goes on from NZ_JRPE02000005.1 coordinate 122,169, forward strand.
CCCATTATCACAAAGTTTGGATTCGTGCGTGTGGGGAATTTCTGCGATGTGATTGAAAGCCATATGACTCGACTTGGGCTTACAACTATTGATGGCAAAGGAGAAACAACTCTAGGTTTAGTGCTTTCTCTCAAAGGCGCAAACTCGCGCGATGCAATCGCCGAAATTAAAGTAAAACTAGAAGAACTCAAAGCCGAATTACCTCAAGGCACAGAACTCCGAGTATTTTATGACCGATCCGAACTCACACAAAAAGCAGTCAATAATGTTATCAAAACCCTTGCTGAAGCTGTGGTGCTCATTGTAATTTTGCTCTTTTTATTTTTGGGTGATGTGCGCGCAGCTGTTGCTGTGAGTGTAATTTTGCCCCTTTCCATAGCTATAGCCTTTGTAATGATGCGCCATTATGGCATTTCTGCAAACTTAATGAGTCTTGGCGGACTTGCCATTGCAGTTGGTATTTTAGTAGATTCTGCGGTTGTTATGGTTGAAAATGCCTTTGAAAAACTAAGTCTTACCAAAAACTCGCCAAAGCTCCACACTATTTACCGCTCCTGTAAAGAAATCTCTGTGTCTGTATTCAGTGGAATTCTCATCATTATTATCTTCTTTGTCCCAATTCTTACGCTTGAAGGTTTGGAGGGCAAATTTTTTGTTCCCTTAGCTCAAACGATTGTATTTGCTCTTCTGGGCTCATTAACACTCTCTATGACAGTAATCCCTGTGGTAAGCTCTTTTGTTTTAAAAGCTACTCAACACCACGAGACAAAACTCACACAATTTTTTCATAAGATGTATGCGCCTATGCTCAATTTTGCCCTTACAAAAACAAAACTCTTGCTTGTAGGTGCTGCATGCTTCCTTGTTTTTAGCTTCTCACTTTTTCCCTTCATCGGAAGTGCTTTTATGCCCACTCTCCAAGAGGGCGACCTTGTGCTTAATATAGAATCTAGCCCCTCTATTTCTTTGGAGCAAAGTCGTGATGTAATACTTTTAATGCAAAAAGAACTCTTAGCGCGTGTGCCAGAGATTAAAAGTATTGTTGGGCGAACAGGAGCTGATGAAGTGGGGCTTGACCCGGCAGGCTTTAACCAAACTGATGCATTTATATCCTTTAAGCCAAAGGAACAATGGCAAGCCAAAAATATGGAAGAAGTAGAAGATAAAATTCGTGATATCATTAGCGAATTTAAAGGTATGAATATTGCTCTTGTGCAACCAATTGATATGAGAATCTCGGAAATGCTTACAGGTGTGCGCGGGGATTTAGCGATTAAAATCTTTGGTTTAGAAATTGAAAAACTCAATGAATTAAGCGCTCAAATTGTAGATATTCTTAAAGACATTCGCGGTTCATCAGAGGTTTTTACTACCTTCAATAAAGGAGTAAATTATCTTTATGTAACACCTTGGCATTCTGTGATGGCAAATACAGGCATCTCTAGTGATGAATTTACAAAATTTATGCGCTCTAGCTTAGAGGGCATTATGGTAACATATATTCCTCAAGGTTTTGCAAGAATCCCCGTCATCATTCGCCAAGATTCCGATATTGCCTCTGATATTACTAAACTTAAAAGCCTACAAATGAGTTCTCCTGATGGCAATTCCGTGCCCATTAGCTCAATAGCCGATATTGAAGAAATTGATGGACCTGTGCAGATTCAAAGGGAGCAAAGTAAGCGGTATAGCGTTGTGCGGAGCAATGTCATAGGGCGAGATTTAGGAGGCTTTGTGGAAGAGGCAAAGCAGAAAATCGCCGCACAAGTGCAGTTGCCAGAGGGCTATTCTATCACTTATGGTGGGCAGTTTGAAAACCAACAGCGTGCAAACAAGCGGCTTTCAACCGTTATTCCACTAAGCATTTTAGCTATCTTTTTTATCTTATTTTTTACCTTTAAATCCATTCCTTTATCTTTGCTGATTTTGCTCAATATCCCATTTGCCGTTACCGGTGGGCTTATCTCGCTCTTTATCTCAGGCGAATACATCTCCGTCCCAGCATCTGTTGGCTTTATCGCCCTTTTTGGAATCGCCGTGCTTAATGGTGTTGTGATGGTGGGCTATTTCTTACAGCTTTTAAAAGAGGGGTATGATCTTAATGATGTTGTGGTGATTGGAGCGAAACGGCGGTTGCGTCCGGTTTTGATGACAGCATTTATCGCCGGACTTGGGCTTATCCCTATGCTTTTATCCACAGGTGTTGGAAGCGAAGTGCAAAAGCCCCTAGCGGTGGTGGTGCTAGGGGGGCTTGTTACCTCTTCAATGCTTACACTGCTTATTCTCCCACCACTTTTTAGAATCGTGGTGCGAAAATTTGGAATCTAGGCAAAATCGCCTAGAGTGGCGTTAAGCTTTTGACACAGGGTTAGATTTTTAGGCAAAGATTCTAGGTTTTTTTGTTTAAACTCTACAAAGCCTAGATTTGTAATCGCACTAAATTCTACAAACACGCATTCTTCAGCATTTAAATCTATGGCGATATTTTTAGCTCTAAAATGCTTTTGTAAAGATTCTAGCTTGCTAGCATTATTTTCTAGTTTCTCGCTCTCTATATACATTACCCCGCTCCAAAATCCCCCAGCAAAATAGCCCATAACCACGCTAAATCCGGGCTTTTCTTGCGGCTGACATATCATATAATATTCCGCCATTTCACTATCTTGGCATATTTTAAGCGAACAATTTTGCCTTTTTAGCTCATCGCTTAACACATTAAGACATAACCGCAAGATCTCATCTTGTGCAATTATCATCTCACACGCCATATCTAACACCTTTGCGTTTAATACATTTTGCTGCATACGCACTCCTTTTTTAGAAAATTCATCTTTGCTTTACAAAGACAAGTGAAGTATAAAAAGTAAAGGCAAATATTACTTTTTTAATATTTTTAATAAAAATTAAGCAAAATCTGTGGGTATAAAAGTAACATTGTAGATAAGAATCTAATGGTGATTTTTTCGTTATGAAACCCTTTTAGAACAACAACACTTTTAATACACTAAATCTAAAGCTACGCAGTAAGAGAGATAAAAAAGTGATTGATAACTTTACGCTTAAGACAAACCCGGATTCTAAAATCCACATTCGCGGATATAATAGCTCCCCCTGCCACACGCTCCGGGGTGGTCTTTGTAAAACTTTTGCTTATCGCCAAATTGCATATCAACAGGTGGGGGTGTTGGGGCTTCATAACAACCTTGAGTAGAAAACATTAACACGAAAAACAATACACCAAACACAAATGATAGCTTTAGCATATATCCCCCTTTTTGAAGATTGAAGCCTTAGGATTTATTCGCATTGTGGATAAGACTTTGAATCTTATAGGCTACCTGCATAGCCTTCATACCATCGTGTTGATTGGGTCGGTTAATTTTAGTAGGAGTAGAAAGTGAAGGGTTAGATGCAGAATCTTTACACAGATTCACAAAATCAAGCAGCTCTGAAAAAAGCGATTCTTGCCCCCTTACTTCAATCGTCTCGGTATTAGCACTGATAGATACGCTATCTAGCCTTTGCTCTACACTTTGTTTATCAACAAAGACTTCCTTTCTCAAAAGGTTGCAGTCAATGTATTCATTATGCGTTGTTACGCTGATTTGACGGATACGCTTTTCGGTAATGCGACTTGCTACGATATTAGAAAACGCCCCATTTTTGTGGATAATACACGCCCTAGCGTATTCTATCATTCCCTCCATTACCACGCCGTGAGCGTAAATATCCGCAATATCGCCATTAAAATGCAATGCCAAATCAATATCGTGTATCATCAAATCAATCACCACATCTACATCTGTGATTCTAGAACTCATCTTATTTGTGCGGGTAAAGTCAATATTGACAATCTTAGTATCACGCAGAATATTTTGAAGCGTAATGATGGCCGGATTGTAGCGTTCAATAAAGCCTACTTGGATATTGAGTGATTTTTGCTTGGCTAAATCAAGGATTATCTGTGTAGTATCAAGCGTATCAGTCAGGGGCTTTTCCACAAAAATATTTTTGACATAATCACTCACTTTATTGACGTAATCAAAATGCGTGAAAGTTGGTGTTACGATAATAGCTCCATCGCAATCTTTCAAATCTTCATCAAGATTTTCTAACACCTTAATGCCAAAGCTTTTACTCAAGCTCTCACACAGCTCAAGATTCACATCATATAAAAATGCCACCTCAACATCTTTTAGCATACTTAAGATTCTTAAGTGATTTTGCCCCATTTTCCCAATGCCAAAAAGGGCAATTTTGATTATCTTACCCATTTACCGCCTTTATTACGCTAAGTTGCTCCTCTTTAGTCAAAAATGGACTAAAAGGGAGTGAGAGTATCTCTTCACTTACCATTTCACTTATAGGAAAATTGCCTTTTTTGTAAGGATAAAGCCTTGTAACCACCTCTTGCAAATGCAGGGGGATAGGATAATGCACCGCATAAGGAATCTTAGCAGATTCTAGCTTTTGTGTTAAGCCTTTTCTATCAGTAGAGCGAATACTATATTGTGCATAGGCACTTGTGTTGTAAGATTCTACAAAAGGCGTGATGACAGAGCGGAGATTTTCATCATATACTTTAGCAATTTCTTGACGCTTAGCAATCTCACTATCCAAATGCGGAAGCTTAGCTAGAAGCACGGCGGCTTGGATACTATCAAGCCTTGCATTTAGCCCGATAAAGCTATGCTCATACCGCCTTGTCTGTCCGTGATTTAGCAAGTATCGTAACTTTTCTGCCAACACATCATCACTTGTAAATACCGCTCCACCATCGCCATAGCAGCCTAAAGGTTTGCTTGGGAAAAAGCTTGTTGTAGCTAAAAGGGAGGCATTGCAGGATTTGATTTGATTTTTACCTTGAATCTGAGTTGCCCCAAAGCTTTGTGCAGCATCTTCAATCACGGGGATTTTATACTTTGAAGCAATAGCATTTATGCTTTCCATATCCGCCATTTGCCCAAAAATCGCCACAGGAATAATCGCTTTTGTTTTGTCTGTAATGCTAGATTCTAACTTTGAGCTAGAAAGATTATAAGTTTTCTCATCAATATCCACAAAAACAGGCTTTGCCCCAAGCAGCATAATCGCCTCCACACTCGCAATAAAGCTAAAAGGCGAGGTGATTACCTCATCACCCCTTTTCACATCAAGTGCCATCAACGCTAAAATCAACGCATCTGTCCCGCTACTGCACGCAATGGCGTGTTTTGCCCCGCTATATTTGGCTAATGCAGATTCTAGCTCACCAACCGCACTTCCCATAATGAATTGTGATGAATCTAGCACATCTTGCATTGCCTTATCTATGCTTGATTTGTAGGCTTGATATTGTGCTTTGAGATTGATAAATTCCATCGTGTTTACTCCTTATTTTAGATTACACGCTCATTCATAAGCGATACGATTTTTTTTGCAATTTCAGTGGGCTTGGCACTACCACCAATGACATATTGTGCTTGTTTTTCATAGATTGGTTTGCGTTCATTAAACAAACTCTGTGCCTTTGTCATATCTTCAAACAAAGGACGCTTTTTTTTCTCAATAGAATCTAATCTTTTAATAATGCTTTCAAATCCCACATCAAGCCAAAAGACTTTCCCCAAATAATGCACATCATTGTAAATTGGCATTCCGCCACCGGTAGCAATCACTGCATTTTTGACATTGGCTGATAGCCACAAAATGAGTTGAGATTCTATCTTTCTAAATCCCTTTTCTCCAACAGAAGCAAAAATCTCTCGCACACTCTTGCCCATATTTTGTTCAATCAGCCCATCAGTATCAAGTAAGAATCTCCCCCCAAGCAGAGCAATCTCCCTGCCAATCGTTGTTTTCCCACTCCCCATAAAGCCAATAAGAACGATATTTTCCACTTCAACCTACTCCAAAGTAATCACAAATCCATCGCGTTGAGGCTTAATAGTGTGCTTATAGCGTCCATCAAGCCCAATGGAGATTCTATAAAAGCCTTCGTGCGTGGAAATCTCCGCATCGCTAAAATACTTTTTATCAAGCTTTATCTTTTGAGATTCATTGCTTTTCACACCTTCAATATCAAGCACAAGCCGATAAGGTTCAGGCAGGACAAAATCTCGTAGCATTTTCTTGCGTGTAGCAATAAAAATACTGTTTCTATTCACTACAAGTTCAAACTCCCCAAGCTTAAAGCGATTTTCACTAGAATATGTCGCACCTTGTGCTTTTTGAGCTATCATTAATGGATAATGCCAGTCAATACTCTCATCAAGCTGAATAATTTTTGTCTCAATGGAGCCATCAAGATTCTGGTAACTTATTTGCACACTTTTTAAAATCCTAGCCGTGCTAGGCAGGACAAACTCCACACTTGAGAGTGGGTCTTGGTGCAGTGTTGGGGGCTTATGCTCTTCACGCTTTGGGGTAATAACAGACTGAAATGGGTCATCTCGCCCATTCAGCACACCACACAGACACATACAACATAGAATCTGGCAAAGCATTACTTTTTTCAAGGCTTTAGCCCCCTTATTTCAAAGATTTGTTTTTGTAAATTTGCATTTTGGGATTCTATCATTTTTGAATCATTAATAAGAGCATTCTTTTGTGCCTTTAATCGCACAAGCACTTCCACAGAGTTATTCCCAAAAAGCAAATATCCCAAATAAAGCCCAATGCCGACTAGAATCCCAAAAAGCACAAACCACACACGATGAGTATAAGCTAACCGCCATAATTTTGAGCTTTTCTCTAAGAGTTCTTCCGCCTCACTCATCGCCCTGCCCTAGCGTTTAAAAAGTGTCTTGCCAATATATTCTGTATCGCCAACTTCCCTTTCAATCTCAAGCAAACGATTATATTTTGCAATTCTCTCACTTCTAGCCGTTGAGCCGGTTTTAATCTCACCCGTGTTTAACGCCACGGCAAAATCCGCAATAAAAGCATCTTCGCTCTCCCCACTGCGATGACTCATTACACATTTATAATTACTGCGTTGGGCTAATCTCACAGACTGCATAGTCTCACTCACACTGCCGATTTGATTTGGCTTAATCAAAATCGCATTAGCAATGCCCTTATCAATGCCCTCTTGTAAAATCTTTTTGTTCGTTACAAATAAATCATCACCCACAAGCTGAATCTTATCGCCAAGCCTTTGAGTTAAAAGCTTCCAGCCCTCCCAATCATCTTCGCTTAAGCCATCTTCAATGGATACAATGGGATATTTTGCTACAAGATTCTCATAATACTCAATCATTCCAGCACTATCAAGCACCTTGCCTTCCCCGCTTAAATGGTAATTCCCATCTTTGCCTACAAGCTCACTACTTGCCACATCAAGGGCGATGGCAATCTGCTCCATAGGCTTATATTTTGCCCTTTCAATCGCTTTTAGAATCACTTCAATAGGCTCTTCATTTGTCTTAAGATTGGGCGCAAAGCCACCCTCATCGCCAATACTTGTGATATGTCCGCTTTCTTTAAGAATGGCTTTAAGGTGATGATACACTTCAGCTGACGCTCTCAAGGCTTCCGCAAAGCTATCAAAGCCCAAAGGCATAATCATATATTCTTGAAAATCAACCGTGTTATCCGCGTGTGAGCCACCATTAATGATATTCAACATAGGCGTTGGCAAAGTAAGAGCATTGCTCCCGCCAAGATAACGATACAAAGGCAAACGCAAAGATTGCGCACTTGCCCTAGCTATCGCCATACTCACGCCTAAAACCGCATTTGCCCCAAGCTTTGAGTAATTCTCTGTGCCATCCATTTTTTTCAAAATCAAATCAATCTTGCTTTGATCATAAGGGGATACGCCATTAAGCTGTGCATTAATCTCCGTTTTCACATTCGCACACGCATTTAACACACCCTTGCCTAAATAACGCTCTTTATCATTATCACGCAATTCTAGAGCTTCTCTTTTGCCTGTGCTTGCTCCACTTGGCACGATAGCAGATGCCCTTGTGCCATCGCTTAATCTTACCATTGCCTTAATCGTTGGATTCCCACGGCTATCCATAACCTCTTGTGCGTCAATACATTCAATATATACCATTTTTACTCCTTTAGTTTTATTTTTAGAATCTATTCAGCTTCTGGCTCATCAGGCAAAGGCATAATCTCATCTTTCGCCCCAATCTGCTCTTTAATCTTAAGCGTAATTTCTTCAGCCAATGCCTTATCTTCTTTTAAAAGCAGTTTTGCATTCTCTCGCCCTTGTCCAAGCTTTTTATCATTGTAGCTAAGCCACGCACCACTTTTATCAATAATATCAAGCTTAATGCCATAGTCAATAATTTCGCCCTCGCGACTAATGCCCTCTCCAAACATAATGTCAAACTCCGCCTCTCTAAATGGCGGTGCGACTTTGTTTTTCACCACTTTTGCCTTCGTGCGGTTACCAATCTGCTGCTCATTTTGCTTTAATGTCGCAATGCGGCGGACATCAATCCTTACACTCGCATAAAATTTCAACGCATTGCCACCCGTTGTCGTTTCCGGACTACCATAGCCCATAACGCCAATTTTCATACGGATTTGATTGATAAAAATCAAAGTCGTATTCATCTTATGCAAGATTCCTGTAATCTTACGCAAAGCGTGGCTCATAAGCCTTGCTTGTAGTCCCACGTGCTGATCGCCCATATCCCCTTCAATCTCTGCCTTTGGCGTAAGGGCTGCCACCGAATCAATCACCACCAAATCCACCGCTCCACTGCGTGTAAGCGTCTCTAGAATCTCTAGTGCCTGCTCACCTGTGTCAGGTTGAGATACAAGCAGATTTTCCGTATCCACACCCAAATGCTTGGCATAATACACATCAAGGGCGTGTTCAGCATCAATAAAGGCACAGATTCCGCCATTTTTTTGACATTCCGCAACAATCTGCAAACTCAAAGTCGTTTTTCCACTAGATTCAGGACCATAGATTTCAATAATCCGCCCCTTAGGCACACCGCCAATCCCAAGTGCCATATCAAGCCCCAAAGAGCCTGTTGAGATAGAATCTATCTTTTCTACCTGCTTATCACCCAAACGCACCAAAGCCCCCTTACCAAAGGCTTTATCAATCTGCTTTAGGGCAAGTTCAATCGCTTTTTGCTTTCTTTCATCAACCATAGTTATCCTTTATCAAAATCAAAATAGCGGATTTTATCTAAGTTTGACTAAATTATTCTTATAATTTCTTGCAAAAATCCAAAGGAGTTTTGATGATAAAAGTCGCCCATAGCCCTGATGCCGATGATTTGTTTATGTATTATGCTATTGTTTTTGGGTGGGTAGATTCTACAAAATTGCGTTTTAGCAATACCGCAAAAGACATTCAAACGCTCAATCTCGCCACTTTGAGCGGGGAATATGATATAAGTGCTATCTCTTTTGCCCTTTATCCACTTGTCGCACAAGAATACGCTCTTTTACGCACAGGTGTTAGCTTTGGCAATGGCTATGGACCAAAGCTCATTAGAAAAAAGGATAGAATCTTAAAAAAGCACTTCAAAGTCGCTTTAAGCGGAGAGCATACAAGCAACGCTTTGCTTTTTTCTCTCACCTACCCGGAAGCAAAGATTGTGTATAAAAATTTCTTAGAGATAGAATCTAGCGTGTTAAGCGGGGAAGTTGATGCGGGGGTGCTAATCCATGAGTCAATTTTAAACTTTGATGAAAGCCTTGTGGTAGAAGCAGAGCTTTGGGACATCTGGCAGGAGCTTAGCGGCGGGGGATTGCCACTGCCACTAGGAGGAATGGCGTTAAGACGCTCTTTGCCCCTTACTACTGCTATGGAATGTGAAAAGATTCTCACAAAGGCGGTGCGATTAGCCGTTGAAAACAAAGCGATTTTAAGCAAAATGCTGCTTGAAAGGGGCATTATCCGCGTCAATGCTAAGGAATTAGAAATATATTTAAATCTCTATGCCAATGCGGATTCCATCTCTATGGGGGAAAAGGAGATTTTAGCGGTAGATAAGCTTTTTGAGCTAGGGTATAAGGCTAGATTCTATAAAGAATGCATTAAGGCAGAAGATTATTTTATCCCCACGGAGTATGAATCTTTGCGTTTTTCATAGATTCTTATAAAAATCAAACAGGATTCTAGAATCTTGCCTTAGCTCTCACAAGCCTATCTTTTCTTCGTGGGTGGGGGTGAGCGATTCTTTAGCGGTTTGTTTGCGATAGATTCTAAGAAGAGAAATAAAAAGTGCTGTGATTGCCGGACCTAAGATAATCCCCCAAAATCCAATGTTTGTAAGCCCAGCAAGAATAGCAAAAAAGATAAGAAGCTCATTAATACGCACGGAAGTTTTTAGCACCTTTTTATTAATAAGCCCAATCAAAATAGGCTTAATGACATTATCTATAAGCACCGCACACACAATCAACGCATACAAAGCAATGATAATGGCATTTTGCGTATTGCCAAGGTAAAATTCATACCCCGCTAGCGGCAGCCATACAAGCCCCCCGCCCACAATTGGCACGATTGATGCAAATCCATAGAGCATACCAAAAAACACGCCATCATAGCCAAAAAACATTATAAGGATTCCAAACGCCGCCCCTTGCAAAACGATATTCACAAGCGAGGTATAAAACACCACTTTAATAACATTTGTTACCTCATCTAGCACACTGCTGATTTGCATATTTTCAAAAGGTATAAGCTCAATGACATAATCATACGCCTGTTTCCCATAGAGAAAATAAAAGAATAAAAACACGATAATAAAGCCCGTATCCACCATAAAGCCTAGGCTTGATTTGCCAAGCTGTGAGCTGAAGTTTAACACATAGCCTAAGATTGAAGAGGCTGAAATACTGCCTAGAATATCCCTTGCTTTTACTTCAATTTCAGGGAATGAAACAAGCAAGGATAGAATCTGCTCCTTGCTCCCCTCCACAAATGCACTAAAGTCCGTTGGATTAAGCTCAGCTGCGGAAGTGATAATGGTTTTAAATAAGAAAAACAAAGGCACAACAAGCAAAAGAATTAAAATACAAATACTTAGCGTTGCACTTACAACGGGGTATTTCACGCGTTTTAGAATCCAAGCATACAAGCCATAAGTAACAATATATAATAAAAGTGCGATAAGAATATCCATAAGATATGCCGCATAGATATGATACATACTATAAGCACTCACAATAAAAACAAGCCAAAAAAATGTAATCGCTCGCATTTTGCCCCTTTGTGTTGTTTGCGTTTAAGTTTTATAGAATCTTGGTTTTCAACACCAATAAATCCCGCTCGAACCCTACCAAAAACTCCGCATTGTAGCGAAAAATGTCAAATTTATTGAAACACCAATTTTGTTATTGCGCAAGATTCAAATCTTTTTCTAAAGCTTGTGTATATAAACTAGCATACACCAATAATACATAAAATAATAATTACATATCGTATTTTTATTTTATGTAGAAAAGTAACACGCTGGATATTTTTTACAATTTTTTATATATTACATATTGTAATCTTATTTTTATGTGATAGTATAAGCCCAAATCCGCAGAGATTCTAGAATCTTAAAACGCAAGGATAACCGCACATTTGCGAACATTTGCGGCAGTATTTTTGAGCTAAAATCTTTGTTTTTAAGTGAGCCAACAAGGAGCTACCTTAAGCGGTAGTGACGCAGTTGGCGAACGCCAAATCAAAGATTTTAGCCAAAAAGACAAACACAAAAAAAGGAGAACAACAATGGCAAATTTAAAGCATAATAACTACACTCAAGACACACTCGCCCTGCACGCAGGATACACTTACGACACCCAACGCACAATGAGTGTGCCAATCTATCAAAACACCGCTTATAGCTTTGAGAGCTTAGAGCAAGCCGCAGCACGATTTGGACTAAAAGAACTAGGCAATATCTACACGCGTTTGACAAATCCCACGACTGATGTGCTAGGTGCGAGACTTGCAGCGGTTGAGGGCGGTGTCTTTGGTGTGCCTACTTCAAGTGGGAGTGCGGCGATTTTCTATGCGATAGCAAATTGTGCGGAAAGTGGTGATAATATCGTCTTTGCGAATAAAATCTATGGTGGCACGCAGACACTTTTCACACATACGCTGAAACGCTTTGGCATTGAAGCTAGGACATTTGACATTGATAATATCGCGTCTTTAGAATCTGTGATAGATTCTAAAACAAAGGCGATTTTTTTTGAAAGCATTTCAAATCCCATTATTTCAATCGCCGACACGACTGCTATTACCGCTATTGCTAAGAAACACGGCATTATAAGCATTTGTGATAACACCCTGCCTACTGCCTTTTTACACAAGCCCTTTGATTTTGGCGTGGATATTTCCGTGCATAGCCTTAGCAAGTATGTCAATGGGCAGGGCAGTGCGTTAGGTGGGGCGGTGATTGAGCGAGTAGGGCTAAATGAGCTACTTAGAGATAACCCGCGTTATCCTGCTTTTAATACTCCAGATTCTAGCTATCACGGGCTAGTCTATGCTTCACTGCCCCTGCCTTGCTTTAGCATTCGCCTTATCACTGAATGGCTTAGAAATATCGGTGCGACACTCTCCCCGCAATCAGCGTGGATTCTATTGCAAGGGTTAGAGACGCTAGAGCTTCGCATTAAAAAGCATAGTCAAAATGCGCTAGATGTAGCAAGATTCTTAGAATCTCATAGTTTGGTTAAAAGTGTAGCCTATCCGGGATTAGAATCTAGCCCATATCACGCCCTTTTGCAAAAATATTACGCAGATTCTCAAAGCTCCGGACTCATTAGCTTTGAAGCACAAAGCTATGAAGCGGCACAAAAGATTTGCAATAACACAGAGATTTTTGCGATGGTGGTAAATATCGGGGATTCAAAGTCTTTAATCATTCACCCCGCTTCCACTACGCATTCACAACTTAGTGAAAAAGAGCTACAAAGCGGGGGTATCACACCCTGCACGATTAGACTAAGCATAGGGCTAGAATCTAGCAAAGACTTGATTGCCGATTTAAAACAGGCAATAGAAAAGTAGAATCTAAAAGGAGTGAAAATGCCCATTGTTATCCCAGAAGATATTCCAGCCTATTCCTTGCTTAGTCAAAATGCCTTTATTATGGGGGCAAAAAGGGCTAAAACGCAAGATATTAGGACGCTTGAAGTGCTTTTAATTAACCTTATGCCTACAAAGATTGAGACGGAAAATCAGATTCTAAGTCTGCTTGCAAACTCGCCTTTGCAGGTGAAAATCACGCTTTTATCCACAGCAAGTTACATCGGCACAAACACGCCCAAAAGCCATTTAGATAGATTCTATGTGAATTTTAGCGAAGTTAAAGGGCGGCGGTTTGATGGAGCGATTGTTACAGGTGCACCCATTGAGCATTTGGAGTTTGAGAGCGTGGCGTATTGGAATGAGATACAAGAGATTATGGATTATCTCAAAAGCCATTGCACAAGCACAATGTATCTATGCTGGGGGGCTATGGCAGGGCTGTATCACTTTCATAAGATTGAAAAAATTATGCTAGAAAGCAAGGTGTTTGGTGTGTTTCCACATAGAATCATTACGCAAGATTTGCTTTTAAATGGGCTAGATTCTATTGTGAGAATGCCCCATTCAAGGCACGCTGGGATTGATGAAAATGCGGTTAGAAACTCTAAACTTAAGATTCTATTAGAGAGCGAGCTTTGTGGCATTAGCGCGTTAAAAGATGAGAAAGACTTTTATATCCTAGCCCACCCAGAATACGCCAAAGACACGCTGCGTTTGGAGTATGAGCGTGATATAAATAAAGGCTTAGAGATAGCAAAACCGCTTGATTATTTTGGAGAAGATGGGGAGCCGATACTCTCGTGGAAGTCAAGTGCGAGCGTGCTTTTTTCAAATTGGCTTAATTTTTCTGTGTATCAGGACACGCCTTTTGTGTTATAATGCCACCCTTTATTTTGCGACAAGGTGGGGCTTATGGCGTTCAAGTTAAAAGAAATTTATGATTTATGTGAGAGTATCTCGCCCTTTGACACACAGGAATCTTGGGATAAAAGCGGCTTAAATCTAGGCAGCTTTGATGATGAGCTTACCCACATTGTAGTATGCCTTGAGCTTACCCTTGATATTGCTAGGAATCTTCAGCCAAACACGCTTGTTATCACGCACCACCCTTTGATTTTCACTCCCTTAACGCAGATTCACACACAGAGCTATCCTAGCAATCTTATCTCGGTTTTATTGCGTAAAAATTGTGCGTTAATCAGTCTGCATACAAACTTTGATAAATCCCATCTTAATGCCTATCTTACGCATAAAATTTTGCAATGGGAGCATTTTGTAGCACAGGATTTTTTTATGTATGGGGAGATTAAGCCTACAAGCTTAGAAAATCTAGCCTTACAGGTGTGTCAAAAGCTCCAAGCAAAGGCGGTGAGCTACATACAGGGCGATGATATTTATGAAAATACACAAGAATCTAGTAGCCTAGATTCCATTAAAGAAGTCTATGTCGTGTGTGGGAGCGGCTGCTCCCTATCTTCACGCATTCCGCAAAAGCTCCACACTTGCCTTATCACAGGCGATATTAAACATCACGATGCGATGATTGCTAAAAGCAATGGACTTAGCCTTATTGATATGGGGCATTATGAGAGTGAGAAATATTTTGTAGAAATTTTTCAATCTATTTTGCAAAATGCAGGATATAACGCTATAATTGCCGATTGTAAAAATCCATTCTATTTTTGCTCCATTACAGACTAAAATAGACAATCCAAACACAAGGGAATCACGATGAATAAACATTTACAAGACCTTATCCAAGTGGCTGCTTATGATATACAAATTGATGAGTTAGGACCAAAGATTCAAAAAATCCGCAGTGAGCTTGATGAAAAGATTAATCAGCAAGAGCAGATTCTAAAAAATATTGAGAATCTTAACCAGGAAGCCCACGCCATAAACCTTGAAATCGCTCATCACGACAGAAATATCCAAGATGCCTCAGCCAAATTAGAGCAAATCTCTAAAAAGCAAAAGGAAGTCAAAACGGAAAAAGAAATCCGTGCCTTAGATGTAGAATCCGATATTGCTAAAGAAAATATGACGCATTCAAATAGTGAGATTGAGCGGCTTGAAGCGTTAAAACTCACTAAAGAAGAGGAGAAAAATGCCTATGCTCCACAGCTTGAAGAGCTAAAATCTCTTATCCAAACACTTGAATCTCAAACTCAAAGCCAAGTCCAAGAGATTAAAAAAGCCCAGCAAGATTTGTTTGATAAAAAAGAGACATTAAGTGCGAAAATGGATAGTAAAATTACAGGATTTTATGCCAAGATTCGCCGATGGGCGGGGAACACAAGTGTTGTGCCGGTTTTCAAACAAGCCTGTGGTGGTTGCTTTATGAAGCTTAATGACACCATTTATAATGAAATCATTAAGGGCAATGATATTATCAACTGCCCACATTGTGGCAGGATTCTCTATATCGCTCCACAAAATGAAAGCAAGACAGCAAACAAAAAAGAGGAAGCAGAAGCATAAGCTTCAGGCATTTTTGGGGAAACACGCGGGATAGGACAAACGCAGTGAAAAACACAAAGCCAAGCTTTCCTTTTATATATTTTCTATCCTGCCTTTTGCTGTATCTCATCGCTCTCCCCCTTTTATGTATCACTGCCTTTCGTGCCAAACATAGAGATTCTATCCCAGCTAGATTTTCGCCATTTCAAGCGTTAAAAAAGCTAGAAAAATCCCCAAACTTATGGTTTCACGCTTGTTCTTATGGCGAGATAAGGTCTTTAGAGCCACTGCTTAAAGCCCTAGATTCAAAACCCTACACTATTCTTATTACCACAATTACACACACGGGCTTTAATGAAGCCAAACGCTTATATGCAAATAGGCAGGATTCTAGCTTGTGCGTTATGGTGCGTTACTTGCCTTTTGAGATTTTTCTGCCCTTTTGGGCTAAGAATCTACACGAGATTCAAGCACTCATCGTAACAGAAGCGGAATTATGGAAAATGCTTTTTTATGTTGCAAAATCTCACAACGCCCGGACTTTGCTTATTAACGCTAGAATCTCACAACGCTCCCTTAAACGCTATCAGCGTTTTAAGGGCTTTTATCAAAGCATTTTTGCTTTTGTTGATGAAGTCTTAGCACAAAGCAGTGTTGATAAAGAGCGGTTAGAAAGCCTTGGGGCAAAAAATGTCAGCTCTTTTGGGAATCTTAAAATGCTAAATACCCCAACCCTTAGTGCCACTTATACAAAGCCAAATCGCCCCATCTTTTGTGCGGCAAGCACGCATAAGGGCGAAGAGAAGTTGATTTTAGAATCTTTTCAAGCCCTTTGTGCCAACACACAATCCCAAGAAAACACCCCGCAAGAAACCCCATTGCTTCTTATCGCACCTCGCCACCCAGAGCGGTTTAAGGAAGTCTATGAACTCACGCAAAGCTTTTTTCAAACGACACTTTTTTCACAGCATAAACTTGAATCTAACGCACAAGCCATTGTGATTGACACGCTAGGTGAGTTAAACAATCTTTATGCCATTAGCGATGTGGTAATTTTATGTGGGAGCTTTATGCTAAATATCGGCGGACATAATCCACTTGAACCAGCCTTTTTCCACACAAAGCTTATAAGCGGGGAGCATATTTTTAATCAATACGCCCTTTTTGAATCTGTGGAAAATTATGTGCTAATCCCACCTCAAAGTTTGCAAGACACACTCTCAAGGTGGCAAGAACTCCCAAAAAGCTCTATAAAATTAGACTTAGCCCACAAGCTTACTACCCTTATACAAAAGATTGAAAATGCCAACTGACAAAGCCTATAAGCTCCTAGCCAAAGCCAAGCGGATTTCTCATAATCTCGCTAAGTCTCTCATTGATAAAGGGCTTGTATCAAGTGGGGGCAAGAAAATCACTATCGCAAGGCTAGAGCTGCCCTTGAGTGCGACTTTTGAAGTGGCAGAGATAAAAAAGCCAAGAATCATTTTTGAAGACAAGCAGATTTTAGCCCTTGATAAGCCCCCATTTGTAGAATCTTATGATTTAAGCGATATGTTTGAGGGCTGGAGCTTACTCCACAGACTAGATAAGCAAACAAGCGGCGTGATTTTGCTCATACAAGAAAATAGCCCCTTTCATCTCAAAGCCAAAGAAGCCTTTAAAAAACAAGCTGTGTATAAGGAATATATTTGCCTACTACACGGAATCTTAGCCGATTCTATTACTATTAATAAGCCCATATCCACGATAAAAAAGGGCTTTGCCAAGTCTCGCATTGATAAAAATGGGCTGTCCGCTCACACACAGCTAGCCCCCCTAAGCATTGTTGGCAAAAAGACACAAGCCCAAGCCATCATCACCACTGGTCGCACTCACCAAATTCGCGTGCATTGCCAAAGTATCAATCACCCCATTGTCGGCGACACACTCTATGGCAACACAAATGACAATGCCAAGCGGCTTATGCTCCACGCACATAAAATTCGCCTTTTGGACTATGAGTTTATCTCCCCACTGCCACAAGAATTTCACATAGGCTAGATAGCAAAAGGGGTAATCGTGCAGTTTTTCTACTCTCACGGATTCCACTCTTCACTCCATTGCCAAGCCTATTTTAGAATCTCACAGGGCTTAGACATCACGCCCTTTCAGCTTGTGTATGACAATGGCGGGGACTTTATGGCAAATCTCCATAGTTTAAAAGAGCAATTTTTAAGTGAGTTAAAACAACAAGAGCCTTTTTGCTTTGTAGGCAACTCTTTGGGGGCATTCTACCTGTGGCAACTCACGCTTTTTGCCCCATATTTTGAGATACCCTCCCCTCAAGCGATGATGCTTTTTAATCCCGTTTTAAATCCTCTAGCCCAGCTTGAAAAATACATTAACAAGCCTCAAACCAACACCACCACGCAAAAAGCATTTACACTCACTTTAGAATCTTGGCAGAGTTACGCCCACGCCTTACAAATCCCTCCGCCAAAAGATATAAAAATCTGCGTGTGTATCTCGCAAAATGATGAGTTGATTAATCCTAGAATCTCACAAGCCTATTGGCAAAATTACGCAGAGATTCTGCATTCTCAAAGTGGGCATAGCATAGCTGATTTTAGCCCATACAAAGAGCCATTTAACGCTTTACTTCAGGGATTCTAGAATCTTATAATCCTCATCTCTTACCCCCACTTTTTTCTTTTCTCATACTTTTACACACAAAAAATGCGTAATTAAGATTCTCTATAAAATACCAAGACGATTTACTCTATTTTAACACCTTTTATCTATCATAAAACCATTAAAAGCCCTTGTGGCATTCCCTAGAAATAG
>NZ_JRPE02000049.1 GCF_000765825.2 Helicobacter magdeburgensis
ATAAGGGGGAGGGGTTTGAATTTGCGTAAAACGGGTTTGCTTCGCTACACGCGAAGTCACCCCTCCCCCTTATGTATCCCCCACCCGACGACGCTTTAAGAGGTTTGCACTTTGTGCGATTTAATTTTATGGTGGCAAAGTCGTGCTTTGCCACTTTAGCAATTGTAGAATCTGCTTGAGATTCTGCGTTAGCAGAATCCATAGAATCAATATTACACGCTTTGCGTGTAAGCCTTACTCTCGTCCCTCTCGTGGTGTGTAGCTTTGGATTCAAGGTAGAAGTCAGTGCCACCGCCAAAGCGAAGTGTGATAGGGAATAGCGAGGCTCTCCCCTTGATTGCAAAAAGAAAAAGCGGTTGCTTTATTCTTTTTTGGGCTAAGGGGTGAGCGACACGATTGCGAACGGGAAGGGATAAACCCCTTTTTGCGAAAAAGAAAAGATTTAAAAAAAGATATTGAATAAACCTTTTTTCTTTTTGCGGAATCTTAGAGAATGTTTTTTATATTTGTGAAACTTGATAGGTAGTTTCTGTTGTTTTGGAATCGACACTTGCAAATTCAAGCCTCTCCCCCTTAGCAAAAAGAAGAAAATCCCAAAAACATAGATACTTCGCTTACGCTCAGTATGACAAAGCAATAAAGCAA
>NZ_JRPE02000050.1 GCF_000765825.2 Helicobacter magdeburgensis
TTCCCCCCTATCTCCACCTCCTTATCCTCTCCTATATATTCGCTACTCTTCTTTGCAATCCTTACTTTGTTATCTACTCCTACATTTAAAGTATGGCTTAATCCTACAATAGTATCTTTAGATAAAGCTACATTGGTATTATATTCTCCTCCAATACTTACAATCTTTGCTAAATCTATGGTTTGAGTATGAATCTTTTTAATCCTTTCATTATAAGTTCCCTCTACTTGAGATTCTTTATTGTTATGTATGGTTTGAGTGAAGTTATGCTTAATGAGTTCTTCATAATCTCTTTGTGCTTGAAGATAGATGTGTTCTTGTTCTTTAAGATTTGAAAGCGTGATTTCATTAAATCCAGATTCTATGAGATTGTGATGAGAGTTTGTATTCTCTGCTTGCAATGCACTGCTATTATTAAGAGTTCTTGCACTTAAACTTGTTTGATGAGAGGCTAAGGGTAAAGAGGGTAAGGCAGGATTACTTTGGTTATACAGACTGCCACTAATATAAGGCTTATCTATATCCTCATCAAAGAAACTCACAATCACTTCATCTCCAACTCTTGGAGTATGATAAAAACCTGAACTTGCACTTGCAATAGGGGAGCTTACTCTAAGATAAGGAGAGTAATG
>NZ_JRPE02000051.1 GCF_000765825.2 Helicobacter magdeburgensis
ACACAAACTCTACTTTGGTGTTATGCCAAATAAGATAGAGATGTTTTTAGATGATTGTTTAGATTTGATAGATGAGAATCTCAGAAGTCTTATCACTAGCGTGGCACAAGGAGCCACTGACTAATGTTCGGGGATTGTAATTTCTTTTTGCTTAAATGCTGGTTAAGTGTTGCTTGGAGATTTTCCCTTTTAACAGCCTTTCTACCTACGGTGCTATTAGCTCTGGAGTTGCGGCTGCTGGACAAGTAGCTGGTGCTGCAGCTATGTTTTTACCCGGTGGAGCTATGGGTAAAGGTTTAGCCAATATGGGGTTGATAGGCAGTGAATCTGGATATGCTATGGGTATGGGTGCTGCTAGAGCGGCTAATTCTAAAAATGCAGCTTCTGCTGTATCTAGTGCTAATGCTTATATGGATAAACTAGGTTCATTTAACGCTAGTGGTGGTTTAGGACAGCTTAGAGCAAACTATGAGTTAGCTGAGAGAGGATTTAACAATATTGCGCTCAGTGGTAGTCCTAAAGAAGTAATGAATGCAAGAATGGCTATGGAAAAAGCACGCAAAGCCTATAATAAAGGACTAGCAACAGAGGCAAGCTTAAATAGGCAGCTTAATGCTTTAAGCCCACAAGC
>NZ_JRPE02000052.1 GCF_000765825.2 Helicobacter magdeburgensis
ACAAATACTCTAGGAGAAGAGATTAGAAAAATGCTGCATACAAGTTCTAACTTTGCTCAAAACCTAAGTGAAGAAGCAAAAGCATTAGCAGAAGCTGTAAATAATCTTACAAATCTTACTAACTCTCAAGCAAGTAGCCTAGAACAAACAGCTCAAGCCGTAGAAGAGATTACAAGTTCTATGCAAAATGTAAGTGGTAAGACTGGAGAAGTTATCCAACAAAGTGAAGATATTAAAAATGTTATAGGCATTATTAGAGATATAGCAGATCAAACAAATCTTTTAGCTCTTAATGCTGCTATTGAAGCAGCAAGAGCTGGAGAACACGGAAGAGGATTTGCTGTTGTTGCAGATGAAGTGAGAAAGTTAGCAGAAAGAACTCAAAAGAGCTTAGGTGAGATTGAAGCTAATACAAACTTACTTGTTCAAAGTATCAATGATATGGGTGAATCTATAAGAGAGCAAACAACAGGTGTAACTCAAATCAATGAAGCTATATCTCATTTAGAATCTGTAACACAAGAAAATGTAGAGATAGCAAATTCAAGTGCTGAAATAAGTGAAAGAGTAGATAGAGTAGCTAAAGATATATTAGATGATGTGAATAAGAAGAGGTTTTAGGG
>NZ_JRPE02000053.1 GCF_000765825.2 Helicobacter magdeburgensis
TTAGGCACTTCTAGGATATTTTGCAATACTGCAAGATTCATTTTTAGGCTTTGGCGGTTTTGCTTTAGCTCACAAACTAGCATATTGTAGATTCTAATGCTATAAGCTGATTTCATTTGCTGTATATCGCTAAATTTGAGCTGTGTAAAATCTCGCTTTTGGTCTAAAAGATATTCTGTAAGGCTATCATTTAGCTGATAAGTTACATAACTTTGCCCTTGTTCGTATCTAATAAACTTGAAAAGTGGCATTGCTTGAAACACACTCTTTTCTTTCATTGTGGTTTCATCTAGCAGTTTAAAATCCTCCACATAAGCCTTTTTTGCCATAGAGTAGCAAAGCTCTCGCACATAGTTATAACCCTCACTTGTTTCTTTCCATTGCCACACTTGAAAAATCTCACTAAGTGGGATTTGACACACTTGAAACAAGGTATCGCGTTGGCTGTTGAGCTGTGCGACTATCCACATAAAAAATTTCATCTCATTGGCATTCATATCGTATTTAGCATAGATAAAGCGATTATCTTGCGTTACTATGGCTTTTTGGGTTTTTCTTTTAATGGATTTTTTCTTAGGAGCTTGTGTAATCATTGGTAGAATCCTTTAGCTTTACCA
>NZ_JRPE02000006.1 GCF_000765825.2 Helicobacter magdeburgensis
TACAGCTTCTGCTAATGCTTTTGCTTCTTCACTTAGGTTTTGAGCAAAGTTAGAACTTGTATGCAGCATTTTTCTAATCTCTTCTCCTAGAGTATTTGTTACAACTTCTACTCTACCACTTGCATTATTGACTTCTGTGGTGAAGTCTAGTCTTGTATAGCTATCAAATACTCTTGCTATTTCATTGGTATCACTTCCTATTTTTGTTTGTAAATCATCAAGCATATGATTAAGCACATTTTTTAATTCATTTAATTGAGGATTATGAGGAGTTTCTGTAATTCTTGCTCTAAAGTCTCCAGATTCTATGGTTTTTGCAGTTAAAACTGATTGTTCTACTGCTTTAGAATCTTGCTCTAAGCCTAATTTTGTTTTTTGAATATTATCATTAATAGCATTACCCATTTCACCTAATTCATCTTGAGCCACAATCTTAAGAGGTTGTGGTGCATCTTTGCGTTCGTGGTTGAGATAAGAGAAGAAAGCGAGAAGTGTTTGGAGAATGAGCCTTATGCGCTTTGCTACTGAAGTGCGTAGATAAAGTATTGCGCCAATGACGATAATGAATATCGTGGCTGCGCTACACATAATAATAACCCACAAAAGCTTTATGAGTGATTCGGTAATAGATTTATTAGGGATATATGATAACACGTTCCAATAAGTACTATCCCCTTTAAGAGGCGCAACAGAGCGCATACCTATAACACCTTCTATTCCTGCAGCAGTGCGGTAGGGGAAAATACCACTTTTGCCCTCTTTAGCCGATGCAACGATATTTTTTGCTTCTTGAGTAGGGACAATATCAATAAGTTTTTTGCCTATAAATTGAGGATTCTGATTGACGAGGATAGTGCCATTTTCATCAATAACAAAACGTTGGTCGTTTGTAAAGATACGCGCTTCATCACTCAATAAAGGAGCGCCAAGAGTTGCAAAATTGACAAAGCAACCCAAAGCACCTATTGCCTTGCCATTTTTATTATGGATAGGAACAGCAAAGCCTTGTGCAAAATATTCTTTGTTTTGAAAAGTAATTGTTGTGGGAGCTGATATGCTTGGCTTATCGTGTGCAATGGCATTTTGGATAGATGTAAATTCTTTGATTGAAGTTTCAGCTTTAATTAAATTTGCCTTTTGCCCCCTCTTTCCATCTTGTTCTGCAAGTATAATAATCTCGCCTTTATCACTTAGCTGGGGAATAAACAAATACGCATATTTGATACTCTCTATATTGTTTGGAATGGCAGTAATAATATCCTTAAAGTCTTCCATATTGAGCATATTGCGTGCCACTTGAGAATCAATAGCTGTGGCATTAATAAGCAATGTATCTAATATCTCCGAAGAGACACCTTCTAGCAATGTGCCATAACGATAAGAAGCTTGATGTAGGATTCTATAACTTTCATTTTCAAGAGTGTTTTTTGAAGTAAGAATAATACAAACTGCTAAAACACATATACAAATAACAACGAGTGAAGCAACGACAAATGCGACTTTTGTGCCAACACTTAAGCGAGAAAATAACTTCATAATAAACCTTTTGTATGTTAGTATAACAAAGTCTTATAGAGTAGCAAAAAGATGTTTGAGAATCAAGTATAGCGGGAAAAGTGTTTTTATTTATGGTTGAAATGTAACAAAAGCAAATGTATAAACTTACAGGATTAAGAATTTTAATCCTGTGTAAATATATCCTTAGGCAAAGAGGGGTGCAACAATAAACCATAGCCCTACCGCAAATATTATCGCAAGTGTGCCGGGCACAATAAAGCTATGGTTGAATACATATTTGCCAATGCGCGTTGAGCCTGTGTCGTCCATTTGCACTGCACCAAGCAAAGTTGGATAAGTAGGCAATACAAAAAGTGCAGAAACTGCTGCAAAACTTGCCACGAGAATGTAAGAGGATTCAGGTGAGGCTGCGCTAATGCCAAGCGCACTAATGACTACGGGCATAATTGCTTTAGCGGTGGCAGCTTGCGAGTAAAGAAGCATACTCGCAAAGAAAAGTGCCACAGCCAAAAGAAAGGGGAAATCACCCACAAGACTACTTGCTAAATCCCCAATTTCTTTTTTGTATCCTGCCACAAAGGTGTTGCCGAGCCAAGCTACACCAAGCACACATACGCACGCTGTCATACCTGCCTTAAATGTGCTTGCTTCAAGGAGTTTGCTTGTTTGTATTTTGCAAAAAATTGTAATGCAAGTGGCAATGGCTAACATAAATGCCATAATTGCACCATCGCGAGGCAAACGCACAGGGTCAATGTAGCTTTTTACTATACCACTTAATTGCGCCAAGATTCCATCTTTTTGTGCCCAGTCTGCAAGGATAGAATCCGCATTTTGTTCTAAAAGCACAAGTTGAGATTCTGTAAAAGCAAGGGCTTGTTCATTTTCTTGTGTTTTTTCTATCGCCCCTAACGCAGTTTTTGCTTCCTCAAATGCTGTATTTAGCCCCCCCCCCTTGTGCGCTATTAGCTTTTAATTGCTCTTTTGAGTTTAAAAAAGCTGATTTGAGAGATTCTAAGGGCGCAATGATTTGCTCTTTATCTGCTGTTGCTTGTAATTTGCTTATCGCCTCTGCCTTTATGGAATCAATTTCCTTATCCATATACACAGGGATATTTTTGCTGACATATTCTAGCATAGGTTTGCGCACGACATCAGAGATTGAAGTAGCATAAATCACCACACAAAATACACCTGCAAGGAATATACCCACACTAAGTTTTGCACCTTTTTTAAGCTCAATATGTTGTGCGCCTGTTGATGGCTTGACAAGTCCAGCTTTTAATCGTTCTTGATAGATAATGTCTTTGCTTAAATCAAGTGGGAAAAATGTGCTTACTACAAGGGCTGTAAGCATACACGCTGCAAAAGTTGTAATAAGCCATACAAGGAGCAATGTGGGGTAATTCCACCCAAATGGTTCTAATGCGCCTGACATATATACGACTGCAGCACTCACGGGGCTTGCAGTAATAGCAATTTGACTTGCGACTACGGCGATTGAAAGCGGTGCAGAGACAAGCACACTCCAAAACGAGCCAGTATTACGCCATACTTCAAAAGTGGAAACTCCACCGATTGCTTTTTCGCCGTGGCGATTTATGTATTCATATACACCGCTTGTATGTGCGGCTTGAGCGTCTGTGATTTGTTTGAGTGATGGGTGAGTATTGACTTCGGCAATCTTTTTACCAAATAGGCTAATATCATCACTTGCTGCATAGACACCACCAGTTGAAAGGATTGAGATAAAGTCATTTTCATACACGCTATTTTCTTTATTTAGCACGATTTGCTGGATAATCGTATCAAGGTTGATTGACATACCAAGCACACCGATGAGCTGATTCCCGCTAAAGAGTGGCACAACAGCATTGACTGCGTGGAAGCTTTCACCCTCAAGGGTAATTTCAACAGGCACACCAAAGATAGAGCGTTTTTCTTGTATCGCATTTTGCACAGCTGGAAAATCAAGCACCTTAGATTCAGCATTAACACGATGAACGCCACCTATACGCGTATACGCGTAGGATCATCATCGCGGTAAATCATTAAATATCCACTTTTACCATTTTTAGAAACAAAATCTTTTTGCAAACCATTGTGAGCGTAAGGTTCAAATAAAAATACATAGGCATATTTTGCCCAATTTGATGTATCTAGCAGGCTTGATACACTTTCATCAATCGTCTTGTTATCAAGCGTGATTCCAGCTTTAAGAAAATTATTGATTACACCTTGTGTATTTTCCAAAAGCGCAAAACTCTCATCAAAAATCGGGGCAATGTTATTGGCGTGGCGTTTGGCGACATTATAGAGCATAGTTTTAGCTTCCTTATCAAGCGTGGAGCGAGATTGTGAGAGAATGACAATTGCCATAATACCAATGCAGACTAAAACGACAATAGCGACAATAAGATTCATTTTAGTGCCAAATTTGAGTTTTCTTAATGATGTAAGCATAATGACCTCCAACTTATTTCAAAAAAATAAGAAATAGTTGCGGTATTCTAGTTAATTTTTTTGAAAGAAAAAAGATCGTTGTCTTGAGATTATCCTATTTTTGTTTATTTTATTACTAAAATAAACAAAGGAGTAAGATAAATGTAAAAATGAGAATCTAGGCTCAAAATGCTGTGTTTTTATCGTAATATGTATGGAGTGAAAGAAGCTAAAACGCCATATTAAGGCTACTATGGAGATACGCATAAATAAAAAATGATATTTTCAAACAATAAGCAAACAGGTCGCCAAAGCCTTAAAGGCTTTGGAGTAGAAGGGCGTGGAGTTTAGCATTAAAGGCTTTAGCATTTTCAAGGTTATTGCCTTCAAGCACCACTGCCGCACCAAAGAGTAAAGTAGCACTTTGTGCGATTTTTTCCGCATTTGCATTTTTAAGCTTTTCAAAAAGTGGGTGAGTGATGTTAAGCTCTAAGATGGGCTTAGATTCAGGGAGTTTCTGCCCCATTTGTGCCATAAGATTTGCCATCATTGGATTGCTGTCTTCTTTAATCAGCGTGATTGGAGAATCGCCTAGTTGTGAGAGTTTGACTTCGCTGATTTGCTCTCCTAAGGTGTCCTTAAAGGCTTTTATCAGCGGCTCATAGGCTTTTTGTGTGGCTTCATCAATGCTTTGCTCCCCTAGCTCTTCTAAGGCTTCTTTGCTATTAATGCTTTTTAGCGGAGTTTTGTCATATTCGCCAACCATCGGCATAACAATCGCGTCAATCTCATCACTTAAAAGCAAAACATCAAAGCCCTTTTGTGCGTATTTCTCAAGCAATGGTGCATTTTTAATCGCTTCTTTATTTTCGCCTAGCATATAGTAAATGCTCTTTTGCTCACTACTCATTGCTTCTTTATAGGCTTTGAGCGAGATAGATTCCGCCTTTACACTCTCAAATCGCAAAAGTTCTAGAATCTTATCTTTGTTTTCATAGTCCCCATATAAGCCTTCTTTCAGCACTTTACCAAACTGCTCGTAAAATTTCTTATACTCTTCTTCGTTTTTTGCGATATTGGCAATCTCGCCTAGAATCTTCTTTGTGGAGGCGGATTTGATATTAGCTAGAATCTTATTTTGTTGTAAAATCTCACGGCTCACATTTAAAGGCAGGTCTTCGCTATCAATCACCCCACGCACGAAGCGTAAATATGGCGGTAATAGCTCCTTGTCATCATCAGTGATAAACACCCGCTTGACATAGAGCTTCACACCTGATTGATAATCCACGCGGTATAAGTCAAAGGGGGCTTTACTAGGGATATAAAAGAGTGTGGTGTATTCTAAATTGCCTTCAACCTTTGTGTGAATCCACTTCAAAGGCTCATTATTATCGTGTGAGAGTGTGGCGTAAAACTCCTTGTAGTCCTTGTCTTTAAGCTCGGATTTTGGAATCTTCCATAGGGCTTTAGCGGTGTTGATTTGAGATTGTTTCTCTTCTTTGGTCTCTTTTTTGGAATCCCCTTCGCCTTCACTTTTTGTTTCAGTGTAATGCAGATAGATAGGGAATGCGATATGCTGGGAATATTTGTGGATAATATTTTCAATCTCCCAACGAGACGCAAAATGTGCATCTTCATCTCGCAAATACAGCGTGATTTGTGTGCCTTGAGATTCTTTGATACACTCGCCAATCTCATACTCGCCCTTGCCCTCACTCACCCACGCATAGGCTTTTTCTTCCCCTGCTTTCTTGCTTTGCACCACGACACGATGAGCGACCATAAACGCCGAGTAGAAGCCCACGCCAAACTGCCCGATGAGTGCTGAATCTTTCTTTTTATCCCCGCTCAGTTGGTTAAGGAAGCTCTTTGTGCCAGACTTTGCGATAATGCCTAAATGCTCTTTCATATCAGATTCACTCATACCGATACCATTATCCTCTATGGTGAGCGTTTTTTTCTGCTCATCAAAGGAAATATCAATGCGTGGCTCAAAGCTTAGGGATTTGAGATTGTCCTGTGTGAGCGTGAGATATGAGAGCTTATCAAGTGCGTCAGATGCGTTGCTTACAAGCTCTCGCAAGAATATCTCTTTATTGGAATACAAGGAATGTATCATTAGGTCTAAAAGCTGTGTAATTTCTGTTTGAAATTGATGTTTTGTTGCCATTTTTTCTCCTTAAAGATTCAAATTGAAGTGGCAATCATAGCAGAAAATATTAAATTTTGCGTAAAGTTTATAATGATTATATAAACTTTAATGAGTGAGTTTATATAATTAAAATTAAGTTTTTTGTATAAGATTTGATATAACAAGGCAAGATTCTAAGAAATATGTATTATACAAGCCGAGTTGTAAGTAATGACAAGCTAGAATCTTGAGATTTTTAGCGTTGGGATTGAAAGGTGGATTCTATAAAATTTTACAGAATCTATGCCGAGATTCTAGGATAAACATAAAAACATAAAGGAAAAAAGTGAAAGTAGCTATTGTGCTGGGTGGTGGAGGCTCTAAGGGGGCATATCAAGTTGGAGCGTGGAGAGCGTTAAGAGAGCTTGGCATAAAGTATGATATGGTTACAGGCACGAGCATCGGGGCTTTGAATGGGGCATTAATGGTGCTTGGCGATTATGAAAAGGCTTTGGAGTTATGGCGTGAGATAGATATAGATAAGGTGGTGCTAAATGGGCTAAATCTCCGCACAGACTTGCAATATTATTATGAGAATAGCGAAAAACTTCTGCCCTTTATCAAAAGCTACAAGGATAATAAGGGTATGGATATTACCCCGCTTAAAAAGATTATTCAAAAATGCGTTGATGAGCGGTTTTTTAGCTCTAGCGTGGATTATGCGTTAATGAGTGTGAGATTCCCTAGCTTCGTGCCTGTGAAAAAATATAAAAATGAGCTTTCAATGGAGAATCTCGCTTCGTGGATTCTGGCTTCAGCTTCGTGTTTTCCGGCTTTTCCGGTATGTGAGATTGATGGAGAGGGCTACATAGATGGGGGATATTATGATAATCTCCCTATTCGCCTTGCCTTTGAGCTAGGGGCAGAGCAGGTTATTGCCATAGCGTTAAATCCAGAATCTCACCCCTTTAGTCATCACCCGCTTGTGAAAAATATTTACCCCCTTAAGCCCCTTGGCGGTATGCTTGATTTTGACAAAATGAGTATTGAAGAGAACTTGGAGCTTGGCTATTTTGACACGCTCAAGGCTTTTGGTAAGTTGCAGGGCTTTACATACAGCTTTTATCCTAACACTAAAGATATGCCACAATATCTTATGGCGATGAGTAGGGCATTAAGTGTTGTAATGCAAAAAGAATTGCACAATACAAAGGAATTGCCTTTTGCTTTGCATAAAGCTTTGGAATTTATTATGCCTTTAGAATCCAAGCGGATTTTAGAGCTTTTATCTCATAATAAAATGATGAGTGTGAATCTAGGCGAGATTCACAATGAAAAATCTCAAATGATTTTTAATCAATCAAAACTTGCTGTTATGGTGCTTTGCCTTGTGGAATTAATGATGGGGCAGTATGACTATGAGCGTAAAAGGATATATCATCTTAATGAAGTGCTAGATGGGCTTAAGGCTAAAAATACGCAAAGGCAGGAAAGGACGGAGTTTTTTCAAGCTTTGAATCTGCCAAATGTTTATCAAAGCGATGAAAAGATTATAGGGGCGTTTTTTCATCTCTTTTGTTTTGAGCTACAAGGTGGCGGAGTGTGAAAAGCTTGTGCGAGAAAGGATTTAATCCGCAGTTTCAAGCAAAATTTACGCCACAATGTAAGTTAGAATCTAAGTTAAAATTTGAAAAGATTTATATTGAAATAAGCGATTATTGTGGGCTAAAGTGTGGATTCTGTCCGAGTGCGAGTATGGAGCAACGGCGTGGGGCTATGGATTTAGAGCTATTTGAAAAGATATGTTATGAGATTCAGTCTCACACAAAGCGGGTGTGTTTGCATATTTTGGGTGATCCTTTGGGGGTAAAGGATTTTGCTTCTTATGTGGAGATTTTAAAAAAATATCATTTGGCAGTGGAGCTTGTTACCACAGGATTTTTCTTGCAGGAGTGGCATTTTGAGCTACTCACACAAAAGCCTTTTGTGCAGGTGGCGTTTTCTTTGAGTGCGTTTTTGGCAAATGAGAATCTTTTGAAAAAGCGGCATTTGGAGCAGATTCTAAAATTTTGTGCGTTTAATCTCTCTCAAAATTCGCCCATTTTTGTGAATCTGCGTCTGCATAGCGATGATATTTTTGCTGATAGTGTGGAATTTAGAGCGTTGTGTGGCTCTGTGGCTAGATTTTTTGGGCTAGATTTTGCGGTGTTTATAGAAAAGCTTACAAAAGGGCGAGTGAGGCTTGGAGCAAAGGTATTTGTCAATCCTAAGACTTCATTTGAATGGGAGCAAAGTGATGGGGCAAAACCTTATCAGCTAAAAGCTCAAAAAAGTAATATAAAAGTGTTTTGCTATGGGGCGATAAAGCAGTTTGGAATTTTAAGTAATGGCAATGTGGTGCCTTGCTGTATTGATTATGGTGGGAGGGTGAGCTTTGGCAATTTGAAAGAGCAGGGCATAAGGGAGATTTTACAAAGTAAAAAGTTTGTGGATTTTGCCTTGGCGTTAAAGCGTGGAAAAGCCCCTTGTGAGCTATGTGAAAAATGTGGATATAGGCTTATTTTGTAGCTCAAATAGAAAAAATGGAATTATTTTTGCTAACAATCCCTTAAAAAAGTAAAGCTTCATCTCTAAAAGGACTTAGGGATTTGATTAAAGGGATTTTATGAAAAGAATACTAGCAGTTTTGCTGTGCGTATGTGGATTTTATGAAGTGGCAAATGCAAATAATATCGCACAATTGCTTTTAACCGGGCGTCCAAGCGGACATATGGGCGTGTATTATCAAGGTATGACAGGTGGTGCGCCAAGTTTTGCTGATGCCAATGTATCCTTAGCCTATCAAACGCAACGATTTCAAGGTGTGGCACTTGGCGGCTCTATGTGGGCTGCAACAAAGCTATATCAAGCACACGGCGGAGATTTTTCGCAAGTAAAAGATAATTTTGTCCTTACAGAGCTTTATGCGAGTTTTGTAAATCCCAATCGCTTAAGCGTGTATGCGGGGAGATTCCAAACTAATAGCGAGTGGATCAAGCATTATACGCAAGGTGTTTCAGCGACTTATGAAGATATAGAAAATTTAAAGCTTGATTTTATCTGGGCGTATAAGAATGCGTATGTAACAAACTATAGAATGGATAATTTTACAAATCCATTCGGTAGTGTAGGGGCATTGTATCTGGGAGCAACGATTACGCTTCCTGAATCTCCTTTGCAAATTACCCCATATATTTATGCTGCTCCTAATGATTTTACCGCCTTTGGTGCAAAAGTGCTTGTGGCTGTGCCTGTGAATACTGCACTTTTATATGGGAAAATGCACTTTTTATCTTTTAGTGCTAGGAATGATAAGGTGATTGATCACTCAAGCACAAAAGGCGATGGGGGATTTGTATGGCTTGAGGGAGGGGCTAAGTGGCTAGGTATGAATGTTGGAGGGGGTGTTCTCTCTGTGGCTGAAAATGGGGCTAGGGGGATTGATTCATTTGGGCAGAGCAGTTACTTTGAAAGACGAGAGGGGCTTTTTTACAATAATGCCACATCACTTTATGGATTCTTAGAATATGATTTAAGGCAATATGTGCAGCTTGATGCGGCTATTAGACATACGAGCATAGGGAGAAAAAATATATTTAACTGGGAGATTGGACTTGTCTCTGAGCCTCAGCATAATATTAAATTGGGCGTGAAAGTTATAGGAATGATAAATAATGCCGATTTTACGCTTGATAATTCAATTTTTGCCAATGATGGTAAGAATTATCTGCTGACTCGTGTCTTTGCACAAGTTAGTTTTTAAATCTTTTTAAGGAGTTTGTATGAAAAAAGTATATGTCTCACTTGCTTTAGCCTCTGCTATGGCGGTTGGTGCAAATGCCGTAGAGGTGAATCCTTTTGGGCATTTAGGAGCATTTTATCATCAAGGGTTTGGTGGTTTAGGCACATTGAATGATAAAGGCAAGGAAGTGCAAAAAGCCTATGGAAATGTTTCTGCACGCGTAGGGATTGAGCTAGGCTTAGGCAAAAATATAAGCATTGGTCTTGGTGGCTGGGGTGCTTACCCATTCTATGATATTTCGCTTAATGATAGCGTTACTAAAAGTGCATTCCCAAATTATGCTGATGTGTCTGATGCATATTTTAGATATGATGGTGGGAGATTAAGCTTTGTGCTTGGACGCTTTGATATAGGGCAGTTTTTCCTAGGTGTTGATGGTAAAAACTATACAGGTGTAGATTGGATCTATGGTAATGTGCAAGGTGGTGCATTAAATGTAGATGGTGGAGCTGTGAGTTTATGGGCATATTGGAGAAACTCTCAACTTGGAGCAGGACAAGCTTATAATAGAATGGGTTATGAGCTTTCAAGTTTTGATACTTATCAACACCAAAAGGGCAAAGTTGGCGAACTTGCAAGTGGTGGTTTAGACATTAAATTTGGCGAAATGTTTAAGGTTTCTCCATTTGTAAGCTATCTTACAGATACAAACACACAGGTTGGCACACACGATATTTTGAATGCGGGTGCAAAAGCACAGCTTGATATTGGCTCTGGAAATGTGCAGTCAAAGACAATTTTGCGTGCCGTGTATGGTATGGATAATATCGTAGGCGATGGCAAAAGCACAAATGGTATAACTTTTTGGATTGATGAAGAATTGCGTTTAAATGAATGGCTAAAGCTTGGTGCAGGGTATATTTCAAATGGCAAAAACTCGCATTTGCTAAACTATGGCGATAGAGCAAGATTCTATGGCTATCGTGGCGGTATGAGTGGAGCTAGTGTAGGTGCTTCACTTGGCTATGGCGATACTTGGTATATCTTTGGTGGTGTTGAATCTAAGCGAGCAGCCCTTGATGTGCTTTACTCTGGTGGCGATTATGAGGAAATCTCTGCAGTTGGCTCACTCACGCTTTGGCAGGGAAATGATAAGATGTATTTCAAAGTCGGTGCTGGGTATGTTGGGACAGGCAAACAAGCGAGTGCAGATTCAACGCTTGGAAACGCACTTGGTGGTGTTTGGAATGGCAAATGGCAAAACTCTGCCCTTGCATTTGCTAAATTTGGATTCTAAGAATCTTATAAAGATTTGAGCAAGGCTAGGTCTCTAGCCTTGCAGCTTTCTTGTTGTTTTAAAGGTTTTGGCTTAAATTTACTGTAATTAAAGCAGGAATTAAAACATTTTTTGCTACAATCCCCAACTTTTTTACATCAACACAAAACAAAGGACATAGAATGAAAAAAGGAATCCACCCAGAATATATCCCTTGTAAGGTAACTTGCGTAACAAGTGGAAAGCAAATTGAGGTTTTAAGCAATAAGAGTGAGCTACGCATTGATATTTCAAGCTTTTGCCACCCATTCTACACAGGAAGTGATAAAATCACTGATATCACTGGACGCGTTGAGAAATTCCGCCAAAAATACAATATGAAATAAATCTATGCTGACACTTGTGCCAACCCCCATAGGAAACCTTGAAGACATTACCTTGCGGGCGTTGGAAGCCATAAAGTCAGCTGATGTAATTTTGTGTGAAGATACAAGAGTGGCTAAAAAGCTTTTAGAGCTACTCATTTCACGCAATATCCTTGAACTTCCAAATGAACAGAATCCTAAGGAATTTATGGATTCTAAGCAAATCAAATCCTTTCACTCACATAATCAAGATGAGTTTCTCTCCACCTTGTCGCAGGATTTTTTCAATGCAAATGTCGTGTATCTTAGTGATGCAGGAATGCCTTGTATTAGCGATCCGGGTGCAAAGCTTGTATCTTATGCGATAGAACATCATATTGCCTTTGATGTTTTGCCCGGTGCGTGTGCGTTAAATGTGGCATTTTGTGGCAGTGGCGTAGAATCTACACCATTTGTTTTTGTGGGATTTTTACCCCATAAAAAGTTAGAGCGACAAGCTAAACTTTTGCAAATTGCTAGGCTGAATATGGGCGGGGCGTATAGTGCGATTTGTTATGAAAGCCCACATAGAATCTTAGAGACCTTGCAAGATATTGCATTTTTACTTCCACATACTCGCATTGCCGTGCAAAAAGAGCTTACAAAACTTCATCAGCAGCGATATTATGGCACAGCACACGAGATTGGCACAATGCTAGAAGATTCTGTAATACGAGGAGAGTGGGTGCTTATCCTTGATTTTTCGCATACTTTGGAGCATAAGGAATATTCGCTAGAGTATGAGAAAGCTCTAATGCTTGATATTCCACCAAAGATTAAGGCAAAGATTCTAAGCAAGATGAGTGGTAAAAGTATCAAGCAATGTTATGAAGAAATTTTGAATGCGGAGTAGGCGGTGATTATTTATGGTAAGCAACCTATTTTGTATGCCATAGAGACTTGCCCTTGGAGTATTACAGAATTTTATCTCGCAAAAGAATTGCCTAGAGAGCTTTTTTCGCAACTTGCTAAATTAGATAAGCCTATCAAACGCGTGGATAATAAAAAGGCTCAAGCTCTCTCTCGTGGCGGCAATCATCAAGGGATTCTCGCGCAAATTATCCCGCCACAAGCCTTAAGTCTTAAAGAGCTAAAAGAGAAAGATTCACTTTTGGTGCTATGTGGGATTAGCGATGTGGGGAATATTGGCTCAATTTTTCGCACAGCTTACGCGTTGGGTGTGGGCGGAATAGTCATTTGTTTGCCAAGCCTTAGTCAAAAAGCGATAGAAAGTATAGTGCGTCTTTCAAGTGGAGCATTTTTAAATATGCCTTATGGGGTTTTTACACAAGTCTTTGATGTGCTAAATGAGCTTAAAAATGCAGACTTTACCCTTATAGGTGCGGATATGCAAGGGCAAGAGAGAATAGAAAATCCACAAAAATGGGCATTGTTTCTAGGAAGTGAATCTGTGGGTTTATCAGCACGATTGAAGCACAAACTTGATACAATGCTCTCTATCAAAATGGAACATCACTTTGATTCACTCAATGTAGCGGTGGCTACGGGAATTTTAATAGATAGGATTAATTATGCAGGGAAACATTAATACGCAATTACTTGATGAGGAACTAGGGAAGCTTAAGGCAATTGGGCTAAAGGAGCTAAGCAAAACAACTAAACTTGCGAGTTCTAAGATTGAAGATGTGCTAGAAAAGCGATTTGATAAGATTGATAGTGTGCGGGCAAAGGGCTTTATTGCGATTTTGGAGCGTGAGTATAATGTTGATTTGCGTGATTGGATTCTCTCTAAAGAGCAATTGCAAAAGCCTGATATAAGCAGTGTTGCGGAGGTGATAAGCAAACAGGATCAAGAAGAGCGATCTCAAAAACTCATTGAAAATGTAGCGATTGTGAGGGAAAAAGAAGAAGAGAGAAAGAAAGATTTACAAAAAGAGCGTGAGCATCATGTGATTGAGATTGCATTAAAAAATGAATCTAAAAGCAAGTCTCACGCAGAATCTTACTCTTGGCTTTATGTGATTTTAGGACTTGTTTTTCTTGCACTTATGGGATATTTTGCCTACAAGGCTTTTATGCAGGATAGTCCTATTCCGCCCACACCGCAAACTTCGCAGTCTAGTAGCACAGCACAAAATGAGAATGATGGGGGGTATGATGGTGTATTTTTTGATGCAACAAAACCGCTAGATAATGCCCCAACACAACAAGCAGATAAGCCAACACAAAATACACAGGAAGTGCAATCTCAAGATGTGCCTTTAGAATCTACAAGCAAGGATTCTATGCCACAAGCTTTAGCCCCACAAAATACAACAACGCAAACTCAAGAAACTTATCAATCAAGCCACCCGGAGCAAAATTTCTTTTTTAGCCCTAAGCCTAGCCAAGCAGATTCTCAAGCAGATAGTCAAAAGAAACCGAGTGATAATATCTTATATATCCAAGCCCAGCAGGATTTGTGGCTTGGTGTGATTAATCTTGAGACAGGAAGCAAGGAGCAGTTTGCATATAAAAATAGTTATGAGATTCCATTAAACAATAAAATGCTTTTTGTGATGGGGCATAGTGCATTTAAGCTCACACTCAATGGTGAGGAAGTAGCTCACGGGAGCAAACATCCAGTGAGAATGTATTTTGATGGCTCAAGCCTTGTAGATGTGAATTATACGCGTTTCAAACAGCTGAATGGTGGTCTTGAATGGTAAGGCTTATCTTTATTCTTTTTTGTATTGTAGCGGGTGCGTGGGCTGATGCCTTTGATGATAAGATAAAAAATCTAATGGGGGAGCAAAGCTACCAAACAAACGCAAATTTCATTAATAGAATCTTTGCAAATAGAAATATATACTATACAGGCGGACGATTGGATATTGCTAAAATTGTTTATGCACTAAAAAGTAATGGGCTACTTAGCTCACGCTTTTCTCAACCAAGCGAGGTAAAACTTAGCTTTAGTGCAAGGACTAGTCCCGTGCTGCTAACAAAGATTGGGAATAATATTTTAAGCACAATGGGGTATTCATATTTTGTGGTGAGTAGGGCGGAGCTAAGTGGGGGGCTTTCAAGCGTGGAATTTTCTTTTAATACCGAACATAGCCCTGATATGGGGATTATTATTGATGAGTTAGGTAAAAGGGGCTTTGTTTGCCTTGATATTAATCGTATCAATGCACAGAAGTGGGAATATATGCTTGAAGTCAATGAGCCG
Organism: Helicobacter magdeburgensis; assembly: GCF_000765825.2. GTDB lineage: Bacteria > Campylobacterota > Campylobacteria > Campylobacterales > Helicobacteraceae > Helicobacter_C > Helicobacter_C magdeburgensis. The sequence continues at coordinate 14,728 of NZ_JRPE02000006.1, forward strand.
CGTCTGCCAAATACAAGATTTTTAGCAAAATCAGCAACACCACTTAAATGGCGTGATGCCTCCGGGGAATATTGGGTCAGTGTCAATACAAGCGGAGATTTATATATACAGGCTGTGGATTTTCCAAAATGGAATCCGCACATTGTGTTGTATGATAAGAATCTTGGCATTATAGATATGATAAGTAATGCTGGTAGTAATGAAAGCTTGAAAGTTAAGATTCCACAAGGTGTGAAGTTTGTGATGATTACAGATTATGATGGGGCGGAGAATCTTAAGGGTGGTATTGCTGTGAATTTGAAGTAGATTGTGAATCTAACAATAAGGAGAGAGCTATGTTTGATGAGATTGAGTTTGACAAAATAAAGCGTTTGCCAAAATATGTCTTTGCTGCGATTAATGAGATTAAGCTTGAAATGCGTCGCAATAATGAAGATGTGATTGACTTCTCTATGGGGAATCCAGATGGTAAGACACCTGAACATATTATCCAAAAGCTTTGTGAAGCCGCACAAAAAGATAAGAATCAAGGCTATTCTGTAAGCCGTGGAATCTACAAGTTGCGTTTAGCCATTTGTAATTGGTATAAGCGGACTTATAGTGTGGATTTAGACCCAGAATCTGAAGCGTGTGTAACAATGGGGAGTAAAGAAGGCTATGTGCATTTAGTCCAAGCTATTGCAAATCCGGGCGATAATGCCATTGTAGCTGAACCTGCCTATCCTATTCATTATTATGCTTTTATTCTTAATGGGGCGAATGTCTCTACCTTTGGGCTTAAGTGGAATGATGAAATGGAGCTTGACGTGGAGGATTTTTTTGCCAATATTAAAAGGGTGCTAAAAGAAGTGATGCCCCGTCCAAAATTTGTTGTTGTGAATTTTCCGCATAATCCCACGACCATTGTCGTGTATAAGGAGTTTTATGAACGCTTAGTGGCTATGGCAAAGCAGGAGCGATTTTATATTATTTCAGATATTGCGTATGCCGAGCTTTGCTTTGATGGCTTTAAAACGCCAAGTATTTTAGAAATCCCCGGAGCTAAAGATGTAGCCGTTGAGAGCTACACGCTTAGCAAAACTTACAATATGGCAGGTTGGCGAGTGGGCTTTGTAGTGGGAAATAAGAAAATTATTGAAGCGTTGCAAAAGATTAAAAGTTGGATTGATTATGGAATCTACACGCCTTTGCAAATTGCCTCTACCATTGCCCTTGATGGTGATCAAAGCTGTGTGGAAGAGATAAGTGGTAAATATGAAAAGCGTATGGAAGTGCTGATTAAGAGCTTTAAAGAAGCAGGTTGGGAGATGAAAAAGCCAAAGGCAAGTATGTTTATTTGGGCGAAGTTGCCTGAATGTGTGGGCGATATGGGTAGCTTGGAATTTTCAAAAAGGCTTTTAAAGGAGGCAAAAATTGCTGTGAGTCCGGGTGTGGGCTTTGGGGATTATGGAGAAGGGTATGTGAGAATTGCGTTAATTGAAAATGAAAAGCGAATCCGCCAAGCCGCACGGAATCTCAAGGCGTTTTTGAAGCAATTTTCATAAGATTTTATTAAGATTCTAAGGATTATGTGATGTCAAAGCTTGTTTTGGGAATGGTTGGCTTTGGGGTTGTTGGCTCTAGTGTGTTAAAGGCAATTTTAGCAAATGGCGAGATTATTAATGCAAGGGCAGGGAAGCAGATAGTTTTAAAAAGTATTGTTGTGCGTGATAAAGCAAAGGCGGCAAAAAAACTTGCCGATATGAATGCAAATGTAGCCCTTAGCACGAATGTAGATGAGATTTTACAAGATAGTGAGATTGATGTTGTTATTGAGCTTATGGGCGGCGTGGAGTTTGCATACACAATAGCACAAAGAGCATTGAAAGCAAAAAAAGCTTTTATCACCGCGAATAAGGCAATGTTAGCCTATCATAGAAGCGATATTGCACCCCTTGCAAGTGGTTTGCCTGTGGGCTTTGAAGCAAGTGTGTGTGGTGGCATACCCATCATACGCGTTTTGAAAGATGGTTTAAGTGCTAATCATATTTTAGCAATCCGTGGGATTCTTAATGGCACAAGTAATTATATCTTAACCCAAATGCAGCAGTTTGGCAAAAACTTTGCTACCGCTCTCAAAGAAGCGCAGAATCTTGGCTATGCAGAAGCTGACCCTAGCCTTGATATTAATGGTGGCGATGCGGGGCATAAGCTTTTAATCCTTGCTTCCCTTGCGTATGGAATCCACGCTATGCCTGAAGATATATTGATTGAAGGTATTGCTGATATAACCCCTGATGATATGGAGTTTGCCAATGAATTTGGCTATGTGATTAAACTTCTAGGCATTGCTAAAAAGAATGATGAAGTGGAGCTACGCGTCCATCCAAGTATGATTAAAAAAGAATCTATGATTAGCAAAGTTGATGGCGTGATGAATGGCATTAGTGTGATAGGCGATTATGTAGGGGAGAGTATGTATTATGGAGCGGGAGCCGGAGGGGAAGCAACAGCAAGTTCGGTGATAAGTGATATTATCGCTATTGCTAGGGGAGAGAGTGCAGCAATGCTTGGCTTTAGCCGACCTTTGGAAGAGGGCAAATTGAAGCTGAAAGATAAAGGAGAGATTTACTCACGCTACTACATACGCCTTTATGTGAGAGATAAGCCCGGAGTACTAGGGCAGGTCTCGCAGATTCTAGGGAGGCATAATATTTCTATCGGTGCGTTTTTGCAAAAAGAGACAGATAAGAAAAATATCGCCACAATGCTATTTTCCACACATCATTGCTTTGAAAGAGAGATAAATCACGCATTGTGTGAGCTGGAGCAGATAGAATCCATTACCCAAAAGCCTTTCAAAATGCGGCTTGAAGATGAGTATGAGTAGGGTAAAGGGCAAAGAGGCAGAAGACAAGGCGTGTGTGTTTTTGCGTGAAAATGGCTTTGAAATTATAGAGCGGAACTTTTTTGCACGATATGGGGAGATTGACATTATCGCTCAAAAGAATGGAATCTTGCATTTTATTGAAGTCAAAAGTGCGAGTGTGGGGGCTAAAAGTGGCTTTGAGCCGATTTATAACATCACGCCAAGCAAGATTGAAAAGCTTATATCTACAATAGGATTCTATCTTTCAATGCAGAATCTCACGCAAGAATATTGCCTTGATGCCTTAATCATCAAGGGCGAACATATTGAGTTTGTAGAAAATATTACATTATGCTAAGGGCTGATGTATAGGTTGTTTTTTAGCACACGATATTTAATAAGTAAGAATAAATATTAATTTTATTGACAGCATATTTGAATCTAGTTACAATCACGCAAAATCATCAAGGAATTATAATGAAACAAATTACCATAGTATGCGTTGGGCAACCAAATGTTGGCAAAAGCTCACTTGTGAATAAGATTTGCGGTGTGCATTTAAAGGTGGGGAATTTCACAGGTGTTACGATTGAAAAAGCAGAGGCAAGGATTGAATATAAGGGCTATATTTTGCGGATTATTGACTTGCCCGGGACTTATGCTTTAAATGAATATTCTTTTGAGGAGCAGATAACAAAGCAGTTTTTGGAAACGCAAGAATATGATGTGATTTTAAATGTACTAGATTCTACAAATTTGGAGCGTTGTTTGTTGCTAACTACGCAACTTATGGAATTACAAAGCAAAATGTGCCTAGCACTCAATATGAGCGATGAGGCAAAAAAGGAGGGCATTGAGATTGATAGTGCGTTGCTTGGCGAGATTCTAGGTGTGGAATGTGTGAGTGTATCGGCGTTTTATGGAGAGAATCTAGAGACTTTGCTTGATAGGCTAATCCACATTGCTAATGAGCCTTTAGAGCCAAATAAGCGGGTGTATGCTGACTTTTTGGAAAATGAGATAAGCAAGGTTGAAGATTTTTTGAAGCAAAAGCATTATGAGGATATAGAGCGACTTTTGGCACTTAATCATAGGGGAGTGAGAAGTCTAAGGGATATTGCTATCAAGCTGCTTATGCAGGATAATTTTATTGCTAAAAGTTTGCACGATAAGGGCTGCTGGGTGGAGCTTAGTGAATTTGTCAATAAATGCACACAGCAGCTTTACAAGCAGTCTCAAAGTCAAAATGTGCAGGATATTTTTAATGATGATAGCATTAGCTTTGCAAAGGGTGCAAGTATGGAATCTAGCCGCACGAACGCTAAAAAACAGCTCTCTATCACACAAAGGCTTGATGCGATTTTGCTGAATACTTATCTTGGGATTCCTATTTTTTTGTTTTTGATGTGGTTTTTATTTCAGGTTACTTTTTATTTAGGCGAGTTTCCAAAGGTGTGGATTGAAGAGAGTATGGCGTCTTTTGGCGATTTGGTTCAAGGGTATATTGCTAATGAGTTTGTAGCGTCTTTGCTATCCGGTGGGATTATCGCTGGGGTTGGGGCGGTGCTTAGCTTTCTGCCTCATATTTTGATACTTTTTTGTGGGATTGTGCTGCTTGAAGGCACGGGATATATGGCGAGAGTGGCGTTTTTGCTTGATGGCTTTTTTCACAAGTTTGGGCTACACGGCAAGAGCTTTATCCCACTTGTTACGGGATTTGGCTGCTCTGTCCCGGCATATATGAGCACAAGAATGCTCAAAAATCGCAATGATAGAATGCTGACACTTTTTATTATTAATTTTATGAGTTGCGGGGCAAGGCTGCCTGTTTATACATTGTTTATCGGGGCGTTTTTCACTCCAAGTGTGGCGGGGAATGTGCTGTATGGAATCTATATTTTTGGGGCATTAGTAGGGCTATGTATGGCTAAGATTCTAAAACTTACAGCCTTTAGGGGAGATGATGAACCATTTGTAATGGAGATGCCAAAATATCGGCTACCGAGTATGCGTTTAATTGCCTTTAGTGTGTGGCAAAAGGCGGTAAGCTATGTCAAAAAGGCTGGGAGCTTTATACTTCTTGCTTCTGTGATTATTTGGGTGGGGACGCAGTTTCCACATAATGAGACTTTAGAGCAGCAGACAGATGAGGCGGTGAGCGCACTAGAATCTAAGATTGCGGAATTGGAGCAGCAAAGGGGTAAGGAAGAGTGTGTGCAGGAGTGGGAACATAGGAATGCTGATGGTAGTGCGGAATGGGGTGCTTCTGTTGTGATGTGTGAAGATGGGTATATAGACAGAAGCATAGAGTCTATACAAGATGAGATAGAAAATATTCAACATACTTATCAATCAAACAAGGTGGAGCAGAGCTATTTAGGACGGATAGGGAAGTTTATAGAGCCGATTTTCACACCTATGGATTTTGACTGGAAAATCTCTGTCTCACTTCTCAATGGGCTGTTGGCAAAGGAGACGATTATTTCAAGTATGGGTGTGCTGTATGCGTTGGGTGAGGATATTGATGAAAATAATGATATGCCTTTGCGTGAGATTTTACAAGAGCATATTAGCTTACCGAGTGCCATTGCTTTTATTTTGTTTATTATGTTTTATAATCCTTGTTTTGCGGCAAGCATTGTGTTTGGCAAGGAAGCGGGTGGAAAGCGGTTTATTGCGTATTTGTTTGTTTTTACAAGTGTGGTGTCGTATATTTTTGCCTTTGTGGGCTATAAGATTACGCAGCTGATTGTTGGGTAGGGTGTAGATTTCAAGTTTGAATCTACTCTAAAATTCGTGCGGAAAGGGCATATTTTCTTGACAAAAAAGCGATGTTATACTATAATTACGCCCTTTTAGCTTTATGTCGGGGCGTAGCGCAGTCTGGTTAGCGCACTTGGTTTGGGACCAAGGGGTCGAAGGTTCGAATCCTTTCGCCCCGACCACTTCTTCAATCTTTTTTATGGTGGGTGTAGCTCAGTTGGTTAGAGCATCAGGTTGTGGCTCTGAGGGTCGTGGGTTCGATCCCCATCACCCACCCCATAAGTTTCTTATTTTTTGCGTTCGTAGCTCAATTGGATAGAGCACCAGACTTCGGATCTGGGGGTTAGGGGTTCGACTCCCTTCGGGCGTACCACTTTCTTGATGTATTAGGTTTTGTTGATTCTTCTAATTCATGACTTGTAAAATTATCGAACCATTTGATATGTTAGTTTTTTTTGTAGATGGGCTTTTATCTCAAAATATGTGAAGTAAACGTTTGATTTTTCTTAAAATGCGAATTATAATAGGTTTTTTTAATGACCTTTCAAATATCTTGATTCTTGCAAGAGCAGTAGAAGATTCTACAATGGTGTCTGGGTAAATGATAGGAAACTTTGTGTTTATTATGTGAGAGTTGAAAATCCCTCCTTCTTCCCTGCAGTGTGTGCCGCTATTGTCAAAGCCGATCTGTTTAATATATGGAGTAGCCGGACAGAGTGTAAGGGCATTATGTTTGTAGGCAATGAGATAATTAAATATTGCCCAAGTTTTTATTTTACCTTTGTGGTTGGCAATGAGTTGTTGAAAATAATGCGGAGCATATCCATCAATATTGATATAATCAATGTCTTTTTTCGTAAAATTATTCAATGCCCATTGTATATCTCTTTTAAAATATTGCCATCTATTTACCCAAGTTGCCCAACCCCAGCAGTGTGGGGATCGCCAAAAATAGCAATCCCCCAAATCTTGCGTATCAATAGGATAGCTCCACGCAGAAACACTCCACACTTTCAATTCATTTTCATAGTGATTGAGGGCATCATTCATATAGTTTAAAAAAGCAGACGAGGTCACAATATCATCTTCAAGAATAATGGCTTTGTTGAAACGATAAATAATAGCATTTATGCCCTGAATAATAGAATCTGCCAAACCAAAATTTTCTTTTCTATAAATAATCTCAATTGAGGCAAATGGAGCGAGATTGTTTTGTTCTATTTCAAGTTCTTTAAGGATATTTCTTACTTCTTGAAAGCCTTCTTTTTTTTTAGGGTTTTCTCCATCAGCAAAAATAAAAAGCAAACTTTGTTTGGCTAATGTATTGGATTTTAGTGCTTCAAGTGTTTTGGATAGATGTATTGGGCGGTTGTAGGCAAAAAGTATAATAGGGGCAAGATCCACTATATCTCTCCTTGTGACACACTGCTACTATGTTTTGTGATTGTAGCAAGAAGATTGTCATAAAAATGTGGGCTTGTTATATTAGAAATATATAGATCAAGCTTTGCAAATTCCTCATTTTCGTCAAGCTTGTATGGAAAGCCTTTTTGGATTTTTTCTATAGCTTCTTGCAAATCTTGATAGGAAAAAATATGAAGCGTATTGCTTAAAAAGCGATAAGGACTAGAGTCAGAATCAAACATAATTATAGGCTTTTGAAAAGCAATTGATTCTAAACACACTGTTCCATTGAAGGTTGCAATGGCTTTTGAGTGAGCGATTAGGTCCTTTGAGCTTACTTGGAGCGACACAAGTATCGTGTTTGGCACAAGGGCGATGTGCTTGTAAAATTCAATATTTTTAAAAAAGGTAATATTGTGTAAAAAATAATCTGTGAGACTATCATTCATTAATAGCTGGTGAGGATGTTCTTTAACATAGAGTTTCCAGCCTTTTGGCAAAGCATTTGCTGTCATTTTAATAAGGGTAAGTTGTGCTTCAAGAGGTGCTCTACCAATAATGGCAGCCTCAGGCTCAAGATGGAGATTGAAATAGATAAAATTTTCATTGAGATCGGGTGTATGAGAGTGTCTTTTATAATATCTATGCATTTGCTTATGTTTAAGAAGTGAATAGAATTTTTGGAAGTAATTGTATTCTAAATTTAAAAAACGTCTTTTAAAGCTTAGGTTTTTCATACAAGAAATAAATTCCACAAGCATTGCTCCGCCAATTTTATAGAATAGGGCTTTAACTCTATCTTTTAAAGTCGTATTTGGATTTGTTGCGTGAGTATTATACAGATAAAAACATTGCTCCTTGATGGGATACTTTGGCTTGTTGAATGTATCAAAAGCTAAATTCTCGCGTGTATTATAATAAAAAAGTGCAACCCGACCATAAAGTTCTTCAAGTGTATATGATGGAATATTGCGTAGTTTTGCCAATCCAAATGGAATGAGATGGTGAGGTGTAGCAAGGATCATTTCTGCATTGAGAACAAATGCAATTTGGTAAGTTTCAAAAATCTCTGCAAAAAATGAGAGATATTGATAATACATATCTTTAGCGATAGGGTTATTGAGTATAACGCGATGAAGCATTGTTTCTATATCGATTTGAATAAACTTCATTTGCTTGATAAGATTATAGTCAATATGAGTGCAATGTTGAATTTCAAGGAGATTGAGATAGTTGAGCGTGTGGGTGATTCTGTGTGGATGGGATTCTAATAGGGTATTCGTTTTTGTATTGAATTCGCACACTAAAACAACTATATTAAAAGAGGTGTGCTTAAGAATATATTCTAATAAATTCCCATCTCTATCTAGCAGAATAATAGGTTTGCACATATGTCTGTTCTCCTTCAAAAGAATTAATATGGGTTTGTCATTGATTGGAACAACAAGGTAAATATGGGAGAAATAAACACTGCTATGTCATATTGTAGATTTTCTTTGGCAAGTATGGTCTTAGATACGGTGGACAACATTTATTTTTCCTTAAAAAACAATGTGTTAATTGTTTTGGCGAATAGCTTATAGTTCTGGGAGGATAAAAAAGAATATGTTTCAGTGTGATATATATTCTCCAAGTCGCTATTCCAGCATTCTACAACTACAACTTTTGGGCGGTATTTATCCCAGTTGTTTGATTTCAGCACCTCTAAATCAAGCCCCTCAACATCAACGCTCAAAAAATCAATATGGGTTTTTTGTGGCAGATACTCATCAAGGATAGATTCTAAACTCCGCACAGGCACAGGGATTTCATCAATCAAGTGGTAGAGTGGGTGATTATCATATTTTGTTTTTAAAATTGTGCTAAAGCCATTCAGGGCGGGTTCATTAAAACTATAATAAATCATACTGCCCCCCCCCCGTTAAAAGCTACACCACATTCAATATTAATATCCCTAGGGCGGAAACGATTGAAAAGTTTCATTGAGCCGGGCATAGCATCAATGTTAAGCCCACGCCAACCGACTTTATAAAATAAATAAGTATTTGAGAATCTGAATGGGTGATGAGCACCTACATCTACATAGAAGCCACTTTTAGCATATTCAAAAAGCTCACGCAAGATTAAATCTTCACCTTGTATGGCATAAGATTTGGTGTGAAAGCGTGTGATGTAGAGATTGTTTATATAAATGAGCCAAGCCCAAAGTTTATTTGGCAGGATTTTTTTAAGAAAGGACTTTACCATATTGTCCCCTCTTGACTGTGATGAGAATGAAGCAAAAAAGCAAAAAATAAAAGGATAGAATCCTTACTTTTGCCCCCCCCCCCATAAATATTTCCGCTAAAGTGCTTTCCAAAGTGCTTCTTGGAAATGCTTGAATAGCCGAGTTGGAAGAAAGATTGTAAATTGAGATATTGTTAAATATGCGTTGAATAGTGTGATATGAGCGTAAGATTTCAGAATCTACGCTTAACATCTCTGTGAGAGTGATTTTTGCAAAGTTAGATTCGGTTTGTTGCTCCTCATAAAAATGCTTATAGTCTATATAGAATTTATTATGAGAATCTACAAAATAGCCCTTAAACCAGTCATGATCGCAACCAAGCAAATAAATCTTTTTATAACCCATTGCAATACAACAAATAATAGATGGAATAAGGACATTGCAGTATGAAGGTAGGGCAATGGCTTTTGAAAATAAAAAGCGAGAGATAAAATCAAAGCCCTTAAATTTTGCTATACCAAAGGTTTGTAGTGTGATAAGGGGATTTTTGATGTGGATTTTATCTTTCCAAATATTCGGTACAAGGAGTTCAACAGGATAGGAAAGTTGTTCAAATGAATGATATAACTCCTGCACTTCTTTAGTTACACGCTCATAATCACTTTGTGCCATTATGTTATAAGTATCGCCAACAAAATACACAGAATCTAAGAGAATATGATATTTTGGGCGAATATCTTTGTGAATATTTTGAGTAATAGAATGATTCATCATAAGCGTATGACATTCTGAAAGCTCTGCGAGATATGGAGCTACATCATCTTTAAGGCTTGGACCATTGGCAAGAATGAAAATACTATGATTCTGTGGGGAAACTAATGAGGAAACAGTGGAGACAAAAGCCCTACCTCTAAAAAATGTCTGCAAAAAATAAGCACTGTGTAAAATATCTAAACATAGGGGTTTAAGCCGCATTAATCCCCCTTTGATGGGGGTAAAAAACTAGGACTAAATGAGCAAGAATAACATTTCTTTTATCAACTGCCCCCCCCCCGTTAAAAATAGAGAAGAGTGTGCTTCTTGGAAAGGCATCGATCATTGATATTGATGAAAGATTGGAAATTTGCGGAAAATTTTTGCCCAACATATCATAAGCTTTAAATGCTGCTGTAATACATTCCATATGAAATGACAGTGGATAGGGTGTGTAACACTTTTGGGCATCATTATGGTAATAATGTGTGTCAAGGCAATATACACGATTATCTGAATCTACACCAAGCTGCGTGTGCCAATTACTATCCGCTCCTAGAAGATAGATATGTTCATATTTCATTGTTATGGCACAAGACAATGCGGCAATGAGAACATTAATGCCACTAGGAATAGCGAAATTATGTCTATAAAGCCAGTTTTGGAAGCGGAAAAATGTATAAAGTTCCACAGCATTGAATGTTGCGATTTGAATATGTGGATTTGAAGGAGCGATTCCTTTGCCTGTGCGTGTTTTATAATAATGATAAGGAGCAAGAATTGTCATATCCCAATCAACCTGTTCCAAACTTTTATCTAACTCTTGCACACAAGCAGTAATAAATTTGTCTTCAGTGTCCTCTTCATCGGTGTAAAAGCCCCAGTATGCAGGGTCCATCAGCACATAATAGCGTGGCTTAATTTCTAAGGCGAGAGAATGCGTAATAGCCTGATTAACCATCATCACATCTTCATTTTTTAACTGCTCTATATGTGGAGGAACATCATTATTAAGGCTTGGACCATTACCAAGCACAAAAACCCTTTTACGCGTAGGGTGAAGCTTCCTAATTGATGGAGTAAATGTGCCATTTCTTATAAAGTTTTGCATATACCACAAAAAAGATGCACCTTTAATGGTACGTAATTTCAAGTTGCGTTTGAAGCTCATCACAGCCCCCAGCCGTCATCAACAACTAGAATCTGTCCGTTGATATACGCACTTGCATTGCTAAGTAAAAATACGAGTGTGCCACTTAAATCCTGTGGGTCAAGCATACCCTTGCTTGTGCAATGCCCCCTGTAACGCTCTAAAAAGCTCTGCGGTTGATTATCTAAGATTCCACCCGGGGCAATAGCATTAGCTCGGATTCCAGTGTTAGCAAGGTATTTTGCCATATAGCGTGTCATATGGCATACTCCAGCCTTGATGATGCTATACTCAACCGGACTATCCATTTGTGTGCCGATATAGGTATCAAACTTTGGGGCATACACACCTTGAATGCTGCTCATTGAGATGATATTCCCATAACCTTGTTGTTTAAAATATTTCGCAAATTGCTGTGAAGAGAGTAGATACCCGCCCATCTGCATATTCATATTCGCACAAAAATCATCATATTCCACTTCAAAAAAATTCTTTTTCCCCCACATTGCTGTGTGTGGATAGGCATTATTGACTAACGCATCAATTTTGCCAAAGCGGGAATGCAGTGTCGTTATAGCAGATTCTAAACTTGTTTTTGAAGTAATATCAAGCTCAATGCAAAAAATAGAATCTACATTCAAATGCTCATCTTTAAGGTTTTGGCAAATAGTATTTTTAGCAGCTTCAGCAGCAGCGAGATTAATATCCGCAATAACGCCAATCCCTCCGTGGCGGATAATAGCCTCTATAAAACCCCTACCGATAAGCCCAGCTCCACCTGTTACAACCACCACTTTATCTTTTAAAATCACTTGAATCCTTGAGAATAGTCTATTAAGATGAAATACTTTATGAAAGGGCGGAATTATAAATAAGAATATCTAATAAAAATCTTAAAGTATGCCCAAACTCCATTCCCAAGCAGTTTAATTAGAATCTTTAAGCTATAAGATTCTAAAAATGACTTACAAATTCTCACATTCTCACAATATGTTTTTTCCAAATGCCCTTGTAGAAAAGCAGTCCAAAAAGTCCCGCACGCAAGTATGTCTCGCAGCAAATAATGGCAAAAATATACACCACATTCACCTGAAAATATACGCATAGCCACATCGGCAAGATTCTAAGAATCCAAATGCTTCCCGTATTCACCCAAAGCGAAAGTTTTGTAGCCCCGCTCCCACGCAACGCCCCATCAAGCACAAAGATACAAATAAGCGGCACTTGAGAAAGCCCTACCGCCACAAGATAGGCAAATGAATAATCCACCACAGCAGATTTTGTGCTAAAAAGCATTGAAAGTTCCACCCCAAACACACATAGCCCAAGCCCCAAAATCCCCATAGTAACGCTAGAGATAAACAAAATTGTGCGGATAAATTCTTGTGCTATATCTAGTCTTTTTGCCCCTAGCATTTGCCCAACCAACGCCATTGCCGCCACTTGAAAGCCAAAGCCGGGCATAAGGATAAAGCTCTCCACCCTTGAGCCAATTTGGAATCCCGCAATCACTTCTAGCCCATAATCTGTCATAAACTTTGTGATAAGCACGAGTGAAAAGATAGTCAAAGCGCGTTCAATCCCTGAAGGCACCCCAAGCTTCAAGCCAAAAAATAACATTTTGACTTCAAAGCTAAGATTCAAGCGTAGATGTTTATGCACCCCACAGAGAATCCATAATAGCACAAAGCATTCAAGATAGGTAATTGTCATATTTGCAATGCCTGCTCCCATAATGCCAAGCGGTGGAATATGTAAAGATTCTACACCAAAAATCAATATATAATTAAGAGCGATATTTAAGCTTGTGGCGATGATTTTAATATAAAACACACTTTTTGTATCGCCAACTCCAGCTAGGGCGGAGATAAAGATTGTCTTAAGTAAAAAAGCAGGGATACCATAAAAAATAAAGCTAAGATAAAGCATTCCTAGCGTTTTTGTCTCCCCACCCACATTCATCCAGTCAAAATAAAATTCATTACTCAAATCGGCAAGAAAGTAAATAGGGATAGAAAAGAGAATCGCCCCAAAGCTCATTGTGCTTAGAATCTTGCTGAGTTTTGTGTAGCTTCTTTCCCCAAAGGCACGAGAGATTTGTGCGTTCGTGCCGACATAAAAAATGGTTGTGAGCGCGAATAAAAACATCCAGCAGCTCATACTTAGCCCCAAAGCCACGATATTGTGCTTTGTAATCTCTGCGTTATTTGAGATATGAGCGATAAAATACATTGCTATACTGATATTAGCAATATCAAGCAAAGAGTTCCCACCAGAGGGCAGAGCGATTTTTAGAATCTTACAAGTGCGTTGTTTAAAGCTATAAGTCATAGGCGTTTCTTATGGGGTTAGATTCTACTTTGGGCTTGTATTGTGCGATAAGCTGGGCGATATGTCTATACGCAGATTCTGCCCTTGTGTTTTCATAAATGTGAGAATGTAAAATCTCAAAGTGATTATGTGGGCTAAAAACCTGCTCCAACTCCCCCATATACAAGGCTTTATCGTGCTTTATGGAATGAGAATCTTTATCTATAAAAGTTTCAAAAAGCACGATTCCATTAGGATTAAGTGCGTTTATCATAGGCGTAAATTGCCTTCTATCAAGGAAGAAACTATTTAAAATCACATCATATTTTTGCGTTATGCTAAAGGTATCTAAATCAGCACAGATGGGCGTGATATGTGGAATATGTGAGAGATTTTCTAGGGCGACTTGAGATATATCCACACTCTCTACACAAAATCCAAGGGAGGCTAGAATCTTGCTGTGGCGCCCATTCCCACAAGCAATATCAAGGGCTTTGAGCCTTGTGTTTTGGGGGTGTTTTTTTGAATCTAAATGCTTTGAATCCGCTTTAATAGAAAAAATATCCTTTAGCACATCACAAGCTTTTATCACAAACGCACTAGGCTCACTTGGCATAAAGCCTTGCTTGTAGCGTTCATTCCACTTTATCGCATCTTCAAGCATTGTATGGAAACAGAATCTAGATATTTATGCAAGTGAGGGGAATTTAAGCTTTGCCCCGCCAAGTATGTGTAAATGCAAATGTGGCACTTCCTGTCCGCCATCAACGCCGATATTTGTGATGATTCTATATCCACTCTTATCAAGCCCCACTTTTTTTACAACCTCTTGTGCAAAGCCACAAAGCTCCCCTAAAAGCTTAGAATCCGCACAATCAAAGTCCTTTATGCAAACTTTTGGAATAGCTAAAATATGCACCGGAGCTTTTGGAGCAATATCATAAAAGGCTAAAAACTTCTCATTTTCAAGCACTTTTTTGCTTGGAAGCTCCCCACTTACAATCTTTTCAAAAATCGTTTTTTCCGCCATTTTTTCTCCTTTTTGCTAAAAAGTAGGGATTTACTCCCTTAAGATTCACAATGCCCCACAAGATAAAATTTTGTAGCAAATCTCAAAAATCCGCAGAATTATAACTTTTAAATCTCAATAATAATCTATTAATGTGCTACAATGTCGGTTTTTTATTTTGGTCGCTTTTTTATTTTGACATAAACGCATACAAAGGATAGGCATTGGAAGCACAAATGGAGCAAATCATCGCAAAAATTTCAACATTACAAACCTTGCAGGAGGTGGAGAATCTCCGTGTTGAGATTATGGGTAAAAAAGGTATTTTAACACAGCAATTTGCTGAACTCAAAAATCTCCCTGATGAGCAGAAAAAGATTCAAGCCAAGATTCTAAACACCTTTAAGCAGGAGTTTGAATCTAAGCTTATAGAAAAAAAGGAGAGCTTATTTACAGCTCAAATGAATGAAAATCTTTCTAAAGAAGCCATTGATGCAAGTTTATTTAGTGCCTTGCGTCCTAAGAGTAGCGGACACCCCATTTATCAAACAATGGATAGGATTATTGACTTTTTTGTCAATATGAATTTTTCTATTCAAAGTGGTCCGCTTGTGGAAGATGATTTTCACAACTTTGAAGCACTCAATCTCCCTAAATTTCACCCCGCACGAGATATGCAAGATACCTTTTATTTTAAAGATTCTATGCTACTTCGCACGCATACTTCGCCCGTGCAGATTCGCACAATGGAAAAAGACTCATTGCCTATCCGTATGATAGCACCGGGCAGTGTGTTTAGGCGGGATTATGACTTGACACATTCGCCGATGTTTCATCAAGTGGAAGGCTTAGTGGTGGATAAAAAAGATAGCATCAGCTTTTCGCATTTGAAGTATATTTTGGAGGATTTTTTACACTTTATGTTTGGTGATGTAAAAATCCGCTTTCGCTCTAGCTTTTTTCCCTTTACAGAGCCGAGTGCGGAGGTGGATATAAGCTGCGTGTTTTGTAAAGGCGAGGGTTGCAGGGTTTGCTCTCACACAGGGTGGCTTGAAGTGCTAGGCTGCGGGATTGTCAATGATAAAGTCTTTGAATCTGTGGGATATAAAGATGTGAGTGGATATGCCTTTGGGCTTGGAGTGGAGCGGTTTGCTATGCTTATTCATCGTGTGAATGATTTGCGTAGTTTTTTTGAGACAGATTTACGAGTATTGGAGCAGTTTTAATGATTTTTACAAAATATTTGTTATCGCAATTTGTGGATATTTCTCATCTTGATATAAATGAAGTTTGTGTAAGGCTAAGTAGCATTGGCTTAGAAGTGGAATCTGCCTATGCGTTGAGTGTGCCAAAAAAGGTTGTTGTAGGTAAGATTCTATCCTACGAGCCACACCCAGATGCGAGTAAGCTCAATGTATGTAAGGTTAGCATTGGCACACAGGAGCTTCAAATCGTATGTGGGGCAAGTAATGTTAAGGCTGAATCTTATGTCGCTGTGGCGTTGCAAGGTGCGGTTATCCCAAATGGCAAAAATGGCGAAATGCTTATTCAAAAAACGACTTTGCGTGGTGTGGAATCTTGTGGAATGCTATGTTCTAGCACGGAGCTGGGACTGCCAAAAATTAATGAAGGCATAATGATTTTAGATGAGAGTGCGGGGAGATTAGATTTAGGCAAGGAGCTAAGTGAGCTTCCGCTATTTGATGACTATGTGATTGAGGTGGGTATCACGCCTAATCGTGGGGATTGCTTAAGTGTGTTAGGCATTGCAAGGGAGCTTGCCACTTGCTATGAGTTGCGATTGAAGCGTGAAATTGATATGGATAATGTCATTACACTTGGGCTTGGGCGGGTGCTGCAGATTCTTACTGATGAAAAGATTGACGCACATTTGCTCTATCGCGTGGTAGAGATTAAGCAGGCTTATTTACCGCTAGATATTGCTTTGGCTCTAGCAAGAAATGGGACTTTGAGTGAAGATATTGTGTGTAATTTTTTAGAATTTGGCACTTATATGACAGGCGTGATTTTAAATGCCTATAAGCTTAGAGAGTGTGAAAGTAAGGATATTGTGCTTGATAATGGCTTGGCAGCACAGCTTAGGATTAAAAAAGATGAAAATGGCTTGGAGGCGGTATTTGCTAATGAAAAGCTATCAGTCATTGGCGTGTCTTATGGGGAGCGACATTTTGGGACGCGTTCGGAAATTCTTATCATTGAGGCAAGTTATGTGAATCCAAACTCACTTGCAAAAGCCTTATATGATAATGCTATAAAAGGTGATACACAGCTTACCTATCGCACAACGCGTGGGGGCAACCCAGACTTAGAGCAAGGCATTGAATTTTTATGTAAAAAGATGGTTAGCACTTCAGATGTATTAGTGTATTCTGGCTCACATAATATCACTCAAAGCACAGATGAAGTGAGCATTAAAACAACCTTTGGTGCGATTAATCAGCTTATCGGCACAGAGCTTGAAAAAGAAGAGATAGCAATGATTTTAAAACGGCTTGATTTTAAGCTTGATGCGACTTGTGATGAAAACTTTTTTATGATTTCTGTGCCACCTTATCGCCACGATATACATAGGATTCAAGATGTGGCAGAGGAAGTAATGAGAATCTACGGCATTGATAATATCCCTTCAACGCCCTTGTATTGCTTACAAACGCATAATGCTAATAGCACTTATTTTGCGTATAAATACACGCGGGATTTAGCTCGTAGGCTCATTGCTAATGGCTTTGTGGAATGTATCCATTATGTGTTTGCTTCATCACAGAGATTGCAAGAGCTGGGGTTTGTGCAGTTAGAAGAAAGCCTAGAACTTATAAATCCTATTACAAATGACCTTGACACACTCCGCACAAGCCTTTTGCCCGCACTTTTAGATTCTATAAAACGCAATGAAAATTTTGGATTTAAGAATATTGCTTTATTTGAGATTGGCAGTGTGTATGATGATAAACGCAACGAATCTAGCAAACTCGCCTTTGTCGCAAGTGGATATAAGGAAGATGAGTGCTATCCACACACTAAGCCTAACAAATGGGATTTTTTCTCTTTTGCTGAAGTGTGTCAGCGATGTTTGGGGGAAGTTGGCTTAAAAAATATCCGTGATGAATCTAACAAAGATGAGCTATTATCACGCTTTGGCTTTATGAGTGAAAAGATTTTACATCCTTATCAAAGTGCGTTTGTGTATGTTAAAGGTAAGCCTGTTGGTATCATCGCAAAGCTTCATCCGCAGATAGATTCTGATATTTTTATATGTGAAGTGGAACTTCAATCTAGTGATTTTGCCATCACTCAAGCACAAGAATTTTCAAAATATCAAAAATCTGTGCGTGATTTGACTATTCTTATAGACAGGGAGATTCCTTTCTATCGTGTAAGGGAGAGCATTATTGGGGCGGAGCTTGAATTTTTACAAAATGTGTATCCCATTGATGTATATTTTGATGAGAGTTTGGAAAATAAAATGGCTTTAAGCATAAGAATGGTGTTGCAATCAAATGATGGGACACTCAAAGACACGCAGTTAAATGAAGTGGTGGATAATGTTTTGGCACTTTTGCAAGATAGATTTCAAGCAACACTTCGCTCATAAGTGGTGTTTATGGAGTGGCATTCATAAAATAGCATTTGGGCTTTTTATTTAGAATCTAAGTTTTAAGGAGAATATATGCAAAGACAAGTTGTCATTACACAAGAAGATGTCCCATTACTGCAAAAGATGTCTCATACGCTAGGCTTTTTATGTGCGGATATGGTGCAAAAGGCAAATAGTGGGCATCCGGGCGCACCTATGGGACTAGCGGATATAGCAAGTGTGCTTAGCTTTCATCTTAATCTTTCGCCTAAAAATCCTGCGTGGCTTAATCGCGATAGGCTTATTTTTAGTGGCGGACACGCAAGTGCATTAGTGTATTCATTGCTGCATTTATGGGGATTTGATGTGAGTATGCAAGATTTGCAATCTTTCCGTCAGCTTGGGTCAAAAACACCCGGACACCCAGAGTTTAAGCATACGCAAGGTGTGGAGATAACCACAGGTCCTTTGGGGCAGGGTGTAGCAAACGCTGTGGGTAAGGCAATGGCGAGTAAATATGCGACTAATCTTTTTGGACGCGAGATTTTCTCACATTTTGTGTATTGTTTATGCGGTGATGGGGATTTGCAGGAGGGTATCAGTTATGAATCTGCTTCATTAGCCGGACATCATAGGCTTTCAAACTTAATTGTGATTTATGATAGCAATAATATTACTATTGAAGGAGACACGCATATTGCGATGAGTGAGAATATAAGGGGGCGGTTTGAAGCACAGGGTTGGGAAGTGCTAGAGTGCGATGGGCATAATTTTTTGCAGATTCATAACACTTTAGAATCTGCTAAAAGCTCTTCAAAACCAAGCTTAATTATCGCTAAAACTATTATTGCTAAAAATGCTCTAAGTTTGGAGGGCAGTCATAAAGCTCACGGCGCACCTTTGGGCGAAGAGATCATAGCAAAAGCAAAGCAAAAGTTAGGATTCCCTTTAGAATCTTTTTATGTCCCAAGCGATGTGGCTTTTGCCTTTGGAATGATGAAAGAGCGTGGAGAGCTTTTAGAATTACAATGGCAAAAACAGGTGGATAATCTCCCGCAAATTGCTAGAGAGCGATTTGAAGCTATGGTAAAAATGGATATATCAAATATTTCTTATCCGCAATTTGAAGTGGGGCAGAGTGTGGCTACTCGGGTGAGTAATGGTAAGATTCTTAATGCTATTTCCGCAGGGGTGGAAGGCTTTATCGGAGGGAGTGCTGATTTAGCCCCATCAAATAACACAACGCTTGAGAATCAAGGCGACTTCCCGCAGGGTAAAAATTGGCATTTTGGTATTAGAGAACACGCTATGGGGGCGATTTGCAATGGTGTAGCAAACTATGGCTTATTTTTGCCATTTTGTGCTACTTTTTTTGTATTTAGCGACTATATGAGCCCGAGTGTGCGTGTGGCAAGCCTTATGAAAGCAAGGGTGTATTACATTTGGACGCACGATTCTATCGGTGTGGGCGAAGATGGAGCGACACATCAGCCCATAGAGCAGTTAAGTCATTTTAGAGCAATGCCAAATCTGCTTGTATTCCGCCCAGCTGACGCGAATGAAAATGTGGCGTGTTGGCAAGTGGCATTAGATTCTAATTTGCCTTGTGCCTTTGTGCTAAGTCGGCAGAATCTCCCTGTGCTTATGCCTTATAATGCGGATTTGAAAGAAAAAGTGAAAAAGGGGGCATATATTTTACAAGAGTGTGAAAATGCGGACATTACGCTTATGGCAAGTGGGAGTGAAGTGAGTTTAGCTCTTAGTGTAAGTAAGGTATTAGAACAAGCTGGGATTAAAGCAAGGGTAGTGAGTGTGCCTTGCTTTGATTTATTGCTAGAGCAGCCAAAAAGCTATGTGAAAGAGCTATGTGGGGAGAGTAAGATTCTAGCCATTGAAGCTTCAAGGGGGCTAGAGTGGTATTATATAGCAGATGAAGTGATAGGTATGAAAGGCTTTGGGGCTTCAGGCAAGGGGGAAATGCTTTTTAATCATTTTGGATTCAGTGTAGAAAATATTCTTAAAGTTGCTAAAACGCTGTGTAAAAAATAAGCCCATAAAGGAGCTTTGCAAAGGGAATGTAAGGTGGAAAATACACTTAAGGTTTATAGCTCAAATCGTGCCTTAATGCAAAATCTTAGCCCAAATGAGCTACTTTCTCCATATATGATGATGGGGGAGTTTTTCTCACAGCTCATTATTGTTGAAGGGTATAGGGCATTGCCTAAGGCTATGCGTTTGCCTTTGGGTATGGCGATTTTAAAAGAATGTGCTAGGGAGCTTGTGGGGGCAAAACTCATATTTGAAGAGAGTTTTTTAGGATTTTTAGAAACTTCAAATTTTTTATTTGCTTTTTTTGATGAGTTAGCCCAAGCTAGAGTGTCGGTAAAGCAGATTCCATCTGTGGATATTTATGGGGATTATGCGGATCATTTAGCATTGCTTGAAAAGATTGAATCCCGTTATAAGCAGCGTTTAGAAGAGCTAAAGTTTTATGATGGATTTATTTTGCCAAGTGGTGCAAAGATTGCTCTTAATGAAGCTTTTATTAAGCATTTTAGCGGGATTGAGCTTTTTATTGAAGGTGTAATCAATCCAAGACATCAAGAGATTCTTTCACAAGTGGCGGATTCTGTGCCTATCAAGGTGCATTTTTGGCTTGATGATTACAACAAAGCTTTAAACTTTTTGCCTTTAGATATATTGCGACATTGTCAAACACATCATCGGTATGTGGCGGATTATAAAAGCGGGGAGATTCTAGAATCCGCTCCTTTAAAAATATGTGAAAAGATTGATACATATAGCTTTGGGCTTGGTATTTCTCAAGTGGCGTTGGTGTTTGCTAAGATTGGGGAGTGGATAAAAGCAGGTGTGAGCGAAGAGAATATTGTCATTATTGTGCCAAACGAGAGCTTTTCAAAATACCTTTCCTTGCTTGATAAGGGGCATAATTTTAACTTTGCTATGGGGAAAGATATAAGGCTAAGTGCGGCTTATAAGCGTTTAGAAGAGCTGTTGCAAGAGTGTGTAGAAAAGAGCTTAGATTCTGAATCTATGGGAAATAAAAGCTATACCCAAATATGCGAGATGATTCAAAATGCTATTGCCCCTTGTGATGATAGGCAGAGTAAAAAGGTGCGAGAATATGTGGGGGAGTTACTTTTTATATGGGGTGGCTTAAATCTTAGTGCGTGTGAGCTAAGCGATATGCTGTCATTTTTGCTAGAAGAGTTAGCGCAAAAAAGTATTGATGATATTCACGGCGGGAAAATACGCGTTATGGGTGTGCTTGAATCTCGTGGCTTTGCGTATAAAAAGGCAGTGATTGTGGATTGTAATAAAGATGTGATTCCAAATGTGAGTGAGAATGATTTGTTTTTAAACTCAAAGCTTAGAAGTGCGTTAAAAATGCCAACGCTTAGGGATAAGGAGCAGTTGCAGAAGCATTATTATTATGGGATTTTTAGCACAGCGAACGAAGTGGCGGTAGCCTTTGTGGAAAATGAGGATAAGCAGGCTAGTCCTTTGCTAGATGAACTAGCCCAAAAGACAAAAGTATCCTATTATAATGGCGATTTGCTTTTCTCTCTTTTGCCACAGGGTAGGAAATTAGCGTATTGTGAAGATAAATTTTTTGGGAAAATGCCAGAGGTTTTAACGCCAAGTCGGTTAAAAGTCTTTTTAGACTGCCCGCGGAAGTATTATTACACTTATATAGAGCAAATGAGTGGGGCAAGTAGCGATAATGCGAGCTTGGGCAATGCTCTGCATCAATGTTTAGAATCTGTCTATCAGCCTTATGTTGGCAAAAATTTGCGTTTAGATATGAGCGAGATTATAAGAAATGCTGAATCTTGGCTTGATGATTTTGGTCTAAAGGCTGAAAGTGCGTTAAGTCGTGCGGAAATTGAGCTGCTTAAATGTGAGCTAAGGAAATTTTTCACTCAAGCAAATTTAAGCGAAAAGCAAAGTGAAATTGAAATTTTGCAGTTAGAGGGGCAAAATATGAGCTTAGAGCTTAAAGGTTTTAGCTTTTATATGCGTCCTGATAGGATTCAAAGGGTGGGGGAAATTGTAGAGATTATAGACTATAAGTATCGCAGGAATTTTGATGTGAAGGGCAGAGATATGGCAAATGACTTTGCGATGATTTTGTATGATTTTGCTTTTAAGCAAAGCGATAGTGTTTATAAGAATCTGCCTATTTGCTTGTATTATTGGGATATACGCGGTGGTGTGCAGAAAAGTGAGCTACAAGAAAAGGGCGAAAAATTGCTTGAAAAACTCACAGAGCTACAAGGCGAGATTGAATTTAGCAAGGCTGAAAGCAGGAAACCCTGCCGTTATTGCGAATTTGTGGATTTATGCGATAGGTAGGATTCTAGCTTTTCTTTGAGTGCTTGATAGACGAGATTATGTCCAAAGGCCGATAAGTGATGCCCATCTTGTATGGTGATTTGCCCTGTGTTATATCCTGTATAGGGATTAAGGATTTCAAAATGCTTTTGGGTGGCACATTGAGCCAAAATGTTATTGTAAAGCTCAATATCTTGTTTGATGGCGTAGATTTTTGATACAAGAGATTCGCTAGCTGGGGCAATTGTAATCCATAGAATTTTTGCATTAGGATTGGCTTTGTAAATATCATCGCAAATGGTTATGACATTGCGATAAAAGTTTGCGGGAGATACATAATGGTAATTGTATAAACGCGTAAGTTTAGGTCTAAAAGTAGAAGCAAACTTTTTATAGAGCTTGCCGAGGATAGGCAAAGATTCAATACGCCATTCTAAGCCCCTTTTCATAATGCGTCTGCTTGCATCTACGATACCAGCTTGAATGATGACAAAATCTGATTTTTGATACAGAAGCAAATCTGCTTTATCGTTGAGAATATCTCGTGTATGCAAACCCCTTTTAGCAAAGAAATATGTTATCACCCCCCCCCCGTTATTTGCTTGATATGATTAGAATCTTGCATAAGGTGTTGTAAGAGAAGATCTATCCAAGTTTGCTCTCTAGAGGTGCAATGTCTTACCATACCTAACGAATCTGTGATGATGGTTAGTCGTTTCATTCTATACTCCTAAGCATTGTTTGCAAAGATGATGTTGTGGGAAGATTCCATATTGTTGCATTTGTCTAATCTCTTCAAAGGCTTGAGAACGATAGAGGTCTAAAAAATCGTGTGTAAGCAGTGAGCCAAAATTAATAGAATCAAAATAATTCTTGCAACATAAAATGAGAGAGCAATCAGAGTTGATCCATACTTCATTAAAAGGGACAGAACAAAGGGGTTTTTGGAGTGGCTGTGATGTGGAAAATTGCGAAGTGGAGTTATGCGGAGATTCTGTATTTATCCCCCCCCCCCGTAGAAATATGTTCTTTTTGCGTAAGAGTGCGTTGATAGGGAAGAATATTATTGATAAATTTAGAATCTTCCCCAAAAATTTTCTTAAAAGCATCTTGTGGATTTTGCGTATTGCAAGGAGTTAAAACAGAGCTAATAAGCAACTTAAGATGTGGATATTTCTCTTTTTTAAGCTTAAGAAGTGTGGAAAAATTTTGAATAACTTTCTCAAAATCATCGCGATTATGCACTTTTTTATAATTTTTAGAATCCACTGCATTAATGGAAAATTTTATAGAATCTAGTCCGGATTCTATAAGAGATATAGCACGAGATTCGCTCATCAATGCTCCATTTGAGCTAATGTAAATATATGGAATATTGTAAATATTTTTACAATGACTAATGATAGATTCTAAATCATTGTTTAAAAGCACTTCACCTTTTGCTGATAGCCCTAGTTCATCAGTTTCAACATATTGCAAAACATTATCCATAGCCTTTACAAAGTCAGCATAGCTTGTTTTTGCTTTTTTAGTGCGTTTGTCTGGATTTGAGCAAAAATCACAAGCGTGATTACAAAATGTGCAAACATCAAAATTTATTTTTCTTTTGAGTTTCATTTTCTCTCCTTTGTTTTGTTTGGGGCTGCTATTATAGCCACTTTTGGGCGATTTTTGTTAAAGAGGCGGTGTTATCACTTGCGAAAAATTGAAGTGATTTGAGCGGATATTGTGTGTGAAGTTGCAAATGCGTTGTCAAATACTCTACAATCGCTTCACCTGAATGGATAAGCACACTTTGATTGTTAAAATACGCACTCAAAGAATCTGCGATAAGTGGAAAATGCGTGCAGCCTAGAATAATGCCTTTTGGCGGATTAGTGAAATCACTCAAATAGTAATCAAACACGCTTTCAAGCACTGCCCCTTCAAGCAAACCCTCTTCAACAAGTGGCACGAAAAGTCCAGTAGCAAGGCTTTTAAGATTCCAAAAACCTATGTTTCTAAGCCGTGTTTCATATTCCCCAGAATTAATCGTGGCACGAGTGGCTAAAATAAGGATTTCTGAATCCGTGTCTTTGAGCTTATTTTGCACGGCTAAAACGCCCGGCTCAATCACGCCAACGATTGGAATTTTGCTATGTTTTTGCATTTCTTCCAACGCATAGGCACTCACGGTATTGCAAGCAACGATAAGTATATCAATATTATGGGGTTTAAAAAAATCTAACGCTTCTAGGGAAAAGCGGATAATGGTTTGCTTATCTTTCACACCATAAGGCACACGGGCTGTATCGCCATAGTAAATAATCTCATCAAAAAGTTTTGCATTAATGAGACTTTTTAAAACGCTTAAACCCCCAACACCGCTGTCAAAAACCCCTGCTCGCATTTACTTTCCTTATCTACTCTTGCATCATATTTAAAAACTCTTCATTGTCCTTTGTTTGCTTCATTTTTGAATAAATAAAGCTAAGCGCCTCCACATCATCCATTGTGTGCATTACATTGCGTAGCATCCACACTTTTGTGAGATTATCTTTGCCAAGTAGCAAGTCATCTTTTCGCGTCCCGCTTTTAAGCACATCAAAGGCTGGGTAGATTCTGCGATCAGCAATATTGCGTGCAAGCACAATCTCGCTATTGCCTGTGCCTTTAAACTCTTCAAAAATCACTTCGTCCATTCTAGAGCCTGTCTCAATAAGGGCTGTGGCGATGATGGTAAGGCTTCCGCCTTGCTCTATATTTCTAGCTGCACCAAAAAATCGCTTAGGCTTATGCAGGGCATTGGCATCAACCCCACCGCTTAGCACCTTACCACTTGAAGGTGTAGCGGCATTATACGCACGAGCAAGACGCGTGATAGAATCTAGCAAAATCACCACATCTTTACCCATTTCAACCTTTCGCTTGGCAGATTCAATAACTAAATCAGCTACGCGGATATGATTTGTTGCTGGCATATCAAAAGTAGAGCTAAACACCTGCCCTTTCACGCTTCGCTCCATATCAGTTACTTCTTCGGGTCGCTCATCAACAAGTAAAACCATAAGCTCAACTTCAGGGTGATTTTTCGCAATGCCGTGGGCTAACTCTTTCATAAGCTCGGTTTTTCCCGTGCGAGGTGGAGCTACAATAAGCGCTCTCTGCCCTTTGCCTATGGGGCTAAAGAGATCTAGCATTCTACCTGTAACTTTGCTAGATTCATATTCAAGCTTGAGCTGTTGCTGTGGGAATAGGGGGGTGAGATTATCAAAAAGGGGGCGGTTTTTGTTCTCTTCAAGCGACATATAGTTAATGGCTTCAATCTTTAGAAGTGCATAATATCGCTCCTGATCTTTTGGGGCGCGCACCTGCCCGGTTACAATATCGCCATTCCGCAGGGCGAAGCGGCGGATTTGAGATTGTGAAACATAAGTGTCATTTTGAGAATCTGCAAGGCTTTCTGTGAGAGCGCGCAAAAAGCCATAGCCTTCATTTGTGATTTCTAAGATTCCAGAAAAGAGAATATATCCGCCTTGATTGACTTGATTTTTTAGAATCTCAAAGATGAGATCTTGTCGGCGATAATCGCTAGGATTTTCAACCTTGACTTCTTCGGCGATGCTAATAAGTTGTTTAATGCTTTTTGTGCGGAGTTCTTCTAACTGATAGCCTTCCACAGGCGTGTGAGTTCGTTTGTGTTCTGCCATAAATGTCCTTAAAGAATTTTGTTAAGAAATTAGGAAGTTGCAAAATTAGATTCTAAATCTTAAGAGATTGCATAGATGAAATAAAACGCTGATTGTATTAAAAACTTTGTTTTAAGTCAAGAGTTAGAATCTTTTAGGGCGTTATTTTTAGCATTTTGATCTAAATCAGGGTGAATCTTATAGACTTTGTTTTTGATTTTGATAAGAATGCCTGTGTCAATGAGCTGCTTAAAAGTCTTAACAATGGTGGGTTTGCTGACATTAAGATGAGCGATAATATCCTCATACGAGCCATAAAAGATATTATCTTCATCACAATGGGAGAGCAAAAATTGAATAATGGCGATTTTCTTACCGCCTACAAATGTAGAGATAGCATTAATCAGTAGATTCTTAGAGGCAATTTCATCAGCCTGTAAAAATGGTAAAATCGCCTTATCAAGTGCGTGGAGTAGCTCTTCTACATTAATGGGTTTAAGGATATAGCCATCAACGCGTAGTCTTATGGCATCAAGGAGATATTTTGTTTCAGTATGTGCGGTGGTGATGACAATAGGGACATCGGGGTGAGTGCTTGAAGTGCGTATAGCATCAATGAGTTCAATACCATTCATCTTTGGCATAAGAATATCAGTGATGACTAAATCAACCTTGTGGAGTTTAAAAAGATTGAGTGCTTCTTGTCCATTTTTTGCCACAAGCAAACGCCCGACATAATCTTCAAGCACCAAGCTTGTGAGATTAGCCGTGTCATTATCATCTTCTGCGTATAAAATAGTGAGTTTGCTAAGTGCGTTTAGATTCATAACTAATCCTTTTGTAATGGTATGTTTATGCTAAATTCAGCCCCAAAATATTCATCACTCCCATAATCCCCATTAGACCAATGGGTGTTAGCTACATTGATTGTGCCATTAAATTGACGCTCTATGATTTGCTTTGCCATATACAGCCCAACACCTGTGCCAACGGACTTATGCTTGGTGGTAAAGTAAGGCTCAAACACCTTTGATTTATCCTCTAGGTGAATCCCCCCTGCATTGTCTTTTACACAAAGTGTGACATTATACCCTACCTTATCTAATGAAATCGCTATGAGTGGGCTAAAGTCTTTTTCGCTCTCTTTATTTTCCATAGTCAGTTTGAGTGCGTCAATGGCGTTGTTAATAAGGATTAAAATCACTTGTGTGAAGGAATTTTGAAAGCCATCAATGCTTAGGTCTTTTTCGCTCTCTTGAATACACACTTTCACTTCAATGGAGCTTTCAATCAGTTGAGCTTTAAGCAATTCCACAGAATCCCAAATACTAGCAGAGAGCGTAAAAGGCTCTGTCTTATTCTCTGGGCGGAAAAAATTGCGGAAGTTTTCAATAGTATTTGACATCTCTGTGGCGATTTTCATACCATATTGTGTTTGTGTTAGGACAAACTCAATATCTAGCTTTTTTTGCATAGCCTTGCTTTTAAAGCTTTGTATCAGCACCATTAGGGAGTTAAGCGGTTGTCGCCATTGGTGAGCGATATTTTGAATCATCTCCCCCATAGAAGCAAGTCTAGCTTGTTGATACATAATCAAATCTTTTTTGCGACTTTGCTCTACTTCGTAATCTATGGATTTTTGGAGATTCTCATTAAGGTTTTGTAGCTCTTGGGTTTTTTCCTGCACGAGCTGTTCTAATGTGAGATGATTAATGTTTATGGACTGGCGGATAGATAGGGCAAGGATAATGATTGTTGTGATGACAATAAGCATAAAGATTGCCAAAATGATAAAGGTGTTTTGATAGAGTGAATCTGTGATATATTTGTTGTATAGGGCAATGTCAAAGGCTAATAGAATCTGCTCTTCTAGGAGGGAGGGAATGCTGTGATTATCATTTGTAATAAAGGCTTTGTCAATAGATTCTATAATAGTATTCTCTTTAGCGAGAAGTGTTTGAATCTGCGTGTAGTGGCTGGGCTTAAAGGTTTTAGCATACCATTCCCGCAAATGTGTAGTAGCTAAATCTTGATTTTTTGTAAGATTATACATTTTGTATTGTTCCCACATTTCAAGGAGTTGTGGAATCTTGTCATTTGGCTTGTATGGGTCGTAATTTTTATTAGGCAGTATGAGTGAGTGTATATTGTGATTTTGCGGTGAGTTTGTGTCAAACTCGCTTTTTAACCCGATGAGTGCAAGTAGCCCCACACTTGCCACTAAAGTAAATCCAACTACGATAATCCACACAAGGATTGTCGTTTGCGTGTGAAAGGAGGTTTTGTTAATAAAATGTGTAAATATATTTCTCATTGCGAATCCTTATATCAGTTCTTTACCATTTGCGATTGCATCGCCTAAAGCGTGGCAAAGTAAGTCATATTGCAAAAATATTTCTCTATTTTTCTTAAAAGTGTAATTAATGCGTTGTTTGAGTTCTTCTTTAGATTCTAAAAGCTTGATATGCTCATTATTTAAGCCCACAAGCTCTTTTTGCAGCTCTTCAGTGGTGTTTAGAATCTGTGATTTTTTAAGAATAAGGGCATTTATTTCTTCACTTAGCGTATCAATCTGCTCTTTTGGTGCTTTTTGATTAACAAGCAAACGCAGGGCTTGATTTTTAGATTCTAAGTCATTTTTGCAATATTCAGCTTTGGTGTGAGATTCTTTTAAACTTAATTCGTGTTGGTTGCTTGTGCGGGTGATATTCTCAATCTGTTTATCAATATTATCACTTTGTTGCTGCATTTTTTGTATGTCAAACTCTATGTTTAGCTTGCTTCTTAGGGCTTGTTGTATGAGATTTATAGTCCAAGGATTCCCATTACTATCAATGATAAGTGGCTTTTTTAGAATCTGCCCTTTAAGCTCAAGTGAGCCGCCATTATAAAACTCAATAAATTTAATAGCATTAGCGTTATTTTTGCTACAAAGCTCTAAAAGCTCTTTTGCCACGACTTCAAACATCACATTAGCATATTTATGTGCTAGATTCATACAATAAATGCTTTTTGCTAGTGAATCTATATGGTTTATAGCAAGATTTTCTATATAAAGTCGTAATTTTTGAATCGCAAAAAAGCTAAAGCGTTTATTAAACTCAAGATTATCTATGCGTGAGAGATGTATATCATTTTGTAAAATCATCAAGGTATTTTGCACGATGATAGTGTGCATATCGCTTGAAAGTAAGGCGTTATCTAAAATCTTTTTATCTTCATTGCTTAAGACATTAATGTGGGCGTTGCTATTAATCTTACGGATTTCATTATTGATTTTTACCTTTTCATAATCAAAGGCAAAAAGCTTAATCTCTCCATCTTTAAAAAAAAGAGCGTCCCTAGCCTGTATGCCAAAGACATTTCTTAGAGCGATTTTGATTAGCTCTCTTTGTGTGTTTCTTTGCAGGTCAAAGCTAGATTCTATAAAGTCAAACAACTCTTTAAAATCCTGCTTTGTCAGTTCGCCTTGCTTGATTTTCTCCTGTGTATAAAGGGCTTTGTGAGTTTTTAAAAATTCACAGATAGAATCTACATAGATATTATGTTTTTTGTTTTTGATATGCGTGATGATATGGAGTGTGTTTTTATCATAATGCACAAACGCCCCCAAGCCACATTGATGATAAAAATGCAAAATCGCCATTCTTATTTCATTTTCTGTAAGCTGTGGATTTTCGCCGCTTTGCTTTTGCCAAAGGGATTCTAGGCTTTTTTGGGCATTGTCTTTAGCAAGTTTAATGTCTAAAGTTTTAAAACTTTGGTGCAAGATGTCTAGGGTTTGATTATATAAAGAAGCTGTCATTTTGAATCTTTATTACTTTTAAATGAGCGTGAAAGAGCATTTTCTATCTGCTCTTTTGGAGCGTTTTGAATGGCGTGAAATGAGCCAAAATAATCTAAAAGTCGTTTAATTTGAGCCTTGCTATAAGAGCTATTCATATTATTTCCCTTTTGAATCTGAATCTTGTGTATGTCTTTTTGCTTTTTGTTGCGATGATAAGTGATAGCATATCTATGCACTTCATCGCGGAGCTTTTGGCAGAATTGTAGTCTTTTATCGTTTGTGCTAAGTTTAAACTCCGCATTTTGTGTGCGTAAAATATCAAGGGCATTGCCTTTAGAGCGATAAGTTTTAGCATTGTGCTTCTCCCCATATTTCATCTTGGCAATGGCGATAATATCCACATTTGCCCCCACACTTTTTAGAATGTCAAGTGCTAGGTTGATTTGAGCTTTGCCGCCATCAAGTAGCCATAAATCTGGTGGCGGATTAGATTCAAATCTTTTTGCCCTGCGTGTTAGCATTTCGCTCATTTGGGAGTATTCATCACTGCTATGAAGCTCAAAGCGTCTGTAAGCATTGCGGATAAATTCGCCATTTTCATACACTACCATTCCGCCTACATTGTGGCTTCCGCTATGATGAGATGTATCAAAGACCTCTATCCTATAAGGCACTTGAGAGAGATTGCATAAATCTTTTAGAGCGTATAGAGTGGCGTTTTCATTTTGGGCATTATTTTGCTCTTTGGTATGCAAAGTTAGGATTTCTTGAGCGTTCTTTTTAGCAAGTTGTAAAAGATTATATTTTGTGCCTTTTTGTGGCTGGGTGATTTTGAGATGACTTTGTGTTTGGGCTTGTAAAATCTTTTGCAAATCATCTTTTTCATCTTGATCTTGGAAGTCAAAATATGGGATAAGAATCTCCTTTGGTGGCAGGGGAAGAGGGGTTTTATAGTGATTAAGCAGGGCTTGGGTGTAGAGTGAAGCTAGGTTTTGGCTGTGAATCTCTTGGTGGATAAATGAAAAATCACTTGAGACAATGCGTCCATTGCGGATAAAAAGCATCATAAGGATATGATTTTGCCCCACATCTTGCTTTTGTGAATCAAGCAAGAATATATCATAATCTCCACTCATAATGTCAATAATAGATTGGGTTTTGAGTGTTTTTAGCTTTTGGATTCTATCTCGTATCTTTGCTGCCTCTTCAAATTGTAGATTGTGTGAGAGTATCTGCATTTTAGATTCTAAAATCTCTATAAGCCCTTTTCTATCATCTATAAATGCTTTTGCTTGTGTAATATACTCTGCGTATTGACTTTGAGAGATTTTATTTTCACAAGGGGCAGGGCATTTATGAATCTGATGAAATATACACGCCTTTTTGCCTTTAAGGCAGGACTTTTTCTGCACAAGGGGCAGGGCATCATAGAGGCTATCAAGTAGCTCCCTAGCTCCACTTACAAAAGGACCAAAATACTCAATATGCTTGCTTTGTAGCACCTTGCGAGTGATTTCAAATCGTGGAAAAGCAGTAGAAGTGTCAATATAAATATAAGGATAAGTTTTATCATCACGCAAAAGAATATTATACTTTGGCTTTAGGCTTTTGATAAGGGAATTTTCAAGGATAAGGGCATCTTCTTGACTTTGTGTAAGCAAAGTGTGAATCTTAGCCACTTGGGATACCATAAGGGCTATTCTTTGACTAAGGTTAGCCTTTGGCGTGATAATGTCATTATGAATAGAAAAGTAGCTTTTTATGCGATTTTTTAGATTTTTGGCTTTGCCGACATAGAGTAGATTATCATCTTTATCAAAATATTGGTAGATTCCGGGCTGTGTGGGGAGATTTTGCAGGGTGAAAAGCAAACTATATATTGATGTTTTGGATATTTTGTGAATATTTTGTGCCTGAATGTTTTTATGCTTGGGCATTTTGTGCTTCCCATTGGCGTTTTACTCCAGCCCGAAGTGCTTCAAACTTCTCATAAATCTGTGGATTTTTGGCGTGGTTTATAAACTCGCCTTTTGCGTGTTCTCGGTAGATTTGCACGCTTTTTTGTGGGGGTTTTGGGCTAAGGATATGAGAAGGCACATAGGCGTGTATTTTTTGGATAGAAGCAAGGCTGGGGAAACGCTCTTTATATTGCTTTAAACTCTCTATTATAAATTTATGCTTATAATGATTAAATTCTACGCACAACGCCTTATGCTTAAAAGCAAAAAGCAACTGATTGTTTTTAGGCACAATGAATAGAATCTGCTCCCGCTCCAGCGGAGTAAGAAAGGCATTTTTAAAACGCGTAATTTCGCTTTGGGCTTCAAGCTTTTGGTGCAAAAGTGGAAATTCTCGTTTTATATGGGAGAGTAAATGATACATCGTTTTAGTTCTTATTTCAGCTTTCATAGGCTGATTGTAGCATATTTGATATTTATTTTTGCTTGTGGGTTTGTGGGCTGTGGATACAAGGCAGATCCTTTTTATAAAGATTCTAAAGCAGATTCTAAAATAGAGCAAGATTCTATCCCACAAGAGTTTGAATCTGAATCTAAAAAGAAAGTGCTATTTCAAGAGATAGGCTCTAAGCCTTCAGCAAGTTATGAAGAAGATGAGGAATAAATGAGCCAACAATATGATGTGATTATCATCGGTGCTGGTGTGGCTGGGCTATATTGTGCTAGGCATTTACCCCAGCATTTAAAGGTGCTGATTCTGTGTAAAGCTCAACCTTGGGAGTGTAATACCTTTTACGCACAAGGTGGCATTACTATTCCAAAAGATAAGCAAGATGAAGCCCTACATATACAAGATACGCTTTCAGCCGGTGGTGGGGTGAATAATAGGGAGTGCGTGGAGATTCTAAGCCAACATAGCAATGTGATTTTACAGGAGCTTATCCAAAGTGGCTTTATACTTGATAGAGATGATAAGGGGCAGTTACTTTATGTTAAAGAAGGGGGGCATTCCTGCTCTAGAATCGTGCATTCAGGAGGGGATGCCACAGGGAGAAATCTCCACACGCACCTTATAGGCAAACTTCAAGCGACATTGTGGAAAAATGCTGAAGTGGTGGATTTACTCATTGAAGAGGATAGGTGCTATGGGGTATGTGTGCAAAGTAAGTTTGGTTTGCAAAATCTTTACGCACATCAGGTGGTTATCGCAAGTGGGGGCGTTGGGGGGCTTTTTAAATATCATACCAATGCTTATACCATTAGCAGTGATTTGCACGGCATTATTTTAGAGCATAATTTAGCCCTGCAAGATATGGAAATGTTGCAATTTCACCCCACAGCCTATGTCAGCAACCCACAAGCGAGAAAATATCTCATATCCGAAGCGGTGAGAGGTGAAGGCGGTGTAGTCGTAGATGAAGATAATAAGAGATTCTTATTTGCCTATGATGAGCGAGGTGAGCTTGCTCCGCGAGATATTGTCGCAAGGGGGATAATGGATTATTGCTCCACGCAAAAAAAATCAGCCTTTTTAGATGTGAGTGCTTTTAGTGAAGTAGATTTTAAAACGCGTTTTCCAAATATTTACCGCGATTTAAGCACAAATAAACTTTCTTTGCCTAAGCAAAAGATTCCCATATCTCCGGCGTTTCACTACTCTATGGGCGGAATCTTGGTAGATTCGCAAGGGCTAGTCAAAGGTATGAGCAATCTCTATGCGGTGGGGGAATGTGCGTGTAATGGACTGCACGGAGCAAACCGCCTTGCGTCTAATTCACTTTTAGAAGGGCTTGTTTTTGGCAAAAGAGTTGCGGAATATATCGCAGGGCATTCTATCCAAAATCCCATTCGGCATTTTCCGCTATGTGAAGAAGTCCTGCAAAAAGAGGGCGATGTCCGGCTTAAGAATGTGCTACGGGAGATTATGTGGGATAAGGTTGGGATTATCCGCTCACAAAGTGGGCTAGATTCAGCTCTAGGCGGCGTTGAGGTAATGCTAGAATCTAATATCGGGCGTATGCTACGACTGCGACTGCTTGTCGCTAAAAAAATTATAGAATCTGCCAAAGCACGCAAGGAAAGCAAAGGCGCACATTACAGACTTGATTAAATCTATTGTATTAGCTCTTTGCGTTCAATACCAACTTTTTCTTGCAAGGCTTTGATTTCTTTGCTCATAGCCGCTGTGGCACTGACTTGGTTAATTAAGATGTAAATATTAATAAGGCTTAAAAGCAAAGTAGCAAACACACAAAACAACGCAATTTTAACTGCCCTTTTAGCGATTTTGTTTGAATCTTCTTCTCTCATAAGAATCTCCTTGTCATTTTATAAATAAGCATAGCACTAAACATTCCAAGTGCCAACAGCACGACAATACACGCCCCAATACTGATATTAAAATAATAGGCGATAAAAAACCCAGCCCACATAAAAATAAGTGAAATAAGCCACGAGATAAACATCATAGAGCCAAGCGAGTGGGAAAAGAGATTGGCAATATATGCAGGGATTGATAAAATCGCCAAAACAAGAATAAGTCCAGCTACACTCATAGACAGCACCACACCAATGGCGATAAGCACAAAGACAACGCTTATCCACACATTCACATTTAAGCCCTTTGTTTGACAAAACTCACTATCATAAAATAAACCTAGAATCTCATAATAATACAGCCTAACAAAAATGATAAGGAAAATATCAAACGCCGCCATTGCTATCATTTCATCTGTGCCAACAGCGAGAATTGAGCCAAAAAGATAGCTTGAAATATCGCTATTATATCCCGGGCTTAAGTCAATAAGAATAACGCCTATTGCCATTCCAAATGCCCAGCTTGCGCCCACATAGGCATCTAGCCTTTCTCTTTGGTATAAAAACGCATAGGCTAAAAATATCGCCATAGCCACACCAAAACACAACGCTCCAAGCATCGTGCTAAAGCCACAAAAAAGAGCTAGTCCAACACCGCCAAAAGCACTATGAGCTACGCCCCCAGCGACAAAGACATTTTTATTTGCTACAATCATAGAGCCGATAACCCCACTACAAATGCTAACAAGAAATGATACAAATAATGCTACCCATACGAATTGATATGAAAAGAGTTCAATCATAATTTTAAATCCTTGAGATTCTGCGTTATTTCTTTTGGCGATTTGGCTTGTAGTGATGAACTGCATAAGTCCGCTTGTGAATCATCACTATGATTACCCAAAGATGAATAGCTAGAATCTCGGCATTCTAAGGATTGAGATGAGAAAACCAGCGAAGCGGTGCAAGGCGAAGCCGCAGCAGGTTTCTTTAGTAAATCGTGGTTTTGCGAAGCGGAAGCAAGAAGCTTACTCGGCGTAAGTGCCGCAGCTTCTGCTGAAGTAATCCGCGATTTATCGCTCAATACTGAATGCTCTCGCTCAAAAGACGAATTGTTAGGTTGCATAGCAAAATGAGTAAGCAAATCTACTTCACAAATATGCCCACTCACATCAAGCTTAAAATCTGGAATCTCGTGTATAACAGCATTCTTATTGACATAAAGCACCTTTTTAGCATAGCCAAGTGTGAGTGAAAGATCGTGGCTTATCACAACAATACTCATCGTGCGATTAAGCTTTTTAAGCAGTTCATAAATGCTTTTTTGTGCTTTAGAGTCAATATTTGCCGTTGGCTCATCAAGGATAAGAATCTGAGGATTATTCACAATTGCCCTTGCGATAAGCACTTTTTGCCTCTCTCCACCTGATAGGGCATATAAGGGCTTTTTAGCAAGATGAGTGATTTCTAAAAGTTCCATTGCTTGAAAAATAGAATCTTGGCTCTTTTTGGGATTGAACCCAAAGATTCTAGGTTGAAGCAGCCCAAGAGCAATGGTGTCTCTCACGCAAATGGGGAATTGTATATTGTGATAAGTCATTTGTGGGACATTGCCGATATGGCAAGGCTGTATGTTTGAATGATAGCTAATTTTGCCCTTGCTTGGCTTAAGTAACCCAAGCAAAAGCTTTACAAATGTCGTTTTTCCCCCGCCATTTGGTCCTATCACCGCCCAAAAATCGCCAGATTCTAGCTTGAAGTTAATCTTTTCTAGCACATTTTCCGCCCCATAAGCAAAGCTTACATTTTTCATCTCTAGCATTATTTGCTTCTCTCTTTGCTAAAGTGCTTTTCTAGGCATTCTTGTAGTTTGGGATCATTCTCATCAAGGGATAGGGCGATTTGACACGCATAGAGAGCAAAGGAGTTAAGCCATTGGGATTTGAGTGGATTGAGAGTTAGAATTTCAAGCTTTAATTCATTCGCAAGGCTTTGAACGCGTGATTTTGAATATTGTGGTTGGATAAAAAGGGCTTTGATCTGTCTTTGTTTGATTTGTGTGATAAGCTGACTTAAATCCCTGCCCTTAGCTTCTTTGCCATCTTTTTCTATGCTTAATTCTTCTAAGTCAAAATCCCTAGCAAAATCCCCAAAGGCTGGGTGATACACAAGAAAGCTTTTTGTTGCGTATTTGGTAAAAAGATTTTGAGCTTGAATATAAATCTGCTCAAGCTCTTTTGTAAGTTGTGTTGATTGTGTGGTAAAAAAGTCTTTATGCGTTGGTTGCAAGGTGCTTAGAATCTTGGCAATGAATGCTACTTGTGCTTGGGATTCTTTAAGAGAAAGCCAGATATGCGGATTGTGAGCGTGGGTGTTAGAGTGTTTAGAATCTTGCGAGTGAGAATCTAAGGCGTGAGCGTGAGATTCTGCGAGATTATAATATCTGAGCTTTGGATTAATGCTGCGGAATTTCTTAAGCCAAGTGGATTCTAGGGGCATTCCCACGCCAAAAAACACTTCAGCATTTTGAATATGCTTCATTTGTTGTATATTTGGTTCATAGATTTCAGGGGATTTGCTAGGCGGGACAAGCACTTCTACTTCTACATATTCTTTACCGATAGATTCTAGCATTTGCTTTTGTGGCAGGACACTCACAAGCACCTTAATAGGCTCGGCATAGCCACAAAGATAGAGTAAAAGTAAAATATAAGCTATTTTTTTCATTGAGATTCTTTCATTTTAGATTCTCGCTCAATTCTTGTGGGGCGGTGATTTTTTCAGCAAGTTGAGAGATATTAGACATTGCTTTAACCTTATCAAGCAGAAGTGGGGATTTTGCAAATAATGAATTATGCTCTTCCCCCACATACAAGCTTGTGATAACAACACCGCCTAGCATATTCTCATAGCGTTTGCCCGTAGTCGCACTCCACGCACTATGAGCTACAATCGCCCTGCCTTGATACTCGCCGATGTAGAGCATAATATGCCCTTGTAGCCAAAGGATTGTTTGATAAGGCGTAGCATTAGCAATAATATAGCTTTCTTTTTCTTTGCGTGAAAGGTTGCTTAAATCAACTTGATTATTTCCATAATACACTTGGGCTTTTGAATTACGCGGAAGATGAATGCCAAAATTTGTAAAAATATCACGCACAAAAGCCGAGCAATCACGACTTTCTAAGAATCCGCCCCAGCCATATTTATCCCCTATCATTGTATTGATGATTTCAGCAATGGCTTTAGAATCTGCAATTTGTGGGAAAGGCTTTATCATTTCATTAGGCAAATATACCTGCTCTCTTTTAGCTTCTCCATTTGGCAAACGCACATAGACTGCTATACCCACAGATTGCTTTAGCTGTGTGCCATATATGGGGAAAATCTGCCCAACTCGTGCTTGTGAAATAAAGTGATGATGTGAGTTGTAGAGTGGAATCTTATCAAGTTTTGGGCTGATGTATTGCGTATAGCTCTCTATCTCGCTAATCTGCTTAGATGTAAGCGTGGCAAGATGAGTAGATTCTACCCAGCCATACACAAAGCTTGATTGTATATGCACCCATTGCTTATCTTTACTTGTATGTGTAATCAGCACAGGTGTATTGGCAAAGATAAGGGAGTTTTGCCACCTATCAAATGGATAGCCATTTGTTTTGTTAAATAAAGGCTTATTTGTCGGCACGGCACGCACAGCAGTCGTTGTGGTGATAATGGCTTTTTGATTTTGGTTTGGATAGGAGCTAAGATTCATAGAATCTATAAGATTTTGTGCGATTTGTGGGCTTATCTCTTGGAGATCTTCACCATAGCTTTTATTCTTGCTTTTGGGTTTGCTCTCATTTGTGGCAAGATTCTGCAGTGAAGGCACAATCCAAAACACTTCATTTTTTTTAGGATTTGGCTTTTGATGCCACGGAGAAAAGTGTTTTTGCAAATAGTCTTTTTTAAGTGTCCCTAGGGCCTTGTCATTGCGTTTAGATTCTAAGTCTGCTGGGAGATAAAAGAGTGCATCTTGAGGCAAAGTCTGTAAATCTTTGACTTGATGGCTAGGGATAACTTTATCCGCACAGGCAGTAAATCCTAAAATAAGCAAAAAGGCAAGTGTGAGATAAGTAATGCGGCAAAAACTCATCATAATGCCCTTTGTTGAAAGGCGTGGATAAGCTCTAAAATCTCGCTTTCATTGTAGCCGATGATGAGATGTTTATCACTTGTGATAATGGGGCGTTTTAAAAGCATAGGCGTGGCAAAAAGCATATCAATTTGCTCTTGTATATGTGAATCTAGGATAGATTCTGTGATTTTACCTTCTTTTTTGAGATTTTTATAAGTCGTGCCTTTGCTGTTAAGAACGACTTTAATGCCTTTAGATTCTATCCACGACTTGAGCTGCTCTTTATTTGGCGTAGTGGTTTTTAAATCAATAAAATGAAATGGAATACTATGCTTATCTAGCAAGGTTATTGCCTTTTTGACACTGCCGCAAGTTTTGATACCATAGAGTGTGATTGTCATTGTTTTGCCTTTAAAAGTTTGGTTGTTGAATATCTAAAAAATTTGAATCGGATTCTATCACAGGATAGTGCATACAAAGCAGATTTCTAACGCAAAATGCAATCATTTGATACACCTTTTCAAAGCCCTCCATATCCTTGTAGCCATAGGGGTCAGGGACATCTGCACCATTTAGCCCAAAATCGCCTAGCTTTTTTACTTTGCCCTTATCAAAGCCAAGTTGCAATAAATCCTTGTAATTACTTGAATCTAGGGCGATGATAAGATCAAAAGCATCATCGGCATACACACTTACACGCCTTCCACGCAAATCATCAATACTAAAATTATGCCTTTTTGCTACTTGCCTAGATTCAGCGTGAGGGCATTCATCAATATGCCAACCGCTTGTCCCCGCTGAATCCACCTTTAAGGGTAGATTATATTTCTTCACAAACTCCCGAGCTATGCCTTCAGCCAGTGGGGAGCGACAGATATTGCCTAAGCATACAAATAAAATACTAGAGACTTCTTTCATATTACTGCCTTTGCGTTGATATAGAGATGAGTGGGGGAGTTTGCATTAAGAATAAAATGCAGCGGAGCTTGATTTAAATGGGTTTGATTTTCGCAAAAAAGTGGCTTTTCAAAATCAAAAATCGCAAAATCCACACTTTTATTTTCAGCCAAGATTCCATTATTTAGCCCTAAAGCCCTTGCCCCATAGAGTGTAGCACCAAGCAACAAAATCTTAGATAACTCCACAATATCAGCTTGTGGGTAGGCATATAAGGCTGTGCGTAGCTCATCAAGTAAATTAACATTGTTATTTGAGCTTTTACCATCAGTGCCGATGGCGGTTGGGTGATTTTGTAAAATTTCAAGGGGCAAAAAGGCATTGTTTAAAAGCCGATTGCTCCGCGGGCAAGTGATAAGCGTGGCATTCTCACATAACTCTAGCTCTTTTTGCGTGATTTGCAAACAATGTGTGAGTGAAAGGGCATTTTGTAAGGGCAAAAGCATTTCTAAAAAGCTTTGTGGTGTGTAAAAGGGCTTTGCGTTTTCAATGTTAGCTAGGCGTTTAAAAAAGCCCTTAAAATAGCCATCTTGCTGGGTAAGCCACTGCTTCTCTTGTGGAGATTCTAAAAAGTGAGCAGAGAGTGGGAGATTTTCATTTACGCAGAGTTCCGTCAGCTTTTTAGCCATAATGGGGTGGAGCGAGTAGGGCGAGTGCAGGGCGAGAGCGGGGGTAAAAGTAGGCGATTTTAGATTCTTAGCATTGTTTAATCGCTCTAAAACATTAGCATAAAGAAAATCTATCGCTTCTGCGTTGCTCCCTATGGCTTCGTTAAAATACACGCAACGCAAAGGACTATGGGCTAGAATCTCCATATCATTGCCATAGCTGCTTATCGCCCCCACAGAGCCTACACCAGCTTTTAACTGCTCATTTATCCCTTGATTGATAATGGATTCAAACGCGTCATTTTCTAGCACATTATCGCGATTTGCCATAAGGCTATCAAGCCACGCCCCAAAATCCCCATAGCAAAACTCCGCCAAAACCCCGCCAAACTCAAAATGTATATGGGCGTTAATAAGTGCAGGAAGCAAGATTCCATTAGGGATAAAAGTCTTTTTTGCGTTTTTAAATTCCGCACATAGACTTTCATAATCCCCAACGCCTAAAATGCTATCCTTGCTAGATTCAAAGGCAATGCCACCATTATGCAAAATCTCAAACTT
The DNA here is from genome assembly GCF_000765825.2 of Helicobacter magdeburgensis. GTDB lineage: Bacteria > Campylobacterota > Campylobacteria > Campylobacterales > Helicobacteraceae > Helicobacter_C > Helicobacter_C magdeburgensis. The sequence goes on from NZ_JRPE02000006.1 coordinate 55,118, forward strand.
TTCATTACATATAAAAACTAGTCCCGCACCAAAAATTTCAATCATTATACTACCTTTAATTATGACATTTTTGCATTTGTGATATTCACATCAAGCTTGTTGTATGGAATCTCAATGCCGTTTTTATCAAGGGCGATTTTTATAGATTCTAGCACTTTGCTTTGAGCGTTTAACACACCATATTCTATTTTCACCCAAAAGCGAAGTGTGAAGTTAAGTGAGCTTGCTCCAAGCTCGGTTAAGCCTATGAAATGCTGTTGATTTGGATCAACTTCAGGCGTGTTTTCTAGCACTTCAATGATAATTTTTTTCACAGATTCTATATCGCTTTCATAGCCTACACCGATAATAAGCTCAATGCGTCTTTGGTCGTTGAAAGTGGTATTTATGATATTTGCTGTTGTCATATTGCTATTTGGGATAATAGCAACCTTACCATCATTTAAGCGGAGATTTGTAGTAAAAAGATTTATCGCTTCCACACTCCCCACTAAACCGCCAACTTCAATCAAATCCCCCCTTTTAAACGGACGCAAGATAATAAGCACAATGCCACTTGCCACAGATGAAAGAGAATCTTTAAGCCCAAGGGCGATAGCCACACCCGCAGTCCCAAGCACAGCGATGATGGAATTTGTTTGCACACCAATCGTGCCAAGTGCAGCGACAATCATTACCACAAGGCAGAGAATAAAGACAACTTGAGAGATGAAGCGGGATAGAATCTCATCTTTTTTAGCGACAATCTTGCGGATTTTAGAGCTTAAAAAACGCGAGAAATAATAGCCAACAATTAAGATAATACAGGCTTTGAAAAGAGCTATGCCTAAATGTTCTAGCTGTGGAATAAAAGTTGTAAGAAAGCTTTTAAAATCCTGCATTGTTATCCTTTAAAGTTTATTGTTGGGATCGTGTAGAATCTCATTGCTTAAAAACGCTTCTACAACACCGCAAAGCTCCTGCTGATAGTAAGGGGAAAATGTATCGCTACAAATGTATGTTTGATGTGGATTAAACAGCACAAGCTCGGCAATTCTCCCTTCCTGCAATGCTCCTTTGTTTAGTCCTAGAATTTGTGAGGGCGTGAAGCTTGTGAGTTTTGAGATTATCTCTAATGGAATCTTGTGGCTTTTATGCAAAAATGTATAAAGAAGTGATAGGTAAGATTCAAGGGCGTCTATACCAAAACTTGCAAGCTCAAAAACTTGATCTTTTTTAGAGTTATAATCTGCTGACTGCAAAGAACTAAGCAGGTCAATCTCGCCATTTTTAAGCTTTTCTAGCAATGCTTTTTGTGAGATAGAATCTACAAGCGGAGGGTTAAGCTTGGCAGCGGTGTTGTAGTTTTGACATAGGCTTTCATCAAGCAGGAGATGATGAATTGAACTTTGGGTAAAAAACTCACAAGCATAGCCCTTGTTTTTGTAAGATTCTAATAATTCAAAACTACGCGGATAAACAAGGGAGTGAAAAATAAGTTTTAAAGGCATATCTTTTAGCATTTCAGCGATTTTTGGAATCTCTTTGGTTTGGCTATATGTGGGGATTGAAGGGAGTCCTAACTCCGCACTTAAAAACCCTTCATTCATCACCCCATAAGCCAAGCTTGAATCTTGAGGGAAGCATACAAGCGGAATGTGAAGCATTTGGGCGTATTGTGCGATACGCATAAAAGTATGTGCGTTATAATCGCTCTTTGCAAAAATAGCTTTGCCCCCACTTTGATGAAGTGAGCTAATATCGCTAAGTTTATCATTGGGCGTGAGTGGATTAATCGCGGGGAGCAGGTGGATAGGGGATTTGCTATTTAGGCTTTTTATGAGTTCAATAGAGCCATTCTCGCTGCAAGGGGGATTTGTGTAAGGATTTAACAAAATCGTGCCAACACCGCCTTTTAGAGCTTTTTGCGCTAGTGAAATAAGGGCTTTGCTTGAAAGAGATAGGGCTTTTGGGGCGATATTTAAATCAATCATCGCAGGAAATAGAATCTTACCCTGCATATCAAGCACCTTTTCATTCTCCATAGGACTTAAAGAGCCGATATGTGAAATTAGCCCATTTTGTGTGCGTAAATCCGCCTCTTTTACTCCCTGATAATCACAAAGTATCGCATTTTTAAACAGCATAAAACTCCTTTAAGTCAGTAAAAAATCACTCTTTTGAGCCATAATCAAGACACCTATAAGAATAAGCAAAATCCCCGAAATCACTTCAATGACTTTAAGAAAGGGTGTGAGCTTTTTAAGCATTTTAAGGGCAGTATTAATAAAAATCGCTACGAGCAAAAAAGCCAAGCCAAGCCCCAAGCAATAGCATAACATAAGCCAAAATGCACTATTTTGATTAAAAACAGAAAGAGTTAGGATTGAAGCAAGAATGGGACCCACACAAGGACTCCAGCCGATACTAAAGCCAACGCCCAGCACAAAGGGGGATAAAAAGCCAAAGGCAGTGTGATTTGGGCTAAAATGAAAGGTTTTGTATAAAAAGGCAAATTTAAATTGAAACAAAAAATGAATCCCAAAAAGGATAATCACCCCTCCAGCAATATAACGCATAAGAGATGAGCTAAGGATTGAGCTAAGGGCAGATTCAGCAAAGAGAGCAAGGGTTATAAAGGTTGCTGAAAAGCCGAATATGAATAAAAGTGAAGTTAGGATTATGCGGGATTTGTGTGTTGTTTTTTGATGTAGCTCTTCAATGCTTATGCCAGAGATATAAGAGATATAAGGGGGGATAAGCGGCAGCAAACAAGGGCTTAGAAAGGTAAGAATCCCAGCTAAAAAACTTGCCCCAAAAGGCATAGAATCATAGAGTGTGATAAGGGTGCTTTCTAGATTCACTTCTATCCTTTATTTGATTGTGCTAAAAAATATTTAGAGTTTTATAAAAGCGTTGGCATTATAGCTAAGGCTTATAATATTTTTGTAAATTTATCCCAAAAAGCACAATTTTTGCTATAATCGCGTTTTTTAAATTGCTTCAAATTTATGAAAATAACAATATCAAATTCATTACATAAAGGCAACTAATGACACAAGATTCACAAACTTCTTTAGATTCACAAACACCCACACAAGAATCTCCAGCCCAAAACGAGCAGAGCTTTGAAAACTTTGGCTTAAAAGATTTTGTATTAAAGGGCATTAAAGAAGCGGGATTTAGCTCTCCTAGCCCCGTTCAAGCTCAAAGTATCCCTATTGTTTTACAAGGCAAAGACTTAATCGCTCAAGCTCAAACAGGCACGGGCAAAACGGCTGCCTTTAGTATTCCTATTTTAAACGCCCTTAGCCGCAATAAGGAGATTGAAGCTCTTGTGATTACACCCACAAGGGAACTTGCTATGCAGATTAGCGAAGAGGTGCTAAAGCTTGGGCGATTTGGGCGTATTAAAACCATTTGTATGTATGGAGGGCAGAGTATCAAGCGGCAGTGCGATTTGCTAGAGAAAAAGCCAAAGGTGATGATAGCCACACCGGGCAGATTGCTTGATCACTTGCAAAATGGCAGGATAGAGAATTTTGCTCCAAAGGTAGTGGTGCTTGATGAATCTGATGAAATGCTTGATATGGGCTTTTTAGACGATATTGAAGAGATTTTTAAGTTTTTGCCAAATACGCACCAAACCTTGCTCTTTTCCGCCACAATGCCAGAGCCTATCAAGAATCTAGCCTTGAAGATTCTAGATAAGCCAAAGTTTGTAAAAATCACTCCCACAGATATTACAAATAAAGATATAGAGCAACAATACTATATCATTAATGAAGGGGAGCGAGATGAAGCGATTGTGCGGCTACTTGAGACGCAAAATCCCACAAAAAGCATTATTTTCACACGCACAAAAAAAGAAGCCGATGCGTTGGCTACAAGGCTTGTTGCAAAGGGATTCAAGGCTATGGCACTGCACGGCGATATGGAGCAGTGGGATAGACGCACAGCTATTAAGGCGTTTAAGGAAAATGAGATTGAACTGCTTGTGGCAACTGATGTCGCTTCGCGTGGGCTTGATATTAGCGATGTGAGTCACGTGTTTAACTACCACATACCGCTAAATCCTGAAAGCTATGTGCATCGCATAGGACGCACAGGCAGGGCAGGGAAAAAGGGTGTGGCTATCACCCTTGCTACACCGCTTGAATACAAGGATTTAAGCAAGATTAAGCAGATTACAAAAGCAAAGCTCACATTGTGTGAGATTACGCAGGAATACAGCGATGATGCGTTTTCACAAGAGATTTCCCAAGCTAAGGTTAATGACAAATCTGTGGCGATTTATGAAAAGCTTAAAGATAAGATTGATACAACGCAGCTTTGCCTTAAACTCATTGCCCTGCATTTGGAAAAAAGTAAGCAAAATAAGATTGGGCTAAGTAAAGAGCAAATCGCCCAGCTTGAATCTGAATCCGAATCTAAAGAGCAAAAACACAATAAAAAATCTAGCAAATTTTCACGCAATGCAAAGTCTAAGCCACAATCTCAAAGAAACAATAGTAGGGGTAATGGTAGAGATATGGGCGGAAACAAAAGAGGCAGAAAGCGTTATGATGATGTGGATAAAAGTCAGCCATACACAGGAAGCATTTGGGGGTAGTGGCTGTGGGAGGCATACTTAAAAGATTCTTGCTTTCACTTTTTGTGTTTGGTGTGGGGCAGAATCTTTTGGCTTTGGATTTTTCACCCGCACCCATTTATGAGAATAACTCTACTTTTGGCAGTGTAAGTATTGGCGGTGTGGCGTATAATGTCAAAAGTAAGCAGGATTATGATAATACACGCGGAGCGGTGCTTTTTGGGCTAAAGCGTGGATTTTTGCTTGGGGATTCTAAACAGGTGCTTTTAAACGCGTGGCTTGAGGGGAGTGCTGGGGCTGAAAACAAAAATGGCTTGTATAGTGGCTCTGTGGGCGGACAGATTGGCTATCGTTTGTTTAATGGGCGAGTGATTGTGTTGCTTGGTGGGGGATTTGAGATGAGTAATCTTGCTATGCCACATATTCCAAAAGAGCAATATAACATTTATGGTGGATTAGCAAGGGCAGAGCTTTTTATAGATATTGCACAAGGTTATGGGCTAAGTGTGGGCTATACGCGTGGCTTTAACGAAAAAAGCAAAAAGATTAAAGGTGAATCTTTTGATACGCAAGGCATTATGCTAAGTGTGAGTTTTTATGATTTTAGTATTTAGGGCTAGATTCAAGCTCTAAAAGTTTAGCTTTTATGCCCCTTGCATTTTTGAATATATCTAAGGCATATCCGCCAATGTCCCCATTTTCACGCACTACACGATGACAAGGGATAAGTATCATTAATGGATTTGCATTGTTTGCGTTGCCAACAGCCCGTGAAGCATTAGGATTATGAATAGCTCTAGCAATGTCTTTATAGCTTCGTTTCTCCCCATAGGGAATCTGCCTTAAAGCTTCCCATACACGCATTTGAAACGCACTTCCCTGTGGCAAAAGGGGCAAATCAAAATAGAGAAGTTTTTTATCAAAATAGGCTTGAATCTGCAAGGCACATTCATCGCTTAAGGGCGTTTTGTGGGATTTATTTAAAAGTTTTTTGTCCCAAGTGATGTGTGTGATATGTGTGGCGTTTGTGTAGATTCCTAGAGTTATGGGCGTATTATCCCATAACAATGTGTAAATGCCACCATAGATATGATGGAGATGTTGGATATGTTGGGGATTTGGCATTAGAAATATTTCACCACAACAAGCCTAGCTCCAGAGCCACTTTTGCCACTTGTGGGCGTGATAAAGCTTTGCATATCATTTTTATTTTTCACACCAAAGGCATTTGCAAAGCCCAAATCCTGCAAAATAAAACCCACAGGATCCATAAGAAGTAATGCAGTTTTGCCAAGGAATCTTGAACCAAGCAAAGTATTGTGATTTTTGTGAATCTTCATACTTGCTTGATAAAACAGCTCTCCTAGAATTGAGCCAACCGCAGGGGTGATGACAAGATCTTGCCAAGAGGGCGTTTCGGCAAAGGCTTCCACACCATATTCCCAAAAGAGTGCAGAAGCAAGAGTGCTATACAGGGCAGATTCAGCCCAGCTATATCCTGCTACACGCGGCTGCATATAATACACCGCACCCCAATATGGGTGAGTAATCCAATTTAAAAACCAATCATCACCATCTATCACAGGACCGCGTGAAGTTTTCCTAGCCCAATTATCGCCAAGATTATAAATCTCTTTTTTATCCCAGTTTGTTACACTCTCGGGCATAAGATACAGCACACCAGCTCCTACAAGTGTTCCGCCTAGCACAAGTCCAGAGCCAACGCTAAGATAGCCTAGCCTACTTGTAGGCTCATAGATGTAAGGATTCTCATAGTTCGTTAGATTCTTAGAATCTTGCTCTAAGGGTTGTAATGAGCTGTAATCAAAATGTTCTGCACAAAGGAATATGGGATAGGCAAAGAAAAAGCAAAATCGCATTATAAATTGTCTTAACATTGTTGCACCATAGGTTTTAGATTCACAATTTCTAGTATTTATAAATAAGCGGAATAAAAGAGAAACTGCCCCGGTATGATAGCACACAGGGGCAAATAGAAGTGTTATTTACCAGCAACTTGTGCTTTGTTTGGATTGTCTGCAGCCTGAGCTATCATACAGCTTTCAAGCGTTTTGGCATCAGTGGCATTATCCACTTTTTTTAGCCAACGATTGATTTGAGCCATTGTCTTAGATGATGGATCAGGAGCGTTGTATTGCTTCATAAGTGAAGCACAATCTGCTAACATAAAGCTAGGAAGCCCAGCGATAAGGGCGATTGCAATATATTTTTTCATTTCTTACTCCTTTCTTAGAATCTCAAAAGATACGCAAGAGCGATGTTTTGATTTGTAGTATTTGCTTTTGCCGTAGGTAAAGGCATAATGGCTGTGTCATAATCAAGATGTTGTCTTGTGTAGCTTAGGCGGAAAAACTGATTCAAATCAAGCTGCCAAATCGCATAGACATCGTGCATATCACCGCGTGTATTGCGGAAGTTGAATGGATCATTAATGCTTACACGAGAGAAGGCATACCAATATTGACTGCCTTTGAAGTATTCATAGCCGATTTTGAAAGTCGATCCAATATCATAACGCAATCCAGCGTGAACCGCCCACGCATTTTCGTTAGCAAATTTAGCATAAGGCAACGCAGCGGCAGCTTGTGGGGTGAGCTGTCCTCCACTTTGTTGTGCTAATGTTGCCGCAGCGGCATTTGATACTTTTCCATCGCTACCTATATAATAGCTTGCTGATACAAACCAGTTAAGCCCTGTGCCAAGCATTTTGTCATTTTCAATATGGAGATTCACATATTGCATATCACCGATATTTTGAGCGGGAAGTGCTGTTTGCCCTGTGCTCATATAAGGTGTAGCGTAGTTTTGGAGATTAATATAAGTGAGCATTAAGAGATTTTGCCCAAAGCTTTTTGGCGCAAAAGGTGTCTCAAACGCACCAAAGAAAAGATTTGCATCACTTGCACCTTTATTACCCCAGATATTTCCACCAGCAGAAGAAGTATTTGGATTTAATGACTGATAGATTTTAGAGTATCCAGCTCTTAGGGCTGCGTTTGTATAAGGTTTGAGTGTTAGCACAGCACCATCGCCAAGTGCATTTACCGCAAGGGCAGGGTATGTGCTCATACGAGCCGAGCTATTGCGGAGATTTGATCCGGGACCATCAGTGCCGGGCAAACGACCGATAGTAAGGGCGGCGTATTTCCCCATATAGATATCTACATACGCTCTTTCCACATAGATAGCACTTCCTCCGGCTATACCGCGTCCTGCATCTAGCGAACCGATCGTCCCAACTGCAGGATAACCCAAATCAATATCACCAAATGCTTTTGTCATAGAAAGACGCCCTGTGAATTTTGTATATTTATTCACATCGGCATTCATATTAAGGTAAAGTCCCATAGCCCAGCGGTTTTTGTAATTTTCCGTTGTGCCTGTTGTGTGATTTTTTGATTGAATGTTGTTTAACGCTGTGGTAAATTCAAGTCCGAATTTCACTTTATTAAGTGTGGCGGCAAGCTCATTTGCATCAACGCGATCATTGAGTTCATCAATGTCTTTTTGAAGAGAATCTAATGTCGCAGCCAAAGCAGAAGAAGATAGCAGAAGCAGCCCCCCCCCCCAAGTGTAGCGATAAGTTTATGTTTCAACATAAAAACTCCTTATTTGTGAAAATTAAAGGCGGGATTTTCTTATCTTTTTGCTGAAAAATTGCTAAAAAGTAAAAATAAAGTTAATAAAATGTAAATTTTATGTCTATATATTACAAACATAATCAAATATTTTTCATATTTGTTTTGTGTTTTATCTCCAATGAAAGCTTGGGCTAAAAATATATACTCTTAAGATTTCACAAGTTATAATTTTGGCTTTGTTGAAAATCATAAAACAATGTAAAGGAGAGTTTATGAAAAAGTTGTTTTTAATCATTGGAGCACCGGGCAGTGGGAAAACCACAGACGCACAACTTATCGCAAAGAATAATGCGGATTCTATCGTGCATTATTCCACGGGTGATTTGCTAAGAGAAGAGGTCGCAAGTGGCAGTGAGCAAGGGAAAATCATAGATGGCTTTATCAGTAAAGGGAATCTTGTGCCGCTTGATATTGTGGTAAGCACGATTGTAAAGGCTATGGCAAACGCCCCAAAAGATGTGATTATCATTGATGGGTATCCGCGAAGTGTGGAGCAAATGGAAGCCCTTGATGAAAAACTTAAGGCTCAAAGTGAAGTTAAGCTTATAAGCGTGATAGAAGTTGAAGTGAGTGAATCTGTGGCACGAGATAGAGTTTTAGGACGAGCTAGGGGGGCTGATGATAATGCAGAAGTATTTAATAATCGTATGCAGGTGTATCTCTCTCCGCTGAAAGAGATTGAAGCATTTTACACACAAAGCAATGTGCTATATAGGATTAATGGTGAGCGGAGCATTGAAGCGATTGTGAGTGAAATGGAAGCCTTTATTAAAAGTAAGATTTAAGTAAAATATCAATCCTTTAGAATCTTAAAGGTAGATTCTAAAGATTGCGGTGCTAGATTCTGTAAGAGAATAGAATCTAGCAGATTTAGATTTGTTTTTCACACTTCTGTTGATGTGAAGCCGTATTTTTCTTCAAGTGTTTTGCCAAAGTTTGTCCCAAAGCCCTCGCAAAACCGCATTCCATAGAGCAATACAAACCACGAGATATAAATCCACAGCATCATAAAAAGAAAAATAGAGATGGGTCCATACACGCTTTTGTAAGTCTCATTATAAAAGACATAATACACAAAACCCCATTTTGTGATAAGCCATACCGCCGTGGTAAGCACACTGGATATAAGAAGTGCTAGAATCTTCAAAGGCTTGTTGGCTGAAAGCTTAAAAAGCAAGAAAAACATAATCCAAGTCAGCAGATAAGGGATTAAATCAAACAAAATGCTTAAATCCGCAGTGCCTTTGAGCGTCTTTTGCACCTCGCCACTAAAGTAGATTGAAAAGGCTAAAACCACGGGAAAAAGTGTAATCATCGTCCAATACATAACAAGTGAGTCAAAAAACTTTCTAGGCGTGGAGTTAAACATCTTTGCAGCGATGTATTCATAGTTACGAAAAAACATAATTGACGCAATAAGTGTATAGCCAAGCCCCATCATACCTAGAGCAGAGCTGTTTTGCATAAAAGTATCAAGGTAGCTAGAAATCACTTCAGTGTGCGTTGGCAGGATATTTGAAAGGATAATGGTGCGGATTTGCTCAATTTGAGATTGGAAGTTTGGGAGATTCACAAAGATAGAAAAGAAAATCAATAATAATGGGATAATGGCAAAAATGGTATAAAAGCTTAAAGACGCTGCATAAAAGCTTAGCTCCTTATCGGCTACGAAGTTCCAAATGCTTTTGAGTTTATCCCAGACAAGGGTAAAAATCTCTTGAGTCTTACCTAGAAATGTGCGGATAAGCCTATCTTTTTGTATATCCATTTATTCTCCTTTAGTGGCAGTGTGTGGCTGGAATGTAGCCATAAGATTCTAAAAGGGCAATATCTTCTTGTGGGGCTTTGCCATCTGTGGTGAGATAGTCCCCTAGCACAATGGCGTTAATTCCCGCTTCATACAGGGGCTTTTGATTATCACCAAAGATGACTTCACGCCCACCAGCTATCATAAGACGCGTATTTGGGAGATACTCTCTAGCAAGAGTAACGCACTCTAGGGCTTCATCTTGGCTCAATGTCTGCGGGGGCAGGGGCAAAGCGTCATTGGGGATATAAAAATTAATCGGTGAGCTATGTGGAGATAGAATTTGCAAAGACTTTAAAAGCTCAATCCTATCGCTCCAGCTCTCCCCTAAGCCAAAGATTCCACCAGAGCATAAGCCTAACTCGGCTTTGAGTGTGTTTTCACAAGTTTCAAATCGCTCCAGCCAAGTGTGCGTGGTGCAGATATGCGGAAAAAAATCTTTGGAGGTTTCAAGGTTGTGATTGTAGCTATCTACACCTTGTGATTTAAGATATTTGAGCGATCCCAAATCCGCACTGCCACAACACGCGATGATATGTAGCCCCAAATCAGCTTGTTTGATGGCGTGTGCGACTTTAGCAATGTATTCACATTTTTGAGAATCTAGACTGCGACCAGCAGTAACCAAGCAAAAGCCCAAAGCCCCAAACTCCCGCAATGCCTTTGCTTCTTGTAAAATTTTATCAATACTTTTATTTTTATAACGCTGAATCTGTGTGCCATAATGCGCACTTTGTGTGCAGTATTTGCAGTCTTCTGGGCAGTCTCCGGAGGCGACATTGCAAATAGAGCAAAGGAAAATCTCATTATCTGTCATAATAAACCTTTGATTTTAAGATAGTTTTAGGAAATGAGATGTCATTGTAGCAAAAATGCCATAAATTTATGGCAAAAGTCTTTAAAAGTTAGCCTGTGGTAGAATCTGCGATAAGTCAATATAAAACAACAACTATTCATCAAGGAAGTTTAATGAAAGCATTAAAGGTTAGTGAGCTAAACACACAGATCAAGGCGATTTTGGAGCAGACTTTTTTAGATGTGTGCGTGCAAGGCGAGATTAGCAGTGTTAAGGTGCATACGAGCGGACATATTTATTTAAGCCTTAAAGATGAAAGCTCAAGTATCAAATGCGTGATGTTTAAAGGGAATGCTAGGGGGCTAAAGATAAGCCTTGAAGTGGGGCAGAGTGTCGTCATTATGGGGAGTGTAAGTGTCTATACACAAAAGGGGGAGTATCAGATTTTGTGTAAGAGTATTGCTCTTGCTGGGGTTGGTGAGCTTGCTTTGGCATTTGAAAATCTTAAAAATAAGCTTCAAGCTAAGGGCTATTTTGAATCTTTTCACAAAAAGCCTATGCCGAAGTTTCCTAAACGCATTGCCCTGCTGACTTCAGCTACCGGAGCAGCAAAAGAGGATATGCTAAAAGTGGCACGCAAGCGTTGGGAGAATGTGCATATCACGCTTTTTGATACGCTTGTGCAGGGGGAGAATGCTAAGGAATGTATTGTGGCAAATTTAGCTTTAGCTGATAGCTTTTTTGGCACAAAAGAAGGCTTTGATGTGATTGTTTTAGGGCGAGGTGGGGGCAGTGTGGAGGATATGTGGGCGTTTAATGAAGAGTGTGTGGCAGAGGCGATATATAGGGCTAAAACGCCTATTGTATCAGCAGTGGGACACGAAGTAGATGTGTTTATTAGCGATTTTGTAGCGGATTTACGAGCACCTACGCCTTCAGCGGCAATGGAAATGCTTTTGCCCGATAAGTTTGAGTTTTTGCGGATTATTGATGAGATGATGGGTGCGTATTCCAGCGTGTTTGAAAGGTATTTGGGGCAAAAGCAGGGATTGATAGGGCAACTCAAGGAGTATTTTAAACTCTATAATTTTCACGCACAATACACAAATAAGACAGAGCAGATTCAGGCTCTAGGGCAAGTATTTGTGGAAAATTTTAGGAATGTTTTAGAAAAAAAGCAAGGAGAGATTGAAAGGGTAAAAATGCTCATAGATATGGCGTGTGAGAGAAAGCTCACTCACGCACAAATGGAATGCGAGCGGCTTTTTGAAGCCCTAAAAGTGAGCAATCCACGCTCACTATGTAAGAATGGCTACGCACAAATAAGCAAGGAGCAAAAAGTCTGTGCTTTACAAGATATTGCTGTTGATGAAGTGTTTGAGCTTAGCGATTTAGATTCGCATATATTTGCCAAACGCGTGGAGTAGGGTAAAACAGAATAGATGATAAGGCAAATAGGACTAGATTCAACACTAGATTCTAAAGTAGAATCCTAGCGTGTGCTACCTACAGATGTAACGCGGGTTTTTGTCCTAAAGGCAGGGATTGAGTTCCAAATAAACACAAGAAGTAGGCGTTGAGCGTCTTCTATATTCATAAATTTATACTTAATTAGCACCTTGCAAGTAAGAAACTCAAAATATGACTTGCCCACACCCTTATCATCAAGGTAGGCTTTTTCAAAATCGCCACCAAAATATCGTGCAACATTGCTGATATTGATTTCCTTTTGGGCGAGAGTTTTAAGATAATCATCTGGCGAAGTGCTAGGGGGGAATTTACTCACGCGTGAGACAAGAAAAGTGATAAGCTTTTCTTCAATGCCCTTAATGAGATCTAGGAATACAACGCTATTTTTATCTACATTTTCTCTTATGCGGATAGCTTTTTCAAGGGTTTCTGGCTTTGAGCCTTTGAGTAGGACAGAGGCGATTTGTGTGATTTTTGGCTCTGATAAGATATTGATGACATATTGCTTATTTGCCCTGCCACTAGTGTAAGAACGCTTAATACTATCAATGGCTTTATCAAGATTGTCAGCTTCAAACATAGCGTTAAAAATAGCAAATTCCTCTTTGGCAAGGAGATTTTGCAGATCATCTTTATAGTTTTGATTTGCTACAAAACCCTCTTCTTTGAGAACATAAAACTTCCGCACCAAAGTGTTTATCATATTAAACTGCATACTATTCTCCAAGCTCAATAAGATTCTAGCTGAGAACATCGGCAGAATCTATGAAGAATTAAATGAAATCCTTGTTTTTGCTCTCTTTTGTGCTAATGTCAAGTGGGTTTTGTTTAGCCTAAAATAATAGCCTTTTCTCGTTTAGGTAGAATCTCACCAACAATATTTGCATAGGTGATTCCAGCCTTGCGTAAGTCATAGACAAACGCTTTAGCTTGAGCAAATGGCAAGGCAAAGAGCAGTCCGCCTGAAGTTTGTGCGTCATAGTAAAAAATATCATCATCTATTTGTGATTGAATCTGCACTTGATGGGACAAGGCATTTTTATTTTCATACGAGCCACCCGGCACAATTCCCATTTTTGATAGCCCTTTTGTGTTTTCAAAAAGTGGAATTTGTGTCGTGTAAAAGAGTATGCTTTTATCATAAGGAGAATTTTGCGTGGAATCTAGCAAAGGGGAATGCGATTTTTTCGTTATATTTGCACGACACATTTCAAGCGCGTGTCCTATAAGCCCAAAGCCTGTAATGTCCGTGCAGGCGTGAATCTCATAGTTTTGAGCGACTTGCATCGCATAGAGATTAAGCATTGCCATTGATTTTATAACTTCTTCTTGATTGTGAAGCATTCTTGCTTTAATTGCTGTGGTGAGAATCCCACTCCCAAGCGGCTTTGTCAGCACTAAGACATCATTTTCTTGTGCGGTATTATTCCGCCAAATTCTATTCTTATGCACCACTCCATTAACAGAAAGTCCATATTTCTGCTCAGTATCTTTGATCGTATGTCCGCCAAGGAGCAATGCTCCAGATTCAGTAATCTTATCTAGCCCACCTTTTAAAATAGCATTTGCTACTTTGACATCAAAATGTGTGCTATCCCACATCAGCAGATTTAAAGCACTTTTTGCAATGCCCCCCATAGCAAAAATATCGCTCAACGCATTTGCTGCAGCAATTTGTCCATAGATATATGGGTCATCAACCACAGGCGTGATAAAATCCACACTTGAAAGCATAGCGTATTCATCATTTTCATTATAGAGCATAACGCCACAATCTTCATTGTTTTCAAACCCTGCAAGTAACAATGGACTTGGCTTTTGGGTGAGTTGGCTAGAGATTTGTGATAGATCTTCCAGACCGACTTTAGCCGCTCACCCAGCACATTGAATATGTTGCGTTAAATCTGAATCTGCCATATATAATCCTATTATAAAATTAAAGAGAGATGAGACTATCGCTTGTTAGCATATTTTGCACGCCATCTATGGCATTGCCTATCATACCGACTTTAAGGCGTTCGGTTAAAGCAAAATAGCTTAAGCACGAGCCACAGGAATAAATCTCAACTCCCTGCTTTTCAAGCTCTTTTAAAACTTCCACAATTTCTGTATTATCTACTTCTTTGTTATCCGTTGTAAGTAAAACACCGCGATTTATAAAGAGAATCTTATGCGGCAAAACTTCAGTTTGCAAAAGTGATTTGATAAAGCCATTTATCAGCATACCGCCAAGCTCCCCTTCGCCTACGCGATCATTTTTAATAAGCATCATTTTGGGAATGATCTTATCCTTAGATTCTTTGCTAAGCTTACCCACCTTACCTTTAAGAAAGATGATAAACTGCTCATCTCGCCCAAGCCCAATCTCAAACTCAAAGCCTTCAGTCTTAAGAAAACGGCTAAGATTTTCTTTTGATGAAGGGGAATTGCCGATAATTTCATAGCTGTGGAGTTTTAAGGAATGCTCATTGACACCAACGAGTGCTTTTTTAGCTTTAACAACAGGTTCGGGGCAGGGTAAATCACGCACATCAATTTGGATAGTATTATTCATAAAAATCCTTAAAAGGGGAGATTCTTGTTTGTAAAGTGGCATTATACATTAATTTTTGAAAGAAATTAGAAGTTTTTATGAGAAAAAAGGCTTGTGTTGCGTGAAAGTATGACTTCAATGTGGAGCTAAATGAAAATATAGAATCTAGCCTTGTAGATTTAAGGCTAGATTCCAAAAGTTTAAAGGGCAAAATCTTGCATAAGATGGAAGTTGAGATAAGTGTAGATATTTTCTTTCTTATCATCAATTTTTTGTGGAGCGATTTGTAGATACTCTTCAGCTGTTGGAAGCTTACCAAGCATAGCACACACCCCGCCAAGCTCCGCACTACCAAGATAGACTTGCGCACCTTTGCCCATTCTGTTGTCAAAGTTTCGCGTTGAAGTAGAGAATACCACAGCATTATCTCGTACTCGTGCTTGATTCCCCATACATAGACTACAACCCGGAGCTTCAAGCCTAGCTCCTGCCGCACCAAAGAGTGAGAAATACCCTTCTTTTGCGAGTTGCTTTTCGTCCATTTTTGTCGGTGGGGCAATCCAAATTTGTGTTTTGCTTTGCCCTTCATTTTTGACAATCTCACCAAACGCCCTAAAATGCCCGATATTTGTCATACAGCTTCCAATAAAGACTTCATCAATATTTTTAGGTCGTTTTGGATTAGCGTGAATCTCGCTCAAAGTTGCTACATCATCTGGGTCATTTGGACACGCAAGAATAGGCTCTTTAATATCAGCTAAATCAATCTCAATGATGGCTGCATACTCCGCATCGTCATCTGGCTCTAAAAGCACAGGATTTTTAATCCACTCTTTCATTTTATCTGCCCTGCGTTGCAAAGTCTCAGCATTTTGGTAGCCATTTTTAATCATAGATTCTATAAGTTTAATATTTGAGCTAAGGTATTCAATAATCGGCTCTTTATTTAGCCTTACACTACACGCCGCTGCACTTCGCTCCGCACTTGCGTCACTTAGCTCAAAGGCTTGTTCAACTTTCAAATCACCTAAGCCCTCAATCTCTAGAATCCGTCCGCTAAAGATATTCTTTTTACCTTTCTTTTCAACGGTCAAAAGCCCTTGCTTAATCGCATAATAGGGAATAGCATTAACCAAATCACGCAGTGTAATACCCGGATTGAGTTTGCCTTTAAACCGCACAAGCACAGATTCTGGCATATCAAGTGGCATAGAGCCTGTAACCGCAGCAAACGCGATTAAGCCGCTTCCTGCCGGGAAGCTAATACCAATAGGGAAACGCGTGTGAGAATCCCCGCCTGTCCCAACCGTATCCGGCAGACACATACGATTAAGCCACGAGTGAATCACGCCATCTTTTGGGTGCAGGGCAACACCACCACGCTCGGAGATGAAGTTTGGTAAAGTGGCGTGTAAGCTCACATCAGCTGGTTTTGGATAGGCTGCGGTGTGGCAGAAGCTTTGCAATACAAAATCCGCCCCAAAATTTAATGCGGCAAGTTCCTTAATCTCATCGCGTGTCATCGCACCTGTGGTGTCTTGGCTACCAACGGTTGTTGTCTTTGGCTCACAATAACTGCCCGGACGCACACCTTCAACGCCACACGCACGACCCACCATTTTCTGTGCTAATGTATAGCCTTTTGTGCTTGGAGCTGGTTGTTTAGCTTCTTTAAACACATCGGATTTAGGAAGTTTGAGATATTCTCTTGCTTTTGCGGTTAAGCCTCTGCCGATGATGAGTGGGATTCTACCACCTGATTGGATTTCATCAGCAAGTGTTATGGGATTAAGCGTAAAAGTTGCTACAACCTTGCCATCTTTATGAATCTCGCCTTTAAGCGTGTCAATCTCAATAATATCACCATTTTTTAGCTCACTCACATCAGCAACGATTGGCAACGCACCGCTGTCTTCGCAAGTATTAAAGAAAATCGGTGCAATTACGCTACCAATGACAATGCCACCACTCTTTTTATTTGGGATAAACGGAATCTCCTTACCAAAATGCCACATAATAGAATTACACGCAGATTTTCTACTGCTTCCTGTCCCCACAACATCACCCACATAAGCTACAATCGCGTTATTTTCTTGCGCTTTTTTCTTAGCATTTTCAATGCGAGATTCAAAATTTTCTATACGACTTTTTAGCATTGCTTTGGCGTGAAGTGGAATATCACTTCTAGTGAAAGCATCACCTGCTGGGCTTAAGTCATCTGTGTTTGTTTCGCCATCAACCTTAAACACACATACTTTAATCTTTTCTTGTAAGCCCTCTTTGCGTTTAAACCACTCTGCATCTGCCCAAGACTGGATAATCTCCTGTGAAAGCGGAGTGTTTAAGGTAGCGATTTTTTCAAAATTATCATAAATTAAAAGTGTGTGTTTTAAGGCTTCCGCACAAGCTTTTGCTAGGCTATTATCATTAAGAGAAAGCCCTTGAATAAGAGGATCGACATTATAGCCTCCAAGCATTGTGCCTAGATAAGTAACTGCTTCAGCTTGGCTAAAGCCCCAATCTTGCTTATTTTCAAGCAAAATCGCCCCTAAAAACTCCGCTTTGAGTTGGGCTGAGGCATCAACGCCCGGATTCACTCTATGGATAATAAGCTCCTTAGCAAATGCCTTATGCACGGCACTCAGGCTAGAATCTTTACACATATCAATGGCATTTTGTGTCTGGGATAGGCTTAAGGGCAAAGGGGGGATGCCCTGTGTAGCACGCTCTTTGCTATGTGCGTCATAGTCTCTTATAAATTGCTCAAACTCTTCTCTCATTGCATTCTCCTTGCTTTTTGTGTTGTTATATGGAAACCAAAACTCTGTATAATGGTTTGGCTCAAATTGTATAACAAAAATACCAAACAAGCAGGAAAGTAAAGTGAAAGTTATCCAAAAGTGAGCTTCAAAACTTCCCAAAATTCTTTTAAGTTATTTATTTTTGTATTGTGTTTGTGCGGATTTTAAGTCATTTTTCAAAGTAGTTTTTGGCTGATATATTCGTGTATATAGGCTTTTTGTATGTGGTGCTTGGAAAATATGTTTAAAAGCGATACATAAAGTAACATTACAGATTTTTGGTAGACTTTTGGTAGATTCTAAAGATTACTAGATTTCATATCTAAATGAAAGCAAGGATTCTAAAACATCTGCGATTTTGTATGGATTTGTGTAATGCTATACGCAATAGAAATGATAGGAGTAGGAATAATGCAGATTTATAAAAAGCGACATTATGATAAGCTTTTAGATTGTTTGTTTGCCCCGTTGCTTGATGATGGTGATTTGCTCACACAGCTACGAGCAAATACCATTCTTGCTAAAGGGCAGCGTTATTTTGATTTTACCGCTTCGGGTTTGGCGTATAAAAAGATTGAAAAACGCATAGATTCTATTCTACCCTATTATGCTAATACTCATTCGCGTTTTACCACGCATTCGGCATTTATGAGTGTAATTTATGAAAGGGCAAAAGAGCGATTAAAAGAGATGTTGGGGCTAGATGATGAGTTTGTGTTGATTGCTGGAGGGAGTGGAGCGAGCTTTGGGATTAAAAAATTTCAAGAGCTTATGGGGATATATATGTCTCCAAAGAGTTTGGCACATTTTGGTTTATTTTTTCAAGGAATTGAAGGCTTAAATGATGAAAAAAATTGTGCTTCACAAAATCCATTACTTGAAAAACTGCGGATATATGACAGGCAAACAAAAACTTTGAATCTGCCCTGTGTGCTTCTTAGTGGGTTTGAACATCATTCAAATGAGATAAGCTTTAGGGAGGGGCTATGTCATATCCACAAAATAGGCTTTGACAAGGCAGGGCTACCTGATGTAGGGCATTTGAAAAAGATATTACAGAATCTTAAAGATGAAAAAATCATTGCGTCTTTAAGTGTGGCTTCAAATGTAACAGGATTGCTTGCTCCCATAGAATCTTATAGCAAACTTTTGCGTGAAAATAAAGCCACTATCGCCTTTGATATGGCAAGCTCTTCATCTTATATGCAGGTAGATTCTTATTTGTATGATGCTGGATTTTTCGCACCGCATAAGCTTTTGGGTGGGGTTGGCTCGTGTGGGCTTTTAGCAATAAGAAAAAACTTATGCGATACGCAAATTCCACCAAGCTTTGCTGGAGGTGGGACGATGGAGTATGCTAATGATATGACACATTCTTTTATTGATGATGAGGCTTTAAGAGAGGAGGCTGGGACACCTGATATTTTGGGGCTACTGCGTGCGGCTTTGGCTTATTCATTGCGAAATGAGATTGGCTTTGCGTGGATAAAAAGGCGGGAAAGGGTGCTTATGGAGATATTTTTACACGAGCTTAAAAAAATTCCAGCAGTCAGTATTTATGGGGATTTAAAGGTGGAGAGACTCGGCATTGTGAGTTTTAATATTGGCTCAATCTCACCTCTTAATCTTTCAATGCTTTTAAGCAAGAAATATGGCATACAAACGCGTGCTGGTTGTAGTTGTGCTGGTCCGTATGGGCATTATCTTTTAGGTAATGGGAGCAAGGATAAAAAGCCTATGTGGTTGCGAGTAAGTATCCACTACACACATACTTTGGAGGATATTGAATACCTTATAGAATCTATTAAATCTTGTGTAAAAATCCTTCGCGGTGAGAGAGGAGAAAAATGGCAATTTTGATAAATATTTAATGATTATTAAGGGTAATTTATAATAGAATGCCGCCTTTAATTTTTGAATGAAAGCAGAGAAACACAATGCAAAATATACGAAATATCGCTGTGATAGCACACGTAGATCACGGCAAAACTACACTAGTAGATGGGCTTTTAAGTCAGTCTGGGACATTTGGCGAGAGAGAGCAGGTTGATGAAAGGGTAATGGATTCTAACGATTTGGAGCGAGAAAGGGGCATTACAATCCTTTCAAAGAATACAGCCATAAACTACAAAGGCACAAAGATAAATATCATTGACACGCCCGGACACGCCGATTTTGGCGGGGAAGTGGAGCGAGTGCTAAAAATGGTAGATGGCGTTTTGTTGCTTGTAGATGCACAAGAAGGCGTTATGCCGCAGACAAAATTTGTTGTCAAAAAAGCTCTAAGCTTTGGAATCCGCCCCATTGTGGTGGTGAATAAAATCGATAAACCCGCTGCCGAGCCTGATAGGGTGGTAGATGAAGTGTTTGATTTATTTGTATCAATGGACGCCACAGATGAGCAGCTTGACTTTCCAGTAATTTATGCGGCTGCGCGTGATGGCTATGCGATTAAGGATTTAAATGATGCTAAAAAGAATCTTGAGCCATTATTTGAAGCGATTTTAGAGTATGTGCCGCTGCCTAGTGGAAGTGCGGATAATCCGCTGCAAATGCAGGTTTTCACACTTGATTATGACAACTATGTAGGTAAAATCGGCATTGCACGGGTGTTTAATGGACGCGTGAAAAAGGGTGAGAATGTAATGCTTGCAAAAAGCGATGGCGAGAAAGAGACAGGGCGTATAAGCAAACTCATCGGCTTTATGGGATTAGCAAGGACAGAGATAGAATCTGCTGAAGCGGGGGATATTGTAGCCATTGCTGGATTTAACGCCGTTGATGTGGGAGATTCTATCGTATGTCCTAATAATCCTATGCCGCTTGATCCTATGCACTTAGAAGAGCCTACAATGAGCGTGTATTTTGCGGTAAATGATAGTCCTTTGGCGGGATTAGAGGGCAAACACGTAACAGCAAATAAAATCAAAGATAGGCTGTTAAAAGAAATGCAAACAAACATTGCTATGCGATGTGAAGAGATGGGTGAAGGGAAATTTAAGGTAAGCGGAAGAGGGGAGTTGCAAATTACCATTTTAGCGGAGAATCTAAGGCGTGAAGGCTTTGAGTTTAGTATCTCACGCCCTGAAGTGATTGTCAAAGAAGAAAATGGCGTGAAAACTGAACCTTTTGAGCATTTAGTCATTGACACACCGCAGGATTTTAGCGGGGCGATTATTGAGAAGCTCGGCAAGAGAAAGGCGGAAATGAAAGCTATGAATCCTATGAGTGATGGCTACACAAGGCTAGAGTTTGAAATCCCCGCACGAGGGCTTATAGGCTATCGTAGTGAGTTTTTGACGGATACAAAGGGTGAGGGCGTGATGAATCATAGCTTTTTAGAGTTTAGGGCATTTAGCGGTGGGGTGGAATCGCGTAAAAATGGTGCGTTAATCTCTATGGAAAATGGCGAGGCGACAGGATTCTCACTCTTTAATATACAGGAGCGGGGTGTGCTATTTGTAGCCCCGCAAACTAAAGTGTATATCGGTATGGTAATAGGCGAACATAGCCGCGATAATGATTTGGATGTTAATCCCATTAAGGCAAAGCATTTGACAAATATGCGTGCAAGTGGGAGTGATGATGCCATTAAGCTTGTGCCACCGCGAGAACTGACACTAGAGAGAGCATTAGAGTGGATAGAAGATGATGAGATTTTAGAGGTAACACCGCAAAATATTAGAATCCGCAAGAAGATTCTAGAGCCAAATATGCGTAAGAGAGCAAAGGCGAAGTAGGGTTTTGCGTGTTGTTTAAATTTACATAAGGAGTGAGTGATGAATAAGTTTTTAGAATCTATATATTTCCGCCATTCGTGCAAACTTTTTGATGAGAATAAAAAGATTCCAAAAGAAGTGTTTGATGAGATTTTAGAAGTGGGCAGATTATCGCCAAGCTCCTTTGGGCTAGAGCCTACAAGGCTACTTGTGTTGCGTAGCGATGAGGCAAAAGCGGCTTTGCGTCCATTATGCTGGAATCAGCCTCAAATCACAACAGCAAGTGAAGTTGTCATCTTTAAAAGTTTGCAAAATGACTTAGTCCCGCCAAGTGAATATACAAAGCAAAATACCTTTAGACGCAAAATGGATTTGGGTGCGTATCAGGCATTTTGTGATCGCTTGGGTGGATACTTGAAAGAGCGGGGGTTAGATTCTGGTGAGTCGCTTTATCATTGGAGTAGCAAACAGGCTTATATTATGGCGACTTATATGGTAGCCTATGCGAGTTTCTTAGGGATTGATACTTGCTATATTGAGGGCTATGAGAAAAGGGAGGTGGAAAAACTCTACGGGCTTGATCCATTTAAAGAGCAGGTGAGCCTTATTGTGTGCTTTGGCTATCGCGGTAAGGAGCAACAACCGCGATATAGAATCTCACTTGATGACTTGGTGGAATATAAATAAGAAGGGGAAAGAATGCTAGATACAATCACAGTTGTTAAGAGAAATGGGCGTATAGAGCCGCTTGATGTTTCAAAAATACAAAAGCATACTTCTGCAGCAGTTGAGGGTTTAGAGAGTGTAACGCAAAGTGAGCTTGAGGTTGATGCGAAAATTTTATTTAAAGATAAGATTACGACAGAAGAGATTCAGCAAACTTTAATAAAGACAGCTGTGGATAAAATAGATGTTGATGCGCCAAATTGGAGTTTTGTTGCGGCTCGTTTGTTTTTGTATGACTTGTATCATAAGGTAACGGGCTGGACGGGTTATAAAAAGCTTGAAGATTACTTCATTCAAGGGGAAAATGAGGGGCGATTGCTTCGTGGGATTAAAGAAAAATATGATTTAGCATTTTTAGATTCTCATATTAAGCCTGAACGCGATTTGCAGTTTAATTATTTAGGTATTAAAACGCTGTATGATAGATATTTGCTTAAAGATTCTAATAATCAGCCCATTGAGTTGCCCCAGCATATGTTTATGGCGATTGCTATGTTTTTGGCTCAAAATGAAAGTGATTGCAATGCGTGGGCAGTGAAGTTTTATGATATGATTTCTCAATTTGAAGTGATTTGTGCGACACCAACTTTAGCAAATGCCCGCACAACTCGACATCAACTAAGTTCTTGCTTTATTGGTAGCACACCGGATAATATTGAAGGGATTTTTGATGCGTATAAAGAAATGGCACTTTTAAGCAAATATGGTGGTGGTATAGGCTGGGATTTTAGCCAGGTGCGTGGGCTTGGAAGTTATATCGATGGACATAAAAATGCTGCTGGTGGCGTTGTGCCATTTTTGAAAATAGCCAATGATGTAGCGATTGCTGTGGATCAGCTAGGCACACGCAAAGGGGCTATTGCGACATATTTAGAGATTTGGCATAATGATGTGTTTGAGTTTATTGACTTGCGTAAAAATAGTGGCGAAGAGCGTAGGAGGGCACACGATTTGTTCCCCGCATTGTGGATTTGTGATTTGTTTATGAAACGCGTTCAGGCAAATGAGTTTTGGACGCTTTTTGATCCTTATCAATGCCCAGAACTCACAGAGTTGTATGGAGAAGAGTTTGAAGCAAAATACCTTGAATATGAGCAAAATGAGCATATTTTAAAACATCGTGTTGTAGCAAAGGATTTGTGGAAAAAGATTTTGACAAATTATTTTGAATCTGGTTTGCCATTTTTGTGTTTTAAAGATAATGCCAATCGTGCTAATCCAAACGGACACGCTGGGATTATCCGCAGCTCAAACCTTTGCACAGAGATTTTTCAAAATACAAATCCAAATCATTATGTTGTGGAAGTTGAATTTGATGATGGCTCAAAGGTGATATATGATGAAAAGCAAGAAGTAGAGCTTGATAGCGGTGTGCGTAAGGCGGCAAATAAAATTACAAGCGTAGATTCTTTGCAGGGTAAAAAGGTTTTTATTACAACGCGTATTGCACAAGGTGGGGATACAGCAGTGTGTAATCTAGCGAGTGTGAATCTTAGTAAGATTCACACAAAAGAGGATATTGAGCGTGTTTTGCCTATTGCGATTAGAATGCTTGATAATGTAATTGATCTTAATTTTTATCCTAATCGCAAGGTAAAGGTTACAAATAAAAAAAATCGTGCCATTGGGCTTGGTGTGATGGGCGAAGCTGAAATGCTTGCACGCGCTAAGATAGAGTGGGGGAGTGATGAGCATTTAGCAAAGATTGATGAAGTAATGGAACTTATTAGTTTTTATGCGATCAGTTCTAGCTCGGATTTAGCACAAGAAAAGGGTAAATATCCGCAATTTGATGGCAGTAATTGGAGTAAGGGGATAATGCCTATTGATTTGGCAAATAAGGAGGCATTAAAGCTTGTTGATAGAGGTGGGCTTTTTTCGCAACAATGTGATTGGGAATCTTTGCGAAAAAAGGTAAAAACGCAAGGTATAAGAAATGGCTATCTTATGGCGATTGCACCTACAAGTTCTATTAGCATTCTTGTTGGGACGACACAAACTATTGAGCCTGTGTATCGTAAAAAATGGCTAGAAGAGAATCTGAGTGGAATGATTCCTGTTGTTGTGCCTCATTTAAGTGCAGATACTTGGAATTATTACACATCTGCGTATGATATTGATCAAACATTATTGATTAAGGCTGCGGCGGTTCGTCAAAAATGGATAGATCAAGGACAAAGCACAAATGTCTTTGTAAGGCTTGATAAGGCAAGTGGGAAAATGCTAAATGACATCTATATGCTTGCTTGGAAGTTGGGGCTAAAAAGCACCTATTATCTCCGCTCACAAAGTCCTGAGATTGAAAAAGATGATGTGATAGATAGAAGTGTAGAGTGTGTGAATTGTCAATAAGATAATTTAAAGGAAAGAATATGGCATTACAAGAAGAGCTAAAAATGCAAGGCGATTTTTTGTTTCGTTATAGGAGCTATCTGCCTTTTTGTATTTTACCACTTTTTATTTTGGTAATTTTGACTTCCGAGACTTATTTGTATTGTGATGGGGTGTATAACACATCTTTGGTTATCGCTGCAATTTTTGTGGGATTGCTTGGGCAGGGGGTTAGAATCTGGGTGGCTGGATTTGTGCCTCGCGATACCTCAGGGCGTAATACGAAAGAGCAAAAAGCAAGCGTGCTTAATCATACCGGTTTGTATTCTATATGTCGTAATCCACTTTATTTAGGGAATTTCCTAATGATGCTTGCACCGATTATTTTGCTTGGTAATTGGCTTTTTATTGTAGTGTTTGCTTTGAGTTTTTGGCTCTATTATGAGAGAATTATCTTTGCTGAAGAGAGTTTTTTGCGTGTAAAATTTGGTCAAGAATATATTGATTGGACTTTGAAAACCCCGCCATTTTTTCCAAAGTTAAGTGGTTATATTCCAAGTGATATGGACTTTTCCTTTCGCTCAATGATAAGGCGAGAATATAATTCATTTTTTGGCTTAACATCTTCGCTTTTTGTGTTTCACTATATAATTGCTGTGATTGTAAATTGGCAGAGGGGGGGGGGTGTAGAGTTTATTGCACCGGATTCTATTTTGACATATTTGTTTATTATCTCGGCTGTGTTTTACTTGCTTATTCGTATTATGGTAAAGGCAACGAAATTTTTTGAAGTGGAGGGGAGATAGGTTACAATCATTGTATTTGTGATATAACCAGAAAGCCTTATGAATGAGAAAGTTTCATAGCATCAAAAAGATTTAATATTTAATATATGTTCTAAGTTTTTGAATGGGAGTTTTAAAGATATTTGCAAAACGATTGGCGGTTTTTCTTACTCTTTGGAATTTTTTATATCTTTTTTCAAGATTATATCGCCATTGCCCAAAACCCCTACGATAAGCTTTTTCAATGGGTTGGTTAAAAATATGGAGAAGAAAATTTTCAAGTCTTTCATCAAAAATCTCTTCGTGATTGGAATCTAAAAAACTTGGCTCTTTTAACATAGAGAGATAGGCTTCATCATCATTATCAAGTTTTTGTATTTTTTCAAGTGCTGTGTCAAAATCATTGACACTTTTAATATGGATAAAAGCCTTTGGATTTACCCCCCCCCCGCTTGAATCTAAAGATTTGCTAACGCATTCATCTCCCCAATAAATAGGCACAGTTTGTGAGCTAAAGGCTTGAATAAGCTTTTCTGTCGTGTAGCCATTGGTGTTTGAATTTTCAAAAGCAATGTTAAATTTCCCACCCGCAAGGAAGCTTGATTTATCCTTTACTGGTTTGCCGATGTTGTTTTTATACCTTCCACCACTATCAATATGCTTATATTGACTTAAGAAGTCAAAAAATTGTGTGCGTAGTTCATCTGCCTTGCCATTACTGACAACAAAAGTGCAGAATCTTTCCTTATTTTGTAGTAGTTTTGAATCTAGTGTGAGATGTTTGCTATTTGCCTTTTGCATATCATCAGTATAGTGAAGATAGAGTGGATAACGCAAATACCTATCTTCAAAACTCATATAATCAAACCCAATGGCATAATCACAAAAATTAAAATCCGCCCGAACATTCTCTCCCGTGCTAAAGATTCTAATTCCATCATATTCAATATGTTTTTCACCCATAACAGAATAAAAAATATAATCCGGATTTTTATCCGTCAAAACAAGCTCATAATGTTTTTGCAATATCTTTATTATTTTTCCTTCAACTGCTCCATCGCAAAAATACACTTTTTTAACAGGTTTTTGCATTGCTATTCCACCCCACCAATAGCTTGACTTTGAGCGTGGGCAATGAGTGGATTGATACATTCATCAAGCAAACCACCAAGCATAATCTCTTCAAGGCTATAAAGTGTTAAGCCAATGCGGTGGTCCGTGAGACGATTTTGTGGGTAGTTATAGGTGCGGATTCGCTCACTCCTATCGCCACTTCCCACTTGTGTTTTACGGGCTTCCTTGTTTTGGGCATTTTGTGCTTCAAGCTCGGCTTCATACAATCTCGCTTTTAGAATCTTTAAGGCTTTATCTTTATTTTTATGCTGGGATTTTTCATCTTGCATAGATACGCTTATGCCTGTTGGGATATGCGTGATTCTCACCGCTGAATCTGTCGTATTTACGCTCTGTCCGCCGTGTCCGCCACTGCGAAAGACATCAATTTTTAAATCACTTGGATTGACATTCACCTCCACATCATCAACTTCAGGCATTATCGCCACGGTGATGGCTGAAGTGTGAATCCGCCCTTGAGATTCTGTCTCTGGGACGCGTTGGACGCGGTGGGTGCCACCCTCATACTTGAGCTTAGAATACGCTCCTTGCCCTTTTATAAGCGCGATAACTTCCTTGTAGCCACCCACATTATTTTCACTTGAGCTGATAATCTCAACTTTCCACTTTTGTAAATCCGCATAGCGACAATACGCCTTAAATAAATCGCCCACAAAGATTCCCGCTTCATCTCCGCCTGTCCCTGCACGGATTTCAAGATAAATATTTTTACTATCATTGGGATCTTTTGGGATTAAAAGAAGTTTAATCTCTTCCTCAAGCTCTGCTTTTTTAGATTCTAGCTCTTTTAGCTCTTCTTTAGCAAGCTCTCCTAGCTCTTTATCTTCAAGCAAAGCTCTATTATCCGCAATGCCTTCAAGCACGGAAAAATACATTTTCGCACTTTGGACAATAGGCTCTATGTCGCTTTGTTCCTTGCTCAATTGTGTGAGCTGCTTGACATTAGATAGAATCTCTTGAGAGAGCAGAAGGCTTGAGATCTCATCATATCTCGCTACGATGGGCTTGAGTTTATCAACAAGCATTCAGCCTCTTTGAAGTTGGTTGAGTAAAATTTAGGCAGATTGAGCAAGTTTTTTCACACTTGCGTTAAGGCGAGAGACTTTGCGTGAAGCCGTATTTTTCTTTAAAATCCCTTTGCTTACATATTTGTGTAATTCCCTATTAGCGATTTTTAGTGCTTCTTGGGCTTTGGCTACATCTTTACTTGCAACAGCCTCTCTTAGGTCTCGCACGATGTTTTTAATACGCGTTTTATAGTAGCGATTGCGTTCAGTTCTTGTCTTGGTTTGACGAATGCGTTTTTCTGCAGATTTGTGATTTGCCATTTTTTATTAGTCCTTTTTAAAAAAAATTAAGGCAAAATTCTGCCAAAAGTTTGATTAAACGCAGTTTAAAAGCATATTTTAAAGCACAAAGGAGTTTTGATGAAAAAGGAAGCAAAGGCAAAAGAGACAAAGCTTTTTGGCACTGATGGTGTGCGAGGCAGGGCAGGAGAGGTGATTACGCCTTCAAGTGTTATTGCATTGGGTTCTAGTGCTGGGATTCACTTCCGCAAACATTCTTTGACAAATAAGATTCTTGTGGGTAAAGACACTCGCCGCAGCGGCTATATGATAGAAAATGCCCTTGTGTCTAGCCTTACTTCCGTGGGCTATGATGTGATCCAAATCGGTCCTATGCCAACGCCCGCAGTAGCCTTTCTCACAGAAGATATGCGGTGCGATGCAGGGGTAATGATAAGTGCAAGTCATAATCCCTATGATGATAATGGAATCAAATTTTTCAATCATTTTGGTTATAAAATCGCCCCAGAAGAAGAAGAAAGCATAGAATCTCTCTATCATAATCCCGCCTCTTTGCAGGCGGCATTAAAAAGTGGCGAAGAGATAGGCAGCTCAAAGCGTATTGATGATGTGGTGGGGCGATATATCGTGCATATTAAAAATTCATTTCCAAAGCACCTTACCTTGCGTGGTTTGCGTATTGTGTGTGATTGTGCTAATGGAGCGGCATATCGTGTTGCACCCATTGTGTTGCGTGAGCTTGGAGCAGATGTCATTGCGATAAATGATGAGCCAAATGGTTTTAATATCAATAAACAATGTGGGGCTATGCACCCAGAGGGCTTGGCTGAAAAGGTTAAAACTTATCGTGCCGATGTGGGCTTTGCCCTTGATGGCGATGCTGATAGGCTTGTGGTGGTGGATAATGAGGGCAATATCGTTAATGGCGACAAGCTCATTGGGGCTTTAGCCTTGTATCAGCAAAGTATCAAGGCGTTAAAAAACAACGCCATTGTTGCCACGCTAATGAGTAATCTAGCCCTTGAAGAAACACTCAAAAGTCATCATATCACCTTGCACCGCTGTAATGTAGGAGATAAATATGTATGGGATAAAATGCAGGAGTTTAATCTTAATTTTGGAGGCGAGAGTAGCGGACATATCATCTTTAGCGATTATGCTAAAACAGGCGATGGTTTGGTGAGTGCATTGCAAGTTTTAGCCCTTTTATTACAAAGTGGCAAGAATGCTAAAGATACGCTTAACCCTTTTGAGCTTTATCCTAGTGAGCTTATCAATCTCCAAGTCTCCCAAAAAAAGCCGCTTGAAAGTATTGTTGGTTTGCAAGAGGAGCTAGATTCTATTACCAAAAGTGGCAATCGTCATCTCGTGCGATATTCCGGCACGGAAAATAAGCTTAGAATCTTAATAGAAGGCAGAGATTCTAAAATCGTAAGTGAGCAGATGAAAAGCCTTGTAGAGTTTTTTCAAAAGCAACTCTAAGGGGTAGATATGCTCTCAATGCGACATATTAAATCTATTTCAAAAGCACAGATTCTTATTTTTATCCTGCTTTTTTGTGCGAGTCTTGGGCTGGATCAATGGGTAAAACATATTATGCTAAATGGCTTTGCGTGGGATAGTGAGGCATTAAGCATTGGCGGCAAGGCATTGGTGTATAACACAGGCGTGGCGTTTTCTATGTTTAGCTTTTTGGCTGAATCTTTAAAGTATATTCAGATTCTATTTTTGTTTGCTTTATTGCTTTTTGCTCTAATGAGTGATTTTTTTGTGAAGCATTATGTTCCACTTGGAATCTTGCTCGGTTCCGGGCTATCAAATATCCTTGATCGCTTTATGTATGGGGGTGTAGTGGATTATGTGTATTGGCATTATTGGTTTGATTTTGCGATTTTTAATCTTGCTGATGTGCTGATTGATGTGGCTGTTGTGATTATCATCTGGCAAATGCTAAGGGAAAGAAAAAGTATTTAAAAGTGGTTTAAGATTCAAATGGTGATCACGACTGGACTTGAACCAGCGACCACTACCATGTCAAGGTAGTGCTCTACCAACTGAGCTACGCGATCTTTTGAGGCTATCTAAGTAGGCGAAGTGAAAGTGCGGATTGTATCTCAAAATTATTTAAAATTTATTAAAGATTCTGCAAAATGGCTTAAATTTGACTTATTTTAATGCTTTTTTCATCTCTTTTAGCGTAAAATCCGCGTTTTTATCACAAATGGTACTCAAAGGAATCTAATGTCTCTTCTCACAAATGCGGTGGTGTTGTCTGTGCTCGTTATGGCGGTGTTATGCGTTTTGCGATTAAATGTTTTGCTATCTATTATTATAGCCGCACTTGTAGCTGGGTGGCTATCTCCCTTGCCTTTAGAATCTCTATCTTCTGGGGCAGATTCACAAACTTCATTTTGGCAATATTTTTTGCTTAAAACCACAACCACGGGTGAAATTCTCATCAAAGGTATGGCAAGTAACCTAAGCATTGCTTTGAGCTATATTTTACTAGGCGGTATTGCAGTGGCGATTTCTCGCACACATTTAATGACTTTTTTGTTATCTGCCATTGCAAATGTGATAAGTAATAGGAAGTTTATTTTTATTCTTAGCATTGCTCTCATTGCGTGTTTTTCGCAGAATCTTGTGCCTATCCACATCGCTTTTATCCCCATTCTTATCCCCCCGCTTCTAAGCCTTATGAATCGCTTGAAAATTGATAGACGCGCTGTTGCTTGTGCGCTTACTTTTGGTCTGCAAGCCCCTTATGTAACGCTTGGCGTGGGCTTTGGGCTGATTTTTCACACGACTATTAGTGAGCAGATGAAGGCAAATGGTATGCCTGTAAGTCTTGGTGAGATTAGCTCTGTGATGTGGATTGGCGGGGCGGCTATGCTGCTTGGGCTACTTTTTGCGGTGTTTGTACTGTATGCAAAGCCGCGTGAATGCGCACAAAAAGAGGAATGCTCTATGGGTGATGCGAGTATGGGTTGGCGTGAATATGCGACACTCTTTGGCATTATCGTGCTTTTTGTCGTGCAGCTTGTTACGCATTCTCTGGCGTTGGGGGCGTTTGCTGGGCTTATGTGTATGATTGTGCTGCGAGGGGTTAGATGGAGCGAGATAGATTCTGTTATGGAGGGTGGGCTAAAAATGATGGCGTTTATTGCCTTTGTTATGCTTGTGGCGGCTGGATATGGGGAGGTGCTGCGTGCAAGTGGAGAAGTGCAGAATCTCGTGCAAGTGGTGGCAAACTTCACACATCAAGTCGGCGATGGTGCTATGAATACTATCGCTTCAAATGGGCTAGATTCTAATGCGACTATGGCTTCAAATCCTGCGACTTTAGATTCTAATGGAGCGTCTTTATGGGCGAAATTTATAGGGGCGAGTTTAATGCTGCTTGTGGGGCTTTTAATCACCATTGGCATTGGCACGAGCTTTGGGACGATACCCATTATTGCGGCAATTTATGTGCCTTTTGGAATCTCGCTTGGCTTTAGTGTCCCTGTGATAATTTTGCTTATTGGCATAGCTGGGGCGTTGGGCGATGCGGGAAGTCCTGCGAGTGATAGCACTTTGGGTCCTACTTCTGGGCTAAATATGGACGGACAGCATAATCACATTTATGATACTTGTATCCCTACATTTTTTGTGTATAATATCCCGCTTTTAGTCGCTGGTGTGATTGGTGCGATGATGCTTTAGGTGGAGAATCTAGTCTAGAGAATTAGCTATTAATTCAAAAAACCCTGCTAGAATCCGCACTCGTTCGTAAAAATCTAAATTAAAGGGGTAGTGTTTGAAAAAGTATGTCGTTGGCGTTGTGGGTGCGAGTGGAGCAGTTGGGGAAGAAATATTCCGTGTTTTGGAGGAGAGAAAATTCCCTGTGAGTAGAATTGTGCCTTTGGCAAGCGAAAGAAGCGTTGGTAAGGAAGTGGAATTTATGTCGCAGAATCATAAGATTCTGCAAACTACACACGATGTTTTTGCTAAAGAGGGTGTGGAGATAGCCTTTTTTTCCGCTGGTGGTTCTGTGAGTGCGGAGTATGCACCAAGTGCGGCACAAGCTGGTGCGGTGGTGATTGACAACACAAGTCATTTTCGTATGGATAAGGATATTCCCCTTGTTGTCCCTGAAGTTAATCCCCAAGACATAGCACAATGGAAGCAAAAAGGGATTATTGCTAATCCAAACTGCTCTACGATTCAAATGGTGCAGGTGCTATCCCCTTTGCATAAGGCTTTTAATATTAAACGCGTTGATGTAAGCACCTATCAAGCGGCAAGTGGGGCTGGTAAGCGTGGAATGGAAGAGCTTGTAATGCAAATGCAGGCATTTTTTGCCTTTAAGCTTGATGAAGTGGAATCTGCTGTATTCCCCCACCGCTTAGCACTTAATGTGATTCCACATATTGATAATTTTATGCCAAATGACTATACAAAAGAAGAAATGAAAATGATTAATGAGACAAATAAGATTATGCACTCAAATTTTGCTGTAAGTGCGACTTGTGTGCGTGTGCCTGTTTTGCGTAGTCATAGTGAATCTGTTAGTATTCATTTTGAAAACCCTGTGAGTGCTAAGGAGGCAAAGGAGATTTTATCTCACGCACCCGGTGTTGTGCTATGCGATAATCCAAAAGAGAAGCTCTATCCTATGCCAACTCTTGCCACAGAGACAGATCAAACTTATGTGGGGCGTGTGCGTGAAGATAATTT
Organism: Helicobacter magdeburgensis; assembly: GCF_000765825.2. Taxonomy (GTDB): domain Bacteria; phylum Campylobacterota; class Campylobacteria; order Campylobacterales; family Helicobacteraceae; genus Helicobacter_C; species Helicobacter_C magdeburgensis. The sequence continues at coordinate 87,478 of NZ_JRPE02000006.1, forward strand.
TGATAAGCATATTTTGCATTTATGGTGTGTGGCGGATCAAATTCGCGTAGGGGCGGCGACAAATGCGGTGAGAATCGCACAAAAGTGGATTGAAATGCAAAGGGCGTAGAGTTGATGCTTTGTTTAAAAAATAGAATCTAACAAAGAAATGGAGAACAAAAAATGATTTTTATTGATGCGTGTTTTAGGAGACAAACGCCCTATACGCCTATTTGGCTTATGAGACAGGCGGGGCGATATCTTAGCGAGTATAGAGCTACTAGGGCAAAGGCTGGTGGATTCTTGGATTTATGTAAAAATGTGAATCTCGCCACGGAAGTAACCTTGCAACCTGTGGAGATTCTAGATGTTGATGCGGCGATACTTTTTAGTGATATTTTGGTTGTGCCGCTAGAGATGGGATTGCCATTAGAGTTTTTAAGCGGTGAGGGTCCGCATTTTAACCGCACAATTACTACACTAGAAGATATAAAGGCTTTAGGCAGTGCTAAAGATAAGCTTGGCTATGTGTATGATGCGGTAAGCTCTATCCGCTCAAAACTCCCTAAGGATAAGGCACTCATTGGTTTTTGTGGTTCGCCTTGGACATTGGCGACTTATATGATAGAGGGGCAGGGGAGCAAAACTTATGCTAAGAGCAAAGCAATGCTATATAAGCAACCGCAAGTTTTGAAAGCCCTGCTGGAGCGTTTGAGTGATGAACTCAAGGCATATTTGGAGGGGCAGATTCAAGCTGGGGCTAATGCGGTGCAGATTTTTGATAGCTGGGCTGGTGCGTTGGAGCAGGAAGCGTATTTGGAATTTAGCTGGAAATATATGAAAGATATTGCAAAGTATATCAAGGGCAAGTATCCACATATCCCGGTTATGCTATTTCCTAAGGGGATTGGTGCGTATTTGGATAAGATTACAGGGGAGTTTGATGTCTTTGGTGTGGATTGGGGGACACCGATGAATCTGGCAAAAGAGAAGTTAGGCGGGAAGTATGTTTTACAGGGGAATCTTGAGCCATCGCGTTTGTATGATGTGGATTCTATGAGAAAAGGTGTAAAAGAGATTTTAGATATTATGGGTAAAGATGGCGGACATATTTTTAATCTAGGGCACGGAATGCTGCCGGATTTACCACGGGAAAACGCCATAGAGCTAGTAAAAATGGTGCGTGAGATTTCATCTCGTTAAATTTATCGGGCAAAACAGCCCCTTTTATTGACTTTTAAGTGGGGGGGGGGGGGTAATATTCTCTGCTTTTTAAGCAAATATTACCTTAAGAGGAGAAATAATGGTAAAGTCATTATTGTCAATCGCATTGATTTCTGGTGCAGTGTTTTTTGTAGGCTGCTCAAATAATCTAGCTCGTTTTTCGTTAGCTAGCACAGGTTCGCTTCCCGTCAAAATGGAAAAAGGTGGAGATATAGTTACAGGAAAAGATTGTCGCACTTATATTCTTTTTTGGGGAATTGGCAACGCAAACAATCGTGTAAGTGGTGCAGTGGCTGATGCACTTAATGTTGCTGCCAAAAAGGGAGAACCTTCTGATGCACTTCAAAATGTAGATATTTCATATTCAAGCTGGAGTGCATTCTTTTTTGGGAGAGATTGCTTTATCGCAAAGGGACAGCCTGTAACGGTTAAGCATTAATTTTGAGATTCCCCTCACTCTATAGAGTGTTTGGGGATTTGCCATTCAAAGCAAATTTATGAGAGATAAAAAATCACACTTCCTTTTCTATTTGTGGCAAGGCAGTGGCTTTAAGCTTTTTGATTCTTGCTCCATCCATTTCAAGCACTTCAAATTCAAAATGTTCATCGCAAATCTTATCTTTTATTACCGGTAGTCGTCCAAGTAGCCCAAAGACATAGCCACCGATTGTAATATGGTCATTTGTGTTGCTGAAAGTAATATGAAGCATTTCTTCAATACTTTCTAAGTCCAACTTGCCATCAAACTCATAAGTTTTTTCATCAATTTGCCGCATATCCTCTATTTTCAAATCGTGCTCATCAGAAATATCGCCGATAATCTCTTCAATTATATCTTCCATTGTCAAAAGCCCAGATGTCCCACCATACTCATCAACCACAAGGGCAGTGTGAATCTGCTGACGATTCATCGTAGTTAGGATCTCTGAAATATGAGCGGTTTCAGGCACGATGATCATATTTCTTACAAGCTTTGAGAGATTAGCCTCCCCATTTTTAATGGTATTTTCAAATAAGTCGCGGATATGAATCATACCCAAAATATTATCTTTAGAATCTTGATAATAAGGGTAGCGTGTGTGATTGGTCTTTAACACAATGGCAATATTATTTTCATAGCTTTCTTGTGCATCAAGGCAAATCATATCTTTGCGGGGCGTCATAATCTCTTTAGCCAAAGTGTCTGAAAAATCCACAGCATTTTTGATAATCTCACCTTCTATTGAATCTATATAGCCTTCTTTCAAGCTCTCTCCCACAATGATTTTGAGCTCTTCATCAGAATGTGCTAACTCCCCCTCTCTAGCAGGCTGAATCCCCATAGCTTTAAGGAAAAACGCAGCCAACATATCAAATAGTCTAATGAGTGGAGAAAAAACAATCCAAAAAGTGTAAAGGGGCTTGGCGATAAATAGCACCACAGATTCAGTCTTAGCAATAGCTATGGACTTAGGCACAAGCTCCCCTAGCACAACGTGTAAAAGCGTAACAAAGATAAAGGCAATGACTGAAGTGATAGAATGCACTAAAATAGGCGAAGATTCTACAAAAAAGTAAAATGGGATTGAAATAAGCTTAACAAATGCATTTTCACTAATCCAACCCAAAGCAAGGGAAGCAAAGGTTATCCCAAGCTGTGTAGCACTAAGATAACTATCAAGCGAATTGGTAATTTTAAGAGCAAGAGAAGCATTTTTTACTTCATTTTTGGCTAATTCTTCAAGCTTAGATTTTCGTATTTTAACAATCGCAAACTCCGAAACCACAAAAAAGGCATTGAGAAAAACTAAAAACAATGCCAACAAAAGCATCAAAACCGACGAATACGGGTCCAAATATTCTCCTTAAATAAGAAAAGATAGACTTGAATTGTAGTCAATCTAATCTTTTAAAACTTTTAAAGTGCTAAATATCAAAACCAGCACTGATAATGATAAAATAAGTAAGCCCACCAAGCAATGCCGATACAGGAACAGTAATAAGCCAAGAAGCAATGATTTTATTTATTGCACTGCGTTTAACAAGCTCTTGTTTATAGGCTTTTTTGAGTGATTTTCGCTCTTTTCTATCAAGCTTTGGCGTATCTTTAAGCTTATTATTGTTTTTAAGAGATTCGAGCATAAGCCCCTTTTTCTTTATACTTGCTTTATTGAATCTATCTAAAAATGCTTCAACTTCTTGTGCGTCTTTGCCTTTATGTGCTTCAATGATTGTTTGTTGCATTTCATAATAGCGTTTTTTCAAATATTCTCTTAAGAATCCAACGCCAAAAATAGCCCCGAGTGCAATATGTGTGGAGCTAACAGGCAAACCAAGCTGTGAGGCTAAAAGCACAGTGAGAGCTGCACTCATTGCAATGCAAAATGCCCTCATCTTATCAAGCTCTGTTATCTCACTGCCAACGGTGCGAATAAGTCTAGGACCATACAGGGCAAGTCCCAGTGAAATGCCCAACCCACCGATAACCATAATCCACAAAGGCACACCTGCCTTGCTAGCAGGCAAAGATTCTCCAAGGTTGTTTAATGTCTCATTGATCGCTGCGAGTGGTCCAATGGCGTTAGCCACATCGTTTGCCCCGTGAGCAAAGCTCAAAAGTGCTGCTGCAAAAACAAGGGGAATAGTAAAAAGGGAGTTTATATCCTCTTTTGTATTAAGCAGAGTCTCCGCTTTTTTGGCAATTATTGGACGCACAAGTAGATATACGACAATGGCAATAAGAAGGCTAATCCCAACAGATACGCTAAAATCAAGCTTGGGTAAAACTTTTTTAAGTCCTTTTAAAATTAAATACAGACTAAAAGCCCAAGCCATCACAAAAATAAGGATTGGCACTACCTTTTTCGCCGCTTGTCGTTTATCTTCCTTGTAGGTAATGCTTTTTTTGATAATAAGCAAAAAGATAACCGCAATAACTCCACCAAGCACAGGCGAGATGATCCAACTTGAAGCGATACGCAAAAGCTCCGCCCAATTCACCACGCTAAAGCCACCGGCAACAATCCCTGCTCCCAAGATTCCACCTACAAGTGAATGTGTTGTGGAAACAGGTGCGCCAATAGCCGTTGCCAAATGTAACCAAACCGCACCAGAAGCAAGGGCAGCAAGCATTAAAGCCACGAAAACACGAGGTTCTGCAAGATGGGTAGAATCTATAATACCAGACTTGATTGTCTCTACCACTTCACCACCAGCGATTATTGCACCCATTGCTTCACAAATAGCTGCGATGAGAATCGCTCCAACAAGCGTAATAGCGTGAGAACCAACAGCAGGTCCAACATTATTAGCTACATCATTTGCACCGATATTCATCGCCATATAGCCACCGATGATAGTCGCAAAGACAAGCAGTAGTGTATTATGCCCAGTGTGAGCCATAATCGCCACTAGAGAAATGACAAGAAAAAAGACAAGCACAATAAAGAGCTTGACACCATCTTTTTGATTAAAGCTTTGTGCTTTTTCAATTTGTTTAATGTCCTTAAACTCCATAAATCCCCCCTCCCTTTATTTGATTTGATTAGGCAGCCATAGTGAAATATCTGGAATATAGGTTATGAGTAATAGCCCAACAAGCATTACACCAAGCCAAGGCAACACAGAAGTCGTTACATCTTTAAGACTTAGCCCAGTAAGCGAACTTGCCACAAAGAGGTTAAGCCCCACAGGCGGAGTAAGCATACCTAGCTCCATATTTACCACCATCACAATGCCAAAATGTATAGGATCAATGCCAAGGGCTAGGGCGATGGGTAAAAGCAAAGGTGTCATAATCATAATAACAGAACTAGGCTCCATAAACTGCCCCATAATAAATAGCACGACATTCACAAGGATAAGGAACATCCACCAGCTCATCTCTTGTGCTACAAGAAATTCTGCGATTAAATGTGGGATTCTCTCATTTGTTAAAAAATGTGCAAAAACAACAGCAAAACCAATGATGAAAAATATCATCGCCGTTGTAATTGCCGCGTCTAAAAATACAACATATAAGTCTTTAAATTTAATATCTCTATACACAAAAACAGAAATGATAAAGGCATATACAGCACTAATACCCGCAGCTTCAGTGGCAGTAAAGATTCCACCATAGATTCCACCGATGATGACAAAAATAATCAGCAGCGCCCAAAATGCGTCTTTAAATTTTTTGAATCTTACTTTAAAAGATTCAGGCTTTGTAGCTTTGAATCCTAGCCGCCTTGCCCCCACATAGGCATAAATCATCATCATAAGTCCAATCATCAAGCCCGGCACAACTCCAGCCATAAAAAGCTTTTCAATGGATACTTCAGCTGTTACTCCATAGACAATCATCACAACAGAAGGTGGGATAAGAATCCCAAGACTTCCTGCAGAGGTGATCGCTCCAACGGCGTAGCTTTTTGGGTATCCAGCATTTTTAATAGCTAAAAACATCACAGAGCCAACAGCCACCACCGTTGCAGGAGAGCTACCACTCACCGCGGCAAAAATAATACAAGCCAAAATCGCACTGATAGGCAAACCACCGGGCAAATGTCCAACAAGCGATTTGGCAAACTCCACAATACGCGTTGCCGAGCTACCCTTACTCATAAGAGATCCCGCTAAGATAAACATAGGAATTGCCATAAGTGCAGGTTTTAAGCCATTAAACATAATCTCTGCTGAGCCTACGACATTATAAGAAGTGAATATAAAAAGCGCACTCACAGCGCTAACACCCAAGGCAATGCTCACAGGTACGCCTATGAGAAGCAAACCAAACAACACTAATAATAAATACGCAACACTCATTTATACCCCGCTAATCTTTGATAACAGAATCGTGTATCATTTCACTTTCTGCATTTTTTACGACCTTGTCCGCTTGTGTCCAAGACACTTCATAGATTTTTTCAACAGAGCGATAAGTCGCGCCAAAAAAAGCTAATGGCAAACAAAGCAGAAAAATCCATAATGGGACATTATGTAATGCCTCACTCATATAGCCAATACGATAATTACCATAGCATACCATAGCCCCAGCATAAGTCATAAAAGCAAGAAAAAGAGAATTTAGGGTATGTATGCCAATCATACAGGCTTTAGCGAGTTTAGGAGGGAATCGCTCTAAGAGCATAGTAACGCTGATATGCACACCTTTTCTGAATCCATAAGCCGCACCAAAAAGAGCTGACCACAAAAAGCAATATCGAGCGATTTCTTCCGCCCAAGTGAGTGAAAGATGAAAGTAATCTGGGAAAAGTCCAGTAAGGTAGCGACAAAATACATTTATAGCGGTGATAATAACCCCCGCAAGGAGTCCTACCACAGCTACATTTTTATTGATAGAAGCGATAAAGGTATCCAAAAGAGCAAAAACTCTATTGACTTTTGAGCTGTGATGAGCCCAAATAAAAGGTTTAGCAATCCAAGAAAGCATTTAATCCCCTCGATTCTAGATTATTGCACTTGAATGATTTTTTCAATCAAATCCTGACTAACAATATCGTAGAATTTTGGGTAAATTGCCTGCATAGTCTCCTTCCACACTGAAACTTGCTCTGGAGTAAGAGTGATGATCTCTGTTTTTGATGTATCATCTTTTTTAAGTTTTTCAAGCAGAACTTTTTCTTCTTTTTCACTTTCTTTACGCTCAAACTCTGTAGCTTCGTGGAGAGCTTGTTTGAAAATCTCTTTTAAATCATCTGGAAGCTGTTTCCAAAAGCTATCACTTACCACAACAAGATAGCCTAAATATCCGTGATTTGAAAGTGTGATTGAGCTTTGCACTTCATAGAATTTAGAGTTATAGAGATTAGAGAGTGGATTTTCAGCCGCATCAACAACACCTGTGGAAAGGGCTGAATACACTTCTCCAAATGGCAATACTTGAGGGATCGCTCCAATGGCTTTTGTTTGCTCTTCAAGCACTTTTGAGCTCATAATTCTCATTTTTTGTCCCTTTGCATCTTCTGGGAGAACAATGGGCTTTTTGTTTGTGCTGAATTGTTTGAATCCTGCGTCCCAATAATCAAGAGCAATAATCCCCTTTTGAGACACAACATCTTTTAGAATCTGTCCCACTTCACTATCCATTACCTTGTGTAAATGCTCCGTATCGCGGAATAAAAACGGCACATCCCATACATTAAACTCTTTCGCAATGGGTGTGAATTTTGAAAAGCTCGGTACCGCCATTTGCACATTATTGCGTGTTAGCTCTTGAAAAACTTTATCATCATCAACAAGCTGTGCACTTGGGAAAACTTCTACTTTGATTTTTCCATTACTTAACTCATCAACGCGTTTAGCAAAAAAATCAGCAGCCTGCCCTTTTGGCGTATTAGCACTAACAACGTGAGCAAATTTCACTTTATACACTTCTTGTGTCTTATCTTCACCACAACCTAAAAATCCTAAGCTTACAGCACAAGCCAAAGCCATAATTGAGATTTTCTTTAACTTCATTTTCACTCCTTTTGTAAAATTCGTGTTCTATTTTATATAAGGATTGAGTACAAAATGAAGTCCATTGCGGATATTTTATGATAAAAAAGCTTCTTTGTGTAGTTTATAAACATTTTCAGATTCTGTGTTGGGCTGTGGGTGGAAACAATATACATTTGAAAAAATACGCTAGAATACGGCGGTTTTTAAGTATATTCAAATTTTATGGATATAAAAAAGGAGCAGATATGTTTCCCTTTAGTGATGAAGAGCTGCAAACTCCCGTTGAGCTAGTGATTGATAAGGTGCGTCCTACGCTTACGCTTGATGGCGGGGATATTACCTTGCTTGGTATTAGAGATGCGAAAGTGTATGTGCGTTTAGAAGGGGCTTGTAAGGGCTGTCCTAGCTCGGCAAACACGCTGAAATATGCTATTGAAAATCGTTTAAAAGAAGAGATTCACCCAGATATTACCATCGTGCATATCCCACACGGAGAATCTTTTAAGACTTTTTGAGTATGGATAGACTATGGAAGTTATAAAACTCACAGACACACGCACAAGGCAAGTTATCAATAAAAATAATAAAAAGGCTTTTGAGCTTTTTACTGCTAAGCAATACAAAAAGGCTTTTGAGCTTTTTACGCATAATCTCACACTTGAGCCAAACAATACCGAATCTACAATCGGTATTTTGCTTGCCGATATGGCGGAGGACTTTGAGGAGCAGGCGGTTGGCTTATATGAATATTATCAGATTCTACTCTCCCAAGAAATCAGCAAGGCAAAGGCAAGAGAGCAGATTCTAAAAACGATTAAAAGTTTTGATAAAAGCACAAATAGTATTTTTTCTATGCTAAAGCACCTTGAAAGTCTCCGTGCAGATAGCTTGAATGGAATCTTATATGAAGATTTTAAGCAAATTACCAAAGAAAAGAAAAATTTTAAAGAAGCCTTTGAAGATTTGATGTTTAGCTCAAAGATTATTTTCACAAGCAAGAATGAATTTTATGAGTTTTTAAATGAACTCATAGACAATGACTATCAAGATATATCAATGGAGTATATTGACTCGCTTAAGAAAAATATCATTTATGATGGTGAGATTGAAAAAATTTTACAAAAGGTGGCAAATGATAATAGAAAAAAACATAAACTATAAGGGCAAGATTTTTAAGATTCTTACAGATGATACGCGTGTGGCTTTGGAAAATGGGGCGGTAAAAGAAGAAGTTTTGCTTGTGCGAAGTAAGCAAAATACGGCATTTATCCCAAGTGATTTTCCACAAGGAAATCTTATAGAATCTTGTGATTTAGGCAAAGTGCTTTTAGATTCTATTCCTGGGGAGAAGCCACGCATTGTAGGCATTACAGGCACAAATGGTAAAACCACCACCGCAGCGATTATCTACTCTCTTTTGCTTGATTTGGGCTATAAGGTTGCTTTGCTTGGCACAAGGGGATTTTTTATTAATGAAAGCACAATCAAGCCAAAAGGACTTACAACACCTAGTGTACTTGAGCTGTATGAGAATCTTAGTTTTGCTAAGGCTAAGGGCTGTGATTATTTCATAATGGAGGTAAGCTCACACGCCATTATCCAAGAGCGGATAGCGGGATTAAACTTTGAGCTAAAGATTCTAACCAACATTACAAGTGATCATTTAGATTATCATAAGAGTGTGGAAGAGTATAGGCGGGTGAAAAATAGTTTTTTTGAGAGTGAAGGGCTAAAGCTTATTAATGCTGATGAAAAATATGCACAATGCAGGGATATAAAGGCATTTTATTATGGTGTGGAGAAAAAGGGGCATTTGAGCGTTGGAGCTTACGCGTTAGAATCTGGGATTGATGCACATATTGCGTGGCGAGACAATAAAGAATGTAGCCAAGAATCTTGTGCGCTGCAAACCTATCTCTATGGCAAACATAATCTATACAATGCCCTTGCTGGTATCGCTGCGGTTAAGATTCTTACAAACAAGCCCCTTTGTGAGATAGCACAAGCAATGGAAAATTTTGGCGGAGTGAGTGGGCGTATGGAAGTGGTGCATCATAAACCGCTTGTGATTGTGGATTTTGCACATACACACGATGGTATGAAGCAGATTTTTGAAAGTTTTAGACACCAAAAAATTGCTGTTGTGTTTGGGGCTGGGGGCGATAGGGATAAGAGTAAGCGTCCTAAAATGGGTGCTTGTGCGTTTGAATACGCCGATAAACTCTACATCACAAGTGATAATCCAAGAAGTGAAGATCCTAGTGAAATTTTACAGGACATAGCAAGTGGGCTGCCAAAAGAGTGTGAGCGAAAACTTGTCGTTATGGAAGTGGATAGAAAAAAGGCTATTATTCAGGCTTTAAATGAGTTGCAAGAAAGTGAAGTGCTGTTGATTTTGGGCAAGGGCGATGAGGACTATCAAATCATAGGCAACAATAAGATTTATTTTGATGATAGGGAAGTGGTAAGGGAGTATTATAAGGGCTAGGGCTTAGATTCTAGCTTTTTAAGATAAGGCTAGAATCTTGCAATAATAGAATCTAGCAAAATCACACCGACTTTGTAGCTATTCCTTGTATGTAAGAACATTGCCATTAAAATCCTGCAATCTTGCACTGATATTTTCAAGGTAGAAAACCACAAAATTTGGGTGATTTGGGTTGTTTTCAAAAGTGGTTGCTATACGCTCATACTTTGCCATAAGAGCTTCTTTGACATCAAGGTGATTTGCCACCCTTGCTTCCCCACGCACACGCAAAGCCAAAATATCTGCTGTGCTGATACAGATTTCAACACCACTAAATTGTATAATGTGCTTAAGGAGATTCTTGTTGTGCGTTGTGCCAAAATACAACTTGCCATTATGCACGATATTTGAACGCATAGGACGCACTCGTGGATTCCCACAAGTGCCTTTTGTGCCAAGATAAAACACCCCTAAATCTAGAATCTTGCCAATCTCTGCTAATGTGAGATATTCCATCATACCCTACTTAACACTTTCAAGCGTTTTTTGATAGTCTGGCTCATTTGTGATTTCTTCGCATACTTCTACATAGGCGATTTTGCCTTGTGGATCTACCACAATCACCGCACGAGTGAGTAGCCCTGCAAGTGGAGAAGATTCTAAAATCAGCCCATACGCCTTGCCAAAGTCTTTTGCCTTAAAATCGCTAAGTGCTATTACATTTTCAATGCCTTCAGTGCTGCAAAATCGTCCTTGAGCGAAAGGCAAATCTAATGACACGACATATACTTTTGCGTTTGTCAGTCTTGCTGCTTCTTCGTTGAATTTACGCGTTTGTGTTGCACATACACCTGTATCAAGGCTTGGCACGACATTGATGATTTGGTAGCCTCCACTTGCACCACCTACTTCTACTTGTGATAAGTCTTTAGCTACAAGAGCTACTTTTGGGGCGTTATCGCCAACTTTAATTGTATTGCTACTTAGTTTTGCTGGAGTGCCTTTAAATTTTACTTCCATCATTCTATCCTTTTACATTAGATTATGTATCTTTTGATACAATAATGGGATTTTAGCCAAAGGGAGTTAATTGATTACAAAGTGTTATTTGCTTGATACTTCTATTATCCTAGATGATACGCAAAATATCATCTTTTTGTGGCAAAACGCCCAAAATCAGCTGTTTATTTGTGATGTTGTTATTGAAGAGCTTGATAAGAAAAAAGATTTACAAAATGAGACGGGGTATTTTGCACGCGAGTTTTTCCGCTGTATTAATAGCGATAATTTAAGTAAGGGTGGCAGTAAAGGGGATAAAATCGCTACTATCGCAAAAGAGAATAATGACTTTATCCAAGAGATTTGTTTTAAATTTGAAAATTACAGCATTCCTTTATTTCTTATCTACCGCCCACGCTACAAGCTTCCACCGCAAGAGCATAGTTATAATGATTCTAAACTGATTGAAATCGCAAAGGATTATCATCTTACTTTGCTTACTAATGACATTTCACTCAAAGTCCGCACCCAAGCCCAAGGGATTCTAGCACAATCGCTTTTTAGAGATAGGGTTGAAAATCCAAGCGATATTGATTTTTGGCATTCCTTTGAAGTGCATAAAGACAAGGCTTTAACAGATTTGACTCAAGATGAGAATTTTTCCAAGCTCAAGCAGTGGAGCTTAATCCAAATTGATGAAATGGATAATACCGATAGTGCGTTGTATAAAACAGGCAAAAAAATCTTTGGCTTAAAGGTTGGCAGGGAGTTTGTGGAGCTGAATCTTGATGAGATTCTAAAAACTCATCAGCCCTATATCACACCCATTAATTTAGAACAAAAAATGCTCTATGCTCTGCTTACCCACCCGCAAAATAATCTCACCATTGCCACAGGCTCAACAGGCAGTGGGAAAACACTTGTCGCCCTGCAGGCTGGAATCACACTTGTGAAAAATGGTGTGGTTGATGGCATTGTGTATATGCGTAATACGATTACGGCTAATGACAAAGAAGCCGAGCTAGGTTATCGCAAGGGCGATGAAAGCCAAAAGCTAGGCTATTTTATGTATCCGCTTTATAGTGCGATAAATTTTACTATTGATAAGCTCCAAGAGAGTTCTCTGGCTAAACGCATTGAATATCGCGGGGAAGTCAATGGCATACAAAAACAAGCTGCGACAGAATATTTTATCCAAAAACACAATATTGAGATTGTGGATATTGCCCACGCAAGAGGCATTAGTATAGGGAATAAATTTGTGATTTTTGATGAAGTGCAAAATGCGTCAAATGCGACTATAAAGCTCATAGGCACACGCATAGGGCAGGGGAGTAAGATAGTCTTTTTAGGTGATTGGGCGCAGATTGACCATCCGTATTTAAGCAAGTTTAGAAATGGGGCATTAAGCCTTTTAAGTAAGGCATTAAAAGATGACTTTATTGCTGGGATTCAGCTACGGCAGACGATTCGCAGTGATGTGGCAAGCTGGTTTGGAGAAAATTTTTAGATGAAGCATAATACAAGATTCAAACAAGCCTCGTTTATCGCATTTGCTCTATGTGTATTTTTGTATCCCTTATATGCCGCTAGACCGATGATAACCGATGATGCGCGCGTGGTGGATAGGCATTCTTGTCAGCTTGAGACTTGGGGTGTGTATGATGGCGAAATAGGTGAGTATTGGGCGATACCGGGTTGCAACTTGCTTTTTGATATTGAGATGAGTATGGGTGGTATGTTTAGCAACGCTCCATATAGGCAAGATGATACAAGTGCTCTTTTTGGTGCAAGGCAGTTTATCGTGGGGGCAAAAAAGATTTTCAATGATTTGGAAAAAGATGGGTATAGCTATGGACTCGTTGTGGGTAATGCCTATAACTTTAAGCGTTCTAAATATCGCAACGATCATTATCTCTATATGCCTGTTAGTGCGGCATTTTTTGATAATACTTTACTTTTGCATTCAAACTTTGGCTATAAGCTAGAGCGAGAATCACACGATAGCCATATTTATAATGTCGGCTTGGGCTTAGAGCAGCAGCTGACACAAAGGGTGTGGATTTTGGGGGAGAGCTTTTATGAGCGGTTTGATAATGCAAAATTTCAGCTAGGGCTTAGAATCTGGCTTGTGCAGGATAAGATTCAGCTTGATGGCACTTATGGGAATGCTTTTAGGGGTAAGGAAGGCTGGGTATCTGTGGGGCTAAGATTCCTTGGACCTGTAATGTTTTAGTTTTAAGGAGTGAAATGCGAAAAATCATTGTGTATATATGGATAGGCGCAGTATTTTTATTTGCGGGTTGTGCATCTTTAAACGCACAAAAGCCTCTTGCATATAGTGTGCAGGTGGGGAGTTTTAGTAATGTTGAAAATGCAGGAAGGCTGGTAGATTCTCTTAATAAAAAAGGGCTTGATGCGTTTTTGTTTAAAGAAAAAGGTATGTATAAGGTGCGATTTGGAAACTATGAAAGCCTTGAGATTGCTAAAAGTAAAGCTCAAAGGTATCAAAAACAAGGGCTAATTGGCGATTTTTTTATCCTATCGCCGCAGAAATATGCTATTAATAAGCAGAATGTTCCTAAACAAAAAAAATCCAAAGACATACGCGATGATTTGGTAGAATCTGCTCACGATTACCTTGGTGTGCCTTATAAATGGGGTGGCACTTCGGAATCTGGCTTTGATTGTAGTGGTTTGACGCGTGCAGTCTATCGTCTCAATGGAATCTCTTTGCCTCGCACTTCATTTGATCAATACGATGATGGCACTGCTATTACCAAAAGCAAGTTGCAAAAGGGTGATTTGGTGTTTTTCATCACAAACAAAGGTAGGAGAATTAATCACGTGGGAATCTACATTGGTAACAATGAGTTTATCCACGCACCAAGTAAGGGTAAGGTTGTCAGCAAAGCAAGACTAGATTCTAACTACTGGAGCAAGGCATACAAGGGAGCTAGAAGCTATTTAGAAAACTAGATATTTTGTAGGTTTGTTTTTATGTGGTTAGAATTGTTTTTAAAGTTTTTTAAACAAGCTGATGAGATTTATTACTTTCTATTTACGGCTTCGTGGGAGAATTAAGCTTTCTTAATCTTTAGGAGGTGTGTTATGATGAATGATGATGAGATTATGAGTGCGGTAGTTGATTACTCTGTATCCACGGGAATGGATCCATTAGATTTGATGAGTAATATTAATGATAGTTATAGTTCATTTGAGGATTTGAGTGTTGATCTTGATATGACAAAGGGGCAAATGGACTACGAGAATGACTTTTTTAACAATAATAATTAAAGGCCATTAAACTTTCTGTGTGCTTTATAAGCTTGAGCTTTAGTTTTGCTCGGCATAAGCCCAAGTGGATTTTAATACTCATTGCAACTAAGAAATAGCTGTAGTGAGTTTCTTAGATTCTTGCTTTTTTCTCTCCTTGATTTTGTTTTGCCTATTTCTTGAAACTTGATTTTATTGATATTAGAGGTTTGATTAGGAGAAATTCTCTGCTTTTTTATACAAAGCAGAGAATGGAGCAAAAATTAGCCTTTGAGCCTTTTTTCTATTTCTACAACCTTTTGCCAAGTGGCGATAACTGAATCTGGATTGAGTGAAACAGAGCTTATGCCTTCTTTAACAAGGAATTCTGTAACCTCTGGATAATCGCTTGGTGCTTGTCCGCAGATCCCACAATACTTATTATGTCGCTTGCAGGCTTCAATGGCTTTTTTAAACATCGCAAACATAGCTGGATTTCTTTCATCAAAGATATGACTCACAAGCTGTCCGTCCCTATCCACGCCAAGAGTAAGCTGTGTCAAGTCATTTGAACCAATAGAAAATCCATCAAACATACTTAAAAACTCATCTGCTAAAATCACATTCACAGGCAGTTCGCACATTACATAAATCTCTAGCCCATTTTTGCCTGATTCTAGCCCATTGCGACGCATAATCTCAAGCACCTTTTTGCCCTCTTCTGGTGTGCGTAAAAATGGAATCATTACTTTCATATTTGTTAGTCCCATTTCATCACGCACCATAGCCAAGGCTTGGCATTCCCATTCAAACGCTGCACGATACTGCTCGGAATAATACCGACTAGCACCGCGATAGCCTAGCATTGGGTTTTCTTCGTGTGGCTCATAAGGTGCACCACCAAGCATACCGCGATACTCATTTGATTTAAAATCACTCGTGCGGACAATCACAGGATTAGGATAAAAGGCGGAGCATATCATACCAATGCCTTCAGCAATTTTCTTTGTGAAAAAGTCCTTTGGATTCTCATATCCGCTCATTATTTTTTCAATCTCTGCCTTTTCCTTTAAGCCCTTTGTGTTGCCATTTTGTATATCAAGCAGGGCTAGGGGGTGAGCTTTAATTTGATTAAGCACGATAAGCTCCATACGCGCTAAGCCCACGCCGTGATTTGGAATCTGTGAAAATCCAAAGGCTTTTTCTGGGTTACCTACATTCATATAAATCTTTGTCTTTGGATCGCCAAGGTTATTTAGCTCAATACTTTCAATCTCGTATTCGCAAATGCCATCATAGATGTAGCCCTCTTCGCCCTCGGCACAAGAGACCGTTACCTCCATACCGCTATATAGCCTATCTGTCGCTCCAATGGCTCCAACAATCGCAGGAACTCCAATCTCTCGTGCCACAATCGCAGCGTGGCAGGTCCTACCCCCGCGATTTGTAATAACTGCTGCTGCCTTTTTCATCGCTGGTTCCCAATCGGGATCGGTATTATCCGTTACTAGAATCTCACCTTCTTTAAAGCTATCCATATGCTCTACGTCGTTGATAATCCGCACTTTACCCGTGCCGATTTTCCCACCGATAGCTTTTCCTGTGAGAATCACTTCTTTTTTAGCACTAGGATTCACAAATTTAAATTTTTCTAGCTTTTGTCCATCGCTTTTTTTGCTCTTTTGACTTTGCACCGTTTCTGGTCGTGCTTGAACGATGAAAATCTCTCCGCTCTCGCCATCTTTAGCCCATTCCATATCCATAGGGCGATATTCTCCAGCCTCTTTTGTGTAATGCTCCTCAATTTTTATAGCATATCTCGCAAGGGTTAAAATATCTGAATCTGTGATAGAAAAGTTTTTCATTTCGCGTTGAGTGGTTTTAATATTTTTTGTAGGATGTTCGCTACCGCGTGGAGCATAGACCATTTTTTGATGTTTATGTCCTAGCTGTCGCTTGATAATAGGGCGTTTGCCCTCTTTGAGTGTGGGTTTAAAGACATAAAATTCATCAGGATTCACGGTTCCGCCTACGACATTTTCGCCTAATCCCCAAGATGAAGTGATAAACACCGCGTCCTTAAAGCCTGTCTCTGTATCAATGCTAAACATAACCCCAGCACTGCCTTTATCGGCACGCACCATTTTTTGCACACCCACAGACAAAGCCACCTTAAAATGATCAAACCCACGAGAGGCACGATAGCTTACCGCCCTATCGGTAAAAAGTGAAGCAAGGCAAGACTTGATATAGTGAATAAGCTCGGTTTTTCCTTTGACATTCAGGTAAGTATCCTGCTGTCCGGCAAAACTCGCATCAGGCAGATCTTCTGCAGTAGCCGAGCTTCTTACCGCCACATCGGCTTCTTTCATACCATATTCAGCACTCAAAATCTCATAGGCTTTAAAAATCTCCTCACGCAAATCCGCAGGAAAAGGTGTGCCAAAAATCAACTCTCTTATCTTCTTAGAACGCGTCTTTAAAACATCAATTTCAGTGACATCAACGCCATCAAGCAAATCAATAATCTTTTGGCGTATGCCACCAGAATCTAGCAAATACCAATACGCATCACTTGTAATAGCAAAGCCATTTGGCACCTTTATGCCTTCACTCACAAGCTCTTGAAACATCTCACCGATACTTGCATTTTTACCGCCAACGACAGGCACATCTCTATTGTTAAGTTCCTTAAAAAACTTAATATATTTCATTTGCAGCTTCTCCTACTTATTCTTATGCTTTGTGTTACAAGTCGCACATTGTATTGAATGAAAGTTTATCGCAAACTTAAAAAATCCAACTTTTAGCTTAATCTTGCGTTAAAAAGAAAAAAAGTTAATTTATGCTAGAATCCCAGCTTTTTGAAGTTTAAGCTTCAAGTGCTGACTTCAAGCTAAGATTCTACATTTATGAGGTAAAAATGGTAAATATTACACATCTTTTGGGTGAGATTGACAATCTTAATGAGAGTTTAAAAGCCCATAAGCTCTCATCTCAGGACTACGAAGAGATACTTAAGATTCTAAAGCGTCCCCCGAATCTTATAGAGTTAGGGATTTTTTCGGCAATGTGGAGTGAGCATTGTAGCTATAAATCAAGCAAAAAATATCTTAAAGGTTTCCCTACCAAAGCCCCTTGGGTCGTGCAAGGACCGGGTGAAAATGCGGGAGTCATTGATATTGGCAATAATCTGTGTGCGGTGTTTAAAATAGAATCTCACAATCACCCAAGCTTTATTGAGCCTCACGCTGGGGCAGCAACGGGTGTTGGCGGCATTATGCGAGATATTTTCACAATGGGTGCGCGTCCAGTGGCAAGTCTCAACTCTATCCGTTTTGGCGATGTAGAAGATTCTACTAGCCTTGGCAAAAAGCACCGCTATCTTTTGCGTGGCGTTGTGGAAGGCATAGGGAGTTATGGAAATTGTATGGGAGTGCCGACAATTGGCGGAGAGATGAGCTTTGAATCTTGCTATAACGGCAATATTTTAGTCAATGCCTTTTGCTTAGGGCTTGTGAAAAAGAACGAAATTTTTTATGGAAAAGCACAAGGGGCTAAGAATCCTGTGATTTATGTGGGGAGTAAAACAGGGCGAGATGGCTTAGGTGGGGCTGTTATGAGCAGTGATAGCTTTAGCTCAAACTCAAAGGCTATGCGTTCAGCAGTGCAGGTGGGCGATCCATTTGCTGAAAAGCTTTTGCTGGAGGCGTGTTTGGAGCTTTTTAAGCAGGATTTGATTATTGGGATTCAGGATATGGGAGCAGCGGGGCTTACAAGCTCTAGCTTTGAAATGGCAGGGCGAAGCGGGAGTGGTATGATACTGCACCTAGATAAAGTGCCTATGCGTGAAAGTGGTATGAATCCTTATGAGCTAATGCTTAGTGAATCGCAAGAGCGAATGCTGATTTGTGCGAAAAAGGGCTGTGAAGATCAGGTGCTAGAGATTTTTAAGAAATGGGAGGTTGATGCGGCAATTATTGGGGAGGTTACAAAAAGTGGCAATATGGAGCTATTTTGGTATGGGGAAAAATGTGCAGAGATTCCAATCTTGGAGCTTAGTGAAAATGCCCCTATGCTGGATATGCCTACTCGTGCAATTCCACCACAAAGCCATAAAGCAGACCGCCTTGAGACGGATTTAAGCACACAAGAGATTTTTACGACATTGCTAGGAAGCGTTGAAATTGCTAATAAAAAATGGGTATATCAGCAGTATGATAGCAGTGTGCAGAGCAATACCATAACCCCTGCTGGAAGTGGCGATGCGAGTATGATACGCATAAAAGGCACAAATACGGCTCTTAGTATGAGCGTGGATTGCAATATGCGTTATTGTCAGCTTGAGCCGCAAAATGGAGCTAAAATTGCCGTGGCAACTTCTGGGCGAAACTCCATTGTTAATGGTGCAAAGCCTTTAGCCATAAGTGATTGCTTGAACTTTGGCTCTCCGCAGAATCCTGAAGTGATGTGGGCATTTAGCGAAGTGTGTGAGGGCATTAAACAAGCGTGTGAGATTCTAAACACCCCTGTGGTTAGTGGCAATGTCTCTTTACATAATCAAAGCGATGGCGTTGATATTTACCCCACACCCTCCATTGTTAGCGTAGCCTTGCTGAGTAATATACAAAAGGCTATCCCTTCACAATTCCAAACGCAAGGTAATAGTATTGTCCTACTTGGCGAGATTAAGGCTGAATTTGGCGGGAGCTTGGCTCAAAAGATTTTAGAAAAACGCATTTACGGGCGGATACCTGCCATTGATTTGCAAAAAGAATTAAGCTTGTGGAATCTAATGCTAGAATCTGCGGAAAGCTCCCTTATTAGCTCGGCTAAGGACATAGGCGAGGGGGGCTTGGCAATGGCATTGGCTAAAATGGTATTAGGCAATGGTGTCAATAAGCCCATAGGCTGTAATATCCATACAAATCTCCCCTCTCAACTGCTTTTCTCTCAATCGCAAAGTTGTGTCGTGGCAGAAATCACAGCGGAAAATTTGCAGAGCTTTATGCAGTTAGCTAAAAAGCATAAAGTTCCTGTGAGTGAAATCGGCTGTGTGGGCGGGGAAATATTCTGCGTTGATGAAATTAATATGAATCTTGCTGAAATGGCGGAAGTGTATTTTGAAAGTTTTGAAAAACTTATCAATCAAGATTTGTAAGATTCTGTAATGCTACTTGGAATCTTGCGAGCCTTGCAAAAAGCCTGTGCTTGTGCTTGTATGTGTTTGTGTGTGTTTCATTTAAATGCGTATGCTTTGGGGAATGCAGCGGTAAATGAGCCTTCAAATCCTTTTAGTCTCCCAAAAGATGGCAGTTATTATTTAAAGCAATACACCCCTATGTTACGCTCCTATGTAGAGCAGGTTAAGAAACAAAGCCTAGAGCAGGATTATCCTTATTATGATAGGCGTCCTGTGATTGAATATAGCGTGTATCGCACTTACACAGATTCTCAAAAGCTTAAATGGCGTGGTGGGCTTGTGCTGATAGGGGCTTATATAGCGGAGTTTATTAAGTATAGCCATTTGGGCGGGGTGGGCGTTGGTGCTAGGCTTACACCAAATGATGAGAGCTTTTATCTTAGCTTTGATGGGCGGTATTTGAGTGATTTGGAATCTTTTGGGCTAGGGCAGGAGATATTTGCGTATTGTGTTTTGCCCCGCTTTGATAAGTGCATAATGCTGGGCATTGGGGAAGAGTGGTAGATTTAGATTTATTTATTGTCTGTAATTATCACAACCTTTTTGATTCCCCATATCACAAGCTTTGCCAAAGAGCTCTCTTGCTTTAGCTTTATCTTGCCTCACACCTTTTCCATAAGTATAAAAAACTCCCAAATTATTACAAGCCCCTGCTTCACCCATATTACAAGCCTTTGTATATAATTCTCTTGCCTTGATATAATCTTGCCTTACGCCTTTACCCTCGCTATAGAGCAAACCTAAACTAAAACAAGCAGAGCCATTGCCCATATCGCAACTTTTAGCATATAGCTCCCTCGCCTTGAAATAATCCTGCCGAACTCCTTTATACCCTTCGTCATAAAGTAATCCTAGATTATAGCAACCAACACGATTATTCATATTACAAGCTTGTGTATAGAGTTCCACTGCTTTTGTATAATCTGTCATTACTCCTCTGCCATAGGCATACAAAACACCGAGATTCACACAACCTATACTATTACCCTCATCGCAAGATTTGCTAAAAATTGCTTTTGCCTTTGCATAGTCGTGCTTGACATTTTCACTCCAAGCATAGAGTAAGCCTAAGTTGTTGTAATCTAGACTTTTATCCATACTATAAGCCTTACTCAAAAATTCATATGCGATTCTATCATCTTGTAAAACACCATCACCACGATAATACATCTCACCTAATTGATAACAACCCTTTGCTGTGCCTAAATCACAGCTTTGGGTGAAAAGCTCCATTGCTTTTGTAAAATCTCGCTTGACATTTTTACCTTGATAGTATATTAAACCTAGATTACCACAACTTGCTCCACTTCCTAGCTCACAGCCTTTGATATAAAGCGTTTGTGCTTTTGCAAAATCTTGCTTCACACCCATACCTTTATCATATAAAATACCTAGATTTGTGCAAGCTCCAGCTACACCCCTTATACTCTCACACGCCTTAGTATAAAATTCTCTTGCTTTTATATAATCTTGCTTTATACCATATCCATAATAATACATATCTCCCAGCGCAGTGCAACCCATAGGTTTATACATTAAGTCTGTAACGGGAATACCACCACTTTTTCCTGCGGTTATTTTATGATTACAAACTTGAGTAAAAATCTCTTTAGCCTTTAGAGAATCCTGATTTGCACCCTCACCTTTTCCATATAAAAGTCCTAGATTATAGCAACTCCCAATTTCACCCATATTGCAACTTTTTGTGGTATATTCTATTGCTTTTATATAATCTTGCTTCACACCTTTGCCCTCATAATATAATTGACCCAAAGACATACAGCCCAAAGCACCCTCATCACCTAACTCACAAACTTTCTCAAATAATTCTCTAGCTTTATTGTAATTTTGTTTTACACCTTTACCCTCATAATACAGAACGCCCAAAATAAAGCAACCTCTGCTATCTAAATCACAACCTTTGGTAAAATATGGTGCTGCTTGAGTGTAGTTTGCTTCATCAAAAAATTCAAAGCCTTTTGCCATACAATCCTCTGCATTACCACAATCTACTTGAGAATCTACACTCAAATGAGCGCAGCTAATAAAACAGAAAGCACAGATAGACAAAACTAGAAAGCGCATAATTTCCCCCACAATAATTTTTTGGATTCTACTGATATTTGTCTTATCTTATTCTAAAGATTGAATCAAGGCAAGGGCATTGTGATAGATGTTTTGATATTTAATCTCTAAAGGTGAATCTTGCAATTTAGATTTCCACAAATCACTTATTACAGCGCACATATCAGCATTTTTTAGCAAATGTATATTTTGAGTGCTAATACCCCCGATAGCACAAATGGGAATGTTTAAACTTGCTTTGGCAGATTCTAGAATCTCTAAAGGTGCAAGAGGGGCATTTGGCTTCGTAGGAGAGGCAAAAAACGCCCCAAAAGCGACATAATCCACGCCCAAAGATTCTAAAAGCTTTGCCCTCTGCACATCTGCGTAACTTGAAGCGCCCAAAATTCCTTTAAATTTCTCTCTTGCTTGAGCAATTGCCCCATCATCTTTGCCTAAATGCAAAGCGGGAGCGTTTAGTCTTAAGGCGAGATTTAATCTATCGTTCATCACAAAAAGTGCATTATATTTCTCACACAATGCCATAAGCTCTTTTGCCTTAGGATAAAGCCAAGAATCACTATGGCTTTTATCACGCAACTGAAAGATTTTCACCCCTGCTTTAAGAGCGGATTCTAAACATTGAGGCAAAATCTCATAAGGAGTGAGAATCTCATCTGAAATCGCATAAATGCCTTGTAGCTTTGTATTTATACTCATCTTAATCCTGCTTATCTCATATTAACTCTATTGTGGCAATGCGAGATTCTATCTCCAAGCTTTTATGCAAGGTTTGGATTATCTTTTGAAAATATGTGAAGTCTATCGCTTCGCCTTTGTGGGATTTAAGATATTTGTCTAGGACTTGGTAGCCGCCGATTTTATACTCCCACACCCTAGAATCCACTTTGTCAAAATATAGGCTTTTGTTGATAAAAAGCCTTTGAGATTCTGCGTTGTAGCTGGGCTTTTCTATAATGAGATTTTTATCATTTTTGTCATTATAGAGTGGTTCGCCGATAGATTCTAACTCATTCATTCTATATCCTTTGTGTCAAATAAAGTGGGAAAACATAGCTCCCACTGCCTCTACTAAATGCAAATCAATAATAGAATCTGTGATGAAAATATTATCAATATGAGATAATTTACTCCCCCTATCACATACTAAACCGATATTTTTCATAAAGATTCCTTGTGAAGATAGAGTGGGAATATCGTCCCTGCTCCCGTGTTGCCACCCATTAGTGAGAGATCTACTAGTGTATTTGTCGCTATCACACATTGCCACGAACCACTTACTTTGTATTGTCGTGCCACATTTAACCCTATATTGCAACTCATTCTCATAGTTTTCTGCTCTCTCTCTCTCTCTCTCTCTCTCATTAAATGCGTATCAAGTAGCTCTAAGCCTAAATCGCTTAAAGCTAAAAATTTCTCTTTAGATTCTACAAAGGGGATTTTAGGAAAGTCAATTTTCAAAAAGTCTAAATACTTCTCTCTATAATCCTTATGAAATAGCACCGCATAAATATAGCCTAGAATCTGCTCTGGTGAAAAATGCTCGTTATATTTAGAATCTATAAAATCTCTAAATTCTTGCGTAAAGTTTTCTACCCACATATCATTGTCAAAATCGTGTAAAAAATGTTGCATTATGTCTTTTCTAGCTCTTTGTATTTTTTTAGTGTCATAATAAACCTTACACATATCAAAAGGACGATAAATTATATCTTTAACAAATTGTGTTTCAAATTCATTGCAATAACTTCTCACTTGAGATTCTAAAATCTCACTATTTGGTACAATAAATACAGAATCTTTGCCTGTCGCAACGCCCACATTTGACACCTTAAAAATATCCTTTACACTCCAGCCTTTATCATATTCTACCCTTAATGACTTATCTTGTGGGATAAAGAGATAAAAGGGGTTTTGTGGGGTTAGAATCTGCCATTGTATAGAATCTAAAGTATTGCTATATAAAAATTCATATTTATCCTTGCGTTTGCCATAGAGATCATAGTGGTAGATTGTCGCTAGATTGTTAGAATCTTTTGTGGTTTTTATAAAAATATTGATAGAAACGCCTTGCATAATGTCAAATACATTGTCATCTTTATCACCGCTTGGTGTGGTTTCTTTTTTTCTTGCGTTTCCGTGCAAATCAAGGATATAAATCTTATCAAAGCTCTTTAGTAAGTGGTAACGCATACCGCGAAATGTGGGGTTGTCTAAAAAGCTATTATTAGAAATAAAGGCAAAGATTCCACTACCTTGCTTTTCAATTTTAGATTCAGCAAAGCGGATAAATTTCACATAGTCATCTAGCAGCCATTTGGGATTTTTCTCATTTTGGAGTTTGTGTCGCTCTAAAATTGCTTTAAAAGTTCTTGCATTATCTTTGCTTTTGTTTGAAAAGTAGCGTAGTAGGCTCTCTTTTTCTGCTTTTGTAAGCTCGGCTAGGCTTGGCTCTAGCCCATAGGTGATACGCACTTCATCTTCATATAAGCCCTTGTTTGCACTAGCTCCGCTATATGGGGGATTGCCCGTGATGATTAAAATATCTTTGCTCTTAATCTCTTGGGCTTTTTCAAACTCCTTTGTAAGCTCTGCCATACCCACAAAGAGATTGCTTTGCTTATTGATTTCATCTGCTTTGCTGCTCACATAGAGTGTGTTTGTCAGCGTGATATTTAGGCTTTCATTGTCATTTAGCTGGGCTTCAAACTCTTCTTTAAAAGCTTGAGAGATTTTAAGATGTGTTATCGTGTAAGGTGCGATTAAAAACTCAAATCCATAGAATCTTTGTATCAAGGCTTTTGGGTTGTATTTCACGCTGTTTTTATTGCTAGATTCTAGGGCTTTTCTAAAGGCTTCTAGTAAAAATGTCCCTGTGCCTGTGGCAAAGTCTAAAAGCGTGATATTATCATCAGTGATGGCGGATTGTAGCCCTTGCTTATTAAAGTCTTTTTGCAGGGTTAAATCAATAGAATCTATGATGAATTTCACCACTGGAGCAGGGGTATAATATACACCTCGCACTTCTCTTAAGCTCTCATCATATTCTTTGAGAAAGTCTTCATATAAATGTAAATATGGGTCTTTATAAATGTATTCTCCTAGCAAGTCTTTTTGCGAGAGTTTGTTGAGATCGTGGATAATGGCGGCGATGTCTATGTGATTGATAATAGCGATGATTTCTTCTAAAAGCCATTTGATAGAATCTAGCTCTTTTAGCTCTCGTAGGAATTTGCTCATCGCTTGGATAAGTGAGAAAGATTTGGGGATAAAGTTGTAGGCATTATCTAGGGTGATTGTTTCATTTGCGTTGTTGTTTAGCCTTGCTAAAAACAGGCTATAAGTCAGCGTCTGTGCGAAGCTATCGGCAAAGGTGATGAAGTCTAAATCTTTATATAATGATTCTTTAAAAGCATTAAAAAGCCCTTGTATGTGAGCGTTGCTCTGCTTTTCTATCATTTCATCTTTTAGGATTCTAGTCCTTTGAGCTAGGGCGTTTGCAAACTCTTTAGCTGTGTTTATGGGGTTTGGACTTTGAGAGAAAAAGAGTGTGAAAAGCTCGGTTAGCTCTTTTGCTTTAGAATCTAGGCTAAAAAGCTTGGGGTTTTTCACTAGGGCTTGAAGTTGTGAAAGCTCGCAGATTCTGCACTCTTGCTTTATGCTTATTTTGCCCTTTTCATCTTGGCGTAAAAGACAGAATCTAAGATAATCTGTCAAAATGATATTTGAGCTTAGGCGGAAGTATTTTTGAATCTGCTTGTCTTGTGCGATTTCATCTAAAGGGGCATTTACGCGTTTGTTTTCAATATAGCCAAGTATAAGAGAATCTTTTGTGATTAAAAAGTCTGGTGCGCCCCTGCCTTCTTTATCATTGTTTGGTTCGTGGATGATATGGATAGCTTTAGACTCTCCTTTTAATGCGTTTAGTAAATTTTCTAATGGCGTGCGGTAGGTATGCTCTTTATCCTGTGTAGAAATATCCTGCAAGGCTTCAAGGTAATTTTGTAAAAACTGCATTTTCACTCCTTAATGTAAAGCTCCCAAATGGGTGGCTCAAAAATATCTGGGGCGTTTTTAAGCACTTCAAAGGGCGTAAAACGCTCCTTATAGCCCATACAATAATGATTTTTAATCCAATATCCGGGGTAAAAATATTTCAGTCCAAACTCCCGCCCTATGCTGATTTGCTTTAAAATATTGAGTGTGCCTAGGCTGTAATGCGAAAAATTATGGTCATAGTAAAAATACACCGCTGTAATGCTGTCACCCAACGCATCAACAAGCCCAACGCCAATAAGCTGAGAATCTATAAAGTATAAAAACTCATAGCCAAAGTCTTGATGTCCATCTACAAACATATCCATATAAGATTCTGGCGTTGTGGGTGTGTAGTCCCAACCCTTTTTATCACGCATAGTTTGATGATAGCGGTTGTAAAGCTCTATATGGGCTTGTGAGATAGTGGGCTTTTGTATTTGTATATCTATGTTTTGAGCTTTTTTTAGCACTCGCTTATGATTCTTGCTAAATTTAAAATCATCAATCAAAGTGCGGATTGAGATACAATCATTACAGCCTTGACACATCGGCACAAAAAAGTAATTCCCAAAGCGTCTAAAGCCCCGCTCCAAAAGCCCGTGGTAGAAGCTAGGCTTTACATTTTGGATATGAAAATATCTAAAAATGCTTTTTTTAGAATCTATGTAGCTGCAAGTTTTTTCTTCGGAGTAAAATTCTACTAATCTCATTTATATACCTTTAACGCACCCATAACGCACCCATCTCATTTTTAAAACCGCTCTTATTGAATATGCTCGTAATTTTTCTTATGCGTGGTTACTTTCATAAGGTAGCGTCTGCCCTCACTAGAGGGGAGTTTTGATTGAATCGTGTCATAGACTTTTTTCGCAGACATAGCATTTATGCGATTGAAAGCTTCATTCTTATCATTTGCAAATGTTCTTAGCACACTTCCAGCCCCGGCATTGTAGGCGGTAATCACGCAGTATTCTTGACTTTGTTTGTCTTTAATCTGTGGCAAGTAGCGATTAAAAAGAATGCTAAGATAGGCTACACCATATTCAATATTTGTTTCAGGGTTAAAAAGCATTTCTTTTGTTGGCATACCTTTTTTGCCATTAATCAGCTCATACGCATCAGCTCCCGCTGTGCTTGGCACAACCTGCATAAGCCCATAGGCGGGGGCATTACTTACCGCGTAAGGATTGAAATTAGATTCTGTTTGGATAATGCCTAGCACAAGGGCGGGGGAGACATTGTATTTATGAGCGTATTTTAATACAAGATCTTCATATTTATGCTCACTCTTACTTTGATAATCCCCCACCATTTGCAAATCCACATAACTCACAAGCTTACCCTTGCTATCCTTGCGGGTTTTTAGCTCGTTTTCCACAAGATATTTAGCATATCGCTCCGCACGCCATTGTGTCAAAATATCCTGCCCATCGTGGTCTTTAATCAGCCCTGCTAGGAAAGGTTTGCCATCAAATTTAAAATCATCAGCGGAATACAAATCCACCTTGCTTGGGTCTTGTGGCAAAAGAAGTGTATTTGTAATGGCTTTTTCTAGGGACTTTGTGGGGTTTGAAGTATCAATGGTTTCAATGCGTATTGCACCATTATGGAAGTTAATAGTTGCTTTAGATTTATAGTTATTTGAGTATTTGACATAAGATTCTGCACTTGGCAAACTCACATCTTCCTTACTCCATTGCTTGGCAACATTGCCGCTTAGGGCATTTGCCACTTTTGCGTATTGTCGCTTGGCTTCCTTAATATCTCGCATAAGGGCTTTGCTGTCTGTGGCGTAGATTCTAAACTGATTTCCTGCGATTTGTCGCATTGCATAGCTTGGGTCATCGGCTATAATGATTTTTGCGGCATTTTCTGGCGTGAGCGTGGAGCAGCCAAAAAAGCCTAAAGCTAGAGTAAGGGTTATGCTAAGTTGTGCGTATTGTTTCATATTGCTGTGTCTCAATTTGGATTTAGTGTGTCAAAATCAAAACGCCCATTGTAGCGTAAAAAGTTAAGCTTTGCCCTACAAGCTTTATCTCAATAAATAGAAATATGCTATACTCGCAAGATTTTAAATCTTAGAGAAAAAGGTGTGAAAGGAAAAAGTGTGGAAATTGTATTTGGTCCTGTAGATTCTCGGCGTTTTGGACGATCACTTGGCGTGGATTTATCCCCGAGTAAGAAGCAGTGTAATTTTGACTGCGTGTATTGTGAGTTACAAGGGGCAAAGACTATGGAGCGTATGGAAGAGATTGTGAGCGTGGATTCTATCTTACAAGCAGTTCAAGCGGCTCTAAAAACACAAAAATGCGATGTTTTGACACTTACCGCAAATGGTGAGCCAACGCTGTATCCGCATTTGTATGAATTAATTAGCAAACTTAAAGAGATAGTGCTAGATTCTATAAAGTTGCTTATCCTTACAAATGGCTCACTTTTATGGAAGAAGGAAGTGCAAGATTCACTTATGCTTGTGGATATTGTGAAGTTTTCCTGCGATAGTTTGGAATCTGGGGCTTTTAAGAGAGTGGATCGCCCACATAGGAGTTTGAATCTTAGCCAAATTAAGCAGGGCATAAGCGAGTTTTGTCAAAGGTTTAATGGGGAGATTGTAAGCGAAGTGCTGTTTGTGAAAGGCATAAATGACACAATGGAACGGGCTAGGGAAATTGCTGAATTTTTATCAACGCTTAAAGGATTAAAACGCGTGGATATAGGGAGTATTGATCGTCCGCCGGCTTATAAAGTGGAGGCAGTGAGTGATGAAAAGCTAGAAGAACTCGCTTCGTGCTTTTATGCTTATCCACATCTTACTATTTCACTTCCAAAACGCACACAGGCTAAAGAGCGTGGGAATCTAGCCTTGCAAACTTATGACACAGATAGGCTTTTATGGCTTATCAAAAGGCGTCCATTAAGCACATTAGACGCACAAAAAATGCTAGATTCAAAAACTTTAGCACTCTTAGATAAACTTTGCCAAAAAAATATTGTAAAGCAATGCAGTGTGGGAGAAAATATATTTTATAAAATTGTGGAATAAAAGTTAAAAGATTTTGATTATAATGCCTTGCTTTTTGTTATGGATTCTGTAATCTTTATGGAATTTGCTTGGCAAGGGCAAACAACACAATAACTAAGGAGAGACTATGTTTGAATTACGCAAATTGCCTTATGGCACAAACGAATTTGGTAGCTTTATTAGCGAACAAACCTTTGAATATCACTATGGCAAACATCATCAAACTTATGTGAATAATCTCAACAACCTTATCAAAGGCACAGAGTTTGAAAATGCGGAGCTTGGCGATATTATCTTAAAATCAAGTGGCGGTGTGTTTAATAACGCAGCCCAAGTGTATAATCACGACTTTTATTGGGACTGCATAAGCCCTAAGGCAAGTGAATTGAGTGCGGAGCTAAGTGCGGCGATTAATGCGGAGTTTGGCTCACTTGATGGGTTAAAAGAAAAATTCCTTGCTTCAAGCACAACACTTTTTGGCTCTGGCTGGAATTGGCTTGTGTATAACACACAAAATAAAAAGCTTGAAATCGTGCAAACAAGCAACGCTGCAACTCCTGCGACAGATTCTAAAGTGCCACTTTTGGTTGTTGATGTGTGGGAACACGCTTATTACATTGACCATAGAAATGCACGACCTGCGTATTTAGAAGCGTTTTGGAAGCATATTAATTGGGCTTTTGTCTCTGTGTCTTATAAATGGGCATTGGAAAGAGGCATTGAATCTTTTAAATTTTATGCAAATGAGCTTCACCCTGTTAAATAAGGGTAGAAATGACACTCACGCTTGTGAGTGTCGCTATGATATTTTCTCATTTTATAAAACTCATCATAAAACTAAGGGCGTAAGATGACACAATATCATATTCAGCAATTTATCATTCAAGCTTTGCAAGAGGATTTAGGCAGAGGCGATCTCTATGCCTTAATCGCACAAGATAGGGAAGCAACGGCTTATGTTTTAGCTAAAGAAGAGGGTGTGTTTTCTGGCTTTGTGTATTTGGAGGCGTTGGCAAAGCATTTTGATATAAAGATTTTAGAATCTCATAAAGATGGGGAGTGTTTCAAAAAAGGCACAAAGCTTTGTGTTTTGAGCGGTAGCCATATAGCACTTTTGCAAATGGAGCGGGTGCTATTAAATATCCTAGCCCATAGCAGTGGAATCGCCACGCTCACTTATGCCTATAGCTCAAAAATTAGCAATCTACCCATAAAGTTGCTAGATACACGCAAGACTCGCCCATTATTGCGGGAGTTGGAAAAGTATTCTGTGGTGAATGGTGGGGGGAGTAACCACCGCTTTGGGCTAGATTCTATGCTGATGTTAAAAGATACACATTTAGCTCATATTACGGATTTACGGGGGATAATTAGCACTGCTAGAGAGAGAGTGCCATTTATGTGTGCCATTGAAGTGGAATGCGAGAGCTTAGAATCTGCGATTAACGCAATGGAGGCTGGAGCTGATGTTGTGATGTGTGATAATATGTCAATAGATGAGATTGAAAAAGTTGTGGCGTATCGCAACGAGTATGCCAAGCATACCAAGCTTGAAGCAAGTGGGAATATAAGCCTTGAAAATATCGTAGAATACGCACAAAGTGGCGTTGATGCTATCAGTGTAGGCTCACTTATCCATCAAGCAAAATGGCTTGATTTAAGCCTTAAAATCCACCTTTGTTAGATTCTAATAATGGTTTATAATACAGCATTTGATAGGGAAGCATTTTTTATCCGCTTATTAGAGCAAAGTGGCGTTACAAAGGGCATTGGTGATGATTGTGTGATTTTGGGGAATGTGAAAAATGCCTACCCACGCACACACAAAGCACAGATTCAGACAGGGATTCAAAAAACGCAATTTTGTAAATCACAAACTCCACAGCCGCAGATTCAGTATAAATCGCACAATGCTTTAAAATCCCCACATATGCTACTAAAGGGCAAAGCCCCTTTGGTTATTGGTATGGATAGCTTTTGTGAGAGAGTGCATTTTTTGCAGGAGTGGTTTTCTCCATATACTCTCGCGTATAAGGCATTTTTGGTCAATTACTCTGACATTATAGCGATGAATGCCACTGCTGCTTATGCTATGCTAAGTATTGCCTTGCCACGCAAATGGGGGAAAAGCGAGATAAAAGAATGTGTGCAGGGGATAAGTGATTTTTGCAAAAAGTTCAACATTTTTCTTATCGGTGGTGATACGATTAGCTCTCAAACTTTGGCGTTTCATATTACATTGTTTGGTTTTGCTAACAAACACACACTCTTTCGCGATAGAATCCCGCTAGATTCTGTGCTATACGCCACTTGCGATAGGTATCCTAGCAAAACTATCACTAAAGGACTAAAAGTGCTAAAAAATCTTTTAATAAACGATAAGCAAAGGCTTACAAAGATAAATCTCAAAGCAAAAGGACGATCTTTAAAGCCACAGATTAGGGCGGAGTTTGTGCAAAGCTGTGAAAGATTCTTAAAAGGAGGCTTAGACATATCTGATGGAATCTTGCAAGAGATTAAGCGACTTTGCACGCTTAATCAATGCGGATTTAAAAGTGCTGTGCCGCTTTTTGCTCCTAAATCAAGGGTGTTATTACAAAGTGGGGAGGCGTATGAAATGCTTTTAGCCATAAGCCCCAAGGATATGCTAAGATTCAAGCGACAGGCGGCACGACATAGGATTAAACTTCTTAAGCTTGGCAGTTTAAGAAAAAAACGCACGATTTTACCTAAAAACACACTTTGGCATTGAATGTGATATGACGACAAAGGAGAATAAATGACTATTATTTTAGCCACAGGTAATCATAATAAAATCTGCGAGTTTAAGGCGATTTTACAAGAGCAGATTGAGGGCTTGTCTCAAACTCCGCAAGATTCTGTAAATGTCTATGCGTATAGCGATTTTGTATCGCCTTTTGAGATTGAAGAAAATGGCACGAGTTTCAAAGAGAACGCCACGATTAAGCTAAAGGCGGTTTATAATGCGTTTTGTAATAAAATGCGAGATGATATGGAAGTTAAAGATTCTGTATGGAATGGGCTTCACACGCCCCTTGTTTTTATCGCTGAAGATAGTGGGCTAAGTGTGCCTATGCTGGATAATGAGCCGGGTATTTATAGTGCGAGATATTATGAGTTTTTACAAGCACAAGGGCAGAATCTAGACAATCTAGCAAAGCTTGGCAATAGTGCCGATGAAGCTAATCTTGCGTGTTTGTGCGAAAAACTCTCGCATTTTTTAAGTGCAGAGCGGATACATATTCCCGCATTTTTTACCGCTTATATTGCCCTGCTTATCGTGCCAATATCTGCCACGCTAGATTCTATATTGCCGCCCTTTGAGTGTTTGGAAGTAGAGTATAGTAAAGGAGTTTTGCACGGAGAAGTGATTGATAAACCAAGAGGCAAAGAGGGCTTTGGCTATGATCCTATTTTTATCCCAGCTGAATCTAATCCGCAAAAGCAAACATTAGCAGAGTTTTCACCAAGTGCTAAAAATGCCATATCTCATCGCAAGAAAGCCTTTTCTCAATGTATTAAAAAGCTTTTTTCTCTGTAAAGTTTGTGTATTTTTAAGGTAAAAACAAATCTTTTATAGATACAATCCCAAGCTTTAAATCTCAAAATAAAAGGACTTCGTATGCTAAAAACAACGACTTCAAAAATCTCTCTTGCAGTGTGTGGGGCATTGCTAATGGCAGCTTGCACAACAAACCCATACACAGGCGAATCTCAAGTGAGCAAAACTGCTATCGGTGCGCTTGGCACAGCAGCAGTTGGTACAGGTATTGGCGCATTGGTAAGTAAAAAAGATAGAGCTAAAGGTGCGGCTATCGGTGCTGGTGTAGGTGCGTTAGCCGGTGGAGCTGTGGGTGGATATATGGACTACCAAGATAAACAACTTCGCAAAGAGCTACAAGGCACAGGTGTGAGTGTTTCAAGGGAAGGTGATGAGATTATCCTTAATATGCCCGGTGATATTACCTTTAAAAGTGGAAGTGATGATTTGAGCTCTGATTTTTACAAGGTGTTAAACTCTGTAGCAAAGGTGCTAAACAAATATGATAAAACAATCGTAACCGTTGTTGGATTCACTGATAATACAGGCTCTGATAAAACAAACCTTGCCCTTTCTAAAAAACGCGCAGAAAGTGTTGCAGCCTATCTTCAAAATCAAAAGGTTAAGGCTGAACGCTTTGTGGTTGATGGGCTAGGTGAGAGTGAGCCAATCGCTTCAAATAAAACGGCTGAAGGCAGAGCAAAAAATCGCCGCGTTGAAATCTCTCTTACTGCCATTACAAAATAAAAGTATTCCTAGCTTTTAAGCTAGGATTCTACAATAATGAAACGCATTCTTTCACTTTCTTTTTTTGTCTTAAGTCTTATTTGTATTGTGTCTGTTGGATATTCTTCGCAATATTGTATTTTGCTTTATCCTGCGTTTTTTATGCTTTTTATCGCACTTTTTATACAAACTTATGAAGTGCTAAAGGTAAAAAAACAAGCCACGATCAAGGCATATTACAAGCAAGATTCTTGGCTTTCAAGGCATTTTGGACGCTTTTTGTTTGTGAAGATTATAAGTGGAATCTTTGCCTGTGTGGGGAGTGTGTCATTATTTTTTATGCTACTTTTTCCTAGTGGCAGTGATATTTTTATCTTTTGTGTGCTAGTGCCTTGCTCCATATACGGCTTTAAGGTAGCGAAAATTATTTGTAAAGCAAATATTAACCTAGATTTTGCCTATATTTTAGCGAAAAAATATACTGCGTTATTTTGTGCTGTGTGTGCTTGTGTGGGGGAATTTATACTGAATAGCTTTGCTTTGCAGCAGATACATATCACTAGCTTTCAAGGGCATTATGAAATGCTTTTAGAATCTTTTCATATCGCACAAATGCCTTGCCAATGGTGGCAGGAGCTTTTTGGTTTTATTGTGCTAAAAAAAGCTATTGTGGATATGATCTATTTCAGCAATGATTCTTTACGCATTGTTTTGAATATGCTTTTTGCCTTTGGCTATTTTAGCTCTTTTGTGAGTTTTTCTTTACTTGTTTTAAGTGGTTATTCCACCAAATTAGAATCTAAAAACAACTCAGAATCTCACCAAGATTCTAAGATTCAAACTTATAACAGCAGGGCTTTTAAGCAGTTTTTTGCCGTTGTATTTTTCTTAATTTTTGTTTGCCTTGCTTTTTATGTGAGTTCTTTGCTCCAGCCCCTTGCTAAGTCAAGTAAGTTTGCAGCGGAGATTCTAGCACCGGAGATTTTAGCCACACAATTTTTAGCTCAAAATCAGCAATATATTGAAGTGAGTATTCAAGGGGTGCAGAGCTTTGTCAATACCAAAGATATAGCGGATTTACAGCATAAGATTGAATCTACACTTAAAGATTTTGAAACAAATCTTAATCACTCTACACAAGCAAGTTTGGAAGAATATCTTGCTAAAAAGGAGATTATTATTGATGAGTATTCTAAGTGGTATTTTAGCGTCTATGGGGAATATACGCGACTTTTTTATGCGGCTATTGGCAGGGGGGAGGACATTGCACAAGAGCAGTTTGTTTTTCTGCTTAAAGCCTATACGCCAAATGATTTACAAGAGCGTTTAAATCGTGTGTATGATGCAGAGTTTGATAAGCTTAAAAAGCGTTTAGAGCAGGACTTTAGCTTTTTTACAATAAGCAAGAAGCCTAGCAATGCCTTTATCTCGCATTCCCTTTCTTTTGATGATTTTACGCAAAATCTTAATGTGCTAAATCCTAGGGCAACCGATGGTATAGCCGCACTTTTGGGAGTGAGTGTGGTTGGAGCGATGATTATAAAAACTTCTAGCAAAGCTATGGCAAAAACGGGAGCAAAACTTGTGGGAAAAAGTATAGCTAAAAAGGGGCTAAGTGGTGCGGCTGGGGCAGGTGGGTCGCTTGTGTGCGGACCTTTTGCACCATTATGTGCGATTGGATTTTTTGTCGCCGCTGATGTGGGCATGAATAGTGTTGATGAAGCACTCAATCAAGAAGCATTTAAAAATCAAATGCGTGAAGGCTTTACGCAGTGGGAAATTCAGCTAAAAAACAGCCTTGTTAGCTATAATTCCCAACTTTCAAAGCAAATTTATGAGAATCTTAGACTGGATTCACAATCACATCAACAAAAGGAGCAGTAATTGTCAAATCTTAAACAAGAAAAATCTATGAGTAGTGCAGTGTTTGCAGGAAGTTCGCTACTTTTTGCGTGTATTGTGGTTTTGGCAAATTACACCGTGCAGTATCCTATACTTAATACACCGCTCACTTATGGAGCATTGACTTATCCTATTAGTTTTTTGCTTATGGATATTTTGAGCGAAAAATATAATAAGGCAGAAGTGCTAAAAACACTTTGGGCAGGGCTACTTCTCGCCTTTATCCCCTCGCTTTTAGCAAGTGAGCCACGCATTGCTATTGCAAGTGTGTGTGCGTTTTTTGTCTCACAGAATCTTGATGTGCATATTTTCTTTTATCTTAAAAATCGCTTTCCTAAGCTGTGGTGGCTACGCAATAATGCAAGCACGATGGCTTCGCAGTTTATAGATACGATGATATTTTTTCATATCGCTTTTTTATTTATGTATCCGTGGGAGCAAGTTATTGCTATGCTGTTGGCTGATTTTTCTATTAAGGTGTTTTTGGCATTGTGCGATACACCGCTATTTTATGTCTTTGCCATTAAGAATAAGCCTAAAATCACAAAAATGAGGTGAAAGTATGAATCTGTCTAATAAATTTTCTCGGCTTTTTGGTCGCTTTGCGAATTATGAGTTTTTCCCTCCTTTTCAAAAGTTCATTAACGCCACTTATGTAAAGATTTTTAAGATTGACTTAAGTGAGTTTGCCCCTGCTTCAAGCTACCCATCACTTAATGCCCTTTTTACCCGCTCTTTAGTCGCTAAACGCCCTGTGAATGCCAATCCCATTGTGCTTATCTCCCCTTGCGATTCTCTTATCACACAGCTAGGCAAAAGCAGTGATAAAAATGCTTTGCAGATTAAGGGAATGGAATATTCCATTGAAGAGCTTTTGGGTCAAAAACTTGATAGAGAGCTATATTATATTAATTTTTATCTTTCCCCAAAAGATTATCATCGCTATCACGCACCTTGTGATTTGGAGATTTATGAAGTGCGGTATTTTGGTGGGGAGCTGTTGCCTGTGAATCTCCCATCACTTCGCAAAAATCAAAGCCTTTTTGTGAGGAATGAACGCGTTGTGGTTGTGGCAAAAACGCCAAATAATAAATGGGTATATTTTGTGGCGGTTGGGGCATTAAATGTCGGCAGTATGGTAATGCACTTTGAGCCAAAAATCAAAACTAACGCCGGATTCCATAATACAAATTATGTATATCCCACGCCCATTTCCATTAAAAAGGGGCAGGAGCTAGGAATGTTTCAAATGGGTTCTACAATCGTGCTATTTATGGAGCAGATGATTGCAGATGTAAATATGAACGATCAAGTCAAATTCGCCCAAGATATAGGCACTTACGCATAAAGGCAAACATATAAGGGATAGGTAAAAACAATGCAGGAATTACAAAATAAAATTAAAGATTTATTACATAAGCTTGATGGACTTTTGGTAGCACATTATTATCAAAAAGATGAAGTTGTAGCCTTGGCAGATTTGTGCGGAGATAGTTTAGAGCTTTCACGCAAGGCTTCAATGAGTGAAAAAAACCTTATCGTGTTTTGTGGCGTGGCGTTTATGGGGCAGAGTGTGAAAGTCCTAGCACCGCATAAACGCGTGATTATGCCCCGTTTAGCCTGTTGCTCTATGGCAAGAATGATTGATAGTGAATATTTTGATGAAAGTATCGCACTTTTAGAATCTTATGGTTTGAGTAAAGAGCAGATTTTCCCCATTACTTACATTAACTCAAATGCCGATGTCAAGGCAAAAGTCGCTCAAATGGGCGGACTTGTCTGCACAAGTGCTAATGCCTCAAAAATCTTTGACTTTGCTAAGGCACAAAATAAGAAAATCTTTTTTCTCCCAGATAGGTGCTTAGGGGAGAATCTAGCCAAGGCGGATAATAAAAAATCAAGCTTACTGCGGGTAGATTCTAAACAAAAGGTGTTAGATTCTGATGTGATTTGCTATGATGGATTCTGCTCCGTGCATCAGCTTTTCACACCTGAAGATGTTGCGTTTTATCGCAATAAGTTTGAAGATATTAAGATTGTCGTGCATCCAGAATGCGATCCCAGCGTGGTGGATTTGGCGGATTTTGTCGGCTCTACAAGCCAAATTATCAAATATGTCCAAGACTTGCCTTTAGAGCAAAAGGTTGCCGTTGGCACGGAATTTAATCTCGTCAATCGTTTGCGTCCTAAGTTTGAAGGCAAACAAACTACCTTTGTGCTAAGCTCTAGTAAGCCTCAATGCCCCACGATGAACGAAACAACACTGCAAGATGTGTATGATGTGCTTTTAGCCTATGAAGATAATAAGCCTATCAATGAAGTATTTTTAGATTCTGAAGTGCAAAAGTGGGCGAAAATTGCCCTTGATAGAATGTTAGAGCTATCTTAAAACAAGGGCTTATCTTAAGGCTGTTTAGAGTAGGGCTAAATTTTTAATGCTAGATTTAAGGCTAAAAAGTCGCAGATTCCACAAAATCGCCTTTTAGGCTTTTTGGGGCGATTTGGGCTTCAAGCAATGGAGTAAATTCATCTCTCAAATAATGCTCCACGCCCACGCGTCCTATCATCGCAGCATTATCAGAGCAAAACTCCAAATCCGCTAAGTATAGCTTCTTATCAAACTCATTACAAAGCTCACTCATTCTTTCACGCAGATATATATTCGCACTTGCCCCGCCGACAATGGCAAAGTATTTGCCATCAAAGTGTTGAAAAAATAAGCGGGTTTTTCTTAGGATATGCTCACACGCTGCGTTTTGAAACCCTGCACAAATCCTACTTGTATCCTGCAAAGTTAGGGGTTTTTGAATATCTTGTATGGCTAGTCTCACCGCATTTTTTAAGCCTGAAAAGCTAAATTCCAACTTTTTATTATGTAAAAGCGGGATAGGAAACTCATAGGGTTTATATTGATTGATTTCACAAATCTTAGCGTAACGCTCCACTTGCGGACCGCCCGGATAGCCTAGATTCAAATGCTTTGCAACCTTATCAAAGCTTTCCCCAAAGCTATCATCAAGGCTTTGAGCGATAATGCTGATATGATGAAAATCATTAATTTGTAGAATCTGCGTATGTCCGCCGGAGACGAGCAAAACGCCGAGTGAATCTTGCTTGTTTTGCCGAGATTCTAAAAGGGATTCTGTATGAGATTCTAAAAGCGGGGGCGGGGCGTTTTTACTAGAATCTTTAGCAGAATCTGCCGCAAAATCTTTGCTAATACAAAGCGAGTAAATATGCCCCTTAAGATGATTGACACAAATGAGTGGAATCTGCAGTCCAAGACATAAAGCCTTTGCCATCATCAAGCCTTCAATAAGCGTTACACTAAGTCCCGGACGCGTGGTAACAGCCACGGCTTTGATGAGTGATAAATCATTATTTAAAAACATTTTTAGCTTTTTTAGAATCTCTGGAAGCCTTTTAGCGTGGAGTCTTGAAGCGATTTCTGGCACTATACCACCATAAGTGCTATGTTCTTCATCTTGAGAGATTTTAATATGATAGATAAGCTTTTTATCAATAATACGCGTTAAAGCCAAAGAGCTATCATCACAACTAGATTCTATACTTAAAATCATCATGCCCCTTTAAAAACCTTAAAATAAAATGTTAGAATTATTACACAAAATGATAAAGGGAGTTTATGGTAGATTTGACAACTAGGGTGAGATTAAAAGCGGAGTGGGAGAAGCAGCTTGCTATTTTTATGGCATTTCCTCATCAAAATAGTGATTGGACAAAGCATATACACAAAGCAAGGGCGTGTTTTTTAGATATTATAGAGCATATTGTGTGCTTTGAATCTGTGATTTTATGTGTTGATACGCAAGATGATGAAGGCTTTGAGATTGTCAAAAAGCATTTTAGCAAGGCTTTAGATTCTGCGGATTCTAGGGATTCTGTGAATGCGGACTTTATGAAAACGCAAGATGAT
The DNA here is from genome assembly GCF_000765825.2 of Helicobacter magdeburgensis. GTDB lineage: Bacteria > Campylobacterota > Campylobacteria > Campylobacterales > Helicobacteraceae > Helicobacter_C > Helicobacter_C magdeburgensis. The sequence continues at coordinate 126,300 of NZ_JRPE02000006.1, forward strand.
GAGTATATTAAGAATCTTTTTAATCAATCTGTGCCTCATACCCTGATACAAAATCCTAATTCAAAATATCTTGCTAACTTTGGGGGCAATAGTGCTTTTAGTCTGCATATTGTGCAAGTGCCTACAAACGACACTTGGGCTAGAGATTTTGGTGCGATAAGCGTAGAATTAGAATTTCCGCAGAATTTAGCAGAGAATCCATCTCAAAATATGGCTCAAAACAAAGCGGGGCAGGGGGATAAGCAGATTCAACTGCTTGATTTTACATTTAATGGTTGGGGGCTTAAATACCCCGCATTTTATGACAATGCCATCACAAGGGCTTTATTTAGACCAGAGCTTACAAGGCAAATGGATATAGTGCTTGAGGGTGGGAGCATTGATAGCAATGGGGCAGGGGTGCTTTTGACAAATACGCAATGTTTATTAGAATCTAATCGCAATCCGCATCTTTCCCAAGCCCAGATAGAATCTAAGCTCAAAAAATATTTTGGACTAGATTCTGTGCTGTGGCTCACACAAGGCTACCTTGCCGGAGATGACACTGATAGTCATATTGATACACTAGCGAGATTTATTTCAAAAGATACGATTGCGTATATAAAATGCGAAGATGAAAAGGACAAGCATTTTCAAGCTTTGAGACTAATGGAGAGTGAGCTTCAAGTCTTGAAACAAGCAAATGGGGAGCCATACAAGCTTGTAGCTCTGCCTTTTACAAGGGCGATTTTTGATGAAAATGGGGAGCGACTACCCGCAAGCTATGCGAATTTTTTGTTTGTGAATGGGGCGTTGCTTGTGCCAACTTATGATGATAAAAATGATGAAAAGGCATTAAAGATTCTAGCTCAAGCTTTGCCTAGCCATAGGGTAGTGGGGATAGACTGCCGCTCACTTATTCTATGGCACGGGAGTCTGCATTGTGTAACTATGCAGATGTATGGAGAAACTCGCTTAAAGTAGGCATTTGCAGCTCATTATACAGCTCTTTTGCTTTTGTTTCGCCACAAAGCTCCTTTACTAGCTCAAGGGCAAATACAACCGCTGTGGCAGGACCTGTGGAAGTAATAATGTTACCATTTTTAACAACGGCACTTGATTTTTTATTTTTCTTTTCCATATTGATTTGAGATTCACAGCCCGGATAACAGGTAAAATCCCCCTTTAGCACCCCTGCCTTATCAAGCACGATAGGGGAGGCACAAATAGCAGCAATAAGCTTTTGTGAGTTTTCAAACTGCTTGAGCCAAAGTGTTACAAGCTCGTTGTTAGCAAGATTCTGCATACCATTATAGCCTCCGGCTAAGATAATCGCATCAAAATCTTCACTATCAAGCTCTGGCAAGGCATTATCAGCTTCAATAACGATGTTGTGTGCTCCAAGCACTCGTTTATGAGAATCTAAACTTGCCAACACAACACGCACTCCAGCACGGCGTAAAATATCCACCACGCTCACAAGCTCTATTTCCTCAAAACCCCTAGCAATCGGCACCATTACATTTTTCATCACAATTCTCCTTGAATCCTTGAATTTTGTAAGCACATATTCTAGCATTGAAAGGGTAATGCTGTGAGACAAGGGGCAGTTATAGCAATATATAAAAAAGTTTGAAAAGTATAGTAATCAAACTTTGAGAAAAACAGAGAAAAATAAGAAAAACAACATAAATAAATGCTATAATAGAAAGAAAATAGATTT
>NZ_JRPE02000007.1 GCF_000765825.2 Helicobacter magdeburgensis
CACCACTTGCTAAGCCATTAAACCCATCAATAATATTAATCGCATTACTCACCCCAACAAGTGCAAATGTGGTAAAAAATAGACCGATAAGGTAGGGCAATGTGAATCCAAGCGATAAATCCTTCAAATACACATCAATCCACGCACACACGCCAAATGCCGCCACACACTGCATAATGAGACGCACTTTTGGAGAAAGATTCCCACTAAAGTCTTCTATTAGCCCACTTGTAAAGACAATACCACAACCAAGCAGAATGATGAGCGTTTGCGTGTTTATAGCCCAGCTCATTTGGGCAAAATACGCATACCCCACAAGCAGGGTAAAAGCACTAAAGATTCCAATCCCACCGGCACGAGGCGTGGCTTGAGTGTGGAATCTTTGAGGTTTATGCGAAGTGCCACTATCTATAAAGATTCCAAACCGCCTAGAGCCGATGATAATACCAACGCACAACACAAAGCTTATAAGAAAGCTACTCAAAGCCCAAAGAAGCATACCTGTCTCCATATCTCCCCACATTCTATCTTTAGATAAATTTTATACAACAAAATCGCGGATTCTACATAAGCTTTGCTGAATCTCTACTGCAAATCTAGAATCTACAATAAGGGCAGATTCTAAGCAAAAGCTATCAGCCTTTTCAAAAAGCTAAAAATCGTTACACAAAAAGTAAAATAAAACTTTCATTCTTATTTTATGCGTTTTTTAAGATAAGTATGATTATACTTCAGCCCGGGTTTTGACCCAAACAAACAACAAATAAGGGAGCAGAGCTATGGCTGTTAAGATTACAGATATTTGTATCGCTTGTGGTTCTTGTATTGATGAATGTCCTGTAAGTGCTATCGTTGATGATGATGATAATCCAACAGGCGAAGGCATTTACTATGTGTATTCAGACAAATGCGTAGAGTGCGTTGGGCATAATGAGCAACCTGCTTGTGCAAGTGCTTGCCCAACTGATGGCTGCATCGTGTGGAGCGAACTAGGAAGTAGCAATCGTGACAATATCGGTGCTGATATGAGAGATGGCACACACCCTGTGGTATCTTAAAATATAGAATCTCACACTTGTGGGATTCTTGCTTTACAAATCTTCTTTTAAACTTTCACTTTTTTATCTTTAAATTTAACTTGTTTTTGCTAATTTAGATTCTTAAGCTAGAATAAATCCGTTTTTAAATTTCACTTTCAAGGAGACATAATGAGGTCATTACACACATTTGGGACTTTTGCATTTGGAGCTTTTGGTTTAGGGCTATTGTTAGCAGGGTGCTTTTCTGGTGAGCCTAGCACACCACAGGATAATGGAGAGATTACACAAATTTGCAACGAGCCAAAATACACCATTGCCCTTGGTAAGATTGAGACAACAAAGGAAAATATCCTTTCAAAAAAAGATTTTCAAGCAATCTTAGATGAGAGCCTTGCAAAAAGTGGTTGCTTTAAGATTGAATCTAAAATAAGCCCAACAAGCTATACGCTTAACATCAAATATGGCTTTGAGATTCAAGAGACAAAAGAAGATACAAGTGCCATTAGCACCAAGGATAGTGCGACTTTAAAAAGCGATGTAAGCTTCACGATGACAAATAAGACAAACACGATTCAGCAAAATGCAACAAGCACATTGAAGATGAGTGAGAAAAAATATCTTGGCGTTGGCGATGAGCTAGAAATCACGCAAGATCAAAAGCAAAATGTCATTAGACGCTCACTCCGCACGATTTTTAGTAACCTTTCAAATATGCCTAGCAAATAAGCTTTAAGGATACAAATGCAGGTTACGATTATTGGTAGTGGGTATGTAGGGCTTGTGGCTGGGGCGTGTTTTGCTCAAATGGGAAATGAAGTGATTTGCCTTGATGTAGATTCTAAAAAGATAGAATCTTTAAAGCAAGGAAAAATCCCTATCTATGAGCCGGGCTTAGAAGAAATGGTGCGTGAGAATGCAAGGCTTAAAACTTTGCGTTTTAGCACGGATAAAAAGGAGGCTATCTCAAATGCGGAAGTGATTTTTATCGCTGTTGGCACACCGATGGGTGAAGATGGCAGTGCTGATTTAAGCTTTGTTAAAGCTGTGGCACAGGACATTGGCAGTCATATAGAGCGAGAATATGTCGTGGTGGTGGATAAAAGCACGGTGCCGGTGGGAACGGCTAGAGAGGTGAGAAGAATCATAGAATCTGTGTTAATTAAAAGGGGCAGGCATTCAGTTTGTCAAGGCAATTCGTCTTTGGGTAATCATAGTAGCGATTCACAAAGTGAAACGCCCACTTTAGAGGTGTTGTCGGGGTGGGGGATTGCTAAGGGGGAGGGAGCGACCTCGCCTAATTCAAGCCTCTCCCCCTTAGCTCAAAAAAAAGAAGCAGAACAAAATCCCTTTTTGCGAAAAGAAAATAATGAAAACAACGATGATTTTTTAGAATCTAACATTCATCACTCAACTAAAACACAAGACATAACCTTTGATGTCGTAAGCAACCCTGAGTTTCTTAAGGAAGGCGTTGCGATTAAAGACTTTATGAGTCCAGATAGAGTGGTTATCGGCACAGATTCTACAAGGGCATTAGAAGTGATGAAAGCCTTGTATGCACCATTTTTATTGAAAAGTGATAGGCTCATTGCTATGGGGATAGAATCTGCGGAGATGACAAAATATGCGGCAAATGCGATGCTTGCTACAAAGATTAGCTTTATCAATGAGATGAGTCAAATCTGTGAGCGTGTGGGAGCAAATATCAATGATGTGCGGCAGGGCATAGGCAGCGACTCACGCATAGGATATAGCTTTATTTACCCGGGCTGTGGGTATGGTGGGAGCTGTTTCCCTAAAGATGTAAGGGCGTTAGAAAAGAGTGCAAAAGATGTCGGCTACACGGCTAAAATTCTAAACGCAGTGCAAGAAGTCAATGAAAAGCAAAAAATGCTGTTGGTAGAAAAGATTGTTAGGCATTTTGGGGAGAACTTACAAGGGCTTAGCTTTTGTGTGTGGGGGCTTAGCTTTAAGCCAGAGACTGATGATATGCGTGAGGCAAGCTCTTTGGTGTTAATAGATGAGCTAACTAAGCGTGGGGCAACGATACAAGCCTATGACCCAAAGGCATACGAACAAGCGAGATTCTATCTCAAAGATAGGCTAGATTCTATTACATTTATGGAGAGTAAATATAGTGCGTTGCAGGGCTGTGTAGCGTTAGTGCTGCTGACTGAATGGCGGGAGTTTAGAAGTCCTGATTTTGGCGAAATAGCAAAGCTGTTAAAAGAGCCTATTATCTTTGATGGGCGAAATATTTACCAGCATTGTGGCTTAGAATCTAAGGGCTTTAAGTATTATCAAATAGGGGTTGCACAGATGGCTTAAAACATACCCATTTAATAAAAAAGCCGATTGTAAAGTTAGGATTCTATAAAAAGGAGCGTGTATGCTAAGAAGTATTGTAATTTTTATGGGTATGATAGGCTTTCTTATGGGGGTGGAGCTTGAGATACGCACCACGACAATGGGAACGGTGGGCGAGGTCAAGCAGATTCGTGTGAGTTACATTAAAGGCACAGATATTAAGCACGGGCGTGAGGCGTGGTATGATGAGAGTGGGCATTTGCTTCATCAAATGCACTATGTTAATGGACGCAAAGAAGGGCGAGAAATGCAGTATTCCGAAGATGGAGAGGTGCTGTATGATGCGAACTACAAAAACAATAAGCTAGATGGATTAGCCCAAGAGTTTTATCCGCAAAGTATTTTGAAATCAGAAATGACCTATGATGAGGGTAAAATCATCGGCAAGGCAAAGTGGTATCACCCAAATGGAGTGCTTGCTAAAGAAGCAGATTATAATGATGGAATCTTAGAGGGCAAAGTCGTAGAATACTATGATAATGGCAAGGTCTCTCGGCAATATGCCTATAAGCAGGGCAAGATTGAGGGGGTAAGTCGTGGATTTTTTAAAAGTGGTAAAATTGCCGAGATGGTAAATTACCGAGATGGAAAGAAAAATGGCGATATGAAGCAGTATGATGAGAATGGGCTGGTGCGTGCAGAGGCGAGTTTTGAAAATGATGAGAAAGTCGGCAAAGAGCGAACCTTTGATGAAAATGGCAGTCTTGTAACGCAGCGTATTTACAGCACAGGCTCTCCCAAAAAAGTGGAAGTCAGCTGGTTTTATCCCAATGGCAAACTCAAGCTTGAAATGCTCTATGAAAATAATCAAGCTATATGGCAGAAAGAATACAACCAAAAAGGCGAAATCACCTCAAAGCTAGACTGCCAAGCACAAAATTGTCTCCCGGGCTTGAGCGAAGCAAGGACACAGGGGGATTAGTTTTTAGATTCTATTTTCACATTACATTACTTTGAAGCTTTAAGGACTGTCTAGCCTAGCATTTTTACAAGGCAAACTTACAAGCCTTGAATCTCTAAAACAAGAGCTGTTTTTCCACACCTGTCAATTAGCCAAACGCCAAGCTACCTTCAACCGCACACAATTCCCTAAAATCACACTTTTACCTAAACAAGATTTACAAAAAGAGATTTATAAAAGGCTTTAGCTTTGCTGAAAGTGTAAGTTCTAGGCTGAATGCGTGGAGTTTGGGTCTATGGACTTAATAAGCTCTAAAATCTCCTTGTGATATAGCTCCTGTTGAGCGAGATTCTCACGCATTTTAAATCCCGCTTCTATAATCGCGTATAACTCCGGCTTTGTTGTCCTCCACCGCTGCAATGTGCGTGTCGTGATACGCAAGATTCTAGCTTTGTCTTGTTGGGTGTATTTCATTTAGGTTTCTCGCAAAATTAAGCTTTTTAGGGGAATTACACACTACTTTGACTTGATATACAATTATGACAATAAGTCGTTTATATATAAAAAATTAAGAAAATATATCGTATAGTTGTATTTTTAATTTTCAAAACAAGGGGGAAAAAATGAAAAAGGTATTTATTACTGGACTCTTAGTTTTTATTATGAATGGCTGTGCGATTTTAAAGCCAACACAGGTAAATAAATTGCAAGATACAAGTATGTATAGGTATGCCATTGTGGGACAAACACAAACATTGACTTCAGGAAGTGGAGCTGTTTATATGGGGTATGGCACAGGTGGAGGTTTTGGTGCTTCTAGTTCAAAAAGTATAAATCCTGCAGATGTGATTTCTGGAATCTTAATGAAAAAAGGCTTTGTTATTTTAAGTAGTCCTAATGACAAACCGACACTTCTTGTTCAGTATGGGCAGGGTGATAAGCGAAATGTATTGGGAGGGCTAGGAGGATATACTTTGAGTGTTACTATTCAAATGTTAGATTCAAAAACACACGATTTAGTTTTTACTTGTAGTGCAGAGGGGCAGGGGGATACTGAAGCTGATGATGTGCGTCAAGCCATAGAACGATGTCTTAAAGATTTTTAAAGTTTATAATTTTATTTGGTTTTTGATGTTTTATTAAGTAAATTGATTAGATTCTAAGCTTTTTCATCACTTAAACTTTCCTGCAACTTATACTTTATCTCCGCCATTTGCCAATCATCTAGCGTATCAATGTCTTGGACTTGATAGCTTTTTAGGATAATAGCATAAGAATGCGGGGCAAAGATAGGCAGAGCTTCCTGCCACGCCCCCACTCTGCCAAAGTAGAACTGCCCCGCATCGTGATAGACTTGCTCCAAGTCTTGGGAGCGTTTAGCATAATGGGCTGGAAAAAGCATAGCAATCTCGCCGTTTTTAAAGCAAAAGCTACGATATGGCGTGTAGTCATACGCCACAGCAGCGAAACTAAAAAGATAGGCAGAATCCTGCAGGGCGAGATAGCCTAGATTCAGACTCTTAGCACTTAGCAGTGGGGCGGTAGGGTAGATGACACAAAGCAGGTCATCTTGGCTAAGATTTAGCATATCTATGGCGTGATTTGCCACATCAGCAGTTGGCGTGAAGTCATCGCTTAAATGCGTTGGACGCATAAAGGGGACTTTTGCTCCATAATCAAGGGCAATTTGAGCGATAATGTGAGAATCTGTACTGACAATGACTTCATCAAAAAGCTTAGATTCTAATGCGGTGGCTATGGGGTAGGCGATGATAGGTTTGCCACAAAAATCTTTGATATTTTTATTTGGGATTCTTTTACTCCCGCCTCGTGCGGGGATAAGGGCTACTTTTCTCATTTTCACTACCTTTCCTTTTTGTGGTGTTGCCCTTGTGAAAAGGGATAAGATTTTAAAGCTTAGATTCTAACAGGGCTTCGCTTCGCTTAGAATGCTTTACTCAAAATGGATATAACGATTCTATACCATCGCTAATGGGCTTTTTGCGGTTGGTATCGCTGATGGGTCCTGCTGATGTGTAGGCGATTTTGGCATTGGCGATGTGTTTGCTTTGCACGACATTATCTTTGCTTATATCAAATGATCGCACTACGCCGCTTAATTCTAGAATCTGCTTTTCGCCATCTACTAGCACTTCGCGTCTGCCATGGATAAAGTAGGTGTTATTATCTAAGACTTTGATGATTCTTGCTGTGAGTGTGGCATTTAGGGCTTCATTACGCGTTTGTGCGCCTCCACCTTGGAAGTTTGAAGTGTTGTTTGCCTTTGTGAGATTGTAGGCAGCTTGGTCGTTTAGCTCTTGGACTATTTGCTTTTGCTCTTCGTTATTGCCTGTGTATTCAATGGCTGGGGGTTTTACATTCCCGCCACTTGCACCATTATAGTTTTTGTTTGTAGTGAAGTTGGCATTAGCATTTTCATTAATCACAATCGTAATGAGATCATCTGGCTTCATTGCGCGTCTATCAGAAAATAGCGGTCTATCCCCACTGCCAAAAAGGCTTCCTGCTTTGGGTAATTCTGGGACATCATTATCCGCAGATTCTCGCTCTTCTACCCAGTCTGGCGCGTTAAAGTCAATGCTAGGCTCAAAGGCTAAGGCTTTATTTGAAAAAAGGGCGATGGAAAGAATTAAGATTCCAAGGAGCGACATTCCTAAACTTCGTGTAAGCATTTACAATCCTTTGTAGTGTCTTTGCGGGGTTTTAAGCAAAGGGCATTCCTAAAAATAGAATCTGCATTTGTAGAATCTCAAGCAGTGGCAAAGCACGACTTTGCCACACATAAAATCAATGTAAGTGCGAAGCATAACCTTGAAAGCGTCATCGGGTGGGGGATTTTTAAGGGGGAGGGGTGATTTCGCGTGTAGCGAAGCAAATCCACACTTGCAAATTCAAACCCCTCCCCCTTAAAGAAAAAATAAGAAGCACTCAAAGATTCTAAAAAATAGAGATGCTTGCTGTGTTGAGTATGATAAGGTGGTAGAATCTATTTGAGATTCTAGGCTTTTAAGAATCTAAACTGCTATAATGCCACATTTAAAGGAGTGTGATTTTATGAGTGCAAATCTCACACAGGGCATTTTGGCTATGCTGTTTTCATCTTTGCTTTTTGCGTTAATGGGTGCGGAGGCTAAGATTCTCTCTCTTACTCTGCCATCTATGGAAGTGGCGTTTTTCCGCTCATTTTTAATGGTGCTGTTTTTGCTGCCGCTGTGTTTGAGTAAGCCTATGAAAAAGCCTAGTCATAAAAAAGGCGGCTATGTGTTTTTGCTCTCCCGCTCAATCGCTGGGGGTTTAAGCTTTGTGGCACTTTTTTATAATATTGCGACTATTTCACTTGGCAATGCCACAGCCTTTAGTCAAAGTATGCCTTTATATGTGGTGTTGCTGTCTTTTTTATTTTTGGGGGAAAAGTTTCATTTAGGCGTGGTGTTTTCTACGATTATAGGCTTTTGTGGAATCTTGCTGATTTGCAATCCAAATTTTAATGCAATGGGGCTAGAAAATGTTATTTTTGGTATCTCAAGTGCGTTATTTATGGCAGTGGCGTTTTTAAATCTTAGGGCATTAAAGGATTATTTTAGCTCGTGGGTGCCTGTATTTGCCACAGGCGTGGCGATGAGTGTCATTACACTTATTGTAAGTGTGGCTCAAATCCCGCTTTTTGCGCAATCTTGGGCTATGCCACAAGGGATAGATTGGCTACATATTATTCTACTTGGGCTGTTTGGGACACTAGGGCAGCATTATCTCACAAAGGCGTATATGTCCGCTCCTGCTGGTATTGTCGCACCTATTGATTATATGCGTTTGGTTTTTAGCGTGATTCTTGGTGTGTTGCTAGGGGATAATTTACCAAATCTTGCTACAAGCTTTGGCATAATGCTTATTATACTCTCTGGCATTGGTGTTGGACTGCCTCCATTGCTTGCGGATATGAAAAGGCTTTTGCGTTCTAAAAACACTAAAAACATTCAATAAAAGGGGAAGTAATGCAACATATTTATGATAAGGTCTTAGAAGCAAGGCAAAGGCTGCAAGGCGTGATAGCTCACACTCCGCTAAGTTACGCACCTGTGCTTTCACAGCTATCTTTAAGCGAGATTTATCTCAAAAAAGAGAATCTCCAGCTTACTGGTGCATTTAAGATTCGCGGGGCGTTTAATAAAATCGCTTCATTAGTGGAATCTAGCAAGGCAGTATCTTATAAGGAAGGGCAGATTCAAGGTGTGATTGCCGCAAGTGCTGGGAATCACGCTCAAGGCGTGGCATATAGTGCTAGGCATTTTGGGATTCAATCTGTGATTGTAATGCCTGAGGCTACACCATTACTCAAAGTGAGTGCGACTAAGGCATTGGGGGCGGAAGTGGTGCTGTGTGGGGATAACTATGATGAGGCGTTTGAAAGGGCGTTGCAGATAGCAAAAGAGCGGGATTTGGTGTTTATCCACCCTTTTGCCGATGAGCTTGTGATTGCTGGGCAAGGCAGCATAGGGCTTGAGATATTAGAAGAGAAAGATGACATAGATGTGGTTGTTGTGCCTATTGGCGGAGGTGGGCTTCTTGGGGGTATTGGCAGTGTGATAAAGACACTAAAGCCTAGTGTGCGAGTTATTGGCGTGGTGGCAAGTGGAGCGGACGCGATGAAAAGGTCATTTGCAAGTGGGAAAATTGAGAGAGTAGAATCTGTGCGGAGTATTGCTGATGGGATAGCTGTGCGTGATGTGAATGCGGAGAATTTTGCGTTATTACAGCAATGCGTAGATGAGATAGTGAGCGTAGATGATGAAGAGATTGCTAATGCGATTTTATTTTTGCTTGAAAAGCAAAAGCTTGTCGTGGAGGGGGCTGGGGCGGCAAGTGTAGCGAGTGTCTTACATAAGAAATTTAGTTTTAGTCAAAGCGATAAAATTGCTTTAGTGCTAAGTGGAGGGAATATTGATATTACAATGCTCAATGTCATCATTGAAAAAGGTTTGCTTAAATCAAATCGCAAAATGAAGCTTGAAGTCGTGCTGATTGATAAGCCCGGGAGTTTGCAGGGGCTAACGGATATTTTAAGCAAGGTTGGGGCAAATATCGTGCAGATTGAATACGATAGGACTTCAGTAATGCTAAAATATGGCGATGCATTGGTAACAATGGCGTTAGAAACAAAGGGGCAAGAGCATAAGGAGCAAATCCGTCAAAGCCTTACAAACTATGGATATTTTTTTAATGAGATTAACTAAAAGGCATTTAGATAGACTATGCTAAAAGATATGTGGGATATATATAGGACTTCAAATCTCCGCACAAATGTGCTGTTTTGCTTGATTCTAGGAATTAATGTTGGGCTGTTGCTGTTTGTTTGTGGGGATTTGAGTATTCATCATAGGGAAGCTGCAGGAGTGTTTTACTCACAAGATTTACTTTTTGTGGTGGTGCGGTTTTTCCTTGATACTTTTGGGTGGAATGACTATGCCTTGCGTTTGCCTTTGATACTTTTACATATAGGTAATATGTTTTTGTTGTATAGAATCTCAAGGCTTTATCTTAAAAAGCCACGCGATAGCTTGATTGTAGTGCTTGTGTATGCTTTATTGCCCGGGGTAATGTTGAGTGCTTTGCTTATGCTAAAGAGCGGGTTTATCATCTTTGTAACGCTTTTGTGCTGTTATTATCAAATGCGTTTTAAGAGAATGCCTTATGTGATGATGTTTGTAGCGGTATTTTTAGATGGCAGTTTTGCGGTTTTATTTTTTGCTTTGTTTTTTTATACATTAAGGAATAAAAATACGCTTGGTATGTTTATCACACTTGTATTTTTTGCATTAAATATGTATATATTTGGGCTTGATGTTTCAGGCTCACCACGCAATTATTTTCTGCAGAATCTTGGCAAAATGGCGTTGTATTTTTCGCCATTGCTTTTAGTGTATTATTTTTACACGATTGTTAATGCGTTAAAAAAGCAAAACAATATTCTTGTGGATATTGGAGCGACTTCTATGTTTTTTGTGATGTTGCTTTCATTGCGGCAAGATGTGGATTTGGAGAGTTTGTTTCCTATGAGTGTGGTGGCATTGCCTGTGGCGATACGACACTTTTTTGCTGATATGAGAGTGCGTTTGCCAAATTTTAGGGCAGTGTATGTGCGGCGGTTTTTGGTGATTTTTGCATTATTGTGTATGCAAAGTTTGGTGTTGTATGGCAACAAGGTGTTGTATCTTTTTGGGGTGAAAAATCACTTTGCAAGTTCATATTACATAAGCAAAGATGTGGCAAATGCGCTTCAATCTCGTGGAATAGAATCTATCAAAGTGAGTGATTCTAGGCTAGAGTTGGCATTGCGATTTTATGGTATCAAAAGTGGGGAAAGCCCCTATTTGCTGCCTATTACTGATTTGAATGAAAGCTATGTAGATGAGATTGATATTGTATATTTGGGTAAAAAGGTGGTGGGCTTTGTGATTGTGCCAACTCCTTCTAGCAAACCTTTAAGCACAACACAAGCTCATAAAAATAAGCAGATAGATAAAGCTAAAAATCCCAAAACACCATAGACTACAATGAAGCTTTTTGAATTTCTTATCGCTCTATCACTTATGCTTATGCTCTTTTCATTCCCTTCTATCAAGGCAAATCATAGCCTTGAGAGTGCATATAAAAGCCTTGCTACACATATTAGAGCCACGCAGCTTACCGCTTTGAGTGATGATGTTGTTTTGACACAGCTTGAATCTGCTAGAGATTTGCTCAAATTCTATCCTTCTATCAACGCCTTGGCATTAATGCAGCAACATCATAATGCGATGTGGCAGATACAATTTCATCTAGGCAGAATCTACACAACTTTCAGTTATAGCATATATGCTGACACGCCACGACACGCTATAAACACAAACTTTGATAGCCGTCCAATGGCGGGAGATATGATTTTAAAAAATATGGATAGAAAATGCTTGAGTGCGTATAATAATACAAATACCGCACAGGAATGTAAGAATAACGCACAAGCAGAGGTGCGTTTGGGTGAGTATTTTGGAATAGAGCAGATGTTTTTAGAATCTGATAGGTTTTGTAAGGAAAATGGTGGAGGGAGAATCTACTTTGACAGGTTAGGTGTGCCATATTGCGGCAAGATTCCAACGCCTTTGCAACAGCCATTTAAAATCACACTACAAAAGGGCAAATATACCAAAAGTCTTTGTGTTATGCCAAAAAATGGAATTATTAGGGAGTGCTAAAGCAATGTGAAAAGGTGGTGGACGCGCAGAGGATCGAACTCTGGACCCACTGATTAAGAGTCAGTTGCTCTACCAGCTGAGCTACGCGTCCTTATAAAAAAAGTGCTTCCAAATTTTTGGAAGTGGGGATTATACAAAAATGAATTTTAGTTTTTGATTAAAGTTTTGAAACAGAGCTTTGAATTTGGTTTGAATCTAGGCTCACAACCCCTGACATTTTGAGCATTTAACAAAAAGTCGCATATCGTGGCTAATGAGCTTTGCACCAAATTGTTTAGCAATGTCAAGCTGTAAGCGTTCAATCTCATCATCAACAAACTCCACAATATCCCCACAAGTAAGGCAAATGATATGATCGTGATGTTCCTTTGCGGCGATTTCATAGCGTCTGCCACTTTTATCCGCTTCAAGTGCGGTGATGAAGTTTTCCTTTTCAAGAAAGCTTAGGATTCTATACACAGATGAGATACTTGCATTTTTATCTGTAGTTTTAATGATGTTTGTAATTTCTTCTGGGCTTAGGTGTGTGCCACTTTTGTATAAAACAGCGATGATTTCTTCGCGTTGCTTGGAGTTTTTCAAGCCATTTTTTTTAATAGAGCTTCGCAGTCGCTCAAGGATAGAATCTAGTGTTTCCACGCGGTGATTGGCATTCATATCATTGCTCCTTGATTTGGTTTTATCTCAAGATCATTGTTTGATGAGATTCTTATTTTGCTTGGTATTATAGCAATAAAATGCATAAAAATGCAAATGAGAAATCTTCTCATTAAATTCAAATTTGTGCATTTTTTTAACAAAATGATAAGCGAATGGAATTTTGAATCCATAACTTCTATGAATTTGATATTAAATTTATGTGAAAAATGGCACAATACTTGCCGATTTTATTAAAAAACAAGCAAAGGAGCATTGAATGTTTGGTTCTAGCAAGGCATTACAGCGACAAATAATGGAGAAAGATGCACATATTGCACATCTTACAAAGGAGCTTGAGATTTATAAGACACTCGTTGGATTTTCTCAAGTGGAGGCTATTATTGGACTTAAAGGGGGTGAGATCATCTATCAAAATGATGTCGCCAAAAAGTTGGAGCGTATAGAAGGTCTTATTCCGCAACTTAATGAAAGTGTGAGTAGTGTTAGCTGTGTCCGCCACGACTACAGCGTAACAAGCACACGCGTGGAAGATGTGGTGTATTATTCTATCGTTCCGCTTGATCATCTTACAAACAATACCACAGGCACTAATCTTTTTGAAGTCTATACAAAAAGCTTGAAAACGGGTGTAACCGAAACACAAACTTCATTGCAAAATGTCCTTACAGAATCAAATGGTGTGGCTGAATATTCTATCAAGGCAGCTGAATCTGCTGAAGATGGCTTGGGTATGAGTGCACAAGCACTAGATCAAATTGAAATATTGTATGAAAAAATGCAAGTGGCTTCTGGGCTTGTAGATTCTCTCACACAAAGAAGCAATGAGATTACAAGTGTTATCTCACTGATTGATGACATAGCAGAGCAAACAAACCTTTTGGCACTCAATGCTGCTATTGAAGCGGCTCGTGCTGGAGAACACGGAAGAGGCTTTGCGGTTGTGGCTGATGAGGTGAGAAAACTCGCTGAAAAAACACAAAAAGCGACAAAAGAAATTGCCGTTGTTGTTAAATCAATGCAACAAGAGGCAAATGATATTCAAACAAGCACAGAAGAAACAAATGAAGCCACAAGCAATGTGCGAGAAGGGATAATGAAACTTCACGGCATTGTGAATAACCTAAAACTTGGCAGTCTCATCACAAAACACAGCACATTTAATCTAAGCAATAGAATCTTCTGCGTTCTAGCTAAGCTTGATCACGTTGTATTTAAAAATAATCTTTACTCTTATATCTTTGGCTTGGCAGATAGCTTTAATTGTGTGGATCACCACAATTGCCGCTTGGGTAAATGGTATTTTGAAGGCGATGGTAAGGCTGTATTTGCTAATACGCAAGGTTACAAGGCTCTTGATGCTTTCCACGCAGGCGTGCATACGGAGGCGATTACATTAGCACAAGCTTTCGCCGATGAAAAACAATCTTGCCCTAAAAAGCTTATTGATACTAAGATTCTAGCGATGGAGCAAAGCTCTGATGGCGTTATGAAATCTATTGTGGATATGTATAATGAAAAACGCGAAGAAGTGCTAGGCGATATAAAACGCTTAGAAAGTGAAATGATACAGGCTGAACGCCCTCGTGCTGCTTTGTCAGGCACAGAATCTTCTGTTGAGCCACAAGCACAAGAGGCTTAAGATTTTTGAGATTCCTAGAGAGTGTAGAAGTTGATGTGGCGTAGAATCAAAGTTGGGGCTTTTGTCGTATCTATTGTATTGGGAGTGGGTATAGGTGCGTATCTTATCAAGCTTTTTTATGAGGTGGAAACTGAAGTAAGTAAGATTAAGGAATACCGCTTTGCCCTTGCTTCACAGATTGTTGATCGCAAAGATAGGCTTATTGCGAATATTTTCACTGATGAAAATTTTAGATTCTATGCTACATTTGATGAGATTCCCCCACGCGTTATAGAATCTCTTCTTGCAGTGGAGGATACATTATTCTTTGAGCATATCGGCATTAATCCCGATGCAATTTCTCGTGCTATGCTTAAGAATATTAAAAGTATGCGTTATGTTGAGGGGGGAAGCACACTCACCCAGCAGCTTATTAAAAATATTGCTTTAAGTCCGGAAAAAACGCTTAAGAGAAAGCTTACAGAAGCAATGCTTGCTATCCATATTGAGCGACATTTGAGCAAGGAGAAAATTCTAGAGCTTTATCTTAATCGCATTTCATTTGGACACGGCTATCACGGCATTAAAACGGCGGCTTTGGGGTATTTTCACAAGACTCTGCACGAACTAAGTTTAAAAGAAATTTGTATGCTTGTGGGACTGCCAAAAGCCCCAAGCTTTTATGATCCCACAAAAAATAAAGATTATTCTATGTCAAGGGCGAATGATATTATTGATAGATTATATGACATTGGTTGGATTTCAAAAGAAGAGCACGACAACGCCATAAATGAAGTGCCAGATGTGTATAATGAAACGCTTACACAAAATGTTGCTCCTTATGTTGTTGATGAAGTGTTGCGTGAGCTAGGCCATATTGAGGATTTAAAAACGGGTGGATATTATATTAAGCTTAAAGTTGATTTGGATTATCAGTTAGCTGCACAAGAAGCAGTTGCGTATGGGTATGAAGAGATCAATAAACGCTTGAAGGAGCGATATCCTAAAATTTACAATGATGAAACAATGGACGAAAACGATACGCTTAATGGGGCGATGGTGGTTACAGATACGCACACAGGCGATATTTTGGCGATGGTTGGCGGGGTGAATTATGCGAAGCAAAAGTTTAATCGTGCCACACAAGCTAAAAGGCAAATTGGTAGTTCTGTAAAGCCTTTTATCTACCAAGCGGCTTTTGATAAAGGAGATTCTCCAGCAACTTTTATCCCTGATGTGCCGCGTAAATTTGCCACAAAAGGTGCGGCTGAAGCAGCAGCTGAAGGGACAAAAGAGACAGAATCTGAAGAGTGGCGACCGAGCAATTATTCAAGTAAGTTTAATGGATTTATGACGCTTAAAGATGCTTTGCGGACTTCAAGCAACCTTGCTACGATTAATCTTGTGGATCAAAATCTTGGTTTTAGCAAACTCTATCAAGCCTTAAAACGCGATGGTTTTGACGATCTCCCTGAAAATATGTCTATTGTGCTTGGGAGCTTTGAGTTGTCTTTGGTTGAAGTGGCAGAGCAGTATTCAATGTTTTCAAACTATGGCACGATTTTAAAGCCCACACTCATAGAATCTGTGATTAATAAAAGCGGAGAGAGTATTTATAGCTCACCTACACAATCTCGCCATATCACTACCGCACAGCAAGCGTTTTTGACTATTGATATTTTGCGTGATGTGGTCAATCGTGGCACGGGCTTTAGAGCGAGAGTTAAAGGTATTGAAGTTGCTGGGAAAACCGGCACTTCAAATCGTAATATTGATGGGTGGTTTTGTGGATTTACCCCCGATGTTCAAGCTATTGTGTGGTATGGACGCGATGATAACACACCTATTGGTCCAACAGAATCTGGCGGTATCGTCTCTCCCCCAGCTTTTGCTTACTTTTTCTCTAAGGTGCTAACATTTGATCCGGGCACTTCAAGGAAGTTTAAAGTGCCAGAAGGAGTAAAGCTAAAAACCCTTGATTATGGGGATTTTTACTACACTGAAAACTCTCCATTGCCAAGTAAAAAGCCAATGGCAGTTGATATTGAAGAGGAGCTTTTGTTTTAGGGATTAAATCCATTTTTTACCTAAAACTAGCTACAATACCTTAAAAAATTACAAAGGATTCTATATGAGATTAAAATTACAGCACGCTCCTTATATCGCAAATAAAATCAGTATTGACCTAGGCAATTCTCCCCATATCAAGCCTTTAGCACCCATTGCCAATATCGCTCAAATAGCTCTTGAATGCTTGCAGGAGAATATCCAAAAAGAACTCGCCATTGATGAAAAGGTGCGTGAGATTCTAGAAGAGCGAAGTGATGAGATTGAAGATTTTCATATGGACGAGCGTGAGCTTTTTAGAATGTGTAAGCGTCAAGTGGCAAAAGAGAGAAACTTCTATCTTTCGTGGGAGGATAGGTGCAGTGATGTTTCGCATAAGATTCTATCCACTTTAGAAACTAAGGGCTTAATCGCATTTAGCGTATCAGAAACCATTATAAAAAATATCATTTTTAAAGCCATCAATGACTATTCCAGAATCTATGATAAGGCTGAAGATGCCGTATTTGAAAAGCTTAAAAAATACAAGCGAAAGCTTACCTATGGCACGGAAGAATATGAGATTGTCTTTAGCAAACTCTATGAAGAAGAGTTGCGTAAGAAAGGGCTTTTATGAGTGAGCTAAAAGATGTGAGCTTATATTTTGCTAATGGCTTAAGTCTCAAGGCAAAGAGTTTTGGGGCGGAGGGCACATTTGTAGGCGAAGTGGTGTTTAACACTTCAATGACAGGCTACCAAGAAATCATCACCGATCCAAGCTATGCGGGGCAGTTTGTCATCTTCAGTATGCCAGAGATAGGCATTGTGGGCGTGAATGAATATGATAATGAATCTAAAAGTGCATCGTGCGTTGGCGTGATCGTCTCTTCATATAATGACTATGTCTCAAACTTCCGCTCTCAAGGGAGTTTGGCAGATTTTTTAAAATCACGCAATATTATGGGGATTTGCAATGTTGATACGCGTGGGCTTATCAAGCTTCTTACAAAACAAGGGGCGATGAATATGATAGCTTCCACGCAAATGAGCCAGATTGACGAGTTGCGTGAAGCCCTAGAATCTGCCCCAGATATAAGCCAGATTAATTTTATAGAGCAGGTTTCTACCAAAACGCCCTATACACACACGGATTCTGTATTTGATTTTGCGAGTTTTAGCTTTGCCAAGCCCAAAAGCCCTAAGGCAAAAATCATCGCCATTGATTTTGGTGCGAAAGCTAATATTTTAAATGAACTTACATCTGTGGGCTTGGAAGTGGAGGTAATGCCTCATACTTTTAAGGCAGATGAGATCGTGGAGCGTTTTCAAAAGGGCGAGATTCAAGGTGTGTTTTTATCTAATGGTCCGGGCGATCCGCTTGTGCTATGTAATGAAGTGGAGCAGATAAAGTTACTCATAGAAGCAAATATCCCCATTTTTGGTATCTGCCTTGGACATCAGCTTTTATCTATTGCACACGGCTATCCTACGCACAAGCTAAAGTTTGGACATCACGGCGGCAATCACCCTATCAAGAATCTTCAAAGTGGAGCAGTAGAAATTACCGCTCAAAACCACAACTATTGTGTGCCAGAATCTATCAGTGAAATCGCTACAATTACGCATAGGAATTTATTTGATAATACCATTGAGGGTGTGCGGTATAAGAATAAGCCTATATTCTCCGTTCAGCATCACCCAGAGGCAAGTCCGGGTCCAAAGGAAGCTAGAATCTTATTCCAAGATTTTGCAACTCTCTGCCTGAAGCCACAAAGTTGAGAGAGATTCTAAGCGAGTAAGCTATTAATAAAGCCCACAATATCAAAATACTTTGAAGCCAAGACAATAAGAATAATCGCAGGTGCGACAATGCGGAGTATCCACAGCCACATCACAAAAAGCCATTGTGGCAGATAAGGCGTCCAAGCCCGCAAGTGATTTGCTCTTATCTTCCAGCCCACAAAGGTTAAAATAATAAGCATACCAATAGGCATTAAAAATGAAGAAGTGATAGAATCTAGCACGCCAAAGAGTGATTGCCCAAAGATTAAAGGTAGCTCCATTTCCGCATTTGCCCAAAGAATGACTAAAAAGCCAAGCACTAAAATCGCTAGGCTTAGGACAAAAGTCGCTTTGATTTGTGAAAAGCCACATTTATCACGCAGGATACTCACGCCGGGTTCAAGCATAGACACCGTTGAAGTAATCCCAGCAAACAGCACCGCGACAAAAAAGAACATACTGATAATAGCTCCACTGCTCCCCAACGCATTAAACGCTAAAGGCAGGGATTTAAACAGCAGCCCAACGCCATCGCTTGGCACACCCTTAAAATGATAGATAAAGGTAAAAATCATAAGCCCAGCAACGAGTGAGACGACAATCCCGCTTACCACCACCCACACAGAGCTTTGAAATAGATTTTCATTTTGTTTGGCACTTGCCGCATATACGGCAATAGCCCCAACACCAAGTGAGAGTGAGAAAAAGACTTGCCCCAAAGATTCTATAATCGTTTTTGTGGTGATATTGCTTGGTTCAAAGTGAAACATAAACGCCCACGCATTGCTAAATTCCGGTAGATTCATCGCATAGACTAAAAGCCCAACAAAGATAATAAACAAAAGCGGCATAAGGATAAGATTTAAGCTCTCAATCCCGCGTTTCACCCCAAAGCCCACGATAATACCCGTAATCGCAATAACCCCAAAAAAGCACACACTTTGCCACAAAAGGGAGTGCGAGGTAATCTCATTAAATATCACATCAGCTTCATTGATGTTGGTTGGCAGATGAAAGCTCACATAAAAGAGATAATACATAATCCAGCCCATAACAACCGCATAAAAGCTAAGAATAAGCGGTGCGGCAATAGTAGAAAAGCCAAGCCACATAAGTGAAGAGCCAGACTTAGAATCTGTGGTATTGTGATCTTGTATGGGTGTGTTTGGTAGAAGTTTATTAAGATTATTAAGGATAGTAAAATTATCCAAAGGATTACTTCTAGCCTTATTGCCAAGGAGCATTTCCGCCATTAGCATAGACGCACCAATGAGAATGGCTAAGATAAGATAAAATATTACAAACGCTCCGCCGCCATTTTCCCCCGCCATATAGGGAAACCGCCAAATATGCCCCAAGCCTATGGAGCTACCCAAAGTCGCCAAAACAAAGCCGATTTTGCTAAAATTATTCATCTATTTCCTTTTAAATATGTCATTTTTTACACAGCATTCTAACCAAATTTAAGAATCAAAAATTAACAGGATTTTTTTGTTTATGTGGATTATAAAAGACAGATTCTAGAATCCCAAAAAAAGATACTTTGGCAAAGCCCGAGTAATGACATAAGATAGACAAGCTTTGATATAACAAGTAAAAGCATTAGAGTGATACAAATCCCCTCACAAATCGGGTCCCACTAGAACCGACTCTCCCAAGTCGGCTCTAGTATGTGCTTTGAGCGTTTTCAAAGCTTGAAATATCCTAAAACACGCAACTCTAGCCAAACAAGTCATATCAAAATGTCAAAAAACGCCTATTTCTAGGGAATGCCACAAGGGCTTTTAATGGTTTTATGATAGATAAAAGGTGTTAAAATAGAGTAAATCGTCTTGGTATTTTATAGAGAATCTTATTTTAGGCTTTAGGATTTTACACATTTTTGTGTAATGTTTATGTATTTGGAGTGGTTTGCTGTGTTGAAAAACAGGTAAAAGCACAAAAACAAAGCGGATAAATTTTAAAGTAAGTGATATGGGAAAAGTAGAATCTAGCCAAAAAAGTTTTAAAGATGGGCTAGAAAAAGGCTAGATTCTATGGTGAGAGAGCATATTGTAAGGTTTGTTTTTTTAAGATTTGGTGTTTTTTTGCCCTTTTTGTGAAATTCTTATAGTGTTTTTAAATGTGTCATCTTTGTCTTTATGCTCTCTTGGCTCATTGTGATTAGGCTTTGGGGCTTTGGGGTTATGGGGGTTGCGATGGGGGTTGTTGCCCCCATTATGACTATGGCGTTTGCCAAATTTGCCTTGTTTCTCCCTTTTCAACTCTGTAAATTTTTGTAGCTCCATATAGTCTAAATATTGATCATTCGGCATTCTTTGAGAGAATCTTAAAAGGTCTTTAGCACTTTGAGAATTGATAGGATCATCGCCAAATTCTCTTTTCACAAAGTCAATGTAGGCGTTTATATACTCTTGTGTATTTAGGCTTGTGTGGAGTTTGATATGGCAGTCGCCAAAGCCATAAGGCTTTGCCCCGCCGATTTTATAATAATGCTTATCTTGCAGGAATGTAAGGGTAAGGAGCAGTAAGCCTAACTCTTCTTTTTTGAGATTAAAATAGCGGAGCGTGCCTGTGAAAGTCGTGCCTTCATCTAGGGGGATAATGTGTGAAAGTATATTACTATTGCCATTGCCCTTGTGATTCATAATATTGTGCCTTGGGACATAGAATTTAAAGCCGCTTAGCTTTGAATCCTTTTCATCATAGGTTTTAAAGAGTGTGTTTGGGGTTTGGTCTATGTAGTAGGGATAGAATGTCGGTCGTGGTGTGGAGAGAATGAGAGATTGTTTAGCAAAGGACTTTGGGCTGCCTTGGGCTTTAAAATGTGAAAAGCTAATGCGTCCTTTTAGGGCTTTATTTTCGTGGCTTTGTGTATCATCTCTCACAAAGCCAAAGATTCTATCCACGCAGTCAAGGTAGCTTTTGTTATAGTTTGTAAGGCTTCTTGTGTAAAGGGCTTGTGTGGAGTTATCATAAGGGAGCTTATAGAGCATAGAAAGTCCAAAATGGCGGATTTGATTATTTTGTGTTTTTTGAAAAAAGATAGGCACTTTTTTGCCTTGCTTGATTTCTTGCTTCCACCTTTTTGTCCAATCCTTGCTTTCATTTGGTGTGCCAATGTAGTAGGCTTCTTGGAAAGTTTTGACTTGCTCGTTTGTGAGATTGTGGGTTTGGGTAATGGTGTGCGGGAATATAAACTCATTTTTTTTCTTACCAAAAAAGCCTGTAAGGACTATCGTGCCTTCTTTTAGATGTAGATTTTTATGTTGAAGTAGCTCGTATTTTGCGTGGGCTTGTTTATTTTTGAAATTTGCAATGAGTGATTTGCCAAATAATTGCTCCAATTTCTCGTAAGATATTTTGTGTTCTTTGGTAAGTTCGCCAATCTCGTCTATATACCATTTTTTTTGATTTGACATAAAGCCAACCTATAAAAGTTTGATTTTGCTTCATTGCTTTTTTCTTATAGGCTGGATTGTTAATGTCCCTGTAAGAGAGTGTCTTATCATCTAGGCTCATTTTTGAAAAGCTTAGAATCGTAGCGATGGTGCGTATCATACCCTTGATAGATGAGCCGGGGATATAATAAGTGCCGTTGTGGTTAAAAAACTCTTGGGGTTTGTCGTTCTTATTGTTCTTTGCATCATCTTTGTTTTTATTTGTGCCATTACCTACAAAAATGGGGCTTTTAGCCGTAATGGTAATATTGATTTGCCCACTTTGTGAATCTATATATGGCATATCAAAGCTTATGTCCTTGCCCTGCTTCTGCCCCCACGATGGATAAAAAATTTTATTGTGTGTTCGCACAAAGCGATAAGGTGCTGTTATATCAATCATTATTCTCTCCTTTTGTGAATCCGCTAAAGAGTGTGAAAGTAGGCATTAGCACATCAAAATCGCAGCAAAGCTCATCTGCGACTTCCTGCCATATTTGCGTGATTTTGATTTGGCTGATGTTGTGTTTATGGGCCTGTGTGTTGGTGAGAAACTCTATCTCATTTTTAGCACTCTTTTCAAAGTCTGCTAGATTCTTATCTAGCACATTAAAGCCATTATTGATTTGTGTAGCATTAATGCTTCGCTGTGTGGTGGGGCTGTATAGGTACATTTGATGAATAAAGTTCCTGCCATTATGCAGGGCTTCCCATTGTGGCAGAGGCTCATTATCTAAAATGATAAAGTCTTTAGAATCTGATAGCTGGATATAGCCTTCAAAAGATTCTATTAAATTCGTGTAGAATGCTTTAAAATCTGCTTGTGTCATAGTTCTCTCCATTTTTTGTAATGCTCCCTTGGAAATAGCCGTGTCCTTTGGTGCTTGCCCCACCTAGGGCTAAAAGCCCGTTGGCTATGTCGCATAAGGCGTGTTCAAAGGCTTCTAGGGCGGTTTTGTCTATACCCTTTTCTAGCCAAATTTTGAGTTTGAAAGATTCTAGGGTATCTACTTTTTCTTGGAAAAGCGCACCATCTATCCCGCCACCGGTGAAGTTGTCAATCTTTATATGCGGGAATGTTTTACCCTTTGCTTTGTCGTAATACATATCTACAAGCAGAATCTTACCCTTAGATTCTATCTCTCCTTTATCTCCCTTTTTGTTTCCAAAAATCTCTGCAACACTTTGTTGCGGGGCTATTTCGCCATTTTGGGATTCTGGCTGCTCACTCTGCGTGTCAATAAAATTTTGCTTTAGGGCATTGTAGTAGAAAGTCGTCCTATGGGATAATGCTCCTTTTACCGCACTTGCTGGGATAACAAGCTTATGCTCGGTAATGCCTTGCTTTGTATAGTCAATGACATACTCTTCTAGCCCGATATGGTCAGCATCATCATCGCCCCCACCACTCCCAAAGATAAAGAAAGATTCGGGTATTAAAGTTAGCTCGTATATGTCGTGGGTGCTTTGTTTTAAGCTTTGCTGTGGGCTGTAAGTTTGGGCTAAGGACTGATTGAGTGAGCTTGAGAGAGTTATATAGGCTTCATCATTTTCACTAAAAGTGTCATAGGCAATATTAAGAATCTTAATCTTGCCCCTACCTTTTGTGCTACCGCCACCTATGCGGAATGTATCAAGGTAGAGTAGGTCTAGGATTTGAAAAAAGCTCTGTGTGTGCTCTTGCATTTGAGCTTTCATCTCAAGTCTAAATTTGAATCTTGCCCCCTTATAGACTATCTCTTCATCAAACTTGCTATGCTCTTTTACCACGCCTTTGTGCGTTAGGGCTGTGTGTTCTCGTATAGGCAGGGCGGAAAAGTATTCCAAAAAGTTTGATTTGTAAGTAAGGAGAGTTTCGCAGACTTGGTTATTTTCATCAAGTAAAAGGGCATTTGATAGGATAATCTTTGAGCCACATTCACCGCCAAAAATCTCATCAACCGCTTGTGCGGAAGCAATGTGTGAAAAGGCTTTGCGTAAGACTCCAGCAAGTGAAGTGCCTAGAATCATAGGCAACCCGTTCCAATCTCGCTGAATGGGGCTATCTTGTAAAAAGTCTCTGTTATTTGAGCCAACTTTCAAGGGCGTGGTGCTTTCAAAAGTGATATGGGCGATATGTCTAGTCATTTTCTCTCCTTTCTTTTGGCATTCTCATAGCGAGAAGTTTAAGAAACTCTATATTGTTTTCTTTCTCTAGCTCTTTTTTGAATATCTCCCAGCCATCTTCCCACTGCTTTTTTAAGACATCATCTTTGTGTGTTTTTGCATTTTTATTATTGCGTCTAACATAATCGTGTATTTTTTGCTTATACTCATCTTTGTGGCATTGCAGATACATACGGATTTCTCCCCATTGCGAGTTTGAGACATCTTGGAATAGCTCCTTGTGTTTGCTGATAAACTCGCTGACTTTCTCGCCTAGTGTCAAAACAGAGCTTTGAGTTTCCGCTTTTGCTTGAATAAAAGAGAGCAGATTCTGCTCTTGCTTAGTTTGTTGTGTGGCGTCTATATGGGAGCTTTGGCTATCGTTTTGATTATCTTGGGTAACTTTGCTTAGTGAAAAACGCTCTTGTTTAAATAAAAAACTAGGGTTTATAAGCACTTCGCCATAGCCCTCGCTTAAATATCCACCAAGCCCATTTTTAAGCGTGGTAATATCATCGCTTGAAGCGTTGTTAATGGCAATCACACTGCCCTTGTCAATTAATAATCTCGCATTTTCTCTGCATTGTCGCTTGAAGTTGAAGGGCGAAAATTTACGCGTTTTGATTTGGGACTTTTCCCAGTCAATCCTGCCTTGTTGCAGTTTGAGATTTTCTTGCGTTGGCAGTAAGGTTGGCATTCCTTGATGAAAAAGGGCTAGGGGAGAATCCACATAGACATAAGTTGTTGGCAGGGGGGGGGGTTAGATTTTCTACATTTTGCCACACATTGCTTTTTTCAATGGGTTTAATCAACACCTTGCCGTATTGTGCATTTTTTGACTTACCGATAAAATGTGTGCCACTTATGGTTTGTATGATTTTATCCTGCTCTTGTATCTCATCTTCAAAACTCACACAAAAGCCCCAAACACTGCCTTTTTCAAATGCGTTGTAGCCAAACATAGCAGAATCTTTACTCTTTGCCTTGCTAGAATCATAGGCAGATTTTTGCGTGTAGTTATAATGAATATGAAGCAAACCAAAATCTTTTGAGATAAAGCCACTGCGTAGTTGCTTGAGCTGTTTATTGAGAATGTTTTCATCATTAAAATCAACAAAATGATGATTATAAACTTCTTTATATTGTGTATCTACTTTTGGAGTAAAAAAGCTTAGGGGTATCTTGTAAGTCTTATGTCCTTGATATAATGGATAAGCATCGCTAAAACGCACCTTACCACTATGAAAAATCAAAAAAGGATCGCTAAAGTTTTCATACTCCCTTGCGACAATACCTAGAAAACACGCTCCATTGATATAATCTAATGGCTCAATACCGCCCTCTGTGTTGGAGTTTTTACTTAAAACAATATCATCTAACAATGTCAGTTCAAAATATACCTTTTTCACTTAACTTCCCCCTTTTGTGCGGATTCTAAAATGTCAATCTCACATCGTCCTAAACCCCTTGTGCGATTAAGCCCCATTCTTTTAATCTTTTTAAGAGTAGCACTCATCAATGACACAAACTCATTAGGGACATTTTCAATGCTGCCATAAAGACTTAGGGGGATAACTACTTCAATCTCTCGCAAACTTCCACTTTCAGCTACACCTTTATCATTTATCTTGGTGGCGGATATAGAATCTACAAGCAAAAATTGATAATTATGCTTTAAAAGCTCTGCTCTTGTGCTAGATTCTATATAAGCATTGCTAAAGTAGCACATTCCGCGAGTTTCCCCCTGCTCCCCAAAGCATACTTTTGCAAACTCTCCCTCCGCATACTCACGCAATAAGCCCTTAAGCGTTTTACCCGGCACATAAGGGAAGTCTTGCCTATCCTTAATAACAGAGCTATCATATTTTGCTCCGCCACTTTGCCCACTGCCTAAATGCCAATAGTCTAAAAATGTGATTTTAATGTGATATTGTGGCTCATTTTATCCCCTTTTTTTAGTCTTGCACGGATAGAATTTGTAAAATATCATAAATGGGCGTTTTTTCTACATTATCTATCATAAGAATGAGATTAGCTAAACTTAGCTCTCTATGGAGTGTAGCAAGATTCTTGCTTTCCCATTTGTCTTTAAAAATCTCTGCTATTCTTATGCTTTCCGCCTTAGCGTATTCTTTATTAAATTGTAGTGAGCTAAGCCAATCACGCAGCCGCCCCTTAGGCGAATTATCCTTTTTAAAATCTTGTATAAGAGATTTAAAAGCCCTAATGCTAGGTTGATTTTTAATATTCCTAAGATAATAAGGTCCAAAATCACAACGCACATCATTGATACTCAGCTCTTCATCAAGGAATTGTGAGAAGCCCTCCACATACGAGCCTTGAATATTATGAAACATAAGGCAAGAGGGCGGGAGCTTGGGATTTATTTCTTTAGCATCTTTTTTAGCATAAGCACATAAATCTTCTGCTAGTTTCACCGCATAGAAAAAAGGGAATTTTTCATTGCAATAGGCAATGCCCGCACACGCAGTTAAGGAGTTTTGCTTATGTATATTTTGCGTTTTTAATTCAAAATTTTCTAAAAATTTTTCACTCAAGTCTAAAGCGATATTGGCATTGCAAATAAGCGTTACATCATCGCCCCCTAGGATAATATCACGCAAGGCATTTTGATATGCGGGATTAGAATCTATGATGGATTCCAAGGTTTGCTTGTAGGCTTCCTTTGTCGCGCTATCAAGCTTTTGTGAAAATGCCTTCATCTCATCTTTTCTAATCCCCTTACAATGCCACCTAGCCCATTGCCATCAATATGTATCACAGCAATTTTATTTTTTTATTTTTTATAGCATTGATGTCTTGGGCTAGGGCTTTGTTTTTATTTACAGCTTCATTAAAGGCTTGAAGTTTTTGTTTTACGCTTGTATCAAGCATTTCTTTACCATCTTTTTCAATCGCACTTAAGCCCGTGCGTGGATTTATCGCACAAATGCTAAGATGAGTATCTAAAGGCAAGCAGACCTTATTTCTTGCAATTTTTAGATTTTTTTCTAGCTTCGCACTTGCACTTTTATACTCACTCATCACAACGACACTTTGGGAGAGATTCACCATAGGCACTTTGAAGAATCTTTTTTGGCAGATATTTGACGACCTTTTTTGCATCAGATTCATTATCAAAAATCACTCGCAGATTCCCAGCAGCCTTGAGAATAACATCTGGCTCTGTGCTAAGATGAAACTCCGCTTTTAAATCTATCTCATCAAAAGTTTTGATAATCTCACTGCCCCCTACAATCTCTCTTAGCTTATTTGTTTTAAAAATAAATTCTTGCAGCCCCTGCAAGCTTGCTCCATATAAGTATTGTCCCATTATGCCTCCTAGATTCATTGTAGTTTTTTGGCGATTGCTTAGGCGGGTAAGCTCTTTAAAATATAAGTCTCTCTCTACTATCTCACCACTTATTTGATAGGGGAATTTCTCATATTCACGCCCCAAAATCCGCATTTGCCTTTGATATATGGAATTGACTATATCGCGTAAGGTTAGATTTTCACTCTTTATAAAGGTATTATTTTGCTTCATTCTTAGTGGTGTGTGAAAATGTAACATCACATTTTGATGAAAATCTTGTATATCTATACGCTTTGTGTAAGATTCAGGCAGAGATAGGCTCTTGTCCTTATAGCAGTTAATGTCATTCACAAATAAATCAAAATCTTTGATAAGTGCGTGTTCCTTGCCTAGCCCCTGCTCTGTTAGCATAAAGTGAAAGGCAGAGATAATAAGCGGGAGCGATTGTGTGGCTTCATTAAAGAGATAAAAGTTAAAGTCATAATACGCTTTGCCAAGCTCATAGTCAAAGCGGTATGCGTGATAAGTGTTTTTATTTTCATAAAAGTCATAATACACACATTGCGAAGCGGCATAGCAGTTATGGCAGATTCTCCTTTGGTTAATGCATACGATATGTTTTAGCGCATAGCCCAAAGCCCCGCGAAGCTGTGAGCCGATAAAATATGGTGGCTTATGTTTAAAAGAAATGCTGAGTTTTGTATATATCATATGGCGTAGTTAAACTTATCTCCGGGTTGTATGTAAATATGAATCTTGTTTGCCCTCCACCCACTTTGCACGGCGACTATATTATCAAAAAATGCTTTCTGCCCCGTATAAGCGATTGAAAAATTACTCTCCCTATCAAGTGTGCCTAAGATTCCTAAAATTTCTGAACGCGTAACCTGCTTTCTTAGAATCTTAATGGGAATTTCTTGCTCTAAATTATCTCTATGGATAATAATACTGATTTTGTGATTATCTCTCCCAAACCTATACGCCACAATACCAAAAGTCCCAAGAGAGATCAAAGTGCTTATAATATTTAAAACATCTATAAATCCCAAATACAACTCCTTTAGAATCTTTTAAACATAAAACATAAGGCAAAGATTTTAATATAGGATTTTAATGTTTATGCTTTGTGGCAAAGATTCGTTAAGATTTCACTCTACAATTTACAAGTCAAGCACATACAAAAAGGAATTGCAATGCTTATTATTATGATATGATTTTAGGTATGGTTGGGATAAATAAAGATGGGCAAAAGAGCTTTGCCAAATATACAAGCCAAGACTTTAACATCATAGATAAAGAGTATAGCAACTCCACAGATGTGCTACTCACTAACTTTCCAAATGCCAAGCTTGAATTCATCACCACAAAAGAAGCCCTTGAGCGACAAAAGCTTGTTTTTGATGATAAGCAAGGGCATTTACACAAGCTAGAATCCAATGCCCACGAGTTAAAAAGCAATAATGATATAGATTTAGTGCTAAGAAAAGTGCTAGAGATAATCCAAACAAGCAAAGATTCTCACCAAAAGATTTTGCTAGACATCACACACGGAATGCGTCATCAGCCGCTTATGGCTGCCTTTGGTGCGACACTTGCGCGTGTTGATATGAAAGCGGATATACAGATTCTCTATGCTAAAGAGATAAAGCCAAACAAGGAATATGAGTATATATTTTTAGATAAATACAGCGATTTAGGGATTAATGCGATTTTGCTAAATGGCTTTATCAGCACACTCAGTATGCCAAAGCTCCCCCATAGTCCAGCATTTATCCAAGATTTACAAAAATTTAGCAATGACTTGCATACCAATGCCTTTTCCCTTCTCTTTCAAACAAGCAAAAAAGCCCTAGAATCCTTACAAGATTTTCAAAAAGACTATCAAGCCCTAAGCTCTCTTACCCAAGAAATAGCTAAGATTCTCCATAGATTTGATAGGATACAAGACTTGCCAGAGTATCAGCAGTATTATGAAATCTCACATATTATGTTTGAAAAGCATTATTACCTTATCTCTGTAACTTATGCCTTTGAAGCCCTGCCAAAATACATCATAGACAAGTTCCAGCAGTGTGGCATTATGAAAGATGATGAGAGTTTAAGCCAATATGATAAAGCCCAAGCCATAAATCAATTTGTGCTAGAAAAAATAGCAAATTACAAGGTATTTGCCTATGACAAGGCGTGTTTTTACTATGATAAGCATAAAGCCGAGTTTGAGAATTTGAGAGAAATTTTAAGCAAACTCAAAGACATACGCAACAATCTCGTTCATATCAATGACAAAGAGCTAAGCGACAAGGGGCTTAACATAGCAAAAGACCTGCAAGAGAATTACGCAAGATTCTATGATTTATGTATTAAGCAGGATAGCTTTACGCAAATAGATATTGTTGTGTATGATATAGATAAGCTAGGATCAAGAATCTATGATTATTTTCATAACGCCTTTGGGCTTGAACTCTCTAAAATCTTTTTTAAGCAAATAGATGCGATGAAAAAGAAAAACTTCTCCATTCCCAAAACAAGCCTTTCAAAGTTTCAAAACTCCAAAAAAGCCCAAGCTCTTATCGCATTACTTGCGAGTTTTGATGATAATACAGAATACTTGAGCCTAGAGCAAGGCAGGGCATTTGATGAGATTCTAAACAAAGCTCCACAAAAGCCCACACAAACACATAGTCCAAAATACAGCCCAACACAAAAGCCCATACAGCAAGATTCCCAAACCTCCGCCCAAAAGCTTAATCAGCACTTCAAAGGCACAAGGATAGATAAATGAAGCTTTTTACCCTGCTTAATCACAGCCTAGCCCAAGAGCAACGCGCACAGATTCACACCCTTAACATTACAGAGATAATAAGTCTCAACACAGAATCCACGCTAGATTCTAGTAGCGGGGATTTATGGGGGCAGATTCCACCAGAGATGGCAGACATATCCCCACTACTTCAGCCTTATAAACAAGCCCTACAAGCTCAATCTAGCAAGGGCGATTATCTACTCGTGCAAGGGGATTTTGGGGCGACTTATGCAATGGTGGAATACGCTAAATCACTAGGGCTTATTGCCATTTATGCCACGACTTTGCGAGAATCCAAGGAAATATTAAACAAAGATGGCTCTATAACAAAGCAAAATATCTTTAAGCATTGTATTTTTAGAAAATATTAAGCTAACTGCTTTCTTTAGAGTTGCGGAATCTGCGTAGATTCAGCAGTTTGCCACATTTTATTTGTAACAAAAAAAAAAAAAATGCTAAAATATACGATTTATTTTCTATAACACTAAGATTTTTTTAAGGAATTTAATCATTATGAGATATGCAAATAGCGGAAAATTTGGCGTTGCGATTGTGCTATCAGCTACATTGATAAGTGGGCTAAACGCACAAATTATTTATGCCGACAAGTTTTTCTACCGCGATTTTTTAGATTTAGGGCAGAATAAGGGGGCTTTTAGTGCTGGGGCGGAGAATGTCGTTATCCACTCTAGCAAAACTCCGGGTGTTTCTATGAGCTTTGAAGCCCCTATTATTGATCAATCCGCTAGAAGCAATAATGGCAATTCCACAGCTTTGGGGTGAAACTTTGTCATTACTGCTACGCACGTAGTAGGGAGTAGTGGCAGTAGCAATAATTCACTTACTAATTCGGCAAATGCAGAGGTAAGACGCTGGGGACAAACAACTTATAGCACAGGTGCAAACGATAGATCTAAAAATTATGGCTTTGATGTGTCTTTTGCACGATTTAATAAATATATTGTAGAGGGCGAGACAGAAATCTTTGATGTAGGGTTAGATTCAGATCAAGGTATCACCGCTAGCCGTCCCGATACAGAGCGAGAAGCAGAGAATCTAAAAAAGTTAAAAGAATATTTGGAGCAAAACGCGACAGACTCCAAGGGCAATCTTATCGTTTTTCAAGCAGGGTCAGGGAGATTGAGCCTTTTTAACGCTCCGGGCGGTGGCTTTAAAGATGCAGGGATAGCCACTATTACCGGGACGCGTGGAGGAAGCTTGAGCGGTGCGATTGACTTTAGTAAAATCACCTATCAAAATTCAAAGGCTAATCAAAATGTAGATGCTAGGGGTCTCCAAATAGCAGAACGCACCGATCTCACTTGGGTTAATGCTATAAGTCCGGGTGATAGTGGGAGCGGATTCTATATCTATGATAAAACTAAGGGCAAGTGGCTGCTACTTGGCGTAACTGCTCAGGCGGATTTTATGGGTGGCGGGACTTCTGCCATTGCTGTGGCGACTAAAAAGGATTTTGAAGAGTATAAAAAAAGTGAACAAGAAGTAGATCTAAAAGGAGCTGATAACTGGACTTTATCGGCAAATGGAAATACTTTGAGCAATGTAACCTTGCAAGCTAATAAAGATATTGTTTTTAAAAATGGCGGAAGTATTATGGTGCAGTCTAACTTATATCGTAATATCAGCGGACAGGTTGGGGGCTTTGTGTTTAAAGCAAAAGAGGGTGCAAGTGCAGATAAGCCCACAACTTATAAAATCACAAGCAGCACACAAAGCAATGGCAAACCTTTTGGCTTTGATGGAGCGGGGCTTGATATAGATGAAAATGTCAAGGTGGAATGGGGACTTGGCTTTATTGAAAAGAAAAATGGTGTAAATGACGCTCTGCATAAAGTCGGTAAGGGGACTTTAGAGATTGTTACACCAAAAGATTCTATTCAGGGTTATCTCCGCGTAGGCGATGGCAAGGTGATTTTCAATACAGAACATCAAGTGTTTAAAGGCGTGTATTTTACAAGTGGGCGTGGGACTTTGGAGCTGACAAAGGATAAGGCTCAAGCCTTTGGAGCGGTGAAAGTGGATCCACAGTTAGATTCTAAATTGCCACATCATTTTAAGCTGGAGCAAAATAACAAGGATAGTTTGGGAATCTACTTTGGCAATGGCGGTGGGAACTTAGACTTAAAAGGCAATAGTCTCACGCTTAATACTATCTCAAGCAATGATTCTCGTGCAAATATTATTAATACTGACACCAAAGATACAAGCAATATGATTATTGAGGGTTTAGGCTATAAGGATAAAAGTAAAACACAAGATAAAGCGGATACTATTATCCACGCGAGTTTTGGACAAAGCACAGATTCTAAAAATGATAACTCAAAGACAAATGGGAATCTGAATCTTATTTATAAAGGCGATGATAAAACTTCCATAGATAGCACAGACAAAGCCGCATTAGTCTTTGATGGGAATGTCAATGCTAAGGGGCTAGAAGTGGATAATGGCAAAGTCGTGCTGCAAGGACACCCTACAACTCACGCGTATATAAGAAATCAAGACATAACAACAAGCCTTGGAAAAATAATTTTTTATAGCTTGTTATAAAAGCCGAGGGCGGTGCTTTGCCAAAATGGATGGATCTAAGTCGCCCTAGCACACTAGAGCAGCCCGACTGGGATCATAGAGTGTTTAAAATCGGCACGATTGATTTGCAAAATTCAAGGCTTGATGTGGGGCGTGAGGCGACTTTGGAGGGCAAAATTGTCGCACATAATGGCTCGGCGATTAACTTTGGCGGGGATATAGAGCATTATATTGATAAAAAAGACGGCGAAAACACCACTGGCAATGGCTTTGAGTATCAGCAAGAAGCAGAAAAGGCAAAACTAGAAGCAGAAACGCAGAAAATCGCAAATCAAACAATCCACTTTAAAGGCGAGATTGACGCCACAGGCACAACAATCAACTCAAGCATTTATGACTTTAACGCCAAGCTTGATTTGAAAAATAATGCGAAACTTAACGCCGACTTTTTAACGCTTGATAGAGAAACGCACAAAACCGGGGCGATTCTAGCGATGAATAATAGCACTGCGGAAGTTAAGAATCTTATCTTTAAAGGGCTTAGTGGCACAGCAAATGATATTGTTAAAATTGATGGTGGCTCAAAACTCAATGTTACAGAATCTCTAGGCTTTGAAAGCTCTACTTTTGATTTAGATAAGCTTAACTCTATCGGCGGCGGTAATGGAAACAACTTCACAAAGCCCACAAATTATGATCTTTTTGTAAAAGATAAATCAAATATTACCGGCACAAACACAGCAATCACCGGCAATGTCGGCGTAATGAACGAATCTACTCTAACTCTACAATCCATAACGCTAAAAGATGTTGGCACAACAAAAGATTCTACAACAACAGAAACTAGCAGTATCAAAAACTCTATTTTGGTAGATGGCAAAAACTCTAGCCTAAGTGTGAGCGGCAAGATTAGCTCACAAGCCCAAGATAATACGCTGATTGTTGTGAATGGATTTAGAGAGACAACAGGCGGTGGGACACGCGATGTGGTGCAGGGGCAAAGGCAAGAAGTCGTGCATTCAGCAACTCTTAGCACAACAGGTGGCATTGAACTCACCGGCACAGAGAAACGCGGACTAGAGACAAAATGCGGAGATTCTAGAAGCGGTGTAGGTTGCTTTGATGATGAATCTATGCAAGGCAAAATTAGCAATATCGTGCTAACAACTGGGGGCAAGATAGAATCTAACCTAAAAGCGACAAATTTACAACTCAATGTCAATGTAGATAAAGATTCTAGCTTTTTGGGGAGTGGCAAAACTTTAGAATCTAATGCTTCAAGCGTGGCATTAAACTTTGAGCTAGGCGGGGAGAAAGAGCAGGAGTTTAACATTACTGCAAAGCAAAAAAGCCATATCACGCTCACCGCCCATGCTAAAGAAGCTCTAGCCAAAGATACTGCGGCGTTTGAAAAGGCACTAGAATCTTCGCAGTATAAAGGCAAAATCACAGCGGATAATGGCTCTAAAATAGATTCAAATCTTAGCAATATTACCGCAAGTGTGGATTTGAAAGGTGGAGCTAAACTCAATGTCGCAAATGGTGGAATCCTAACGCTTAAGGATAGTTTGAATAGCATAAATTTGAGTGGGGCTAATACGGCGTTAAATGTCGGCACGATTGTAGCGGAAAAGTTACAGAATCTCACGCTTAATGTAACTGACAATGCAAAGTTTAATGTTACAAACTTTGTGTTTAAAAGTGGGAGTGTGGAAGCTCAAAAATTCTATGGGCAAAATGTATGGCTACAAGAGGGAGCAAGTGTAACGCTAAGTGGCGGTGGCACAATCGCACATAATCTCTACATTGATGGGAAATCTAGCTTTAGCACAAACCCAAATGATGTTCTGCTAGGCGGTGGCAAAAAGCTCTCAATCGGTGGAGAATCTACTTTTAAAGTCGGTAGTGGCAATGGGACTTTAAGCGTGAATGAGAGCGGAGAAACCATAATCCAAACCGAGATAGGCTCAAAGCTAGAGATTAACAAGCTTTTAGCACAAAAGGGTAGCAAGGTGTATGTAAGCCTAGATTTGGATAAGGTGGAAGTGGAAAAGGCAGATTCTGTCGATAAAAAGCCTGTCAGTCAACAAAAGAATTTCAACATTGACGCAAAGGCTGGAAGCAATGTGTATGTGAATGTTTGGGATATGAACCGCACGGGCTTTGATGGTGGCAATACAAGCTTAAAAACTGACACAGATTCTAGAATCCACTTTGGAATCTTAAAGCACGATATGGCAAAGACAAATCATATAACTTCACCCATCAAGGCAAATCTCTCTATCTCGCAAAGCTTGACTTTAGAGAATGTGGGTAAGGCAATGGCAAGTAGCGGAAATAAAGTCGCTCAAAATGGTGTGAATCCGGGAGCGGCTTCAAAGATGATTACAAGTGAGATTGCCACAACGCCTACAAATCAAACGCACTCGCAATCTGATTCACTAAAACTCCAAGCACAAGCAGGGACAAATGATGATAGATTCCACGCTTTGAAACTAGAGGGCAACACTATGGGTTCAAATGGAGAGGTGCAAAACACAGGGAAAAACCTTACTTTGGGTGATGGCACACGCATTGAAGTAAAGCTTGATAGCAGTATAAAAGCAGAATCTAGCAATGGCGGTGGCAAACCCGAGATTTTCAGCTCAATAAATACTACACGCTTATTTCTGCTGGAAGCATTACTGATAATCGCACAGATAAGAGAATCTACTTTACTTTTGCTGATGGTAACACGCCACTATATTGGGTAACGATTGTAGAAAATGGCGAAGTGAAAGTGAAATTTACCAAAGAAGATCCAAGTAGCTATAATGAGCTGTCAAAATACATTGATGATGATAAACTGCTAGAGATTCTTATACAGCATAATCCTAAAAACGACTTCGTGCAAATGGCAGGGAGCGCAAATCAGCACAAAGAGCTAGATACTTATCTTGGCGTGATTAATAAAGATATGGAGCATATTGCTAAAAATACTGAAATGAATATCAGTGAAAAGGTGCTTTTAGCGAATGATCAAAGTATCAATACCCGTATTGCTCAAGCACGATATGCACAAAGCCGCTTTGCTTTAAGCCCGATAAAACTTGCAAGTAATGATGAAAAAGATGTGGCTTTGGCACTTGGGGCGATTAAAAGTATGAGAGAGAAAAATAGTGCGTGGCTTAGTATGGGAGCTGGGGCGTTTATGCAAGGGGGAGATAATAAGGCAAATTTGAGCTTTTATAGCACAAATGTTGGCTATGATAGGTTGTTTAATATAGGCGATGATGAGCTGATATTTGGCGTTATGGCTGGGTTTGGCGGGTCAAATTATAGTGCGTCATCTTTGAGTGATAATGCGATGGTTATGAATCTTGGGCTTTATGGGCTGTATCAAACAGGCAAACACGAGATACAAAGTAACCTATCTGTTAGCTCTATTAGCGGGGATAGGAGTGTGCAAGGGATTCTAGGTGGTGAAAAGGCAAAGGCAGATTCTCTAGGGCTACTCTCGCATAGCTATTATAAATACCGCTTTTTGCTAAAAGAGACAGATAGTTTTGAATCTATGCTTAAACCGGTGGGGCTTTTTAGTATCGGCTATAATGGCATTGGCGAGTATAGGGGGACAAACTACGCACAACAGGCGTTTAATGCCTTTTAATGTGGGCTTGGGTGCTGGGGTGGAATATGCCCTTGTGGGTAAGAAAACTTCCTATACTTTTTCACTTTTGGCTAAGCAAAATGTGTATAGCTCGGCTAATCAAATCTTTGTAACTTTGAGTAACGCCCAAAACTTTATCGGCTATGAGATTAACCCCACAGCTTTGACCTTTCAGCTTGGCTTTGTGGGGACAAAGCAGTTTGATAAAGGCTTTGCGTTGCAATATGGGCTTACGGGTATGAGTGATATACAAGGCGGATTTGGCGGTAAGGGCGATATAAGGCTTGAGTATAAATTTTAGGGATTTTGGGGAGCAAGGGAGTGGAGCGACTTACGCTTAAAGTATATCTTTAAGCGTGTAAAATTAAATCGCGTGAAACGCAAACCTATAAAAGCGTTGTAGGGGGTGAGCGACACGATTGCGAACGATATATAAGGGGGAGCGAGTGGCACGACCACGAGCCGACTTCGCATTCGTGCGTAAGCACTAATCCACACTTGTAAATTCAAGCCCCTCCCCCTTATAAGAATAA
This sequence comes from Helicobacter magdeburgensis, assembly GCF_000765825.2. Classification (GTDB taxonomy): domain Bacteria; phylum Campylobacterota; class Campylobacteria; order Campylobacterales; family Helicobacteraceae; genus Helicobacter_C; species Helicobacter_C magdeburgensis. The sequence continues at coordinate 36,098 of NZ_JRPE02000007.1, forward strand.
AAAAAACAAACAAAAAATAAAACATTTCACTGCAATTTTTTAAGAAAAACTCACAATAATAACTTTAAGATTGTAAAAATGGCGTAGAATAAGGTGCTTAAAAAGTGGAAAAGCTAAGATGATAAAGGATAGGGAATGCAGAACTATCAGGTAAGAATCTACTTTGAAGATACGGATTGTGGGCAGATTGTCTATCATACAAACTATATAAAATATTGCGAGCGGGCAAGGAGTGAGCTATTTTTTTCTCAAGGGTTAAAGCCATTTGTGGGGAAAAGTGGCTTTGTGCTAAAAAGTCTTAAGGCGGATTTTTGCTCTAGTGCTAGGCTTGGGGATTTGCTAGAGGTAAGAAGTGAGCTAAAAGAGATGAAAAATGCTTCTGTGATAATGCAACAAGATATTTATAGAATCTACAATGCCTTAGAGAATAGGCAATGTGATGAGCTTGTGTTTAAGGGCGAGATTACACTTGCGTTTGTTGATGTGAAAAATGGGAAGATTACCAAGATTCCAAAGCAAATGCGTGAAGTGCTTGTTTAAGCTTAAGGGGAGTAAGAATGAATCTTGATTTACAAAAGCCAAATATTACTTATCCGTGTAAGTGGGAGTATCGCATTATAGGGAAAGATGAGAAAAAGCTACGGGAGATTATTTTTGAGATTATGCCGCGTGAATATGAGATAAAGTTTGGTAAGAACTCCGCACAAGGACATTATGTGAGCTTGTATGTAGAGCTTGTGGTGCAAAGCGAAAATGAACGCAATGAGATTTTTAGTGCGTTACAAAAAAGCCAAGAAGTCAAAATGGTGCTATAAGGGACTAAAGTGAGATTTGGTAAGATTTCTTATTTGAATCTTTTGCCTTTTGATGTGTTTATTAAAAAATATCCCACACCTTGTTATTTTAAGACTTTTTTGGGGCTTAGGAAGTCCTATCCTGCGAGATTGAATAAGGATTTTTTGAGAAAGCGTATTGATGCGGGGTTTATCTCATCTATTGCTGGATATGAATCTATGCGTTTAAATAAGGCTACAAATGCGGGGATTATCGCTAGGGGTGCGGTGTGGAGCGTAATAGCTATACATAAAGGGCAAAAAGATGACTATCAATCCGCTTCATCAAATGCTTTAGCCAAGGTGTTAGATGTGAAGGGGGAGATTCTCATCGGTGATAGGGCATTAGCCTATAAGCTAGGACATAATGAAAATAGCTATACAGATTTGGGGCAGAAGTGGTGGGAGGCTCATCATCTAGGCTTTAGCTTTGGGCGGCTGTGTTTTAACAAAAATGCGAAGTTTTACACAACAATGGCTCAAAGCTTTGTCAATAAACGCATAAAGATTCCACACTATATTTTGCAACAAAGGGCAGTAGAATCTGGTATTGCTAAAAAGGACATTTTGGCATATTTGGAGCATATCCATTACAAAATAGGCAAAAAGGAAAAACTCGCCCTTAGTCGTTTCTATGCTAAACTCCGCTTGAAAGGCATAAAAAAGCCAAGCCGTTTTTAAAAAGCTTTGGTTATCACTTCTTAGTTATAATGCCAAGCTTTAATCAAAGTAAGATTTTAAAATTCCAAAGCAAAAGGGTATGTGTGAAAAAAACTCTCGTTATCGCACAAGGTGATATAGCAAAGATTTTCCTTGATAGTATTTTGGATAAATATTTTAGCAATGATTATTATATTGTCATCTCAAAAGATATGTGCTTTATCCCGGAGAAAATCCCAAGCTCATTTGAATTTCATACTTTTGACTATACTTCTAGCTTTAGGATTTCACAAGTTTATAATGAAGAGATTTATAATATTTTTCTTGTGCTTGATGATGAGAGTGAGATTCTAGCTACTTATGAGATTTTAAGAGAGTTAAATAAAAAGACACGCATTGTTACTTCCCTTGCGTTAGAGAAGCACACACAAGCGATGAAAGATGATAAAAATCTTATTGTGTTAAATCAAAGGCAGATTATCGCTAACAAATTTATTGAGCGATTGCCAAATGTCCCGCTTATCCCGCGTAGCTTTGGCTTGGGGCAGGGGGAGATTATGGAAGTGGGTGTGCCTTCTGGCAGTATTTTTGCCTATCGGCATATAGGCTCAATCCAGCAGAGAAAATGGCGGATAGTGGGCGTGTATAGACGCGGGGAGTTGCTTTTAAGCTCACATTCTGTGGTGATTCAGCCAAATGATAGTTTGCTAATTGTGGGTGATCCAAAAATGCTCAACGATGTGTATATGCAGATTAAAAGTGATATTGGGCAGTTTCCCGCACCTTTTGGACGCGATATATTTTTGTATGTGGATATGTCGCTATCAAATGAGCATAGAATCTACAATGATGTGCAAAATGCCCTTTTTCTTAATGAGAAGCTTAAAAACAACAAGCTTTTCATACATATTTTGAAGCCTAGCAATTTTGATTTGCTTGATAAAATCAGGGCTTTAGAATCTAAAAGCGTTGAAGTGCGTGTGGATTACACAAATGCAAGTTTTAGAGAGAGAATTGCTAAAGATTCACAAAAACGCTTTGGGTTAGTTATTATCAATCAAGATATTTTTGCTTCACGCAGAAACCGCAGGGCTTTGTTTGAGTTGTCTATTCCGGTAATGAAAACAGGCTGGGAGCATATAGATGAGTGTAAAAAAAGCTTTGTGGTGTTAAGTGAAAATATGGCAAATACTGAAAATGTCGCTTCTGTGGTGTTTGATATATCAAAGCAGTTAAATTTAGAAGTTGATGTGTATGACTATGACACAGATGGCTCATACCATAATGAAATTATGCAAAGCTATGAGGAACTCTCTAGAATCTATGAACGCAAGCTTAACACCATACAAACAGATTCTAAAAATCCTATCTCTTATATCCAAGATAGCTTTACACCCTATTTGTGTTTTGTGCCTTTTGAACGCAATATTGCAAAAACAAAGACTTTTGCCTTTACTTCAACAGATGTGCATAAAATCGCCTCTATGAATAATAAAAATCCTCAAATTTTTATCCCACTTCCCCAAAAACAAGGCTCATAATGACAACATTGCAGATACAAACACCGCATTCTACCTATCCTATCCATATAGGCAAACTCCCTACAATCGCCCACGCCCACAAGGTGCTGATAGTCTCAAATCCCAAAGTAGCGGGATTATATCTCTCTCAAGTATTACAAAGCCTTGAATCTAAAGAAGTGTATGTGTGTATTGTGCCTGATGGGGAGCAGTATAAAAATATGCAAAGTGTAGAGTATATCCTTGAATGTGCGTTTTCTCATAGGCTTGATAGAAAATCGCTGATGATTGCCTTAGGTGGTGGTGTCATAGGCGATATGGTGGGCTTTGTGAGTGGAATCTATCAACGCGGAATTGACTTTATACAGATTCCTACGACTTTGCTTTCTCAAGTAGATGCGTCTGTGGGTGGCAAAACGGGCATTAATAATGAGTTTGGCAAGAATCTTATAGGGCTTTTTCATCAGCCAAAGGCGGTGTATATTGATCCATATTTTTTACAGACTTTGCCTTCACGCGAGTTTGGGGCTGGAGTGGCAGAGATTATAAAAATGGCGGTGTGCTTTGATAGGGAGTTTTTTACATATTTGCAAAATCACACCTTGAATCTGCAAGATACGCAAAGCCTTGTATATGCTATCACTCAAGCAGTGAGTATTAAGGCAAAGGTAGTGAGTAGCGATGAAAAGGAAAAGGGCATTAGGGCGGCGTTAAACTACGGGCATACCTTTGGACATATTATTGAAAATCTTACGGATTATAAGCGGTATTTGCACGGCGAGGCGGTGAGCATTGGTATGTGTATGGCAAATGCACTCTCTTATGAGTTAGGATTCTTACAAGCCGATGAGATGGAAGCGATAAAAAATCTGCTTGAAAAATATAATCTACCGACATTTTTTGAAATCAGCGATGTGCTGGACTTTTATGAAAAATTTTATTTGGATAAAAAGAGCTCAGATTCTAAGATTATGTTTATTTTGCCAAAGGGGCTTGGCGATGTGGCTTTGTGTGAAGATGTGCCAAAGCAAAAGGTGCTTAAGATTCTAAGTGGGTTTGAAAAATGAAAAAAGTCTTTGTGTTATTTGTGCTGTGGCTGTGCTGTTGTGCGGTGCTACTAGCGGAAAAACAGCAAACTTCAAAGCAAGAGCAAAGACAGGATTTTAGAATAACACAACTCCACAAAGAGCTAGAAGCTATTGATACGAAGTTTGAAAGCAGTGAGAATGTGTGGCTAAAGCATTATGTGAGCTTGGAAAATTATAATGAGATTACAAATGAGATTACCGCACTTCAAAAGGAGCTAGAATCTTTTCATACAAATCCCCCGCGTTCGCTAACCCATCGCCTTGAGACATTGCAAAGGCAGCAGGACTTACTCAAAGAATATGCTAAACACCCTTATGGCTCACTGCTAGAAGCCAAAAATATGGAAGAGATTCCACAAATTACAAATCCCTTTTTAATCCTATCGGGCTATTCTTTTATCAAACAAATTGATGAGCAGAAAAACGCCCTTGTGGCAAACCAAGAGAGTTTAGAATCTTTGCTAGAGCTTGTAAGGGAAAAATATAGAATCTTAAATCAGCTCTCTTTTGTGGATAAATCTGTTGCGGTGGCAGATAAGATTGTGCGGATTCAAACAATGCTAGAGGAGCTAGAGGGCGCACAAAGGATTCTAGCTACTTCTATGGATCTTTATAATCAAGAATCCCAAAGCACAATTTTAAAACTTAAAAATCAAATCAAAGCACAATTTTTAAAGACAATATATATTGGTGTAGCCGTGCTGATTACGATACTTTTAGCTTTTTTATTAAAACTCACTTTACGCAAATATATCCTTGATACGGATAGAATCTACACCGCAAGTAAGGTTATAAACTTTTTAAATATTACTATTATCGTGCTTATTTTGCTTTTTGCCTATATGGAGAATGTCAGCTATCTCGTAGCGATTGTGGGCTTTGCCTCGGCTGGTTTGGCTATTGCTATGAAAGATTTATTTATGAGTGTGCTTGGGTGGTTTGTAATTGTCCTAGGTGGAAGTGTGCACGTAGGTGATAGGGTGCGTGTATGTAAAGATGGCAGTATTTATGTGGGCGATGTGCTTGATATTTCAATGCTTAGAATTACTATTTTTGAAGATGTAACGCTTACAAGCTATATGGAAAATCGCCGTGCTGGACGCATTATCTTTATCCCAAATAATTATATTTTTACAACGATGTTTGCTAACTACACGCACGGAGGGCTAAAAACCGTGTGGGATGGGATAGACTTTACCATCACTTTTGATAGCAATTACAAAAAAGCCCTTAAAATCGCCACAGACACGGGCAAAAAATACGCTAAAGGCTATACAGAAATGGTGCGACAGCAGGTGCATCGTATGCGTGATAAATATTCTTTGAGAAATCCAAACTTGGAAGTAAGAAGCTATTGTATGATTGAGCCAAATGGGCTTAGAATCTCTATGTGGTATCAAACAAACGCCTATGCGACTTTAGCGTTGCGTAGCACCATTTCAGGCGAGATAATGGAGCAGATTCTTAAAGAAGATGATATACGCATTGCTTACCCCACAAGCAAGGTTATCACTTCAGCAAATGATGGTATTGGCAATAAGGATAAAAAGATTGATGAAGCAAATGTGGAGAATCTTGCCCTGCTTGGTGGGGTGGTGGCGGATTCTAAAGATAATGTGTAGATTCTAGGGGGTAAAGTAGATTCTAGGGAGACATAAAGGAGACATTAAAGGAGCGTTATGAGTGCATTGAAAGAAGTAAAAAAAGTATATTTTAAAACCTTTGGTTGTCGTACAAATTTCTTTGATACGCAGGTGATGAAAAGTAACTTAGGGCAGTTTGAATGCGTGGAGTGTGAGAGCGAAGCGGATATTGTGATTGTGAATTCCTGCACGGTAACAAATGGGGCAGATGCTGGTGTGCGTGGCTATTTGCATAAAATGCGAGATTTAAATAAAAAGGTGTATTTTACAGGCTGTGGCGTTGGCACAAGGGGGCAGGAAGTCTTTTCACAGAATCTTGCTTATGGGGTGTTTGCCCATAGTTTTAAGGAAAATATCAGCGAGTTACTTCACAATAAAGAGCGGTTTTTTCATAAAGAAGATAGCCCGGAGCATATTGATAGTACGATTGTAACCGAGTTTGCAGGGAAGTCAAGAGCGTTTTTGAAGATTCAAGAGGGCTGTGATTTTGCGTGTAGCTATTGTATTATCCCTAGTGTGCGAGGCAAGGCGAGATCATACCCAAAGGATAAGATTTTAAAGCAGATTCTTACTTTAGCTGAATCTGGCATTAGCGAAGTGGTGCTAACAGGCACAAATGTGGGGAGCTATGGCAGGGATTTAGATTCTAATCTAGCAGGGCTTATAAGAGAGATTTATAATCTAGGGGTGTTAAGGCGTTTGCGTATAGGTAGCCTTGAGCCTAGTCAAATTGATAGTGAGTTCAAAGAAGTGCTAGAGCTGCCTATAATGGAGAAGCATTTGCATATTGCTTTGCAACATACAAGCGATACAATGCTAGAGATTATGAATAGGCATAATCGTGTGGAGAGTGATTTGGAGCTTTTTAATTATTTCGCTCAAAAAGGCTTTTGCTTGGGGAGTGATTTTATCGTGGGGCATCCGGGGGAGAGTGAATCGGTGTGGGAAGAGGCATTAGCAAATTTTAAGCTTTTTCCACTCACACATTTGCACCCCTTTGTATATAGCAAACGCGATGGCACAAAATCTAGTGAGATGAAAAATGACATTAAAGGCGATGTGAGTAAGCAAAGATTGCATACGCTTAAAGACATTGTGGCACAAAATAATGTTGCATTTAGAAAAGCCCATAAGGCTCCGCTTAATGTGCTGTGTGAAAGCAAAATAGAATCTAGTAATACAGAATCTAGCAAGGGCTTTGTCTATACTGGGCTAGATGAATTTTTTAATCGTATGCGATTTGAGAGTGAAAAGGATAATCTTATCGGGCAGTGGCTGACTTTTAAGGACTATGATATAGCAATGGAGCAGAATAATGGCAAAATCTAAAAGTTTGATTATAGGGCTTATAGGGCTTGTGCTTGTTATCGCACTAGGCTTGGTGCTGGTATTAAAAGATAATGTAGAACTTGTGAGTGCTAAGGAGGCGGAGCGTTTGCTTACAAATCAAAGCGTGAGTGATATTATCTATGATACACAATATATTTATTTTACACTTGAAAACAAGCGGTATAAGGCTTATGAGCAGGGCTTAGATTCTAAACTATGGGCGTTAGATAAACCTGTAACAATCAAAAATCAGCATTTTTTTAGTGAGATTTTGGGCGATCTTGGCATAGTGATTGTGCTAGTTTTGGGTTTAGCGGTGCTGTTTCAAGCATTGCGATTATTGTTTAAAAAGCCAAAAATGCGTGAAAACAAAAGGGCGGAGTTTTTGCGTGAAAGCGAAACACCTGTGGAATCGTCTGTATCTCTTGGTGTGCAAACATATATGCCTTTAGATTCTGGAGTGAGATTTAAAGATGTTGCTGGGATTAGTGAAGTTAAAGAGGAGTTATTAGAAATTATTGATTATCTTAAAAATCCTAGATTCTATCAGGATTTAGGCATAGCTCTGCCTAAGGGAGTGTTACTTGTAGGACCGCCGGGTGTGGGAAAAACGATGATTGCTAAGGCTGTGGCGGGGGAAGCAGGGGTGCCGTTTTTCTATCAAAGTGGCTCTAGCTTTGTGCAGATTTATGCAGGAATGGGTGCTAAACGCGTAAGAGAGCTATTTTTAAAAGCAAAGGCAAATGCACCGAGCATTGTATTTATTGATGAGATTGATGCGGTGGGGAAAGCAAGGGGCAATACTAGGAGTGATGAGCGTGAAGCGACACTCAATCAGCTTTTAACCGAAATGGACGGATTTGAAGATTCAAGTGGGGTGATTGTGATTGCCGCGACAAACAAGATTGAAGTGCTAGATGAGGCGTTATTAAGGAGTGGGCGGTTTGATAGACGCATTTATGTGGAATTGCCTAATTTACAGGAGCGAGAATCTATTTTGGAGCTGTATTTGCGTGGCAAAAAGCATAGCCTAGATATTCATCACATTGCGCGTTTGTGCGTGGGCTTTAGCGGGGCGGCATTAGCGGCATTGGTTAATGAGAGTGCGTTAAATGCACTGCGACATAAACGACAAGAGATAACACAGGAAGATATTTTGGCGACAAAAGATAAGGTGCTTGTGGGGAAAAAGAAGGCGTTGAGTTTGAGCGAGAAAGAAAAGGAGATTCTAGCTATTTATCAAGGGGCAAAGGCGTTGAGTGCGTATTGGCTAGAGGTTGATTTTGATAAGATTGGGCTTGTGGGGGAGAGCTTTAAGCAGGTGGATAAGGAATTGATTAGCAAACAAGAGCTTATGAGTAAGATTAAGGTGGCATTAGCTGGGAATATTGCCACAAAGCTTATTTATCAGCAAAGTTTTAGCAATGCGAAAGATGATGTGGCTAGGGCAAAAGAGATTGCTACGCAGATGTGTGCGGAATATGGTATGGCGGAGCGACTTTTGGGCGATGTGAGCGATGTGGCGTATATCTTAGACACAGCACAAAAGGAAATGAGCGAGTTTCTTACAAATGCTAAGCCCTTGCTTGAAAAAGTGGCAAGGGAGCTTTTGAGTAAGGAGCGTTTGAGTAAAGAAGAGATAAAAGCCATTTATGAAGCAAGTTTGTGAAAGTGCCAATCAGGCTGGGGCTAGAATCCTAGAGCAGATTCTAGCAAGAGCGGGGCTAAACCCTTATGTGATTATAGGCTATGGGGCGTTTGGCTTGTCTCCCCGTGTGGATTCAGCAAAAAGGGCGGTGGAGCGGACATTAGAGCGTTTGGAAAAATATGGGGAGCATAGGCAAACAAAGGGGGCGACACAAAAGATTCTAAGAGTACAGAATCTTATACTTTTTGCCCCACCGCTTGAACTGCATAGTTTGCTTAGTTTAGTGGATTCAAATGTGGATATAGACATATATATGGGGCGTGAAAGCAGTATAGAATCTATGGAGCTTTTTGCGAGTTGCGGTGTTGTGAGATATTATAAGCATTGTAAATTTATGTAACAACTTAAGGAAAAATTCTACTTTTCTTCTTTTATCTTTTAAGATTCAGCCAACCAAAAAAAAATAGAATGCCATTTTGCAAACTAATTTGCAAATAATTTTTACAAGGAGTTTGTATGATAAAAAGTGCAAAATGGATTGCCATTGTGGCGGTTGTGGCGTTAGGATTTGGAGGGTGTGCAACGATTTCAAATCAAACAAAACAAAGAGTGGCTATTACAACAAGTAATGGTCAAGTTGTTGTTGCTACGATTAATGGGACAAAGGTGAATCTGCCCGGTGAAGTTAAAATATCCCGTGCTAAAGGTGCCGTTGTAGAAGTGCGTGGGCAGGATAATTCGTGCTATGAAAGCACACAGCTCGTCATTGCTGGTAAAAACAAAATGAGCGGTTGGTTCTGGGGCAATATTCTTTGGGGTGGGACAACAGGCTCTACCACAGATGCTATTACCGGTGGTATGTGGAGTTATAGTAATCCTAACTTTATCGTGCCTGTGGAGAAAAAAGCAAATTGTAAAAGCTAAATTTGCTTTTTTGCTTGTATAAAATGGTAGCGAGAATCTTATTGTTTTTGCTACTTGTTCTTGTTCCGCAATATACTTTTGGGTTAAGCCCTTTAGATTCTACGCTTAATTCTAAAGGGGATTTAACCTACACCAAAGATTCTTATTCGCTTTATTCTATTGCTTCGCTTTCTCAGTGGAAAAAGCTTTTACATTATCGCGGTAAAACATCGCTTATAAGGCAGGATTCTGGATTTTTTCTCTCTCCGCTGGGTGCGATAAATCCCCAAGCCGAGCTTCTTTCAACACTTCAGGCATTTGGCATTGATGTAGAATCTGCTCATACAAACACAACAAATACTTCATCTTTTTTATGTTCTTATCCTGCAAGATCAATGTTTTTATCGCGGTTTTTTCCACAATTAAAAGAGATGGTTAAAACAACGCATTGTGCGGAATATGAAGAGTTCTTGGAGATTGTGCCAAGCGATAGAATTTCACTCATTTTTGCTGCGGAGAGTGATATATATCCGGGCTCGGCTATGGGGCATATTTTTCTAGCTTTAGAGGGGGAAGCAAAGGCGGATTTACACAAAACATTTAAGGGGAGAAGTGATTTACACATACAAAAAGGGCAGTATTTGGGCTATTCATTAAGCTTTTTTGCTAATGCGGAGCTTGGGCTTAATCCTATTATGTATTTTCGGGCATTAATGGGGAATCTTGGTGGTATTTATGCGTTGCAACCACTTGATAATAATACATTTGAATATCTTGAAAATGAAAAGCGGAGCTTGTGGAAGCTAGGACTAAAGCTAGATTTAGAATCTAAGGCTTTGCTTTTGGCACATTTATGGGAGCTTAAAGATATTCCTGTGGAGTATGCTTTCATCACACATAATTGTAATGACGCTTTAAAAAGTGTGTTAAGTGTGGCAAATGAGGCATTTGATACACAAAAGTTAAAACCATATCAAACGCCTGTGGAGTATCTTAAGAGCTTGGAAAATGCGGGGCTTTTGGACAATGTGAGCGTGGAGATTCCACAGGGGAAAAAGGCTTTTAGCGATAAATATGGTTATAATGAAATCTTAAAAGCGCGTGATAGTGCAAAATTCTCATTAAGCTATGAATCTAGGGCTAGTCATTCAATGATGGGTATGTATTTTTCGCCTATTTATGCTGATATAACAAATGCAAACAATGCTTACAAAGAGTTGATAGAATCTCGCCTTATGAGTGTAAAGGGCTATGTGAATCTTGAGAATAGCTCCATTTTTATTGATAAAATAGAAGCGTTGCATTTGTTTTCGGTAGCAGATTCATACCGCACGAAGAGCTTATCAAAATATATTGATGTGAGTTTTGAAAATCCATTTGATGAAATCACACATACACGCTTAAAGCCCAAGCTTTCATTTGGAGCCGGGTTTGGTAGCTATGTGGGTAATTTGAGTGTGTATCTTTTACCGCTTGTGGGCTATGACTATGTGAAAAATCATAACGCATTTGTAGATATACATTTTGGGATTGTGGGGAGATTTGAGAAGCTAAGGCTTATTGGCAATTATGATTATTTTATAGATATTACCAATCAAAGGGGCTATACACAGCAAGCAAGCGGCTTTGTGGGGTTTAATGTTTATAAGCAGTGGGATTTTTACGCACAAATACAATGGCTAGATACTTTCAAATACGGCGATTATGTGAGTTGGCAAAGTGGCGTTAGCGTGAATTTTTAATGCTTTGCATTTCATCTAGTCTTGTGAAAAAGTAATGTGTGATAAGGAGAATCTGCAATGGCATAAGGAAAAAATTAAAAAACGGCACATAGTTTAAGAGATAAGCGCTTAGGGCGTAGGCGTGATTTGTAAAAAAACGCGTTTGGTTGATATATTGAAATTTAGATTCTTCCATACTCGAGCTACCCACATCATAAAAAGTTGTCTTTTTAAAAAACAAATACCACACGATAAACAATGCAAAAGAGCCAAGCAGTGAGCCAATAAATGGCACAAGATATAGCAGAAGTGAGATAAGGGCTAAAAACGCAAAAAGCAAAAAATTTTTAATAAACACAAGAATACACTCAAGCAGTGAGCCAAACTCCGCCTTTGGTAAGTGGGGGTAGCTTTTTACCCGCACATATTCCACGATAAAGGGCGTGTAGAAAATGGAAAAAAGCATATTTGTAAGCAAAATCGCTATAAGAAAAAAGATTCCAAACAAAGTATAAAGAGCAAAGGATAGGCTAAAATGGATAATGCCATTTAAAATGCTTTGTGCCGTGCCTTGTGTATTGAGCCAATCGGGCATAAAGCCTAAAAGCATTTGTGAAAGATAGGTGTAAATTTCATTGCCAAAAATATAAAGCACACCGCCCCAAAGCATAATGCCAAAGAGTGCGGGGAAAAGGGTGAGTGTTAGAATCTTAGCGAAAAAAAAGTCGTTGATACTTTTGCCAAAGAGTGTAAATAAAGAAGGTGTCATAAAGCAGTCCGCATAGTTAAGGTTTCACGCTTATTGCTTGATACCAAGCAGGGTTTCTATCATACGATCAATAGTTGTGATGACTTTAGCATTTGCCGCATAGCCGCCTTGGAATTTAATGAGATTTACCATTTCTTCATCAAGGCTTACTTGCGAGATGGCTAAATGCTCCTTTTTCACAGCGGATAGGACAGAATCTTTAGTCTCTTTTGTGCGTTGTGCGGCTTCGGTTTGGTTTGCCACGCGTCCGGCTAGGAATTGAAAATACTCTGGGATTCTCATCTGCTTTTTTTCATACTTATTGACATAAAAATCTACATCATCATATTGGAGCTGTTGCATCATATTTGCCACATCAAAGTTCCCATTTACAGGGGTTAGCCAAGGGCGTATAAGCGTGGCATCTTTAGCATATTCTTGATTTAAGGCAATATCGTGTGCGTCTTCTCCATTAAAAAACTTATTTAGTCCAAAAGCCCCGGTGAAATTACTGCCATTATCCTGAATCGCCACATACAAGCCTTGCGATGGATTCTTTGATAGGATACTAAACTCCTTTGTGCCATTATCATAATACGCGCGAAAATAGTCATCAACATCATTTAGGGCGTTATTATCATTATTATCATCGGTGTTTTCATTAATAGCTTTTACCACATCGTGCATTGTGGTGATTCTATCAATAGTGATGGTTTTGCGTGCAATTTCTTCACCCTGTGTGCTATATACAACAACATCAAAACTTCCCTCTTTAATATTATAGTTGCTATCTACAAGGGCATTCAAGCTCCACACATCAAGCTTATCACTGCGGATTTGCGTTGCCGCACTTTGTGAATAAATGCTATTTGTCGCTTCAATAAAGCCTTTTGCGAAAATATCCAAATGATTGATATAATCTTGAATCTTACCTACTCTTGTGCCATCTGCCCCGGAATTATATAGGCTAATGAGTGAGCCGGCTTTGCCCTGCACGATTTTATCTGTGATTTCAACGGTTTTGAAATCATCGCCTTGAAAATATACGCGGTTTAAATTGAGATGATTATCATCTTTTTTAAGCACAATGGGGTGATACATCGCCCCATCAACGATATTAAAACCAAAACCGATATTTAACACATACTCATCATCAAAATCCGCAAGTTTTGGGTGTATGGAAGCGTTAGAATCTAGATGATTTTTAAAGACATTTGCCCCTACGAGCGTTTGGAGATTGTATTCTAGCTCATCGCGTCTATCGCGTAATTCATTGGCTTGTTTTAACTCTCTTTGGTCTTCCATTTCTTTGAGTTTGCCATTAATGTGGGCGATTTCTTTGGCAATACGATTAACTTCATTAATCGTTACTTCAAGCTCTTCACTTGCTTTTTGTTGTAATCGCACAAGCCTAGCTCTTGTGTCTTTAATATTTGTGCTAAGCACTTGGGAGTTTTTAGCAAGGACTTGCTTTTGAGCTGGGTCTGTGGAGTTTTTAGCTAGGTCTTTCCACGAGTTAAAATACTCTTCTAAGTCATTGTAGATTCCCACACCATCAACTTCGGGGAAAAAGGCTGAAGCTTCACGCAAGGTTGTGAAATGCGTATCATAGTATTGTGCTTCTTCTGCGGCTTTGCGGTAGCGATTAAAGACAAATTCATCGTGGATTCTTTGAATCGTCTCTACACTCACACCCCTGCCGAGATTATAATCTTGAAAATATAGAGGTTTTTCTGGGCGGACAAGCACGCGTTGGCGACTATAAAACTCATCACTTGCATTTGAGATGTTATTACCTGTTACATCAACCATAAGTTGATGGGCTTGTAAGCCTGTGTAGGAAGTATTGAGAGATGAGAGAATGCCGCCCATAATCTAGCCTATGCCTGAATCTTAAGAATATGGCTTTGTGGGCGGTTATGCCCGTAGCCATTGTTTTCGTGTGGGATAACCCTTTGGATAAGGGAGTTATAAAACTCCGCCACAGCAAACACACTTCGTGCGTAATTGGCATTAAGGGTTTTTAGCTCTTCTAACTTTGCACGCATTGTATCAAGCAATATGCTAGTTTCTTCGCTCAAAAGATCTTGGAGTGATTTATGTGGATTTTTTTCACAAAGTAAAAGCATTTCTTGTTGCAAGAGCGATTTTTTGTTTTCAAATTCTTTTACAAGAGAATCCTTTTGTTCTACTCTAGCAAAAATCGCTTCGTGGTTTGCCACCTGAATGTCGGCGTTATCAAGTTGTGTTAATTCTATGAGTGCTTCTAAATCAGCGATCGCGCCATTAATATAAGTGTGTAGCATAGCCTAATCCTTCAAAGATCCATTGTCTAACCTGCTTTTTTAGACAAACAAGCCACAATGGATAGAGTTCTTAAAGGTTAAGCAAATTTGATGCCATTTTTTCGGAAGTTTGTTGCAAATCAATCTTGTATTCGCCATTTTTGATTTGCTCTTTGATTTGTTCAGCACGAGAGAGCTGTACTTGCTCTTTTTCTTTGACTTCATTATTCTCATTTTGTTTTGAGATTAAATCTCTGTTGAGAGCTGCTGTTGCTTTTATGCTTGTATTGATACCATTTACCATAAGACACCCCTTTTATTGATGTGTGATTAATGCCAAATCGGCTAATGTTTAAAAAACTTTAGCTGTTTGACACTCTTTATTTTACATAGCCTTGCATTTCTTGCTTAAAGTCTTTGAGTGTTGTTACACCCTTAGAGCTTCCATCAGAGCTAAACAAAGGCTTGTTGGCATCAACGCGATATGTCCAAATCCCAAGCAGTAGCATCACATACAAAAATGCAACAAAGCTAATGGTAGGGAATAGCCAATTTTTCAAGCCTATGCTCATATTTCACTCCTTAAAAATACTCCTGCTACAAAAGAGACAGCAAAAAGAATGCCAAAAGTGTAAAATCGTATTCTAGCATTTTTTATTAAAATTTTTATACTAGAATCCAGCATTTTAAAAAGAGCAATTTTAAAACCCCAAATCATTTTATTAAGGTATTCTATGGTGAAAAAAGCGATTGTATTGTTAAGTTTGTGGAGCAGTCTAAGCTTTGGAGCGACTGCATATAGCCAAATTTGGGAGAGTGGATATACATTTTTTGCTTTTTTTCAAAAATATAATATTCCAACAAGCGTATATTACAATCTCCCTCCAAAAGATAGAGAGCTGACTTCGGAGGTATATGCGGGTGTTACATATTACACACTTTTAGATGATAATGAGGAATTATTACAGGCACTTATTCCCATAGGCGATGGTATGCAGATTCATATTTTTAAGCGAGATGGCGAGTTTAAGCTTGATTTTACACCGATGATTTATTTTGAACAAGAGCAAACAATCAGTCTTTCTATTCAAAGTTCCCCCTATCAAGATTTACTTGAGATGACACGCGATAATGGGCTTGTGAGTGAGTTTTTAAACGCATACAAAAATAGTGTCAATTTTCGCTCTATCCAAAAGGCCGATAGACTAGCAGTAATTTATGATCGCAAATATCGCTTAGGCAAACCGCTTAAAAATGCAAATATTAAAGCTGCGGTTGTGGAGATCAACAAAAAGCCACATTACATTTTTAGATTCAATAATGGGCGTTACTACAATAAGGACGGCAAGGAGATTCAAGGCTTTTTGCTACAAACGCCGGTGGCTGGAGCAAGGATTAGCTCACGCTTTTCACTTGGCAGAAAACACCCGATTTTAGGCACGATTCGCCCGCATTATGCGGTGGATTATGCCGCACCTAAAGGCACACCTATTGTCGCAGCTGCTGATGGGGTTGTGATTTTTGCAGGTAAGCGGGGCGGATATGGGAATCTTATTGAAATCCGCCACGAGAATAATCTTAAAACCCTTTACGCACATATGAATTCCTTTGCTTCAGGTATGAAAAGTGGCAAAAAAGTCAAACGAGGGCAGCTTATAGGACGCGTTGGCTCAACAGGCTTAAGCACAGGACCACATTTACATTTTGGGCTGTATCGCAATAATGTGCCTATCAATCCGCTTTCAAGTGTCAAGGCGGTAAGTAAAGAGCTACAAGGTAAGGAAAAAGAGAAATTTATGGCTGTGAGTGAAAGCTTTATCCCACTTCTGCAAGAGGTGTTGGAAAAAGGTGGCAATAGCATTGTAGCAAATGAAAGCTTTAGTCTTACACCGAGTGAAGCAGACGAAGATTCTACTGAATCTAGCGAATCTAGCACTTCTGCCGATTCTGCTGAATCTACACGGCAAAATCCACAAGGGAAGCAAACGCAATGAAGTCTATCATTACGGATATAAGCTTTTGTGAATGTGTGGATTCAGCCTATGTCAAACCTCGCCGTATGCTTTATGTGGAAAATGGGGCAAAACGCAGTTGGGATTTTATCCATAGTCTAGATTCTGTTTCTGTTTTGCTCTATCACACACAAAAGCAAAGTTTGTTGTTTGTTAAGCAGTTTCGTCCGCCGGTATTTGTGCGTCATTTTGGAGAATCACATTTAGAATCTGGGACAGATTCAGATTCAAAGACTTTTGGGCAAGATGAGGTTGGTTACACTTATGAGCTATGTGCTGGGCTTGTGGATAAAAAGGGCAAGAGCGTGGAGCAAATCGCTAAAGAAGAGATAGAAGAAGAGTGTGGATATAAGGTAAATAACCTAGAATATATCACTTCTTTTGCCACAGCGGTGGGGCATAGCGGGGCAAAACAAAGCCTTTTTTATGCTGAAATTAATGAAAATGATAGGGTTAGCACAGGTGGGGGTATTGATGGAGAGGTGATTGAATCTGTGTTTGTTAAGGTGGATTGTTTAGAGCAGTTTTTATATGATGAAAGCAAGATTAAAACACCCGGCTTAGCCTTTGGTGTGATGTGGTTTTTAAGAAATAAAAGATGTGTGAATAAATAGAAGGAGCATTTATGTTGTGGCGATTGTGGTTAGGTGTCGTGTGTGTGGTGAGTATGGGCTTTGCACTCAATCTTGAGCCTGTGTCAAAAAATATAGCAGAAGTGAAGGGCAAAATACTCACCTTTGAGGCTAATGGATTGAGAGTGGGGCAAAGTGGGATAGTTTTGGCACAAAATGGGGATTATAATGTCATTATCGCAAGTGCCGTGATTGAGCGGATTGAGAGTGGCAATGCGTATGCGAGATTTGCTCCTTTTGAAAATATCGCACAAAAATATCTCCCCACACCACAAGCTACACCAACAAAAGATGATAAGGTGATTTTTGGCGGATTTTATAATAAAGCCATTGCTATTGCTCCAGACCAAGAGAGTTACAATAAGATTCTATCTGTCAATCCAACGCATTTTGTGCATATTGATTTGTTTGCGGCGTTTTTGGCAAAAGATGGCATTAATGACCCAAAGTCCAAGCATTTGCGTGAATTTTGTAACGCATATAGCATAGGGCTTGTGTATATTTTGGCGTCAAATGGGCTAAATGTGCTTGATTGCCAGAGTTTTGCTTTGCTTGAAGTGCAGCCCTTTAGCAAGCCTTTGCTAGAAAAAACACAAGCACCATTTTTCTCACGCATTGCCAATATTGACACCGGATCACTCGCAAGTAAGTTGCGTCCAAAAGATTCGCGTCAATATTTTAAATATTATGATGAGCTTTTAAGCCCAAGTATCAAAGCTTTTGATTCCACAAACAAGGAGTGATTATGCTACACAAGCGACACATTCAAGCCATTAAGCAAATGGTAGGGGAAGAGAACTGCTATGATGACAAGGCACATTTGGTGGCGTATTGCTATGATGCGACAAGGGAGCGTTATGAGCCTGATGCGGTGGTGTTTCCTAGAAATGAGCAAGATGTCAGTGCGGTTTTAGCCTATTGCAATGATCAAAAGATCCCAGTTATTCCTAGAGGGGCGGGGAGTGGCTTTACCGGTGGGGCATTGCCGGTCAAAGGCGGAATAATCTTAGCATTAGAAAAGCATTTTAATAGAATCTTAGAAATTGATGAAAAAAATCTTATCGCTAGAGTGCAACCCGGCGTAGTTAATAAGGCGTTTCAAGAAGCGGTAGAGGCAAAGGGCTTATTCTATCCGCCAGATCCTGCAAGTCAAGAATACAGCACGCTTGGGGGGAATGTAAGCGAAAATGCCGGAGGTATGCGAGCGGCAAAATATGGAATCACAAAGGACTATGTAATGGCTTTGCGTGCGGTTTTGCCTAATGGCGATGTGATTCGCGCTGGGAAAAAGACGATCAAAGATGTAGCAGGATTCAATGTTGCTGGAATCTTAATAGCAAGTGAAGGCTCTTTAGCTGTTATTACAGAAATCACACTTAAGCTCATTGCCAAGCCAAAGCTCACACGCTCGGCTATGGGCGTGTTTGCTGATATAGAATCGGCGATGAATGCAGTGTATAAGAGTATGGCAAGTGGCATTACACCTGTGGCAATGGAGTTTTTGGATAATTTGAGTATTTGTGCGGTTGAGGAGCGATTCCACAAGGGGCTGCCAACTCAAGCAGGGGCTATTCTCATTACGCAAGTTGATGGGGATTTATTAGAGCAGTTAGACTTTCAGCTTGAAGTTTTGCAGGAGTGCTTTAAGGCAAATGGTTGTGTGGAGTTTAAAATCGCTCAAAGCGATGATGAAGCGGCGGATTTGTGGTTTGCAAGGCGGAATGTCAGCCAAAGTATCACGATTTATGGCAAGAAAAAGCTCAATGAAGATATTACCGTGCCGCGTTCAGCCTTGCCAGAGCTACTTAAACGCATTGGGATTCTAAGCAAAGAATATGGCTTTAAGATTCCTTGCTTTGGGCATACGGGCGATGGGAATGTGCATGTGAATGTAATGGTGAGCGATCCAAATGATGCACAATCTATGCAAAGGGGTTATGCGTGTATAGAGGAGATTTTTAAAATCGCCATTGAGCTTGAAGGCACACTTAGCGGGGAACACGGCATAGGCTTGTCAAAAGCCCCTTTTATGCGTTTAGCCTTTAGTGAAGCGGAGATGAATTTATTTGCGAATATCAAAAAAGCATTTGATCCAAATAATATTCTTAATCCGGGTAAAATGGGCTTGAGTATGGGCTAGTTTGTCTCATCAAAAAAATCTTTTATATCTACTTGCAAGACTTGAGCTATTTTGTAGAGATGTTCAAGGTTGAAATGAATATTTTTATATTTGGCTTCAGCTCCGGCTATAAGCGATACGGATTTGTAGCCTATAGCTAGGCTAAGCTCAAGTTGTGAAACGCCTTTTTCTTTACGGATTCTAGCGACATTGTTTGCGATACGATGGTAAAAGCTTTGAATCTGCTCTTTATCTATATCCTCAAAAAAATCAATTTTGTGTTTTTCCATACTTAAGAAACTCTATCATTATAGATTTTCTTAAGTTTATTTGTTTTAGAATTGCATTTCACTCTATTATGATAGAGTATAAAAGGTAAGGAGTATAGATGGATTTTGAAAATGCACTTAATGCCATTATAGATACAATTTCAGAAAGAAAAGTTCTTGTAAAGACAGAAGAAGCCACCAAGATGACATTCATCATTCCTTTTTTAAAGGCATTGGGTTATGATGTTTTTGACCCAAATGTTGTTGTCCCAGAATATACTGCTGATGTAGGTATTAAAAAGGGTGAAAAAGTGGATTATGCTATTTTTAAAGATGGACAACCCTTTATTTTGATAGAGGCAAAAAATCATTCTGAAAATTTGGATTATCATAATAGTCAATTATTGCGATATTTTAACACTGCTCCTAGCATAAAGTTTGCTATTTTAACAAATGGGATAGAATATAGATTTTTTACTGATATTGAACAAGCAAATCTTATGGATAAGATTCCTTTTCTCATCATAAATCTTGAAAAATTGAAACCTCGGGACATTAAAGATTTAAAACGCTTTATGTATTCTGAATTAAATGTTGATGATATATTTGGGGTTGCGATAGAGAAAAAGTATTATCGTAGCATTCAGGATATTTTTAAGCAGCAAATTAATGAGCCAAATGATGAATTTGTAACTTTTTTTGCTAAGCAATTAACTGAACGCAATATGACAAAATCGGTTATAGAGGAATTTCGCAGCCATATCAAAAAATCATTGAAAGAGATTGTTAGTGATATGGCGTATGAAAAGATTTCTAATATTAAAAATAATCTGCAAAATGCTAACGATGAAGAAGAAACCTTGGACTTAAAAGACGATAAAGAGATTATCGCTACGGAAGAAGAACTGCAAGGTTTCTATATCATTAAATCTATTTTAGGTAGTGCTGGTGTTGATTTGACACAGATTCAATATAAGGATACTTTAAGTTATTTTGGTGTCAATTATCAAGGAAAGGTAACAAAATGGATTTGTCGTCTCTACTTTAATGACAACAAAAAGTCTATTGGCTTTCCTGATGGATCAAATCATAAGCTAGAAAATATAGAAAAAATGTATGAGTTGAAAGATAAGATACTGATTGCCTATGAGATGAGAAAAGCCTAATATCCGCTTTCATAAACAAGCGTAGATTCTAGATCTTCATAAAATGCTTTTGGGAAAAGATATTTGCCTTGAAATGCGGGGAAGTCAATCTCTTCATATTGTGCGTTTAAAGTGATGTGGGGAGAAAGGATAGATTCTAAAAGTGTTGTGCAGTATAACGCATTAGAATCTGTGCTTAAGATAAACTCTCTATCAAGCCACAGCGGAGCTTCAAGGAGAATTGTCTCTCGCATTTTTTCACTTAAAGGATAGCGTTTGATAGCAATGTTTTGAGCGTGGGAGAGAAACTCATCAAATGAGCTAAGAATAACGCGGTTGGGCTTTTTTGGATTATCATCAGCACTTGCGTGGAGAATGATAATGGGCTGTGTGGATATGACTAAACCAATATGCGTATAGCGGTGATTACTAAGCTTTTCTATCACAAAACTTTCCATTCCTGTGCCTTTGCGGAAAATAACATCACCTACTTCAAGCTTTGGGATATTGTCAAGTAGCCTTTGGGAAAGTGTAAGTGGGGGACTAATACGCGGATAAAATAAATAAAAAAGATAGAGACAAAGGCAGAAGCTACCAATGCCCCCAAAAAGTAGGAATTTAGAGCTTAATTTTCCATTCATCTTTATCTTTGATGAGTCTTACACGCTCTGAATCCTCATTGCCATTACCAAAATTTATACGCAAATTAATCGTTGCTGTATTTTCCTTAATCTCTTCAGACACTACTTCCACACTTTTTAGCCCACCTGCATCTTCTGCTTTTTGTGCAGCTTGCCCAGCAGCAGCCTTGAGCTTGCCTTCTGCCATTTCTTTAACACCAGTTGTATTTTCATCTTTTTCGGACAAATAGACATATTTGAGTAGGTTATCACCCTTACCCTTATAGACATTTTCAACAAATTCCACAGCCACATCTTTAGGCTCACTACTTCCACAAGCTGTAAATAAAAGTGCTACTGCACCAAAAGCCAAAGTCATTGCCAATTTTTTGAGTGTATTCATCGTAAAGCTCCTTGCTAAAATGAGAATTAAGCCTTGCATTCTAATTAAAATTGCTAAAACTAAGCTAAATTTGCTTTGATTTGTAGGCTAAAAATCCAATGAGATTAAGCAAAATGCCAAGTATCATTAAGCCTATAAGAGCATAGGTAAAGTGATGAAATACATCATAGATTCGCCCTATTATCACAGGTGAAAGTGAAGCTAAAAGATAGCCCACGCCTTGAGACATCGCGGAGAGCTTAGTGGCAGTTTGCACATTTGAGCTTTTAATTGAGATAAAAAGCAAGGCAATGCCAAAGACGCCACCTACTGGGATTCCAAGAATGATTGAGACAAAGACAACAACCCACATTTGCTGGAAGCAAAGCAATAGTGCGTAGCTTATCACATATAGCCCACAAGTAAAGCCAATGAGTAGCACTCTGCGTTGATTTGGGAGTGAGCCTAAGAGCAGTGGGATAAAAAATGCCGCAGGGATAATAATGCAATGAGAGAGAATCATCATCTGTGAAGCAAAGCTTTGTGAGTAGCCAAAAGAAATAAGAAAGCTAGGATACCACGCAAAAAAACCATAAGAAATGGTGCTTGTTAAACCCATAAAAATAGTGATTTTCCACGCATTGAGATTAGCAAAAAGTGAGCCTTTAGAATCTGTTTTAAGCTTTGGGCGTGAGATTCTATTATTTTTCATTTGCGGAATATAGCTTATTAATGCGATGAAAGCTAAGATTGCCCAGATTCCAAGTGCGATTGGCACGGGTAAAATCATCATAAGTGGCAAGATAAGGGCAATACCAAGTGCGGCAGAGAGATTCAGCACAAGGCTATAAATCCCCATAATTTTTGGAATATTGCGTGGGAATTTTGCTTTTACAAGGCTAGGGAGCAAAACATTGGCAATAGCTATGCCACCTCCCATAATTGCCGTGCCGATGAAAAGCTCCGCACTCTCCCCTATGCAACGCAAAATCTCGCCTACAAAAATACATATAAGCCCTATGAATAAAGCCCTTGTAGGCTGAAAATATGATACAAAAAATGATACAAGCCCAAAAGCTAAAAGGGGCAGAGAAGTCAGTAGCCCGGTTAATGCGGCATTTAAATGATAATAGTCCTTGATAATATCAACAACGGGACTTATGGCGGTGATGGGGGCACGGAGATTAAGGCTTATTAGAATAATTGGCAAAAGATTGATAAAAAAGATTTTTTGACGCATATTCATAAAATCTTGCTCCATTGTGTTTTGGGCGTTGTAATTAGCTTATTTACAGGGTATTGCGAATGTGAAAGGGGTATTGTATAAAATAAGTATAAATTTTTGAAAAATTTTCAAACTTTGAATGATTTTATTGCATTATTAAGCAAAATTGGTATGATTTGCCTTTTCTTTAAATTCTAAGTTTCAAGCGTTAAGATTATCTATGGAAGGAATATTTTATGAAAATAATGACAGGTGCGGAAATGGTGATTCAAGCCTTGCACTTAGAGGGTGTAAAGGTTGTTTTTGGGTATCCGGGTGGGGCTGTTTTACACATCTATGATGAGATTTATAAGCAAAATTATTTCTCCCACATTCTCGCACGCCACGAGCAGGGGGCAGTTCACGCAGCTGATGGTTATGCTAGGGCAAGTGGCGATGTGGGTGTAGCTATTATCACATCAGGTCCGGGCTTTACAAATGCCGTTACAGGCATTGCCACAGCTTATACAGATTCTATTCCGCTTGTGGTGATTAGCGGACAAGTGCCTATTACACAAATTGGCACAGACGCGTTTCAAGAGATTGATGCGGTGGGGATTTCACGCCCTTGCACGAAGCATAATTTTTTAGTGCGGAATCTAGCAGAACTCCCTAGAATCTTAAAAGAAGCCTTTTACATCGCACGAAGTGGGCGTCCCGGACCGGTGCTTGTGGATATTCCTAAAGATATTACCGGCACAAAAGGCGAGTTTTCTTACCCAGATTCTATTGTGTTGCAAAGCTATAAGCCCACAATTAAGGGCAATCCGCGTCAGGTTAAAAAGCTTTGCGATGCTATCTCTAAGGCTTCAAAGCCTTTATTTTATATCGGTGGTGGGGCTATTCTCTCAAATGCGGGTGAGGTGATTAGAGATTTGGTGCATTGCACGGGCATTCCTTGCACGGAGACACTTTTGGGGCGTGGGGTGCTACGATATGATGATGATAATCTGCTAGGAATGCTAGGAATGCACGGAAGCTACGCGGCAAATATGGCGGTGAGTGAGTGTGATTTGCTCGTGTGTTTGGGTGCTAGATTTGATGATAGGGTAACAGGTAAATTAAGTGCATTTGCCACACAGGCAAAAATCGCCCATATTGATGTAGATCCTAGCTCTATTGGTAAGGTTGTAGGCGTGGATTATCCCATTGTTGGGGATTTAAAAAGCGTTGTGAGTGATATGTTAAGTGAGCTAAGTGGCTATGAGAGTGCTAAGATTCTAGAGTGGAAAGAGCATTTGCGAGAGTATGCAAGGCGCTATCCGCTAAGTTTTGAAGATAGTCTTGATTGCATTAAGCCACAATGGGTGATTCAAAGGCTAGGCGAGATTCTAGGAGAGAGTGCGATTATCACCACAGATGTGGGACAGCATCAAATGTGGGCGGCACAATTTTACCCCTTTAGCTTTCCGCGTCAGTTTTTAAGCAGCGGTGGGCTTGGGACTATGGGCTATGGGCTGCCTGCGGCTATGGGAGCAAAACTCGCGCGTGAAGATAAAACACTTATTAATATTACCGGCGATGGCTCAATTCTAATGAATATCCAAGAGCTGATGACTTGCGTGGCATATGGGATTCCACTTGTGAGCGTGATTTTGAATAATAATTATTTGGGTATGGTGCGGCAGTGGCAGAGCTTTTTTTACGAGCATAGATTTTCGCACACAGATTTGACTTTGCAGCCTGATTTCATAAAGCTTATAGAATCTTTTGGTGGCGTGGGCTTTAGAGTAGAGAAAAAAAGTGAGTTTGATTTAGCCTTGCAAAAGGCGTTAGATTCTAAGAAAGTGGCGTTTATTGAAGTGATTGTAGATAGGTATGAAGATGTGCTGCCTATGGTGCCAAGCGGTGGGGCAATACACGAGATGATACTCCCAAAGACACAACAACAAAAACAAGATTAAAGGCGAACTTATGGAAGCAAAAGTTTTACGAAAAAGCATTTGTGTGAATGTGATTAATGAACACAGCGTTTTGGCTAGAATCTCTGGGCTTTTTTCAGCGCGTGGGTATAATATAGAATCGCTTACCACAGCTCCCATTCCCAACAGCAACCTTTCACGCATCACCATTGTAACGCAAGGCTCGGAAGTTGTCATTGAGCAGATTATCAAGCAGCTTCATAAGCTTATCCCTGTGGTGAGTGTGATTTCAAGTGATGATTTGCTTGAGAAAGAAGCGGTGCTTGTGAAGATTCCAATCAGTGAGAAACTCGCAGATATACAGGCATTGTGCAAAGCCTATAATGGCAAAATCGTCAATGCTAATGAAAAGTATATCATTGTAATAGCCACAGATAGACCTACCGCTATTGAGCAGTTTATTTCCGCCATTAAGATTTTTAATCCTAAAGAGATTGTGCGAAGTGGTGTCATCGCAATGGAACGATAAGGAGAGAGTATGCGGCTAGGAGTGAATATTGATCACATAGCGACTTTGCGTGAGGCTAGGGCGATTTATGAGCCTGATCCATTAGAGGCGGTATTTATTGCTAAGAATGCAGGAGCAGACCAAATCACACTGCATTTGCGTGAAGATAGACGGCATATCCACGATAGCGATGTCAAACGCATTGTGGAATCTAGCCCCTTGCCTGTCAATATTGAATCTGCCCTTGATGAAAAGGTGATTGATTATCTCTGTGCGATTGCCCCACAACGCATTACGCTTGTGCCTGAAAAGCGAGAGGAGATAACCACTGAAGGAGGGCTAGATATAGAAGCTCATTATGAGAGTATCCGCGAAGTGCTAAAGACTTTTGAAGCTCAAGGCATTGCCACGGCGTTATTTATTGACCCTAAAAAAGAATCTATCTTTCTAGCGCGTGAGCTTGGCGCACAAGCTGTGGAGCTACACACTGGGCGATATGCGAACCTGCATTTAATGAAAAATACAAACCTTTCCCGCACACATCGCAGGATTACAGAGCTTGATTTACCCCCACAAGAGCTTGAATCTGAAATACAAAAGAGCCTAGATTCTATTAGCCAATGTGCTAAACTTGCCACTTCTAGTATGGATACAAGGGCGTTAGAGTGCTTTGCAGGACACGGACTAAATTATCAAAATGTCGCCGATATTGCGCGTATTCCTTATATTAGCGAACTCAATATCGGGCATAGCATCATTGCTAGGGCGGTATTTGTGGGGCTGGAGCATGCTATTATAGATATGAGAAGGGCAATGTGCCAAAGATAGCTATTAGCATAGGCGATATAAATGGCATAGGGCTTGAGATTGCCCTAAAATCGCATAATGCTATATCTCAAATTTGTGAGCCTGTGTATGTTACGCATTTAGAGATTGTGGAATCTGCGGCAAAGATTCTAGGCTTATCAATGCCAAAGGATATGCAATGTGTAGCGGACTTTGAGCTTTGTGCTGATATACAGCCCGGTGTGGTGAGCAAAGAGAGTGGGCTATATAGCTATAAAAGCTTCCTTCAAGCTATCAAACTTACAGAATCTAGGATAACACAAGCCCTTGTAACCCTGCCTATACACAAAAAAGCGTGGCAAGAAGCAGGGGTGGAATCTATCGGGCATACGCAAGTGTTATCACAATATTTTGGGGTAGATTCTATTATGATGCTAGGCTGTGAAGAGATGTTTGTAGCCCTATATACTGATCATATACCGCTTGGAAAAGTCAGTCAAAGCATAAATCAAGATTCTATAAAAACATTTTTACTCTCTTTTGCTAGGGCGGTTAGGTTAAATGAGCCTTGCTGTGTGCTTGGGCTAAATCCGCATTGTGGCGATGATGGGCTTATGGGAGATGAGGATAAGTATATCACTCAAGCGGTATGTGAAGCAAATCTAGCGTTAAATAAGGAGCTATTTTTTGGAGCTTATCCGCCTGATAGTGCATTTTCCCCGTTTAATCGCAAGAAATTTAGATATTTTGTTAGTCAGTATCACGATGTGGGATTAGCCCCACTTAAGGCATTGTATTTTGAGCAAAGTATAAATGTGAGCTTGAATCTCCCCATTCTCCGCACTTCTGTTGATCACGGCGTAGGTTTTGATGTGGCGTATAAAAAGAGCGTGAAAATTCATACTCAAAGCTATATCAATGCGGTGAAATATGCGGTAGATGGGCTATAAGAGAGTGTTATCATAAGCGATTTTAAGGATAGAATCTTATAATAACGCTTTTATTTTTTGCTTATGAAGGATAGGAATGAAGCGGCTTTGTATGGTGCTATGTATATTTGGAATCTTAAGCGTATCTCACGCACGAGAGAATGAGTTTGAACAATTTGGCGATGCGTTTAGATTCTTGCCTTTGTATGTGATGATTGTATCTGTTGCAATGGAGGATTATGAGGGTGCTTCGCAGCTTGCACTTGGCACACTTAGCACACAACTTGCCACAGAGGGTATTAAAAAAAGCTTTGAATATCTCCACGAGAAAAAGGGCTATGATTTAGACTTTGCTAAACGCCCTTGCTGTGATAATTGGCAGGGTATGCCAAGCGGACACGCAAGCGGGGCATTTAGCGCGGCGGGATATGTGTATTACCGCTATGGGTGGAAGCCAGCCATTCCCGTTGGGATTCTAGCCACACTCACAGCAGCTTCAAGGGTAGAGGCAAAAAAGCATTCTGTGTTACAAGTGAGCGTTGGAGCATTAATTGCTTGGGGTTTTGCGTGGGTTTTTACAAAGGAATATATGCCAAAAAATACATTGATTACGCCAAATATTGATACTGATATGCAAGGCAACCCAACGGTAAGCCTCAATGTGCGTTATAGATTCTAAAGGAGCAAGGTGATGAAAGATATTAGAGCATTGTATTTGGAGTTTTTTAAAAGCAAAGGGCATAAGGTCTATGATTCTATGCCTTTAGTGCCAGATGATGCAAGTCTGCTTTTTACCAATGCGGGAATGGTGCAGTTTAAGGATATTTTTACAGGTAAGATTCCAATCCCAAGTCCAAATATCGCTACAAGCTCACAGCTTTGTATCCGTGCAGGTGGGAAGCATAACGACTTAGAAAATGTCGGCTATACCGCGCGTCATCACACGCTTTTTGAAATGCTTGGCAACTTTAGCTTTGGGGCGTATTTTAAAAAAGAAGCTATTGCGTATGCGTGGGAGTTTGTAACAGAGATTCTAGGCTTTGATAAGGGCCTTTTATATGTAACGATACACGAAAGTGATGATGAAGCTTTTGAGCTGTGGCAGGAGCATATAGAGCCAGAACGCATTAAAAGAATGGGCGATAAGGATAACTTCTGGCAAATGGGTGATACAGGACCTTGCGGACCTTGTAGTGAGATATATGTGGATCAAGGGGCAGAGTTTTTTAATGGGGAAGAAGATTATTTCGGCGGTGAGGGGGATAGGTTTTTAGAGATATGGAATCTTGTGTTTATGCAGTATGAAAGAAGTGCTGATGGGACTTTGACGCCACTACCTAAGCCTAGCATTGATACAGGAATGGGGCTAGAGAGAGTAATAGCGTTGAAAGAGGGTGAGATAAATAATTTTGATTCTAGTCTTTTTGCACCCATAATGCAGTGTATTAAGGAGCTTACAGGTAAGAGCTATTACCGCGATAGTGTGTTGCTTAAAAACACGATGGGCTTTGCAAAAGATATAATAGATTCTTGTAAGAAAGACATTGCAAGCTTTAGAGTCATCGCTGATCACGCCCGCGCTGTGGCATTTCTGTTAGCACAAGGGGTGAATTTTGACAAAGAGGGCAGGGGCTATGTTTTGCGTAGAATCTTACGCAGGGCAGTTAGGCACGGCTATTTGCTAGGCTTGAGAAAGGCATTTTTATATGAAGTCGTAGGGGTAGTGTGTGATTCTATGGGCGGACATTATAGCTATTTAATAGAGCGTAAAAACGCCCTGCAAGAGCAGTGCAAGGCAGAAGAAGAGCGGTTTTTTGAGACGATAGAATCGGGAATGGCGTTGTTTCAAGCCGAGCTAGAAAAATTAAGGGGGCATTCAGTATTGAGCGATAAATCGCGGATTGCTTCAGCGGAAGCTACGGCACTTACGCCGAGTAAGCTTCTTGCTTCCGCTTCGCAAAACCACGATTTCTCATCTCAATCCTTAGAATGCCAAGACTCTCAAAAAGTGGATTCTAGTAATGCTAAAGAAACGATATATTTTAGTGGTGAGGTAGCCTTTAAACTCTACGACACTTATGGCTTTCCGCTTGATTTAACGCAAGATATGTTGCGTGAGCTTGGCTTAAGCATAGATTTGCAGGGCTTTGAAAAATGTATGCAGGAGCAAAAAGATAGAAGCAAAGCACACTGGAAAGGAAGCGGCGATAGTGTAAAAGATGGCGATTTTAACACACTTTTAAGCGAGTTTGGAAAGAATGAGTTTGTAGGCTATGAGTGCGTAAAAGTGGATTCTAGGATTCTAGCCCTTTTAGATTCTAGCTTTAAAAGAGTGGAATCTTTACAGGCAGGGCAAGAAGGTTGGGTAATGCTAGAATCTACGCCGTTCTACCCAGAATCAGGCGGACCGGTGGGGGATAAAGGAGCATTATTTAGCGACAATTCGTCTTTGGGTAATCATTGCACCGATTTCACAAATTTTGAGAGAACCGCAGACCTTATGTCTAGCTCCCCCTCAAAATTTGTGAAAAACAGCACAAGCACCACCGCAAATACTAGAATTGTGGATTCTACCCCTTGTGAGCGTGAGCTAAAATCCACAAGCCTAAAATGCCAAGATTCTAGCGATACAGAATCCAAAGTCGATTCCACAATGGCAGAATCTCGCCCCTCTCGTGGTGCGGAGCTTTGGGAACAAGGTGGCAGTAGTGCCACCGCCAAAGCGGAGCTAGAGAGGGAAGAGCGAGGCACTCCCCTTGATTGCCGAAAAAGCGGAGACTTTTTCGGGGCTAAGGGGAGCGGGGAGGGGATAAACCCCTTTTTGCGAGAAGAAAATAATGAAAAAGCTGAGTTGCAAAAAGAGACAACGCAGACAGCACAAGTCCTTGACACCCAAAAATACTTTGGACTCAATCTCTCTAAAATCCACGCCCTAAGCCCATTAAAAACAGGGGATTTGGTAAAAGCACAAGTAGATTCTAGTCGTTTTGAAATCGCTAAACACCATTCTGCCACGCATTTACTGCATTACGCCCTAAGGCAGATTCTAGGCTCTCATATCGCTCAAGCTGGAAGCCTTGTAGAATCTAATCGTTTGCGTTTTGACTTCTCTCACCCAAAGGCTTTAAGCGTCAATGAGCTAGAACAAATAGAAGCCCTAGTCAATAGTAAAATCGCAGAATCTTGTCCGCAAGTGTGCGAGACTATGGGGATAGAACAAGCTAAAGCAAAGGGGGCTATGGCACTCTTTGGCGAGAAGTATGGGGAGAGTGTGCGTGTGATAACCCTTGGGGATTCTATTGAGCTGTGTGGGGGGATTCATATCCACAATACCGCAGAGATTGGGAGCTTTTATATCGTGCGTGAGAGTAGCGTGAGTAGCGGGGTTAGGCGTATTGAAGCGGTGTGTGGCAAAGCGGCATATCACTATGGCAAAGCAGCACTAGAATCCATAAAGACTCTAAAAGAGCAGCTAAAAGCCCAAGATGTCTTGCAGGGTGTGGCAAAGCTACAAAACGCTTTGAAAGAGGCAAGAGATAACGCAAACAAGGCAAAGCAGAGTGTCAAAAGCCTAGATTATGAGGAAGTCAATGGAGTGAAACTCATCGTCCTAAAGCTAGATTCAGTGGAAGCAAAAGAGGCAAAGGACATTATCGATAGGGCGAAAAATGAGAATGAAAAAGTAGCGATTTTGCTTGTAACAGAATCTGGCGGCAAAGTCTCTCTAACCGCTGGAGTAAAGGGCATATCTAGTCTCAAAGCTGGAGCGTGGGTAAAGCAAGTCGCACAAATCTTAGGGGGCAATGGTGGGGGCAGAGATGACTTTGCCACCGCTGGAGGCAAGATTACAGAATCTAGCAAAGTCCAAGAAGCCCTAGATCTAGCAAAACAAATCGCAAGAGAGAGTTTAGGGTAGAAAAATAATTTGCTTTGAAGTATGTGTAAAGTAAAATAACTTAAATTTATGAGTTAAGGAGAGTGTAATGCTTATTTTTGCTGGTGTGGTGTTGGTCTTATGTGCGGTGGTGTTAGCGTTTGGGATAAAGATTATCTCACAAACAGATATTGCCATTGTGGAGCGGCTGGGGAGATTCCACAGGGTGCTTGATGGTGGGTTCCACTTCATTATCCCCATAATTGATAGGCTAAGTGCGGTGGTGAGTGCTAGGGAGCAGATGATAGACATTGGGCGGCAGCAGGTGATTACCAAAGATAATGTCAATATTAACATTGATGGGATTGTGTTTTTAAAGGTCTTTGATGCAAAATCCGCGGTATATAGTGTCAATGACTACAAACAAGCCATTGCAAACCTTGCTACCACGACACTTCGCGGTGAGATAGGGCGGATAAATTTAGATGACTCCCTCTCATCTCGCGATAGGCTTAATGCCGCTTTGCAAGTGGCTTTGGGCGATGCGGCAAATAACTGGGGGGTGAAAATTATGCGTGTGGAGATTAGCGAAATCTCTGTGCCAAAAGATATAGAAAATGCGATGAATCTGCAGATGAAGGCGGAGAGAGAAAAACGCGCCATTGAGCTAAAGGCACAAGCAGAAAAAGAAGCCCTAATCCGCAACGCCGAAGCCCTAAAGCAAGAAAAGGTTTTGCAAGCTGAAGCCATTGAGCGTATGGCAGATGCTAAAAAATATGAGCAAATCGCCCTAGCACAAGGGCAAAGCGATGCGATGGAGCTTATTGCTAATCAAATGAGTAAAAACGCACAAGCAGCGGAGTTTTTGCTGACAAAGGAGCGGATTGTGGCTTTCACAGAGCTAAGTAAGAATCCAAGCAAGGATAAAGTGATTATCCCCTATGAGACGAGTGAATTTATCGGTGGGCTTAGCGTGATAAGTGAGTTTCTAGGCAGGGGTAAAAAGGCGTAGAATCTAGCTTTGTGGATTCTAGGATTTGCTTGTGAGTGTCAAATCTTAGAATCCAAATCCCTTATGGGAGTTTTCTAAAAACAATGCAAATATAAGGAAGTGAAATGTCGGCACTTATGCTTTTGGGGTTGGGGCTTGGCTTTATTGTGGCGGAGATATTTTTTGGCTCATTTTTCTTGCTTTTCATCGGTTTAGGGCTATGTATCACAGCTGGGATTGAGGCATTTGTGGGCTTTGGCAACATCATAGGTGGGAGTGTGGAAAGCGTGTATGCGTGGCAAGCGGTGAGCATTTGTGCTTTTGCTTTTCTTACACTTATTTTGCTAAGAAAGCCCATAAAATTGTGGTTCAAAGGCTCACAAGTCTATGAAGACTCCTTGCAAAATGGTGGCGGTGTAGGTGAGATTCAGCAAGGAATGGTGTATTTCAAAGGCACATTATGGGCTTATGAAAAAGCCCCTACATTAGATTCTAATGGATTGGAATCTGGCACATTAGAATCTAACACGCCACTAAAAGAAGGCGATAAGGTGCAGGTGTTAGAGATTAGAGATAATAAGGCGATTATCAAGGTTTGAGTTTTTATTCCACGGTTACACTTTTTGCTAGATTCCTTGGCATATCTACATCATTGCCTAGCCGAATAGCAACTTCAAGGGCAAAGATTTGCAGCACTACCATCATAGAGAAAAACTCCTCCATATAGCTTTGACAAGGCGGAACAAGCAGCATATCATCAACACCCTGAATCTGCTCTGTGCTTACCGCACAAATAGTCGCATCACGCGCACTGAGTTCTTCTACATTGCTTTTAATCTTATCAAAAAGCAAATGCGTAGGCATAAGTGCTAGGGTAAAAAGCTCCGCATCAGCCAGTGCGATTGGTCCGTGCTTCATTTCACCACTTGGGTAGCCCTCCGCGTGGAGATAGCTAATCTCTTTAAGTTTCAATGCCCCCTCCAACGCCAAAGGATAGAAAATATCTCGCCCAATAAAGAAAAAGCCGTGTCCGTGCAAATACCGCTTTGAAAGGCGTTTGATATGCTCGTGCATCGCAGAATCCACCTTTGTAGCCTTGGCAGATTCTACCATTTGTGCGATATGTGTTTTTAGCTCATCTTGCTTGATATGTCCGCGGAGTTTGCCAACATATACACTTAGAATCCATAGTAGCATCATCTGCGTAGCAAAGGCTTTTGTGCTAGCCACGCCCTTTTCAATCCCCGCACGAGTAAGCAAGGATACGCTAGATTCACGCACGATAGAGCTATTATCCACATTGCAAATAGCTAGACTTTTTAAGCCATTTTTCTTAGCAAGTTTTAAGGCTTCAAGCGTGTCGGCAGTCTCGCCACTTTGGGAAATAACGATAAAAAGCTCATTTTTATCCATAACAGGTTTAGCATAGCGAAACTCACTTGCAATCAGCACATTTGTCTTAATTTTAGCTAGTCGCTCAAAGAGATACTTTGCACTTAGCCCAGCGTGATAGCTCGTCCCACAGGCACAAATGCTAATGCTCTGCACATCATCAAAAAAGCCAGATTCTATTTCACTAAGCGTAATATCCCCTTCACTCACACGCCCCATCATTGTCTCTAGCAAAACTTTGTGCTGCTCATAGATTTCTTTTTCCATAAAGTAGCGGAAGCCCTCTTTTTGAGCATAGCCCTTAGTGCTATCAAGCTTTTTTGGGTTTTTAAGCTGTGAAAAAGAGCCAAGCTTCATTACCCCCATATCGCCATCATTAAGATACACGACACTATCCACAAAGCCAATGAGTGGTGCATCAGAACTTGCAAAGTAAATCTCATCTTCTTGTGAGGCACTTTTGCCGATGATGAGCGGAGAGCCATTTTTAGCATAAAAGATAGAATCTGGAGCGAGTTTTGTAATAAGCAAAATGGCAAAAGCCCCCTTAAGATCGGCTATTGTGGAAGTAAAGGCAGTGTAGCAATCTTGTGTATTTTTAAGCTTTTCTTCAAATAAATGCACGATGACTTCAGTATCTGTTTGAGAGATAAAGCTATGCCCCTTGCTTTCAAGCATAGATTTTAGCTCTTGATAGTTTTCAATAATCCCATTATGCACGACATTGCTAAAATCCGCGATATGTGGGTGGGCGTTTGCTTCGGTAGGCTTGCCGTGTGTCGCCCAACGCGTATGTCCAATACTCACGCCAAAGCCCTGAAAGCTAAAGTCTTTGCATTTAGTTTCTAGATTTTCTAGCTTCCCCACAGCCTTGAAAGTTTGAAGTTCATCTTCACTAAGCACAGCTATCCCAGCACTATCATATCCGCGATACTCTAGCTCCTTTAAGCCATTTAATAAAATCTGCTTTTTCTCATCTCTGCCAATGTAGCCCACAATCCCACACATAAAAACTCCTTGTTAAGACTTCAACTAAATTTTTCACATTTTACTATAAAATTATTGATACATTTTACATCATTTGATAAAACTTTAAACTTTAAGGTGCTAGGGATAAGTAGAGATGAGAAAAAATATAATATGGCGAGTTGTGTGCTGTGCTTTTGCTATATATTGTGCTGTGTGGGCAGATGAAAGTCAAACGCATACACAAAATGCGGAGAATGAAAATCCCACAGATAAATCCTTAGAGCTTTTATCCCAAGATTCACAAAATAAGCAGCAAGATGACAAAAAAACAGAATCTCACGATGTGTCAAATGCAGTTTCTGCAATCACTGAAGATTCTAATTTTTCAAGCCATTATCTAGCCCTTTATCGTCATAAATCAGTGTATATTTTGCCCTTTTATCATAGTTTTAGTGACCCTGCTGTGGGGAATAATGACACGGAGACAAAGTTTCAATTTAGCTTTAAAATGCCTGTGATAAAGGGGCATTTTTCACCTTATGGGAGCTTGTATTTTGCCTATACGCAAACCGCGTGGTTTCAAAACTACAACAAGGAAGATTCTCGCCCATTCCGCGATATTGACTATCAGCCCGAGTTGTTTTATAGCTATGAAGCTCCCATCGCCTTTTTGGGTGGGGCGATCAAAGATATATCATTTGGTTACAATCACACTTCTAATGGCGAAAGGGCATTGCGTTCTCGCACACAAAATCGCCTTTTGCTCCGTGTGTTGTGGGAATACGATACTGCAAACAAAGGCACTTTTGGCATAAGGCTTGGGGCGTGGGCGTATATCGGGACAAATCTTGATGGCTTTATCCACGATAATCGGGACTTACCTTTGTATCGTGGATACAACGACTTGCATTTGTATTACAAAACAAATAAGCACCTTTTGGAGCTGTATATGCGTCCGCCTGTGGCATTGCGATATTATCCTTATGTGGAGCTTGGCTATACTCTCCGTATTTCTAAGAATATGGGAATCTACTGCCAGTATGTCAATGGCTATGGCGATAATCTCTTTGAATATAAAATGCACTCACATCGTTTGGGGCTAGGATTCCGTTTGTGGAATTAGGCTTAAAAATATTTCCTTTTTCAAAAAATTAAAATTACATATTGTATTTGTTACTTTTTGTATCTCTACTGAAAATGCCTTTTATTAGGGCGATTCACACGATGAGATTCTAAATCTACGCAAAATAATCTACAAAAAATTAAAATTACATATTGTATTTAAAAATTTTATGCAAAAATAGCGGTGTAAAAAATTAAACTTTAAGGAGACTGCTATGAGTAGTATTTTAGGATTTCCACGAGTTGGACAAAATAGAGAGTTAAAAAAGGCGTTGGAGAGCTTTTGGAGTGGCAAAAGCACACAAAGCGATTTAGAATCTGTGGCAAAGGCATTGCGAGAGAAGCACTGGGCGGAGCAAAAGGATTTGGACTTTGTATGTGTGAATGACTTTAGCTTGTATGATAATGTGCTAGATTTAGCTTATGCGTTAAATGCAAAGCCTAAGCGATTTAAGGATTTAAGCGGGCTAGAAGGCTATTTTACAATGGCAAGAGGGCATAAAAGCGGTGTGGCGTGCGAGATGACAAAGTGGTTTAATACAAACTATCACTATGTCGTGCCAGAGCTAAGTGAAGATGATAACTACAAGGCAGATATTAGCAATATTAAAGCCTATTATAATGAGGCAAAAACGCTTGGATACAATCCTAAAATCTCACTCATTGGGCTTTTTACATTCTTTGGACTAAGTAAAATTGTAAATGGCAATGGTGCGACTATTTTTAATAAACTAAAAGCGGCGTATTTGGAGCTAATAAAAGAAATTGCAAAGCTAGATTCTAAAGTCTTTATTGAGTTTAGTGAGCCGCTTTTTGTGCGTGGGCTAAACAAAGATATTTTTAGTGGCATTGATATAGAATCTGAAGTGCTAAATGTTTATAACGCCATTGCGGATAGCGGCATACAGGCGATTGTAAGCACATTTTTTGAGCATAGCAATGAGCTTACAAAAATCCTTGTGAAGTCAAAAGTTGCAGGGATTGGGCTTGACTTTATCTATGGAGAGAAAAATAAAGAGAGTTTAGAGATTATCGCACAGAGTGATAAGATTCTCTACGCGGGGGTTGTTGATGGGCGAAATATTTGGGTAGCAGATATTGAATCTAAGCTGAAGCTTTTAGAATCTATTAGTAGCATTGTGCCAAAAGATAGGGTTGTGATAAGCTCTTCTTGCTCACTTTTGCACCTGCCTTTTAGTAAAGAGGGAGAAAATAAGATTGAAAAAGAGATTTTATCGTGGCTAAGCTTTGCTAGAGAAAAAATTACTGAAATTTATGCGATAGAAAAGGCGTATAGAGGGAGCTTAGATTCTGCTACGCAAAGCTTTTTAGACCAGAATAAAGCGATAAATCAATCTCGCAAAAACTCTAGCAAAACGCATAATACAGCTATACGCCAAAGGGTAGAATCTTATAGTATAAAAGAGCGAAGTCTGCCTTTTAAAGAACGCATTAAGATTCAAAAAGAAGCTTTTCACTTCCCACTTTTGCCAACCACAACGATTGGCTCATTCCCGCAAACTAGCGAAATAAGGGCATTGCGTCTAGGCTATAAAAAGGGCGAGATAAACAAGGCAGAGTATGAAAAAGGCATAAAGGCGTATATCAAGGATTGCGTGGAATTTCAAGATTCTATCGGGCTTGATGTGTTGGTGCACGGGGAGCCGGAGCGAAATGATATGGTGGAGTATTTTGGAGAGCAGTTAAGCGGCTTTGTGTTTAGCGCAAATGCGTGGGTGCAAAGCTATGGTAGCCGCTGTGTGAAGCCCCCTATCATTTATGGCGATGTGGAGCGACCAAAGGCTATGACTATTGAGTGGATAACTTACGCGCAAAGTTTGACACAAAAAGTGATGAAAGGAATGCTAACTGGTCCTGTAACGATTTTGAATTGGAGCTTTGTGCGTGATGACTTGAGTAGAAAGGAAGTCTGCGAGCAGTTGGCTTTGTGTATTGCTGATGAGATTGATGACTTGCAAAAGGCTGGGATTAAAGTCATTCAAGTTGATGAAGCAGCATTTAAAGAGGGCTATCCTTTGAGGGCTGAAAATATCAAGGGCTATGAATCTTGGGCGTTGTCGTGCTTTAAAACTTCAGTGGCGATTGCTACGCCAAAGACGCAGATTCACACGCATATGTGTTATAGCGAGTTTAATGACATTATTAAAACCATTGAAGCCCTTGATGCCGATGTGATTAGCATTGAGACTGCACGAAGTGGCAATGAGCTGCTAAAAGTCTTTAAGAAAGTAGGCTATACAAATGAAGTGGGACCGGGCGTATATGACATACATAGCCCTAGAATCCCAAGT
The DNA here is from genome assembly GCF_000765825.2 of Helicobacter magdeburgensis. Lineage (GTDB taxonomy): Bacteria > Campylobacterota > Campylobacteria > Campylobacterales > Helicobacteraceae > Helicobacter_C > Helicobacter_C magdeburgensis. The sequence goes on from NZ_JRPE02000007.1 coordinate 73,664, forward strand.
GTTGAAGAGCTAGTAGAGCAAATTAAAGCTCTGCTTGAAGTGCTGCCAAAAGAGCAGTTATGGATAAATCCAGATTGTGGGCTAAAGACTAGGAAGTGGGAAGAGGTGAAGCCGAGTCTGCAAAATATAGTAGAGGCAGTGAAGCAAGTAAGGGGCTAAGGGGGCATTCAGCTTGCACTGCTATTTCGGCGGAGTCTTCAAAAATCGCTCAATCACTTACCTTTAGTAAGCTCAATCGCGATTTTTTTGACAACCACCAAACTAGCAGCACAATCTTAGAATGCCGAGTTTTTAGTGGTTTGTCTTTGGGTAGTCATTCGTGCGATTTTGAAAATTTAGAGGCAGTCATTACCTGTTAGGTAACTCCTACCTCTAAATCCCCAAAAAACACACAAAGCAATACCGCAAATACTAGAATTGTGGATTCTAAAAACCCAGAATCTTGTGTCGATTCTGCCCCTTGTCATTTTGAGCCGTAGGCAAAAAATCTTTTATAGAACCAAAAACAAAGATACTTCAGCTAACGCTTCAGCACGACAAAAACACACAGATTCTAGCCATTGATGCTAGGCAGGAGTTACCTAATGGGTAATGACTGCCCTAAAAAACACAAAATCTAGCAAATGTTAGCACAAGGGCGAATCTTTACACACAAAAAAGGATAGAAAATGTTAGACCAACTCATCACTAAACTTCACAGCAACCAAGCATTTTTAAGCGTAGAAGTCTCGCCAAGCCTTAGCTCTACAATCGGGCAAAGCGTAATAGATGAGTTAAAATCTTTAAAACAAGCAGATTGTTTTGTTTGCACAGATTCTCCACTTGCACGGCTTAAACCCTCTTCGATTCTAACTTCCATTAAGCTACAAAATGCCCTAAAAAAACCCGTGATTTGCACATTTTCAATGCGAGATAGAAACTCCATTGCTTTGTGTGGCGATATTTTGGGGGCAAATGAGTTTGGACTGCGCTCCTTTTTAAGCCTTAGTGGCGATGGGGTGAAAAATGGCGATTGTGTGGGGGCTAAGGGCGTGTTTGAGGAAAGCTCTTTAAAGCTAGGCAGGATTATAGATGGGCTAAATCAAGGCATAGCCGCAAATGGCAAGGTGCTAAAGGATAGCGTGGAGACAATCTATAATTTTTCAGTCATTAATTCCTATGCCAACAACACAGAATCTTTAAAAAAGAAAATGCTAAAAAAGTTGAGTAATTCCGCGGTGCAAGGGCTTTTCACACAGCCTGTATTCTCACTTGAAGCCGCAAGGTTTTTACTTGAGAGTATGGAATCTATAAATAAAGAGCTAGGGCAAAATTGTGTGATGATTCTAGGATTTTTCCCTGTGCTAAGTTATAAGGTGGCGTTATTTTTGCGGGATAAACTGCCCGGCGTGTATATCCCAAATGAATGGGTGCAAAAGCTAGAAAAGGCGAGTATTAAAGGCAAAGAAGTTGAGCGAAAAATCGGCTTAGAGCTATCAAGGGAGCTTTTTAAGGATTTACAAGCATTGCATAATAAATTCCACTTTATGAGTGCGAATAAACCGAGTTTGCTAAGGGAGTTTGTGTAAAAAAAGTGCGTGATAAAATTTGCTAGATTCTGCGTTGTTTTAAGTGTTTTTAGAATCTTTAGCACATAAAATCGGAGCAAGAGTTGTGATAATCTCTTGCAATAATTCCTTAGAATCAATATCAATCATATACCATTCCTTTGCACCCGGATATGGCTTTGCTTTTTGAGAGTGAGCTAAAAGAGATTCTAAAAGCTTATATTGTTTTACAAATACGCATTCATCGCAAAGCAGGAAAAGTGCTTTGGGCTTTTGCATAGATTTAGAATCTTGTATATATACGCAGTATTCCCCAAACATTTTTCTCGCACTAAAAGTGTAAGATTCTACTCCGCCTTTAGAATCTCCGCTCAAATCCGTCATATACTCGCATAAACGCTCCAGCACATAGTCTTTATACTCTTTTGAGGTCGCCATATTTGCCCCTTATTTATTTGGATTGCAACACAAGAATCTAAGTTAAATCCTAAAGCCCCATACTCTCAATGATAGATTTTACCGCATCTTCGCCCATAAAAAATTCTGCGATTTTTGCCAAAAGAATGATGATGGTAATAAGTGGCGTGATATACCGCATAAGGTAATACCACACATTGAATCCAAGATTCCCAAAAAAGTGAGAAGTATAGACTTGTAACTTTTCTTTTGGCACAACCCAGCCGATAAAAATCACGGCTAAAAGCCCACCGATAGACATAATAAAGTTTGCTGAAAGAAACTCAATAATATCCATAAGCGACTTGCCGCCAACAGCCAAATAATCCGCCGCAGGTGTGCAAATAGAGCAGACAATCACCATTCCAAGAGCGATGATAGCAAGTGTAATACTCCAAGTCGCCTTTGCCCTGCTCCAGCCATAAGTCTCACTCATATACATTACAGCAGGTTCAAGCAGCGAGATAGTAGAAGTGATCCCAGCAAAGCTAAAGGCGATAAGGAACAAAAAGGCGATGATATTGCCTAAGATTCCAAGATGAGAGAACATCACAGGCAGGGTTACAAAGATAAGTCCAGCTCCTTTATTGACAACGCCTTCATACTCAAACACAAAGGTAAAAATCATAAGTCCCGCCATAATCGCAATAGCAATGCCAGATAACACAATCCAAAGTGAGCTTTTAAGAAGGTTTTGATTAGAATCTGAATTTGCCGCGTAAGTGATGATAATCCCAACTCCAAGTGAAAGCGAGAAAAACACCTGCCCTAAGGAATCAACAAACACATCAAGGCTAAGAGCCTTTTTAGCCTCCTGCATATCAAAGCTTAGCATAAACTCCACAGCCCTGCCAAAAGAATCCATACTCATCGCATAGATAAGCAACCCAAAGAAAATAATAAAAAGCAAAGGTGTAAGGATAAGATTCAAAAGTTCAATACCCCTTTTTACCCCACGAGAGATAATCCAGCCTGTCAAGCCCATAACAAAAAGTAGTCCTAGCGTTTGAGGCACAAAGCCATTTTCATAGAGTTCGCCAAACACCGCCCCAGAGCTTTCCATATCGCTAGGGAGATTAAAACTTACCATAAAGAGATAGTAAAACACCCAGCCTAAAACGATAGCATAAAATGAAAGGATAATAGGTCCGCCAATGAGCGTTAGCCCAGCATATCGCCATTTTTTGCTAGGGCTTGGGTCAAGATTCTCATAGCTTTTAAACGCATTTGCCTTGCCTTTATTGCCTATAAGCATTTCACCCACAAGCATAGCAATGCCGATAGTAAGGGCTAAAAACAGATAGAGTAGCACAAACGCACCACCGCCATTTGTTCCTGCAATGTAGGGAAAACGCCAAATATGCCCCAAACCTATGGAGCTACCAAGGGCAGCTAAGATAAAGCCGATTTTACTAAAATTATTCATCATAAAAGCCTTTTAGAAAGTATAAATTACCCAAATTACAGCATATCGCAAGACGCGTCAGTAGTATAATTTGAAAAGGGGCTAATGTTACTTGAGTTTTTATTAAATATTACTAAATTAAGCTAGAATTCTAGAATCTTTGAGAATTAAAAAGATTCTAATAAAGGGGCAGAATGCGGTATTTGGTAATTGTAAGCGTGATTTGGGCATTTTCCTTTCCTTTAATCGGGCATTATCTTGTGGGGAGAAATGTGGCAAATCCAGTGGATAGCTATTTTGTGATTGTGGCGAGATTTGCCCTTGCGTTGCTTGTGTTTTTGCCCTTTATCCGCTTTAAAAATGTGCCAAATATGCTAAAGCTTTCACTCATTAGCATAGGAGCGGTGCAAATAGGCATAATGTATATTTGCTACTATCAGTCATTTAAGTATCTGCAGATTCACGAAGTGGCATTATTTACGATATTTACCCCATTTTATGTGAGTGTATTTTATGATATATGTAAGCGTTGTATGCGTTGGCGATATTTGCCAAGTATTGCTCTAGCCGTGCTTGGGGCGTATATTATTAAATATGGTGATGTGAGTGATGATTTTATTGTGGGGTTTTTGTGGATTCAGGGGGCAAATATGTGCTTTGGTATCGGGCAGAGTGCGTATAAATTTGTGATGGAAAAATTTACTATGCCAAAGCAAGAACAGGTGTTTGGGTATTTTTATATCGGGGCATTAAGCGTGGGGCTTGTGAGCTATGCGTTTTTTGGGAATGTGAATATGCTACCAAGTGAAACTCATCAATGGCTGATTTTGCTTTATCTTGGGGTTGTTGCTTCGGGGCTTGGGTATTTCTGGTGGAATAAGGGGGCTTGTGGCGTGGATAGCGGGATTTTAGCGATTATGAATAATGTGCTTATTCCCTTAGCTATTGTGGCTAATGCTCTTGTGTGGGGACAGAGCATAGAGAATCTGGGGCAATTTTTGCTTGGCTCATTACTCATAGCCCTATCTCTTTGGTGGCATTATAGAATCTTAAAGCGATATTAGAGTTTATGGGGTTATTGACTTGAAATAGCTTTTTACGATAGAACTGCAGAAAAATAGTTGTATATGCAACTAATTAATTTTGCAAGATTGATTTGGTGGAGTTGTAGGAGAGATGAGAGCATTTTTAATTGCTTGTCTATGTTGTTGCTATGCTTTGGCTTCGGGCTTTAAGATTGCTGAACAAAGTCTTAATGCCACAGCTCTAAGCTCCGCGTATGTAGCAGGGGCTTTTGGTGCTGATAGTGCATATTACAATCCTGCGAATATGGGCTTTTCTCATCAATTATCACAAAGTGATAAAAGTGAGCTAGAACTTACACTCACAGGCATTTACATTCCCGGTTTTTCATTTACCACAGACACTGGGCGAAAGGACATAGGGCAAGGTTCAATCAACTGGGGCTTAAGCACAGAAACAACCCTTGGTGTGCCAGATAAGATGGCAAACTTGGCAAATACATTCCTAGGTGTAGATCTCAAAGCACCCATAAAAGTAGATTCAGAAGAGAAAAATCAGCACGGCACTTATGGATTCAGTGAAAAAGGGGCTTTGGTTGAAGGCTCGGCTGATCCGACATTCTTTCCTGTGCCTAAGGTTTTTTATAAAAGCAAAACAGCAAAATCATCGTTTGGCAATTGGAATTATGGCGTGAGCTTTACAGCACCAAGTGGTTTGGCGATGAATTGGAATGGTGAGGCTGGAGCATTTTTACGCAATGTGATGATTGCTATGGTGGAGTTTAGCCCTTCACTTAGCTGGAATTATAATGAACGCATATCTATTGGTGTCTCCCCTAGAATCCTCTATGGAATGGGGAATTTTCAAAACACCGTGTTTGTGCCTCTAGGCACTCCACAAAAGCCCGGCAAGGTTGAGACAAACCTGCAGGATTTTGATGAGATTCCTTCAAGTATGATTCCAGAGGCTATGGGGGAGCTTATCTATGCGGTGAATACTGCTCAAGGTAATGCCTTAGCTGCACTAGCAGGGATCGGTATAGGTGGTGGGAAGCATTTAGATAATAAGCTCCGTTATAAGCTGCCTACACTTTTTAATCCTGAAGCGTGGTTTGGTATGGCTGATCCTAGCGTGTTTGATGAGTTTATTAATGAAGATAAAAAAAGCATTGATGTGGCAGGATATAACGCAAAAGTAGAAGAAATCAATGCGACAATTAAGAAAAATTGGGAGCATTATAAGGGCGAGTGGGAAAATGGGAATCTTGAGTGGCGTTATAATGATAAGACTTGTGCTGGTCAAACTACGATTTGTTTGCCAACATTATTTAATCCTGTGCCAAATGAAACCTACACAACTACACTTAATGGAGAAACGCAAACGGGATATAAGTTTGTTAATGGAGTGAATTATTGTATCCAAAATGGACATACAACAAGCGGATTTTTTGGCTGTCAGCATATGGGCGAAACAATGGAGAAAGCAAAAGAGCTTGGAGCGTATGTGAATTGCTACACAGGGACATTTTATGACTATAATGGCAACTTGCAAACAAGCAATCCGGGTCCTTGTGCTTATCCTACTCCAACAGAAACCGATGAAAATGGTGTGCCTAGGGGTTATGCTACGCTTATGGACGCTAAAGAGTTATCAGAAAAATTTGGTATGGGTGATATGAATATCACTACAAATCTTGTGGGGGCTACAAAAGTGGATCAAAAGAGCAAGGGAGCTGACTTTGCCTTTGGGTATAAGGCAGCAGTGAGTGTGCGTCCTTTTGAGAGTAAAAAGACAACACTAAGCTTTGTTTATACTTCACCTGTTACTTTTAATCTTAAAGGGGATTTGGACGCGACAACTTATATTGGTGGCTCTATGGGAAATGTCAATATGAAAGCGGATTTGAATCTTGCAGTAACACTGCCTTCAAGTATGCAAATTGCCCTTATGCATAATTTTGGACGGCTTGGCGTGGAGTTTGTATATGAGAAGATATATTGGAGCAAGGGCGATAAATTTGCCTTTAATTTTAGCAATCCACGATTTACGCCCTTAAGCGGTATGGTAATGCAGTTTAGCCCAGAGCAGTTAAGTGGTATGATGGATTTAGCTGATTATGGTGCGGTGGCTATGGGTGATGGGTGGAATGACACGATTGCCTTGCGTTTGGGACTTAGCTATTTGACTAAGAAAAATTACTTTTTAATGGGTTCATTTGCTTTTGATCAAAGCCCTGTGCCACAAGATAAGCTAGGGATTCCAGATAGTAATGCATATATGTTTGGCTTAGGTGTAAGAAAGCAGACAAGTGATAAATGGAATATAGGCTTGGCATACTCGCTTAGCCTTAAAGATGGTAGAAAGAGCATTTACCAAACAGGTGGATTTGGGCAGTTGCATTTATTCTCCGCCTCAATTGGTTATACATTTTAGAAAAATTTCTCTTATTCCTTGTAGATTCCAAAAAAACGCACAGAAAAATTAAAAATAAAAGCAATGCTTGTGGCGATGACTTTACTTAGCATAGTGTGAAAAGCTAGAATCTCCACACATACAAACAACACACCCATATCAATGCATAGCCCTATAAAACTTACCACATAAACGAGAATGCTTTCTTTAAGAATATGATGTGCGGAGTTCTTGAAAATAAAGATTCTAGCGAACAAAAAATTCCACAAAGTCGCTAGGATAAAGCTTATAAATCCAGCTAAAATATACCATAGCCCAGATTCTGTGGCGATATAAAAGATAAGCCAATTAATAAGGGCGGCAGAGCCACCTACAAGTATATATTTGTAGAGTTTTGTAAAAAATGATGTGTAAAATGCTTTTGTGGAAGCAGAGTTAGTATTATGCGGATTTTGTGAATCTTGCGGGGATTGTGGGTGCATAGAGTGCCTTAGGATTCTATTTTGTGGATAATGGCAAAGTTATTCATACCACATTGAAAATACTTGTGGGTTTTTAAATGTAGGCTAGGGACTTGAGCGATGAGATTTTGTAAATCTTTTTTGTTGTAATAGGCTTTGTGGTCTCTTATCTCTGCTTCACTGACAATTTTTAACTTGAAGGCTAGAAACTCTAGCACGGGCTTAGCTAAATGGCTAGGCACAGTGAGAAGCAAAATGCCATTTGGCTTTAGCACACGAGCGATTTGCTTGAGCATTTCTAACGGATAATTTAAGTGTTCCAAAACAGCTAGCATTGTTACCACTTCAAAACTTTCATTTTCAAATGGAAGAGCGCATTTTGAATCTTGTGCTGGATTCTGCGTTGAATCTTGTGGAAAAATAGCATTACCCCCCCCCCCCGTTAGAATCTATACAATCTTTAGATTCAAAATAATATGTAAAAGTTTGAATCTTATCTGTGTTGATTGTTGGGGCTTTAAAGTCAATGCCTATGCCTTTAGCGATATAGGGCTCAATCTCTTGCAAAAGTCTCGCTTCCCAGCCGCAACCAATATCTAGGACATTTGGATTTTTAAAGCTTTTGATTGTGGGCAAAACGCGATTTAGTCGCATTTTACGCAGTGTGGATTCTAGCAGGGCTTCTTTCATTGCTTATCCTTTGAAAGTGAATCTGAATCTGGCTCTTTTTGCTCTTGCTTCGGTGCTTGTATATAATACATATCTCGCCCCAAAAATGTGCCTTTGGCAAGATTTGGTCGTGGAGAAGTGGAAGCGGGAAGTGGGGCATCATATACCCTATCTTCACCCTCAAATGGGATAAAAAGGCTTAAGCTATTGGTATTTGTATATTCTTGCAGAGGAGAATCTGGAATCTTGCTTGTATCCTTAAAACCATTGATTATTTTCAAACGCTTTGCTAGAGTATCATTTAAGCCCAAAGCATATATCCCACTTACACCCAAAAAAACACAAGCAAAAAGGATATTTTGGGATTTTAAGATAAGTTTATGCGATAGATGATAAAGCCCCATAGCAAGTAAAAGTCCAAAAAATGGCACAAAATACTGCCACCCAAAACGAGGATCGGGAGCCGAAAAAAACCAAAAAAGAATACCTAAAAATAAGCACACAAAAAGTGGTATATAAGGTTTTAATATAGTTCTTTTCTGTGTTAGAGCTAGGGCTATACCAACACAGATTCCAACAATAGATAGGAGAATGCCTATGATATATGGTGAGCGTATAACAAAGTGAGAGAGCCAATACCCCACCCATTTTCCGTTTTCAAGCAATTCCTGTGGATTTGGAGCCTCTCCAACTTTTGCCCAATTATGAATAGTTGCAACTTCCCCTGCTCTTGTAATATTATCTACCGCCCAAGGTAAAAAATCAAAATAGAATAATCCCGCTGGATAAGCCACCGCCCCTGATAAACAAATGCCCTTAATACCCCATATAACACCAAGAAAAAGAGGGATAATCAATAAAAGTATAAGAATCTTAAAAGAGTGTTTTGAAAGTTTAAAGTATTGAAAAAATAGCACAAGCACACAGGGGATAAGCATAGCAGCAGATATTTTAATATATACACTAAAAAATGCGAGAATAAAAATAAGGAGAAAATCAAAGATAGAATCTTGTTTGTGGGATTCTAAAATATAAATGAGATAGCCCACAATACAAAATCCCATAAGCCCCAAATACCCTTCCGCATATAATCCTTTAAGATTTGGAAATACTGCAAGAAGCCACACACAACCTAGAGCAATAAAGCATTTATAGATACTATCAAAACGCAAACTCAAACACATAACCAAAGAAGCCATAAGGGTAAAAAAGATAAGAATCTCATTAGTAATAAAACTACGAATGCCAACTATATGTGAAACTTCGCTTATGGCTGAGAAGTTATAAAGAATGTTATTAAATCCAAAACGCGTATGAATGTTAGCGATTCCAAAAACAAGCGGAGATTCCTGCACCCATTTTGTAGCTTGTATATGATATAGCCCGGTGTCATAGGCATTTTCACTAAGGCAACCCACCCACACAGCAAATAAAAATGCGATAATACAAGCAAAAATATATGCTTTATTACACATATCCTTAAACACTCCTTGTATCGCAAAAAAGAGCAAAAAACATACACCAAGAGCAATGCCTGTGAATGATACAAAAGCATTAATAGGCATAAAGATATGAATCCACCCCACCAAAACGCTTATGAAAATCACACCAAGTAAGCCGACAATGGGTATTGCCAAAGCAAATGGTAGATTTTTGTAGTAATGTGCGTATGTTTGTTTGGGTAGAACAGAATCTATGTTTGTATGTATGCTAGGCGTAACAAAGACATTATAAAACTTTACAAGTAAAACAAAAAATGCTAGTCCAAAACCATAAGTGGCTAGAATCCAGCCTAACAGCACAAATGTAATTTTAAGATTGACTATAATCCATTCCATATTTTAACCCTTGAATCTATACTTCACTATCGCCCATAACGCACGGAAGCCATCTTTAATGCCGATTTTCTTGCCCTCTTCATAAGTTCTGCCATAATAGCTTATGCCCACCTCGTAGATTCTAATGCCCTTAATCTTGGCGATTTTTGCTGTGATTTCAGGCTCAAAGCCAAAGCGATTTTCTTCTATGGTGATGCGTTGTATAATCTCTCGTTTGAAAACCTTGTAGCAAGTCTCCATATCAGTTAAGTTTAGATTTGTCATCATATTTGAAAGCAGTGTCAAAAGCCCATTTGCCATTCTGTGCCAAAAGTAAAGCACACGATGAGATTCCCCACTTACAAACCTTGAGCCAAACACCACATCAGCCACACCTTTTTCAAATGGAGCTAAAAGCTTTGGATACTCATTTGGGTCATATTCTAAATCCGCATCTTGGATAAGCACAATATCCCCACTTGCTTCTGCTATACCTGAACGCAAAGCCGCCCCCTTGCCTTGATTTTTCTCGTGGTAAAGCACCTTGATAGAGCAGTTTTCTTGTTTGGATTGAAGAGTGGATAAAATCTCCCTTGTACCATCGCTGCTACAATCATCAACAATGATAATTTCCTTATGATAAGGGATCTGCACATCTTGCACCACTTGTAAAATATCCAAAATGGTAGATTTTTCATTAAAACAGGGAATGATGATTGAAAGTGTATGAAATGCGTGTAAAGCGCGTGATGTAAAAGATGTGGGATTAGTAGATTCTTGTTCTGCCCCCCCCCCATTTAATTGTTTGCTTAAAAGTTGTGAATCCATAAAATACTAGCCTTTAAGTTTATTTTAAACCCGTGATTGTAACAGCACAAAACTAAAAAATATGTTAATTAAGGAGTGTGTTAAGAATTTGAGCTACTTGCTTGGCGCTGCCGTGTTTGAGATAGTCTCTTAACTCTTGGGCTTTTGTGCTAAAAGATTCTATATCTATCTCTTCAAAGGCTTTGAGTAGATTTTCTGCTGTGAGTTGAGATTGAATAAGCTCGGTGTGAATCTGCTGTGTGTCATCTCTCATCTTGGAATGTGGGGCGTTGGAATAAAGGGCGTTATATAAAATATTAGCAAGTCCTATGTGTTTAAGCTTTATAAAAGCTCTAGCTATCAGCACTTCAATACCCCTTGTCTTGTAGCCTAGCACAAGCGGTGTGCCTATGAGCGTGGCTTGAAGTGTCGCTGTGCCTGAACATATAAAGGCAAATCCCGATTCTAGCAAGGCTTTATTGGCTTCAAAGCTTATGTCAAATGCCTTTATCTCATCGCCATAAATCTCATTCAATGCCCCTGAATCTAGCCTTTTAAAATGTTCAGGCAAAATAAGAATCTTCTTGTTTGGCAAACTTTTTGCGGCTTCGGCAAAAACGGGAAAGATTCTTTTTATCTCACTTTTGCGACTACCGGGCATAAAGGCAATAGGAGCAGTTTTGTATGGCAATACTTCGCTCTTAAACTCCGTGATTTCGTCCATCAATGGGTGTCCCACATATAATGCCCTTTTTTGTGCCAACGCATTTTTATACATTTCTAGTTCAAAAGGCAAGATTCCACACAGATAATCGCAATTCTGCTCTATACTCTTGGCTCTCCAAGGCTTCCACGCCCACACCTGCGGTAAGATATAATACACAATAGGCACTTTAATTCCACTTTTTTTCAACGCCTTGGCAATGGGGAGATTAAAGCTTGAGCTATCCATTAGTAGCACACAATCCGCACTTTTTGCTAACTCACTCATTTGGGCTATGGTTTTTTTAAAAAAGGCTATTTTTTTTATCACATCAAAAAAGCCCATCACCGCAAAGTCTTTAAGCGTAAAGCTAGGTGTGGCTTTCTCAAAATCTATAAAAGTCTCTCTATCAAAAACACCACAAATCTCTAAATCCTTATCAAGATGCTTGGCTAAGTGTTTTAAATGCAGGTTTGAGCTAGGCTCACACGCACTGACAAAAAGGCGTTTGTGCTTTTTATGTATCGTGTCATTTGGCATTTTAGCCCTTATTTAGTTTGTTTGTTGGAGTGAGATTCAGCTTCAAACTGCTGGAGATTTTCTTCTAGTTCAAACTCACTGCGTAAGTCCCTTAGCTCCACGCGGAGTTTGGAATTTTCTAACTCAAGTTCGGTCATTTTTTGTAGCATTTGTGTGTGTTCTTCATTTTCTGGAATCTGCGGGGCGTCCCTTAGCTGTTGCTCTAGGGAATGAAGTGTTTGTTTAGCTGCTATAATCTCGGCTCGCAGAGCTTTAAGCGTGCTTTGAGAATCTTTAATATCTTGGTGATACTGTGCCACTTCAAGGCGTAATTTCTGCCGCTCATTTTCAAAAAGCCCGACAATATCCCACAGATTCTGCGTGTTGGGATTGTATTTTAAAAGCTGCTCAAAGACGCGTTCATCAAGCTTTTGGGCTAGGGGTTTATCTTGCTGCATTTTCACTCCTTCTATACACAACTAGGATTCCACACTCATTTCAAGGGATAAGAGATGAAGCTCTTTGCCTTGTATGATGTGGGTATTTTGACTTTGACATTGCGGACATTTGGCAAGGTTTAAGCCTTTTATCTCAAAGCTTAAAGCACAATCCTTGCATTCTAGCACCACACTTTGAATCTGAACGCAAAGCTTGGCATTTTGACATAGGCTAGATTCAAGCTTAAAGCTTTCAAAGGCACTTTCAATCAAGGCTTTTTCCACTCCGCTTCGCTCCCCAATGGCGATATGCACCTCCTCCACGCTTTTGGCATTGTGGGCTTTGGCTTGTTCTTCGCACAGCTCAATGAGAGAATTGACAATAGAATATTCGTGCATATTTGCCCTTAAGTCTTTAATGTGTGGTGGAATTTTACCCAAGAGTGATAAAATAAAGCAAAAAATGCGAAAGGATTTTTATATGCAAAGGGTAAAAACAAAACAAATTTATGTAGGCTCGGTGGCTGTGGGGGGCGATGCACCAATCAGTGTGCAAAGTATGACTTTCAGCAAAACTTGTGATATACAAGCTACAAAAGAGCAGTTAGATAGATTGTATTTTGCTGGGGCTGATATGGTGCGTGTGGCAGTGAGCGACCCAAAAGACGCGGCTGCACTCAAAGAGCTTAAAAGTGTTTCGCCCCTGCCACTTATCGCGGATATTCATTTTAGATACAAATTTGCACTTATTGCAGCAGAGAGCGTGGATTGCATTCGTATCAATCCGGGCAATATCGGCTCAAAAGATAGAATTAAAGCTGTGGCAGATGCGTGTAATGCTCGTGGGATTCCTATCCGCATAGGTGTCAATGGCGGAAGCCTGGAGAAGCAATTTGATGAGAAATATGGTGCAACGCCCAAGGGTATGGTGGAATCTGCGTTGTATAACATTAAGCTTTTAGAGGACTTTGGATTCACAAACATTAAGGTTTCACTTAAAGCAAGTGATGTGTTACGCACAATGGAAGCCTATAGAATGCTCCGCCCTTTGGTAGAATACCCCTTTCATCTAGGCGTTACAGAGGCGGGGACTTTGCCACACTCTATGGTAAAAAGCTCAATGGCATTAGGTGGGCTGCTTATGGAGGGTATAGGCGATACGATGAGAGTGTCTATCACAGGGGAGCTTGAAGAAGAAATCAAAGTAGCGCGTATGATTTTGCAATATTCTGGGCGGCAAAAAAGTGGTGTAACGCTTATTTCCTGCCCCACTTGCGGGAGGATTGAAGCGAATCTTGTCAAAATGGTGCAGGAAGTGGAATCTCGCATAAAGCATATTAAAACGCCATTGCAAGTGAGCGTAATGGGCTGTGCTGTCAATGCTTTGGGTGAAGCTAAACACGCAGATATTGCCATTGCCTTTGGGAATAAAGATGGGCTGATTATTAAAGGAGGCAAGATTTTATGTAAGCTCAAAGAAGATTTGCTTTTAGAGCGTTTTATCGCTGAGGTGGAAGCCTTGGCAAAAGAAAAAGCAGAGATAGAATCTTAATTTTTAAGCAAATTTGGGTGCGGGGTTTAAGGGTGTAAAATAGAATCTACAAACTCAAACCCCCCCCCCACTGCGGAATCTACATTTTACAAAAAGGAAAACTTATGCAAAAACTAGAAAAACAACTTAGCCTGACTAAAGAGAGTGCAAGGATTCTAAACACTATGCAGGATAGTCAAAGGAATGCTGTGCTGCTATCTATGGCAGAGATTTTAGAATCTCAAAGTGAGTATATCTGCCAAGAAAATGCTAAGGATTTAAAGTTAGCTTCTGCCCTGCCCCAAGCTGTGCAAAAGCGTCTAGAGCTTAATCACAGCAAGATTCTAGCAATGGCTCAAGGGATAAGGGATATTGTGAAGCTTCCTTGTGTCGTTGGCGAGATAATGGAGAGTTGGCAGAGTAAAGCAGGATTAAATATCTCAAAGATAAGTGTGCCTTTGGGCGTTGTAGGCGTGATTTATGAATCTCGTCCTAATGTTACAAGCGATGTGGCTGCCCTTTGCTTTAAAAGTGGGAATGCCTGTGTGCTAAAAGGTGGCAAAGAGGCGTATCATTCTAACAAAGCAATTCATTCTGCTTTGCAACAAGCCTTGCAACAGCACAATCTCCCAAAAGAATGTGTGAGTATGATACAAGATACTTCGCGTGAATCTGTATTGGCATTTGTCAAAATGGATAAGTATGTGGATTTGCTTATCCCGCGTGGTGGAGAGGGGCTTATAGAGTTTGTAAAGCATAATGCGAGCATTCCTATCATCAAGCACGATAAGGGCGTGTGTCATACCTATATCCACAAGGACGCGGATTTGCAAAAGGCAAAGGCGATTATGCTAAATGCAAAGCTTAGCTATCCTGCGGCGTGCAATGCGTGTGAATGCGTGATTGTAGATTCTGCACTTGGGACGCAGGTTTTAAGCGAGATAGTGGAGAGTTTGCATACACATAAAATCAGCGTGAGATTTGAAACACAAGCTTTGCTAGAATCTCTAGGCACGGAGCTTGATGGCTTGGCGGATTTTACTAAAGAGTGGGGGGATAGGATAATTAATCTTAAGATTGTGGGGGGCTTTGAAGAGGCGTTGGAGCATATAGCACGCTATGGCTCGGGGCATTCTGAATGTATAGTGAGTGAGAATAAGGCGGTGTGCGAGAAGTTTTTAAGCAATGTTGATGCGGCGTGTGTGTATGTCAATGCTTCAACGCGATTTAGCGATGGCGGGGAGTTTGGCTTTGGAGCGGAGATAGGTATCTCTACTTCTAAGCTTCACGCGCGTGGTCCTATGGGGATAGAATCTCTGCGAAGTTATAAGTATTGCATTGTGGGGAATGGGGAAGTGCGAGAGTAGGGTAATGTAGGCGAGATTTGAAGCTTGATAGAATCTTGCGTTGCTAGATTTTGCTTAGATTCTATTTGCGGCTTGGCTTTGAGCTATATTAGAATCTAGGCTTTAGCATATTTAGTGTGGGATTATGGAGTTTTTGCGTGCGGTTTTTATAAGAGAGAAAAACATAATCGCAAACAATAACGTGTATATTCCACCGATTATTGACAATGGGTCAAGGAGCGGTCTTTTATCGGTAAAAATACCGATTGTTGGGATAATGTATTGAGGCAATGATATAAGCAAAAGCAAGACTAAAAAATAACTTAAAGAAATAATAATTTTCCTTATTTTACTACACAATGAAAAACAAAATAGGAGTATAAAAACTACTGCTAAGGCAAAATTTATGCCTAGCAACGATATGTAATTGCAATTTAGCAAATGTTTAATAATGGCATTATGGTGTGCTATCAGTGTGTAAGGAGATAATGATATATTTTGTAAGCAATAGCAATTAAATCCAATGATAGTGGCTATATTTAAAAATGCAAAAATGCCAATTACGACAAGGAGAGAATGAAATGACTTTAATAAGTCTGTATGATGATTTGAAGTAATGCGATAAAAAAACAACTGCCATTTATCAATAAAATCTTTTGAAAATATTTTAGGATTTTTAGAATCTAGCTCTATTTCTTTGCAATAGAGTTCGTATTTGTGAAAGTTTGAAGCGTCTAGGAGATTATTATCTTTTATTAAAGCACTTTTAAAATTTCTAAAAGAATCTCTAAAGTCGTTGGCAAATTTATCTAAAGATTTCCTATTTTCCTGCCCTTTGTTTGCATTAAAATTTTGGTATTCTTGTTTGATTCTCTCATTTAGATTCTCAAAATCAAAATTTAAATTTGTATTGACTATATTCAAACTGCCTTTAAAAATAGCTTGTGAAAAATTTGGGGATTTTTCAAAGGTTATGCCATAAAAACAAGCGGTTTTTTCAAATTCACACTCGTGAAAATCAGCATAGCCTTTAAAATGGGAGTTATTAAAATAAACATTATTTAAAAACTTTCCATTAGAAAAATCAACATCTTTATTAAAAGTGCAATTTTCCATAGAAAATGTATCATCAGCTGATAGATTTTTTATAAGCCATTTATCATTGAAAGCACAATCATAAAATGCTACTTGACGGCATTTCAACCCATAGTCCATTGACAAACCAACATTAAATTCGCATTGTCTAAATATGAGATTGTATTTAGACAATATTCGCATATCAAAAGAATTTATTTGTAATTTTTCCTGCTGTTGTGGTGGTTGTGTAGTTCCATTATCGTGATAAACTGCTGGTCTTGGAGAAACTACAAAACTATTTTGACTATATACAACCACTCCTTCTTCTTTTATTTGTAAAGCTTGTTTTGTCTCTTGCTGTCCTATTTCTTTATAAACACGCTCTTTGATAGTAGTATCATCAATATTTAGTATATTTCCAGCAGCCTTATTTCCGTTAATAAGTCCCATAACGCTTTGTTCTATAGAGCGATGGTCTATATCGTATAGCAAACTTGATTTGTGTTGGTTAATATAATCAGCAATCTTTTCTTTTATATCATTCATAGCACAAGCCTTGTTTCATCATTTGTGAGATTGTAGAGTGTATAGACTAAAGAGTCAAGTTTAGATTCTAACTTGCTTGTGTCAAGGGTAGAATCTTTTGCTTTAATTTCTAGGATTTTATCTACACATTTTATAGTCTCATCACACAAGGGGTTTATTGCTAGATTCTAGCCTTTCATAACTTACTATTTTTTAAACAATTTGCTATGACTCCCCACACGCAAGGCATTAAGCTGCAAAATATCATCGCATAGCTCATAAATGAGTAATAAGTCTGGTTTAATGTGGCATTCTCTAAAGCCTTGCAAGTTGCCGCTTAAGGCGTGGTCTTTGTGCTTTGGCTCTAGGGGCTGTCCTGTGGCTAGTGTGTCTATAATCTGCATTGATAAGATTCTATCTGCTTGATTTAGGGCTTTTGCGTCTTTTTTAAAACTTTTTGTCAAATGCACTTTATACATTAGAGTAAGCCCTCTTTTTCAAACGCTTCTTTCGCACTGGCATAAGTCTTTAGTGTGCCTTCTCTTTTCTCTTTTTCAAGTTCTGCTTTTGCCTTTAGAATCTCTTTTTCAAACTTTGTAAGCTTGGGCTTTTGCACCTTGCATTTTGCGTTATCAATCTTTGCTAGGCTTTTTATCGCAGTGTAAAGCTCTTTACTAGCATTTTCTATAATCAGTGTCATTTGTTATCCTTTGGGCTTTTGTGTTGCTTGATTCTAGCATTAGTTTTTTATGTTTTGGAATCTATTATTGCTATCTCGTCATTTGTGAGATTGTAGAGTTTATAGACTAAAGAGTCAAGTTTAGATTCTAACTCTTTTGTGTCAAGGGCAGAATCTGCTTTGTCATTTTGAGCCTTTGAAAAAGGCGAAAAATCTTTTTTAGATTCTGGATTTTTAGATACTTCGGCTAACGCCTCAGTATGACAAGCTTTAATTTCTAGGATTTTATCTACACATTTTATAATCTCATCGCACAAGGGCTTGTTGGATTCTGTGATTTGTGGGATAGGGAGTTTTAATAAATTATTTGTCTTTAACTCGCCATCAATCCCACCGCCCATATAAAAACTTCGCATTGCAAAATATATAAATGTAGAATTTAAAAGTCCCGTGAGATATTTTATATCTTGCTCTTGCCCTGTGATGAGATTAGCTGGAGCTGGGGCGAAAAAGCCTTTTTCTTCATACACAAAGCAAGGCTCTTTAGCCATAATGCAAGGGTAAAGTATCTTCCCTTGATATTCTCTTTTTGGGAGTTTTAGTCCCTCACAGAATCTAAAGGCTTCGCACAACTCTTTCTCAAAATTTTCTATAAGCAGTTTTGTAAGCTTTGAGAGTCTGCTCTCAATGACTGCTATGAGAAGTAGGGCTATAATTACCCCCCCCCCCCCATAGATTCTACAAACCTTATCTCATCATCGCTTAAGTTATAGAGTTTGCAAACCATTGCATCAAGTGTAGATTCTAGCTCTTTTGTATCCCTGCCTTGCTTTTTAGATTCTACTATCTCTTGCACGATTTGTATAAACTTCGCTTCAGTCTTAGAATCCACTTTAGGAATTGGGAGTCGCTCTAAAAACGCCTTTTTATATCTATATCCACTCTCACCTAGCCCACCACCTGCATAAAACTCCTTAAAAGCATAAGTGATAAGTTTAGAATGCAAGATTCCCAAAAGATAATGCAGAGAGTGTGTGAAATTTTCATTCCCACTTAGGATAAAGCTCGTTGCTTCTGCGTAAAAATTACCAAACTTAAACTCCCCACTATCTAAGTAAAACTGCGGTTCTCGCACAATCTCGCTATACACAATCTTTTCTTTTTCAAACTCTTGGTAATACGCAATATTATCTTGCGTTTCAAACCATTTGTTTGAAGTCTTTTTTCTGCACCCTTTTTCTCCGCTTTGGTCTATGCGTGGGCGGTAAGATTCTAAATAATTTCTTAGTGCTGGATAGTCATCAATGTTTAATTTTAAAGCTGGGAAAGTGCCTATTATCCACAATCCTGCCCACTCATAGCTATACCGCTTAATATCCCTGCCACGCAAAATGGGCTTTATAAGCTCACTTGTCCTTTGCCTTTCATTTTCACTCACACAATTCCTTAAAATCTCATCTCTTTTTGTAGAATCTATAATAAAAGATTCGTTATAGCCTGTTAAGATTCCACGATATATAGAAATATCCCATTCTTTTAGCGGTGTGCCGATGGCTTCAATCTTAGCTTTAAGGGCGGCGTTGGTGCTGTCTTGGAAGATAAAGCTTTCTTTAGTTAAGCTAGATTGCAAAAGGCTTTGTGGTGTGATGTATTCTTGCAGTGGGGCATTGGCTTTAGTATCGTAGTCTTTGGGGTGTGCGAAGTCAAATGTATGCTTAGAATCTGGCGTTGTTTTGATAAAGCTTAGGATACTTGTATCCACAGAGGCGGAGTCAAAGACTTTTATACCATTTAGTTCTATGTAGTAAAGCAGGGCGGTGGCTTCAAGTAGAAACTCCCTTAAAGGTTCGCCATATCCTGCTCGGCAGTATTTGTTGCTTGTGATAAAGCTTAAGATTCCATTGTGTTTTAGAATCTTGTGTCCTTGCTCGTAGAAGTAGGTGTAAATATCACTTGTGCCTTTGTAGATTCTAAAGGCTTTTTGAAGTTGTGGTTTTAGGTGCTTTATCTCTTCTTGGCGGATATAAGGTGGATTACCTATGACTAAATCAAAGCCTAGAAAGTCGCCTTGATTATTCTTGTGTAGGTTTTTGAAATTTCTTTTTTGCTTGTTTTTATTATTGTTTGCTATTTGTTCTTGCGTTAGCCCTGTGTCTAATAGCTTTGAAAACTCTATACGCCATTCAAAGTTGTTTTCTAAACTAAAGATTTTATTGTGTTCTTTTTTGAGATTCTCTAGTGCTTGTTGGGCTTTTTCTTTATCAACTTCATCTGTTCGTGGAAACATACTATAGAATCTGACATTATTTTTTAAAAACTCATAGTGTTTTGGGAGTTCGTCTATTCCATATTTTTCATAATGTTTTGAATACTCATCACATTTTTCACGCAATTCCTCTAATTCTTTGCTGTATTTCATCATAAAAAAGGTTTGTAAAAGGTCTTTTTTTATATTCTCTATTTGTTGTTGATGTTTTTCTTTATCTATGTAAAAACAATTAAAATAATCGCTTTCTAGCCTTTGATATTCTTTTATTTTGCCCTTAATATTCATATGAAGTGGCTCAGAGATTGGCATATATGAAGTAAGGCTATTCCCACATTTAATATTTATATCAATGTTTGGCAGGGTTTCTAAATCGCCTGTATTCTTACCATTAGAATCAAAGATATAAAAGCTGTATTTGAGTAGCTCTATCCATAGTCTTAGCTTTGTGATTTCACAAGAGTTTGGGTTTATATCCACGCCAAAAAGGCAGGATTCTATCAAAATGCGTTTGTTGTGAAATAGGGCTTTTTGGATTATGTGAGATTCTAAATTTTCGTGGGCTGGGGTTTGATAAGTATGCAGGGTGTTATTAGAATCTTGTATTAAAATCTCATCATTTTCTAGGCGTAATCTTATGTCTTTTAATCGCTTATAGTCTCGCTCCCCCTTGTCATCAATGTGAATCTCACAGAGAATCTTAAGGCGGAATTTTAGCTCTATCATAGCATTGAGCATAGATACAAGGAAGTGTCCGCTACCAACGGCTGGATCGCAAACCTTTATAGAATCAAAAATGGCATTTGCCTCTTTATAGCCATCTTTTGAATCTGTGAGTTTGTCTAGCTTTTGTGCTAAAGATTCTAAGCTATCGCATTCCCACGATTTTCTTTCATTAAACTTATCTATAACGACTTTTTCTAGCGACTCTTTACACATATAGCTAGTGATAAAGCTAGGCGTGTAGAAACTGCCCTCTTTGTAGCCATTTAGCTTTTCAAAGACTAGTCCTAACACGGCGGCATTTATCAGTTTGTCGTGGTTTGTTTTGGTGTGGTTTATAATGTCCTTTGGCGTGGTGGTGAAGTCATAGGCGTGTAAGAATTTAAAGAGATATTCTAAAAGGGGCAGGGATTGCGTGTCTTTATACTCTTTGTCTTTTTTAAGGATTGAGTGCTTGAAAATGGCGAGATGATTAGAATCTAGTTTGCTTATTTCGTTATTTTGCTTTTCTAATTCTGTTTTGTCAAAAAGGCTTGAGTTAAGATAAGGGATAGAATCTTTTAGCTTTAAGTCTGTTTTTCGCTTCTCTTTTTTAAGGGCTAATATGTCAAAAAAGAGTGTGTTTAAGTCTGTGAAGTTTTGTAGCGTGTCAATGTCTAAAAAGGGCTTTGTAATATGCTTGAAACTTAAAAGCATAGATTCTAAAAGTCGCAGGAATAATATGCGGTTATTCCAAGTGGTAAGCAGGGAAAAGATTGTCTCAAAGTCTTTGTCTCTACCAAGCCCTAGTTTGTTGCAGATTGAATCTAAAAGCGTGTTTTGCTCTGTGGTGGGGAGGATTAGAATCTTGCCTTTTTGGTCTATCTCTTTTAGCCCTAGAATGTAGAGTAGCTCATCATAAAAGCTTTGATTGAGTGTGTTGGCGTCAATGTAGGTTTTTTGTTTGAGTAGCACTTGTGGGCTTAGGGCTTGATAGAGCAGGGGCAGGGGTGTAGTCTGTATATTAAAATGGGTAAATTTTAGTGTGGAGTTAAGGGAGAGCAAATAGTCTTTAAGTGTGGCGTAAAACTTGCTTGTGCTTGTGTCTGTGCCTTGATTCTTATCGCAGTTATCAAAGGCTTTTAGGATTGTTTTATCTTTAGCAAATGTGAGATACTCTCTAGCGTCTATGAGATAGAAATCTCGTGTATTTGTTAGGATAATGTGCTTTATGTCGTTGTTGTTATGGGTTTTATACTCGCGTAAAAAGTAGAGAATAGATTCATAAAAGGCTTTGGATTCTAGGCTATATTCTTGTAAAAGTAGTGTATCCCCCCCGCTAGAAACAAACTCTATCTTATTGTTTAGACTTTTGACTTCAAAAAGCACTTTAGCTTTGTTGTCTTCATAAATGCTTAAATCAATGCGATTTTTGGTGTTGCACTCATAGGCAAAGCTTTTGGCTAGAAACTCTATCAAAGCGATCTTTTGATGCTCTTCACTCTCATTTTCATTTGTGAGTAAAAGCTTATCCCTATGTTTGCTAAAAGATTCTAGCTCACTCTCACTTGGACTATGGGCGTTTGATAGAAAGTCTTCTAAGGGAATAAGCGTGTAAGTCATTGTAGCTTCTCTTTTAATAGCTCATTGACACGAGCGGGGTTTGCACCCTTGCTTGCTTTCATCACTTGCCCTACAAAAAAGCCAAAAAGCTTATCCTTACCGCTTTTAAACTCCGCGACTTTATCAGGGTTGGCACTGAGCACAGAATCTATGGCAGCTAGGATTGCTCCATCGTCATTCACTTGTGCTAATCCCATAGAATCTATGAGAGAATCCACATCGCCACCTTTTTGCTCCACAAGCACATCTAAGATTTCTTTACCACTTTTGCCGCTGATTTTGCTCTCATCTATGCGTTTAACTAGTGTGGCAAGTGTGGCAGAATCTATACCGCAAGTTTGCAGGGTGTTTTCGCCCTTTAGCCGCCCTAGAAGCTCTGTTGTTAGCCAAGTGAGAGAGCCTTTGGCACTTGCACCAAAATCTAGCATAGATTCAAAGTATTTTGTTAGCTCTAGGCTAGAAGTCAGCACACCGGCATCATAGGGCTTAATGCCAAAGTCCTTGACATATCTCTGTGCTTTTTCATCTGGCATTTCTGGGATTTGTTTGCCCTGTTTCATTAACTCTTCATCAATAAACACAGGCAGCAAATCTGGGTCAGGGAAGTAGCGATAATCTGCCGCTTCTTCCTTGCCACGCATTGAGCGGGTTACGCCTTTTGCGGTGTCAAAAAGACGAGTTTCTTGCACGACTTCACTCTCATATTTGCCATCTTCCCACGCTTCAATCTGCCGCTCCACTTCGTATTCTATGGCTTTTTGGATAAATTTAAAGGAGTTTAGATTTTTAATCTCTACGCGTGTATAAAGCTTAGAATCTCCCCTTGGGCGGATAGAGACATTGGCATCACAGCGGAAGCTCCCTTCTTGCATATTGGCATCACTTATGCCTAAAAATCGCACGATAGAATGCAGTTTCTTAAGATAGGCAATGGCTTCATCGCTACTTCTCATATCTGGCTCACTGACAATCTCTAAAAGCGGCGTGCAAGCGCGGTTTAAATCCACTTTTGAAAAGTCGCTTTCGTGGATATTTTTGCCCGCATCTTCTTCTAGGTGAGCGCGAGTAACGCCGATAGTCTTTTGCTCTCCATTTACTTCAATCTCAATCTCCCCACGCCCTATAATTGGGATCTCAAACTGGCTGATTTGATAGGCTTTAGGCAAGTCTGGGTAGAAGTAGTTTTTGCGCGCAAACACAGAGTTTTGGTTGATTGTAGCATTGATTGCTGTGCCAAAGCTAATCGCCTTTTTTACCGCTTCGTGATTTAGCACAGGCAATGCACCGGGCAGTCCCAAGCAAGTGGGGCAGACATTTTTGTTTGGCTCTTCTCCAAAGCTTGTGGCACAGGAGCAGAAAATCTTTGTGGCGGTGTTTAGCTGGACATGGACTTCAAGCCCGATAATAGTTTCATACGCTGACATTCTATAACCTTATTTAGTGGAATCTAGGAATAAAGACTGCAAGTATAGGCAAAAGCGTATAAAACATTTATAAATTCTTAAAAAGATTTGAGATAAAATGAAAATATGATTTTTGGGGCTGGGTAGGGTTACAAAAAGTGGCAGAAAAAGCCGATTTAATGGGAAGTGATAGCTAAAGGTGTGGTGCGTGAAAAAGATAATGTGTGTGTTGGGCTTTGTGCTTGTTTTTGGTGGGGCTGAAGAGCTTATGCTCCACGAGACAAATACAGAATCTCCTGCAAATCCGCTTACAAAACAACTTGAAAAAAAAGAGAGTGAAGAGAAGCAAGGAGCGAAAGTCAGCAAGAATCTTTCCATAAAGGCTGATGCTTTTGTGAATGATGGATATTCTGAAATGGAGCTTGAAACGGGCAAAGCAAATCTTAATGAGCTTGATACACCGATGTCTCGCTATGGAGCTGGAGTGGAGCTAAACTATTCTGTAAAGCCCGATTCTCGTGTGGAGCTAGAGCTATTCTTTTCTAACACGGTGGAGCTTAATACCCAAAGAAGGGGCGGTAAAATAAAGGCGTATGACACGGTGCAAAGGTATGAGGAGAATGCCTATAACTATGGCAATAAGGTTATGTATCCTGCGTGGGTAAATAGCATTGGTATGACGATTACGATTTTGAAAACTCATCGCATAATGCTGACTTTGAAACAAACACAGCTTTCTACTAATGACGCGCTTTTGGCTATGAGTGCTTCGCAAGGTATGCCACAAAGTGGTGTGAGTGGAACACCCATTGTAGGCAATGTCGCTTCAAACACTGCTGTGAATGCGAACCCTTATGTGCTGACAACACAGGTTTTTTTGACATATAGTTATACATTTTAGCATTTGATATATTTTTGATGAATAAGGATAAGGGAATGAAAATAAGTGTATTTGGCGGTGGAGCGTGGGGCAGGGCGTTAGCCTTTGCATTGGCGGAAAAAAATGATGTGAGGATTATCTCAAGGCGAGATCTTAGCTCACTTCTAGCACCTTTAAATGAGCGTTTATTGGCACAAGATTCTAAACCGATTATGCAGGTAGATTATAAAGATGGGCTAGATTCACAATATTTTGTTATGGCGATTGCTACAAGTGCTTTGCGAGAGTGGCTTACGCGTGTGAAGTTGCCAAAAGATATAAAAGTCCTGTGTGCGAGTAAGGGGATAGAATCTGGGAGTGGGGCATTTGTGAGCGATATTATGGAAGAGTGGATTTGGCATAAGAATCTTGCGTATTTATGCGGTCCTAGCTTTGCTTCTGAAGTGGTGCAGTCTTTACCCTGTGCGTTAGTCATTCACTCACGTAATCTTGCTTTGAGCCGAGAATTTGGCACATTAATGCCAAAGTTTATTAAAGCCTATGTAAGCCCTGATGTAGTGGGCGGAGAAGTCGCTGGGGCGTATAAAAATGTCATTGCCATTGCTGCTGGAATCTGCGATGGGTTGAATCTTGGGGCAAATGCTAAGGCGTCATTGGTTGCTAGGGGACTAGTGGAGATATGCCGTTTTGGAGAGCATTTTGGGGCGAAAATGGAGACATTTTTGGGGCTTTCTGGAGCTGGAGATTTATTTTTGACTTCAAGCTCTACGATGTCGCGTAATTACCGCGTAGGGCTTGGACTAGCAAACCAAAAGCCTATTAGCGAGATTCTATCCGAGCTTGGCGAAGTGGCTGAGGGTGTTATCACAGCAAGGGCTATTACAGAGATTGGGGAGAGAGAAAATATTTATACGCCTATTGCAAAAGAGATTAGTCTAGTATTGAATGGAAAAAGTGTAAGTGAGAGTTTTAAGAAGTTAATGTCATAGCCTAAAAGGCTATGAGGGAGATTATTTTTTAGCCTTAGCTACTTGGTCTTTTAAACCTTTTCCGGGGCGGAATTTAGGCACAGCTTTTTCACTCGTTTTGTAAGTTTTGTTTGTTCCGGGAACTTTACCTGTTTTAGCCTTTTGAACAGCTGTTTCAAATTTACCAAAACCTACAAGCTCAACGCTTTGTTTCTTAGTAAGAGCTTGAGAAATAGCATCTACAAAAGAATTTACTGCTTTTTCAGCATCTTTTTTTGTATCGTATTCGCCAACTTTTTTTACTAATTCTACGAATTCTGCCTTGTTCATTGCAACTCCTTGTTGTTAAAATTTTGAACGCGCCTATTCTATACGATTTTAGGCTTGAAGTCAAGGATATACGCGGATTTTTTGGGAAATTTGTTGCAAAAAAGCCATATAATAGGGAATATCTGGGGTTTGAGAGCGGAAGTATTGCTTACTGAAGAGAGTTTTCAAGGAACTTTTTAGCTGCCTTGATTTGTTCCATATTGATTCTAACTTGGAGCTGTTTAGACTCTAAAAGGCGTTTGGTTTGAGAGATAAGCTCTAAAGCTTGAAGTTTCTCTTCAAGCGGTGCTTGGGCGAGATTTTCAGGGAGATTGCTAACTAGGGCAAAAGCACTTTTATCATCTTGATTAAGCAGAGCAACTTTTAGCTTATCGTGCCAATTCATCTTGATTAATCTCTCTCCACGCTTCCAAAAGTCCTTTGGCAACATTGATAACAATATCAATTTTGGCAGTATCATTGGCAACATTGGCTTGGGTAAGGAGCTTGATTTGATGCGTGTAAAGTCCTGTAAGATAGCTTGCCACCTCACCGCCTTTTTCATAATCAAGGGTGTTAAGTAACTCTGTGAAAATGTCGGTCGTGCGGTTAATATAGTAGATTTTTTTCTCAATATCTTCTGCTTCCATATGCCGCTTTGCTTGAGCACAGAATCGTAAAATACCCTCATAGAGCATTTCTATGAGTTTAACTGGAGATTCTACTGAAACTGAATTTTGTTGATACAAATTATACGCGTTGTTGCCATACATTGCTTACTCCTTAGAATTTATTTTTTTGCCACAGATTGGTCAATCATCAGCTGAACACTGCTAAAGGCATTATTGGTCTTTGAGATTTGAGAATCATAGGCTGCAAATCTCTGTGCCATAATGTCATAGCGGGTGTTAAGCTGCTCAACTGCTCTCTTGCGGTCTTCACGCAGCTTTTTATCATCTTTAGTAAGACTTTCTTCAAGTAGCTTAAGTCTCGCATTGCCACCATTAAGCAATTTATCAAGCTCTTGATCAAACTTTTTGAATACACCATCGGTTTGCACCTCCTTAAACTCTGTGCTTTTCATACTGCCATAAAAAAACTCTTGCGTCCCCTCTGGATCTGTGCTTAGAGCCATTGAAAGCTTACTTGTATCAAGACTCATTTTTCCCTTTTCATCAAGGGCTAATCCATACTTAGCAAGACTTTTAATTTCCGTTTCCGTTGGAATGTTGGTAGAAAAGATTCTCGTAAGTGTGGGGCGGATCATACGAATATCGCTATTGCCATTAAAGATTCCAGCGATTTTAGAATCTTCATCATAGCGTGTTACTTCATCAAGCTTGAGTGAAAGCTCGTTGTAAGTTTCTACAAAGCTTTTCACACTCTCTATTATCTCTTCATCATTGCGTGTGATACTAATCACCGCAGGTTTGCCCGGCTCTGTTGTGGTAAGTAGCTCAATATTTACGCCACTCACAATATCATCAATATTATTTGTAGGGCGTCTCATTGAGATTCCATTATATGAAAATTTCGCATCTTCAGCACTCTGCACTTTGCGTATTTTGAATAAATCTTCTTGTGTCTTGGCATAGTCCATTGTTGTGCCTGATTTCAAGCCTAAATCTTCTAATGCCTTTTTGCTTTCAGCATCATTGTTGGCATAAATATTGACTTCGCCGGTATCGGAGTTAATCACAAGCTTACCTTCATCATTGACAGAGCCATAGATTCCAGCGATGTTATTAATGGCTTCAGCAATGGCTTGTGCGTTTTGCTTGGCGGTGTTTTTCTTGTTTGTTAAGGTTGAGAGATCAAGCGGGACACTGCCTATGTTAATCGTTCCTGTGAGTAGCCCAGCACCCACACTTTTGGTGGCTACCATAAGGTCTTCTTTTTGTGTGCTTTTGTTATCTTCACCAAAGCCTAAGGCTTGAGCTTTTGCACCTTCTACCTTTATGCCATAGCCCCGCCTATCATTGATAGTCAGCATATCGCTATTAGCCCCACCTATGCCTATGTTTAAGTCATTATCAAGCAAGCCTTCAAAATCAGCATTATCCTTAATGGCAGCAATCACAGCTTCTTTTAAAGCTTGTGCGTTGTCTTGTGTTTTGGATTCAGTGGCAGTCTTTGGAAGCTTGATAGATAGGGTTTTATCAATACCTTTTTTATCTTTTAAAGTAATGTTAAAATCCCCATCATTGAGTTCAAAAGCCCCACTTGGGACAACAGAACCTGTGGCGGTTGAGCCAAAATACACCCTTGAGGCTTCGCCCGTATCTTTGGAATTTATCATCAGCTGATAGGGATTTGAGCCACCTGTTTTCATCACAATCCCCATAATCTCGCCTTTTGTGGTATCAGTGATGAGCTGTGCGACTTCGGCTAATTCCATACCTGCTTTGATTTCAATCTTATAGTCCTGTCCCTTATGATGAAATTTGAGTGTAGAATCTTTTTGACTAAATGCAGTTTCTCTACTCTCATATTTTGAGCCTATCTCGTTAATATCTGAAGTCGCCACTGAATCTATATCAATTTTGATATCTTGGGTTGGCACACCAGTGGAAATGGTGGCTTTCAGTGCATCGCCAATGACATTGCTTGAGCGTCCCAAGTAGGTTGAATAATCCGCAAGTTTGCTTGTGCTTGATTTCAAATCTCGCAAGGTCGAGGTGATGGTAACAAGCTCGGTTTGTTTTTCTACATTTTGTTCTATCTTTTTATCAATAGGATCAATATGTGTGCTTTCATCAGCTTTGCGTAACTTATCAATCACATCGTGATTTAAGACTTTACTTCCAAGCCCAAGAGAGCTCAAACTACCAAGTGCCATACAACCTCCTTTCGCAAATTTTAGATTCTAGAATCTTTAAGTTTATTTAACCTCTCTTTTAGCCCTGCTTATCAAAAATCACACCAATCACTTCACGCATTCTTTTCATAAGCTCAATAGCTTCTTTTGATGGAATCTCCCGAATGACTTTATCGCCATTAAATTCCTTTACCGTTACCATAAGACCGGGAATGTTTTCATTATACGAGAAGTTCAAATCTGTGCCGATTTTTTTCATCTCATCATTGAGCTTCTTACTTAGCTCACGCAACTCACTTTCAAGCTGTTTTTTATTTTCCTTGTCGTGGTGCTGTGCAGTTTCTTGTTGCAAACGCACTTCAGTTGGACGGGTGTCTTCCGTGACCGCCCTTCCACTCGCATTTACCATATTTACGAGCCGATTCTTAACAGCATCGTTATTGTTTTCAACACTATTAATACTATTAATCATAGCTTCCTCCTTGAAGTTCTAAAATAAAGCAAAAGACATATCGGCTAAAAAAAATTTTTTTTAATTAGAGTTTTATAAAATCTGCTGGGTTAATATGCTTGTCTTTTTGGGTGATTTCAAAGCTTAGTCGTTCATTGACCTTGCCTATAATCGCACCTTTTTTGACACTTGAGCCGACTTTGATATTAGATTCTATTTTGTCTAAATATGCATAAATGGTATGAATGGCGTTACTATGCTCAATAATAATGACTTTTTTTAGCCCCGGAGCGTCCTTAGCATAGACAATCTTGCCATCAAGCACACTTTTGACACTGGCATTTGTGCTTTTGGGATTAAACATAATAGCGGCATTAAAGATTTTAAACTTATACACAGGATCAAAGTATGGTCCAAATCTTTTTTCAATCGTGTAGCTATCAAGGGGTGGAATAGTCTTTGTCCCTTTGTAAGCGATTGTTGGCACATCGCGGTATGAAGTGCCAAACTGCTTTGGGGCTTTTATGCTATCTGGCTTCTTTTGATTATCAATAAAGGCTTGTTGGTTTTTGCCTTGGGATTTTTGCTCTTTTACAATATTAAGACGAGAGAGAATCTCATCAAGGCTTTTTCGCTCTTTGACTATGGCTTTGAGTTGCTCATCATAGCTTTTAAGCTCCGTTTGCATTTTACTCAAAGTGGCTTTTTGCTGCTCTTTAGCGATTTGGAGATTATCCTTTTTGTTTGTTTGAATTTTAATGGAGCTTTGAATCTGTGAGATATTATTTGAGATTTTTTCAATTTCATCATTGAGAATGCTTTGCTTGGCGTTAAGTGTTTTTATAGAATCTTTAGCATTTTTGTGCAGGATTCTATAAATTTCATATTCTAGCACACCATCAACAGAATCAATATGCTTTTCACGCTCCATCACCATACTAAAAGCAATGCCCCGTGTGAGAAGTTTAATCATTTGAGATTCAAGCTCACGCTTTTGATCTAGCAGAAGATTTTGTTTGCGTTGTGAATCTTTGAGCGTTTTTTCTTGGCTTTGGGATTTGCCTTGATTTTGGCTTATGTCTTTTGAGAGAGTTTCTATTTGCTTACCTAGCTTTGTAAGCTCGGCATTTTTGGCATTAATGGCTTTACCTAGCTCATCAAGTTTTTTGCTTATAGCCCGCTCTTGAATCTGTGCATTGACAAGCTTATCTTTGTTTTTTGCAATGTCTTTATCAATATTTGCCAAAGATAAGCTAACAATAGCACAGAGTGCAAGAGAGGCAAAGCCTTGTTTCATTAGAGGTCTTTTTGCTTAATGATAACAAACACAACTGATACGATAGATACAAGTATAGATGTGAAAAGCAAAATGATAAAATCACTGCCCATACGGAAAATATCGCTTGTTACTTCAAGTGTGCTAAGCACCCCTTGCATTTTACTGCTATTGATAAGATAGGTCATACCCGCGATAATGGCAATGGTTGAGATAATAGAATCTATAAGTGCAAGGCGGAATAAAATGCCATTTTTCATCCACGCTGGCGCACCCAAAAATGCCATAATCTCCATTCTATCGCTGTGTTCAAATTTCCATATTTCAATTTGCTTCACCATAAGAATGTAGCTTAAGATTGCAATGAGTGAGGCAAACACAACAATGGAGCTTTTGATAATAAGCAATAGCTTATACACTTGTGAGTGGCTTTTGCTAAAGGATTCTACTTTTGTTACGCCATTAAGCTTTGAGAGTGTGGCATTTATCTTTTGCAAACGCTCTTCATCGGGGAAAATGGAGAGTTTTAGTGAATAGAAAAATGGCAACTCCCTTTGCAATGTCTCTAAACTCTCGCGACTTAGATCTTTTTTTAACTCATTCATCATATAATCAGGCGTGATTGCCTTTAGCTCTTTTGCCTCACGGATAAAGCTTTCCACCTTATCAAGGGTTAGAGCATTTTTTGAAGCAATGACAATGGAATAACTATCTGAAAGCTTGTTTTCGTGCTTTGCCACCGCACGATTAACAAGCATAATGCTTTCAAGGCTAAAAAGCAGTGCAAGAAGCGGAATAATAAGTGCCAAATGTCTCCTAAGCAAATTCATATACCACTCCTTCTTCAATATGTAGTCGCCTATAAGGGATATTTAGCCTATCTGGCATTCTGTGCGTTACGACAACAACGGTGATTCCAAGCTGTTCATTCACACCTTTAAGCAGATTCCAAATAAGCTCACTGGAATAGTCATCAAGGTTACCCGTTGGCTCATCGGCTAGGATTATGGTTGGATTATGAGCTAAGGCTCTTGCCATTGCCACGCGTTGCTGCTCCCCACCGCTTAACTCTAAAGGAAACTTATTTGCCTTGTGGGATAGCTTAATATGCACCAAAAGCTTTTCTACTTGAGATTTACACACCTCTTTTTTGTAGCCATTAATCACCATAGGCAGCATTACATTGCGTTCTATATTCCATTCTTTGATGAGTTTGTAGTCTTGAAAAACAATGCCAATATTTCGGCGGAGATGATTAATGCGAGCTTTTGAAGCTTTTTGCATACTCACACCAAAGACATTTAAATGCCCACTTTTCACACCCAAATGCCCAAAAAATGAGCTTAGAATCGTGCTTTTGCCACTTCCTGAAGCCCCGGTGATAAACACAAACTCTTTAGCATTAATATTAAATGTCGCCTCTTTAATCACAAGCTCATCATTGTAGCCAAGACTAAGATTTTTCGCTTCTATGATTGCACTCAACTTTCACTCCTTGTCTTTAGAATCCACACTTAAAAACTCCATTAAATGCCTATGTGCCTTATATGCTGCTTTTGTTGGAATGGGATTACCACCGACATAATGTGTGCTATAAGATGTATCAAAAGAAATTTGTAAAAATTTATTTTGTGGCTGATTAAAGTCCCCAAAGCACAATGCTAAAACATACACATCTTTCGCATAATACACATTATCAATGTGTAAAAACCAATCCTTAGCGATTTTCTTATATGGAAAATTTGTGTAATTATCCAAATTTTTTCTTAGAATCTTATCAAAAATAAAGGTTTTTTCTGTATTTTGTGTGTTTTTTGCTGATTTTATGCAAGAATCTTGCCCTTGTGTTGTGGTTTTAAAAATCTTTAAGTCAAAAATATCCTTATTCTGTCGCTCCCACCTTGCTTCATATTTGCTGACAATGGCATTTTTGTGATTTTTTTGCACTTGCAAATTAATGTGTTTGTGAGATAAAGCAAGATCTAACGCATCACGGAAATATATCTCATCATCGCTTCGCAAATGTAATAGTGCATTGTCATCTAACACACGCAAAGATTCTTCTAAGAAAGCTTTGCAAAATACACGCCTATGGGGCTTTTTATTCCACGGGACAGGAAAATGCACATAAATGCCTAAAGCAATACAAGGGGGTAAAATCTCAAGCAGGATTCTAGCATCGGTGTGAATGATGTAGAGATTTGTAAGCCCTAAAAGCTCAATTTGTCTTAGAATCTGCTCAATAGAAGGGCTGTGAATCTCAATACCAATACACATAAGATGTGGATTACTCTGTGCCAAATGCAGGAGATGTCGCCCCGAGCCAAAGCCTACTTCAATTAAGCATTTTTGCGGATATTTTTGAGAAAAATCCAAAAAATGTTGCACCGATTTAAAAAAGGGCGATTGGAGATTCTGTCTTGGGGAGTTATTATTGAGATTATGCGTGATAAGATGTTGATTACTTTGCTGATCCATAAGGGCTTTTAAGGCATTTTTGATAATGCCTGTTGGTTGGGACTTGCTGCTTTTTTCACATTTGACAATGCTATCATTTTTGTTTAATCGCTCCACTTTACGCAAAAAAAATTCATTATGTGAAAACTCATCACCTGAAGAATCGTTCTGCAAAGTATCATCTTTTTTAAACCGCACCAAAATAAGGCTTTGATGAGAATCTACCCTGCATTTAGCTTCATAGGCAAATTCATACTCTCCACTTATAAAGGGTAGGCTTGGCAAAGTAATGCTTGGGGCTAAAAAATGTGGCACAAAGATCCTTATTCCAAAACTTTATTCAAGTATCAGCTCAATTTCTTGTGTGGGCTTAGATTCTATCCCGTGCTTATCTACACTCACCACACTATAACTATACTTTTTGCCCTTTTGCATTTCTTTATCACTAAAGCTATTTGCGTGAATGTCAATGAATCTCGCACTTTGCGTCCATAACGCCCCCTCTTTGCGATAGACAATATAGCTTACAATGCGATCATCGCTTGGTGTTTGCCAAGAAAGTGTCGCCTTGCCATCTATCATTTTGCCTTCAAATTGTGTGGGTGTGCTAGGTGGTGGAAGTGAAGAGCCTTTGGCAGGATTGCTGCTCATTCGCCCCTCCAAGCCATTATCGCCTAAAAGCACAACTTGATAATAATAAGTCGCTCCATCATCTTTGGCTTGAAGCTTGTGTGTGTAGTTTGTTTGATTTGTAGTAGCTATGCTTTTGTAGTCCTTATCATTTGATGAGAATAGAATCTTGTAGTATTTTTTGCTTACCCCCGGAGAATCCGGTGCAGCTTCCCAAGCGATGTGAATGCTACGGGGCAAATCACCTGAAGCTTGTATGTTTTCAATAGGTGCGGGTTGGGGAATGGTGCTTACACTAATGCCTTGTGTTGGTTTAGACTTCACGCCCTCGTGGCTTTTAGCCACAATGCGATAAGTGTAGGTCTCGCCATCTTTTAAATCTTCATCAAAGTATTCAACTTCAAGGCGATGCGGGATTGTTTTGATCGTTTTAAACTCCCCAGCTTTGTTTAGACGCTCAATAAGATAAGAATCTACGCTAGGATTTGGGTGGGGCGACCATATAAGCTTAATGCTTCTTGGCTGATTATTGATAGCAAAGACACTCTCCACCGGGTCTATAAAGGAGGTTTGAATATGTATAGGCTCACTTTTTGGCGAGATTGTGTCATTTTCTCCAAGGACGGCAAAGGCGTAAATGTATTTTGTTTGGGGGGATAGATTAATATCATAAAAATGTGTTGCAAAGCGATTTTTGATTGTAG
This sequence comes from Helicobacter magdeburgensis, assembly GCF_000765825.2. GTDB lineage: Bacteria > Campylobacterota > Campylobacteria > Campylobacterales > Helicobacteraceae > Helicobacter_C > Helicobacter_C magdeburgensis. The sequence goes on from NZ_JRPE02000007.1 coordinate 107,565, forward strand.
CAATTTGTTGCAAGCCTTTACCTCCACCAGATTCGGATCGGTAGATAACATAGCCTTTGACATTTTCATCATTAATGAGCTTCCACTCAAAGCCCACAGATGAGACATCAACGAGCGTATTGACAGAATCTAGCCGTGGCAGCGATGAATCTTCTTGCAAGTTAGCATTAAAAGCTGAAAAACACGCACTAAGAAAAACACTCAAAAGCACGGGTAATGTTATCAATCTCAAGCAGTTCCATAACATCTTTGCAACCATTTGGCAGCTCCTTTGTGAAGTGATTTTGTATAAATTCTAACATATCTAATAAAATGGGGGCTTTAAAAGTGTAGTTTTGCTTATTTTTAGGGTGGGTTAGGTAGAGAATGTAAGCGTGAAGCAAGATTCTTCCCTCATAAAAAAAGCTCTTTGCACTTGACTTGTAGCCATAGAGGCTATCGCCTAAAATGTGGCGGGATAAGCTCTCAAGATGTGTGCGGATTTGATGAGTTCTACCGGTATGAAGCTTTATGGCAATGAGTTCAAGTGAGCCATCATTTGAAGTGGCAAGTTTGACAAAAGAGCTTTTAGAGTCTCGCACACCTTTTGATGGATTCTCATTTTCGTCAATATGAATCTTACTCATCTTCAAGCGGTTTGTGGTACATCGCCCCATAAAGCATTGCACTTGGAGATTCTGCTTTAATGGCATATCAATAATAGCTAGGTAGTATCGCCCCATTTGGCGAGATTTTAGCTGAGCGGGAAGCATCTCATAGGCAAGGAGTGATTTAGCAATGCAAAGCACACCGCTTGTTTGTTTATCAAGGCGGTGGATAATGCCATAGCGTTCCCTTCCACTAAGCGTATGCAATGTGTGGGCGTGGAGCTTTAGCCATTGGGTTAGGGTTAAATCTTTTACACTTGGGGCATCGTGGATAACAAGATGTGGTGGCTTGTTAATAATAAGTATATCATCATCTTCGTATAAAATATCAATACTAAGATTTTCATAGAGATTCTGCAAAGATGGGCTTATATCTTGGGTGTTAGAATCTAGACTATCAGGCTTTGGGAATGTGATATGAATCTCATCATTGAGCTTAAGCAGAGTGCCATTTTTGACACAAGGCAGGGCATTTAGCGTAATATTTTCAGCTTGGATAAGTTGCTGAATCTGATTTTTACTCATTTGCAGTTTTAGGGTAAGGAAAGAATCAAGCCGCAATTTGTCATTATTTAAGTCAAGTTCTGTTACAATGAATTTTTGTATTTGAGATTCTCGCATTTGTTCCGCCATATTTAAGTTTTTAGAATTTTTGGGAGTTTTTTGTGATTGACAGACGGATTCTAGCACATTTTGATTATATTTTGTTGCTTCTTATTTTGCCTTTGGTTGGGCTATCTTTATTTTTGATTAATGAGCTAGATTCTGTGTTGTTTTCTAAGCAGGTGAAGTATATTGCATTAAGCTGTGGGCTAGTATTTTTTCTCTTTTTTGTGCCTTTTAGGAAGTTAAAAAGCTTTATCGCCGTCTCTTATGTGATTTGTCTTGTTTTGTTGATTTTGGTGCATTTTATCGGCACACAAAAGCTTGGGGCACAGCGTTGGGTGGATATTCCTTTTACGAGTTTTTCAATCCAGCCAAGTGAGATTATGAAGATTTTTTTAATGTTGCTTCTAGCTTCATATATTGCGACTAATCCTCCCTCAAAGGACGGCTATGGGGTCAAACAGTTTTGTATTATTAGCTCTTTTATCCTTGTCCCTTTTGTGATTATTCTCAAAGAGCCTGATTTGGGGACAGCTATGGTGATTTTACTTACCGGATTTGGCACACTTTTTTTAATTGGTGTGAATAAAAAGATTTGGATAAGTTTGGGGCTTGTTGTTGCTTTTCTTGCACCTGTGGCGTATGTCGTCGATCCTTTGAAAGATTATCAAAAAAAGCGTATTATGGACTTTGTATCAGATAAATATCCATATCAGGTGAATCAAGCCCTTATTGCCATTGGCGCAAGTGGGCTTGTGGGGAAGTCAAAAGAGGAGGCGACACAATCCCAGCTTAAATTTTTGCCTTATGCAAATACAGATTTTATCTTTGCGTATTTTGTGGAGCGGTTTGGGTTATTTGGGGCTTTTGGGTTACTGACATTGTTTTTTTGTTTGATTGTGTATGTGCTAAGTCTTGGGTTTGTGTATGAACGGGATTATTTCCTGCGTGCGGTAACGGGCTATATAGCCATTTTGATTTTTTTATATGTGGGGATTAATGTGTGTATGGTGATAGGTCTAGCCCCTGTGGTTGGGATTCCCTTGCCATTAATGAGCTATGGAGGAACAAGCTTTATTACATTTATGACACTTTTTGCGATTCTTGAAAACATTCTTGCCTTTAAGTTTATTTTTGAGTATAATTCCACCCCTAACGCTCGGGGACCTTTAGCTCAGCTGGTCAGAGCACTCGGCTCATAACCGATTGGTCGCAGGTTCGAATCCTGCAAGGTCCACCACTTGTGTTATTCTTCTTTTTCTTAAATGCTACAAAATATGAGAATAAAATCCATAAAATTCCATTAATGTTGGGCTTGAGATGTGCTTTTATTATTTAATGATGTTGAGTTAAGGGTTTGATAAAGCACATAGATATATTTTTGAGAGAAAATTGCTATAAATCGGCTGAATTAGGGAAAAATTTGATAAAATTAAGCTTATTTAGCATATTTTTAGCAAGTTTTGTGCTACAATAGCCGCTTTTAAAACACTCACTTAGATTTTTACTACAAAAAAGGTTACTAGATTAATGATTACTTGGATGCAGAAGCATAAGAAATGGCTTATTGTTACTATTTGGGTTAGTGCCATTGCGTTTATTGGTGCTGGAATGGTGAATTGGGGTTCTTATGGCTTTGGATCAAGTAATGATAAGGTTGCTCGTGTTGGAGATATTGATATACATCTTGCGGAGTTTCAAAGAGAGTATGCAAGGATTCTAAATGAGTTTAGTCAAATCTCGCAGTTTGGTGGAATGCTAGATGAAGCTCAAGCAAAGCAGTTTGGCATACCACAAATGGCATTACAAAGGCTTATCCAGCAAACCCAGATTCTCAATCTCGCCAATGATTTAGGGCTTGTTGTAAGTGATAAGGAAGTGGGTGAAGAGATAGTCAATGCAAAAGTGTATGTAGATGATAAGGGTGAGTTTAGTCAAGAAGTGTATCGAAAGGCGTTGAAAGAGCAGGGTATGAGCCCAAGTGAGTTTGAAGAAATGGTGCGTAAGATTCTCACTACACAAAAGCTTTTTGGCGTTATGAGCATCACTCAAGCAGGTCCTATGCTGCCTATTTCATCAAGCGAGATGGCGGCATTAGAGATGGCATATGCAGTGAGAGATAGGCTAAGGGTTGAGATTCTGCCTATAAGTCAAGTGAGTGTTGAAGTTAAAGATGATGAATTAAAGGCATTTTGGGAAAAAAATGCGGAAAATTGGAAAAGCCCTATGGAATTTAAGATAGAATATGTTCTAGTGCCTTTTGCTTCACAAAATCCCACAGATGAAGATTTGACAAAGCATTATCAGGATTTTAAGAGTGATTATTTAGATGAGAATGGGAATTTGCTAAGTTTTGAAGAGAGTAAGGAAAAGCTTATTAAAGATGTGCAAAAGATTCAGGCTGAAAGTGTGGCAAAGCGTGAGTATCGTGATTTGAAAAATGAAAGCAAGAAGGGCGAGATTCTAAGTCTAAAAGAGAACGAGCGGTTTTTTGTAAAAAATGGAGTGGATTTGGTTATTGAAGATATGAAGGCGGCTCAAGTGGGGCAGGTGCTAAAGCCTATTGAGGTTGATAAAGGCTTTGTAACACTAAGGATTCTTGATAAAAAGCCAAGTGTGCAAAAAAGCTTTGAAGAGGCAAAGGCTGAAGCAAAAGTGCTTTTTGAAAGCAGTAAGAAAAGGGAAAAGCTCTTAGCCCTTGCCAAAGAAAAGCTAAAAAATTTTCAAGGCACGGATATTGGGTTTGTGGATAGATTCTACAATGGTGTGATACTCACACTTGATGATAGGCAGAAGATGAATTTTCTCTCGCATTTATTTTCTTCTAAGCAAAAAGAGGGTTATGTAATGCTTGAAGATAAGGCTGTGCTATATCGTATAGTAGAGCAGTCTGCTTTGAATGCGAAACAAGGCGATGCAATGGCATTTAAGAGTATGAAGTCTGAAGCGGTGCTTGATGCATTGGCGGAGTATTTGAATGAGACTTATAAGACAACTATTTATATTGATGTGAGTAAGTGAGGGCTAGGGTGAGTCGGATTATATTGGGTATTGACATTGGGTCTAGTGAGATTTGTGCGATTGTTGCTGAGGTGAAAGACGATGGCTCACCTTATATCATAGGCACAGGGATTCATAAGGCTGATGGGATTAAAAAGGGCTCGGTTACAAATATTGAGCTTGCTTCACGCGCTATAAGAAGTGCAGTTAATGACGCTGCGAGAGTGTCGGGGGAAAGGGTAGATAAGGCTATCATCTCTCTTTCAGGTGCTTATACCAAAAGCATTAGAGAATCTGCAGTTGTCAATGTGCCAAATAGTGAGATTGGACTAAAAGAGATTAATCGCGTAATGCAAACAGCTATTTATAATGCTGTGATTCCAGAAGACCACACGCTTATCCACGCATTGCCCTATGAGTTTAGATTAGATGATCAAAACTACGCTGAAGATCCTATGGGTATGAGTGCCTCAAGGTTGGAGGCGTTTGTGCATATTGTAACGGCTAAGAAAACAGCACTTGAGAACCTTAAACGAGCCGTGCGTGAAAGTGGTGTGGAGATTGAAAATATTGTGCTAAGTGCGTATGCGTCGTCTATTGCAGTGCTAAGCAATGAAGAAAAAGAGCTTGGTGTAGCGTGTATTGATATGGGTGGGCAAACTTGTGATTTAATGATTTATAGCGGATATTCTATGCGTTATAGTGATTTTCTAAGCGTTGGTTCGCATAATGTTACCATTGACTTAGCTACTGCTCTTAACGCCCATCCAAGCACGGCAGAGCAGATTAAAACCGAATATGGAAAACTCATTCTTACAGACGAGGATAAGGAAAAGTCCATAAAAGTGCCTGTAATGGCAGGTGAGAATGCAACAACGAATGTAAGCTTAGAAATTGTCCACGCAGTTATTTCTGCACGAGTGGAGGAGACTTTACAACTTTTGGCAAAAAGCATTGAACAGAGTGGATTAAAAGATAAGATTGGTGCAGGTATTACACTAACTGGCGGTATGGCAAATCTTGATGGAATGCAGGAGTTTGCTTCAAGTATCTTTTTTAGAAAGCCGGTGAGAATCTCTAAGCCTATGTCTGTGGGCGGGCTTTTTGATGGGTTAAAAGGCACGCAGAGTGCCACTGCGGTTGGCTTAGTTTTACACGGAGCGGGGCAACACACAAACTATGAGATGGATTTTGATAAAAAGATTCTCTATAAAAGAAGTAGTGTTATAGAAAACAATGATGTAGGTAGTATTGGGCTGTCCAAAGACGCTTCACAAGCGGATTTGGGTAGCTTGAAAATCACTCAAAACACAGGTGATTTATCTGGGATTAAAACCACACAGGAGGATAAGCACGATAACATCTTTATGAGATTCTACAAGTGGGTTAGCCAACTATTTTAAGGGAGTAACAATGGAAAATATTGAAATAGACATTCAGGAAGTGAGACAGGAAGGTGCGGTTATTACCGCTGTTGGCGTTGGTGGCGGTGGCTCAAATATGATTAATCATCTTGTGGGGACAAGTCCGCACAAATCTATCAAACTTATAGCGACAAATACAGATATTCAGCATTTAGAAACTACAAGTGCAAATATCAAAATGAAGCTTGGTGAGAAGCTTACAAAAGGCTTGGGTGCGGGTATGCAGCCAGATATAGGCGAAAAGGCGGCACTAGAGACTTATGAAGAGTTAAAAGCTGTGCTAAGTGGCTCGGATATTGTATTTATCTCTGCGGGTCTTGGCGGTGGCACAGGCACAGGGGCAGCTCCCGTTGTGGCTAAAGCAGCAAGAGAAGTTGGGGCATTAACTATTTCTGTTGTAACTAAGCCTTTTAAATGGGAGGGTGGCAGACGCGCTGAACTTGCTGAAGAGGGATTGCGTAATTTAAAAGCAGAGAGTGATTGTATTGTTGTTATTCCAAACGATAGGCTTTCATCTATCATTCCTAAAAGTTATGGTGTTCAAGAGAGTTTTGAAGTTGTAAATGGTGTGTTGGCTCGTGCTGTGAATGGGATTTCAGGTGTGATATTACATCATAGTCCAAATGATATTAATGTGGATTTTGCCGATGTGAAAACGGTAATGAGCCACAAGGGCTTAGCACTTATGGGTATTGGCGAAGCCACAGGTGATAATGCTGCGTGTGAGGCTGTGCGTATGGCAATAGAATCTCCATTGCTTGACAATATTTCTATTAATGGTGCGATGGGTGTGCTTGTGAATTTTGAGATGAATGGATACTCACTCATTGAGATAGGCGAAGCGATGAATATGATTGAATCTATTGTTGATAATAAGGCTCACGTGATTTTTGGGACACGCACACTTGCAGATGCGGCAAAAGACTATGTCAAGGTAACTGTGGTTGCCACGGGCTTTGAAAGAGAAGTTGTAAGCACCGAGCCACAACCGCAAATGCGTGATGAACAAGGTTTGGAGCAATCTCGCCAAAGTTTGCGTCTTGCACGAAAGGTCTCTGGGGGTGATACTGGTTTGTTTGACAATGAAAGCCTTGAAGTCCCAACCTATCTCCGCAATCAAAAGGACTAATTTATATCTTGTAAGTATTGAAGTGTGAGTGTAGAATCTTACTTTTTTGGTTTTCACACTCTCACACATCTGTGAGATTTTTAGATTCTGTTTTTCTGGCTTTAAGCCACTCTGTGAGCTTGAAAGAGCTGTCTTTATGAAAGGTAAGAATATCATAATAGTAAATATTTTGCCTAGAATCTTGTGTGTAGTCCATAAGTAATTTTAAATTATTGCAATCATCACTTTGCAAAACACAAAGTAACACGCCAAAATTATCAAAAATGAGTAATTGCTCGTATCCCAACTTGTTAAGCCTAGGGAATATGGATAGAAAATCTTCATTTTGTGCTTGGAGATGATTTTTGTCCCATTCAAAAAATATTGTGGGCTTAAAATATGTTAAAGTTTTGAAAGCTCCACGAAGCACTTTAAAATCAAAACCATCAGTATCTATTTTTATAAAGTTTGGAGAGAAATCTGCCTTTGACACAACAGAATCAAGAGTTTGGATTTGAACGCTAGAGTAGTTATGTTTGTCGTTAATAAGTTTGCCACTTCCATCTTGCAAGGAAATGGTATATGCACTTTGCTCATCATTATCACCCAAAAAAGTGTGAGAGATGATAAATAATGGGGGAGTTTCAGCAGGATTTAGCGGAAGATTCTTGTTATGCCCCCCCCCCCATACTTATATCTTTGATAGTTGCTTTGTGAAAATTATAAGAAATGTTAGTTTTGATTAAATTGGCATAACTTTTTTCGCCCTCTATCAGCAAATAAGAGGCATTTGGCATATTTGTCAAAACGGCTGTATCGCCTATATTTGCCCCCACATCAATCATATTAAGTTTGCCATCTTTTGTGTAGATATGATGAGCTATGGAATGAAGCTGCATATCATATGTTGGATATGTTTTTTGATTGAGTGGTAAGGTGTGGGAAAATGGCATTGCAAGTTTGATGTTATTGTAGCTTAAGGTAATGATAGGATTTGAAATTTTAAGGATAAGCTTTCTTGCTAAGAGTAAGAATTTTTCTAAGATTCTGTTATTTGTGTGTAAGAGAAGTTGATAGATATATTGTGCTAGAAATTTCATAATATGAAACCTTTTACTGAAAAATTGATGTTGCTGAAAAGTTACAAATGGCGTGCTCGGAGGGATTCAAACCCCCGACCTACAGGACCGCAACCTGTTGCTCTATTCAGCTGAGCTACGAGCACAAAAGTAAAGTCGGCATTCTAGCTAAAAATCCTTAAAACTCACTTTATATAATGCAGATTTAAGCATTTTTAAATAAATTTTCCTTATAATACCGCTTTCAAATTTTACAAGAAAGTAGGTGAGCTTATGCCGGGTATTAAAGTGAAAGAAAGCGAATCTTTTGAAGAAGCGTATAGAAAGTTCAAAAAACAAACTGATCGTAACCTTGTTGTAACGGAACTAAGAGCGAGACGATTTTTTGAATCTAAGACTGAAAAACGCAAAAAGCAAAAAATTAACGCTAAGAAAAAAATGCTTAAGCGTCTATATATGTTAAGACGCTACGAGTCAAAACTCTAAGTTCTAGCAAGATTCTTAAACCTTCAAGGCTTTAAGCTTTGGAGGCTTAAGAGACTTCACACAATACTTCTAAAACATTTTTCAATTTCACCTTATTAAACTCCCTTACTATATTAAATGACTTAACAAAAGCGATGTTAATTTAAGCCTTGCCCTTTTTAGTTAGAATGCTCTAGCAGAATCTCATCATATTTTCATCAAAAGTAGGACATATCAATGAAGCTTTTCACTCACCCTGTGCTTTTTAAGATTTTTATTTTGCTTATTTTTTTAAACACCATTATTCTTTTTGGCTCACAATATTTTGTCTATACCAAGCATTGGGATTTGTATTGGTTTAGCTCATTTTTCTACCGCGAGTTGTTGCTGTGTGTGAGTTACTTTGGCGTATTTTGGATTCTTTCACTCTTGCCTTTTGGCGTGTATGTGGCGTGGGCTATCTTTGGCATAAGCATTATCTGCTTTGTGGTTGATATATTTTTGCTCTACACTTTTGATACGAATCTTAACTCCTACCTTGTCATCGTAGCCCTAGAGACAAATCCACAGGAGAGTGCGGAGTTTTTGCATAATTATGTGAATTTTGGCTTGATTGGCGTATATGCCTTTTTTCTTATCATCGCTGTGTTGTTGTGGGCTAAGATTCCACTTTTGCAGCCCTCCATTAAGCTTAAGAAATGTATGCGGTTTGTGTATATGTGGTTTGTTGTGAGTGTGTGCATCGTGCTTGCTATGATTTTCACTCACACCAAGCCTCTAAATGAAGATTGGAGCGATATGCTTTATAATTACACAAAGCAGTTCTATCGTGCGATTGAGGGCACTTATGGCTTTATGAAAGAATATGAGCGGCTAAATAGTAAGTTTGATGAGCTATCCACCACACTTCAGGTAAAAAAAGCAAAAAACAATATCCAAAATATCGTGCTTGTCATTGGTGAATCTACTCAAAGAGACCGCTTAAGCCTTTATGGCTATCCGCTTCCCACCACGCCAAATCTAGATTCTATCAAACAAAATAATCCTAAGAATCTACTTGTTTTTAGCGATGTTATCGCTTCTCACGGGCAAACCCACGAATCTTTAAGCTTAAGTCTCACCTTTGCTAATCAGGATAACACGCAAGGTATAGAGACGATAAAGTCCAAGCAAAAGGCAAAATCCACCAAGCCCAGCGAGATTCAAAAGCCGTGGTATGAGTATATGAATGTCATTGATTCTTTTAAGCTTGGGGGCTATCATACCATTGCTATTTCTAATCAAGAGCCTATAAGTCTTTTTGGTAATGCTGCGGCGACTATTCTTAAGCGTGCTGATGAAGCACATTTTGTCAATGTCAATGACAAGATGAGCACCACAAAGTTTGATGAAGCAATTTTAGATATTTTAGATGAGGAGCTAGGCGTAGGCGTGGAACAGGGCGATTTACAAGAGGATTTTAGCGATGTGGATTCTAAGCCTACAAGCTCAAGCGAGAATCTACCACAAGAGCCACAAAACACAGCAGATTCTAAAGATTCTAAGCCGACATTTTACGCTCTGCACCTTATGGGTAATCACGCGAAGTATTACAACCGCTATCCAAGTAGCTTTGCAAAACTTAGCAGTGAAGATATGCTCTGTCCTGCGGATCGTGTGGAGAATCTAGCCACCACAAGCGTGGAAGAGAATATGCATTATGATAATAGTGTGCTGTATGGGGATTTTGTGCTAAATGAGATTATAGAGCGGTTTGAAAATACAGATTCTTTAGTGCTGTATTTTAGCGATCACGGAGAAGAGATTTATGATTGGCGGAATTTTATAGGGCATAGCGATAGCAAAATGTCGCGTTTTATGGTGGAGATTCCATTTATTATTTATGTGAGTGATGTGTTTATTACCAAGCACCCAGAGCTTTATAAGCGATTGCAAAAAGCACAGAATCAACGCTATATGAGCGATGATTTAATCCATACCTTACTTGATATTGCAGGAATTGATATGCAGGGCTTTGAATCTAAGCGAAGTTTAATAAGCAATGACACAACTTTACTCAAAAACAGAATTCGCCTTGTTGGCGAGAAAAAAAGTATAAAAGATTATGACAAAGAGCTGAAAGCTCAAAAGAGCTACTATCAGCAGGGGTTGTGTAAAAGCGATGAGCGTATAAGAGCAGATCAAAGGAGCAAGAATGAGTGATACACGATTTTTCCGCACTTTTGTGCTTTTGTGGCTTATGAATACTCTGCTTATTGTGATGTCTCAGCAGACTACTTTGCATACGCATTTTGATATGTATTATTTTTTGACTTTTGCGTATAGAGAGATGATGTTTATTGTCAGCTATGGTGCGTTGTTTGGTGTTATTTATATGCTGAAATGGAAACCTTTACAGAATCTATTGCTTTTTGTGGTGGTGGCTCTTAGTGTTTTGTGTATGATGGCTGAAATTTTTTGCCTTTATAACTTCTCTACTTTATTAAATTCCTATGTGATTAGCATTGCCCTTGAAAGCAATATGCGAGAGAGTTTTGAGTTTTTACATACATACATAGATATGAAATTACTTGGAATGTATGGGCTTTTTGGTTTAGGTATTTGGTTGTGTTTTAAGATTCAAGTGCCAAAATGCGTGAGAAACAATACATTGAAGCTAAAAGTTGTGTATGTGTTGTTGCTTCTTCTTGTTGTGGTGCTACATATTGTGAGTGTGCGTCCTTCAAGTCCGTCTTTGCGGTTTAGTGATGTGCTGTATCATAGCTATACTTCTGTGTCAAAATCGTTCAAACACGCCCTTGCATTTATGCAGGAGTATAAAAGGTTGCAAACACATTTTGATGAGTTTGCCAAAGGATTTGAAGTAAAGCCCAGCAAGGAAAAGATTGCAAATGTTGTGCTTGTCATTGGGGAAAGCACACAGAGAGGTAAAATGAGTTTGTATGGCTATGGATTGCCGACTACTCCGCTTTTAGAGAGTTTGAAGCAGCAAAAACCACAGAATCTGCTTGTTTTTAATGATGTGATTTCATCTCAAGGCTCAACCTATGAAAGTCTCACGCAGGTGCTAACCTTTGCAAATCAAGAAAATGCTCAAAATTCGCAATGGTATGAGCATTTAAATCTCATTGATGCTATGCGTCTTGGGGGCTATCATACCACGACTATTTCAAATCAAGAGGCGGTGAGCTTTTTTGGCAATGGTGTAGCGACAATTTTAAATAGGGCAGATGAGGTAAAATACTTAAGCTATGGCGATAGTTTTGATTTAACAAGGCTTGATGGGGAGCTACTAGGAGTGCTTGATACTTATCTTAAGCAATATAATGTATCGCCCCCCCCCCAGTTAGAATCTCAACAATCTAGCTTGGTAGATTCTAAATCCCACAATGAGCCTTTGCGGTTTTTTGCCCTGCACCTTATGGGAAACCACGACAGGTATGAAAGTCGCTATCCAAAGGAGTTTGAGATTTTCACACAAAGTGATATAAGACAAGATTTTGGTGATAAAAATAAAATTGCTGCTTATCTTAATAGTGTGCTGTATGGCGATTTTTTGCTACGAGAGATTATAAAGCGATTTGCAGATTCAGATTCTTTAGTGCTGTATTTTAGCGATCACGGAGAAGAGGTGTATGAGAATGGAGACTTTGCTGGACATAGTAATTCTAAAATGTCGCGTTTTATGGTGGAGATTCCATTTATTATGTATGTGAGCGATGAATTTATTGACAAGCACCCAGAGCTTTATAAGCGATTGCAAAAAGCACAGAATCAACGCTATATGAGCGATGATTTAATCCATACCTTACTTGATATTGCAGGAATTGATATGCAGGGCTTTGAATC
>NZ_JRPE02000008.1 GCF_000765825.2 Helicobacter magdeburgensis
TAAAAACATCATATAGAAATAAAAACCTAAGAGAAGAGACTAGAAGCTCAATCAAATGGGAGTGAAATAATACAGATTTAAAGCTTAAGGGGGGCTTAAATAGAAATAGAATCCAATGCTTCTTTTCAAAAAACCCTTTACATAAGCCCAAAAAACCTACACACTGCCACAAAATTAATATTTTTTTGTATTTTGATAATTCCCCACCCCAACACATATTTTTGCTTAATCACTTTAGAAACTTATTACCTTTAAAGCATAATAAGTTTCACCCCACCCTAACAATATAATAAGAATCTTATGATAGAATCCCCGCTTACAAATTATGTGTAATGACACAACACATCTTAACATCAAAAACAAAGGCACATTATGCAATTTGAAATGCTCTATTCCAAGATTCACCGCGCACAAGTGAGTGATGCTAATCTCAATTATGTGGGTTCAATTACCATGGAAAAAAATCTTGCCAAAAGTGCAAAACTCCTAGCGGGTATGAAAGTAGAGATTCTAAATATCAATAATGGCGAACGATTTAGCACTTATGTCATTTATGGCGACAAAAAGGGCGAGATTTGTCTCAATGGTGCTGCAGCTAGAAAGGCACAAGTGGGGGATATTATCATCATCGTAGCCTATGCGACTTACAGCCAAGAAGAGTTACAAGACTATCAGCCTACAATCGTGCAAGTTGGGGCAAATAATGAGATTCTATCCATAACAAGCGAGGTGTGAAATGTTTGATCCAAGTCAATTTGGAGCAATGCTAGGCTCTATGCAAGATTCCATAAAAGAGCTAGAAGAACGCAATCAGCAGACCACCCTCACAGCAAAAAGTGGCGGTGGGCTAGTGAGTGTAAGTGCTAATGGTAATGGAGAGATTATTGATATTAGTATTGATGATAGTTTGCTTGAGGATAAAGAATCGCTTCAGATTCTACTAATGAGTGCGTTTAACGACCTTCGCAAGAGTGTGGAAGAAAATCGTCAATCAAGTGCTATGAATCTCCTTGGCAACCTTGGAGGATTAAATATTTTTGGTGGCAAACCTAATGCTTAAACACACAAAGCCATTACTGCTCATAACGATAGTTACAGCACTTATCCTTAGCCTGTGTAGCCACGCATTTGCCTATGACTACTCACATTGTGTCAAATACTTCAAAGCTGCTAGCACACCTGTGGATTCAGGCTATGCCATAAGTCTTAAAGTCGGCACAACACAACATCATATTTTATATGCCAAAACACCCCCTAAAAATGTAAAGATTCTAAAAGCCGACCCATTTGTGGGGCTTTATCTCCTAGCTCTCCCAAAAACCAAGCAAAGCTATGAGCTTCTCCCCCTTGACAAACGCACCCTAAATGATAAAAAACTCGCCATCATTTCGCTCAATCACGCCCCAAGCATCGGGCATATTACAAAGCGACAAAATGGCTTTATAGACTACGCAGGATTTTCAAACAAAACCTCACAAAACGGCGTCCTAGGCAATATCTGCTACCAAATCTATGGCTTGGGTGTAGGCAACAATGGCTTTATAGAAAAAAAATATATTGATAGATTCTTAAATCAAAAATCAGCCTACTACGGCGATTTAGGCATACGATTTTATTCTCAAAAGCCTATTGTGAGTTTTATTGATCCATTTTTTCCAAACAATCCCTTTCAGCCCCAAGATGAGATCGTAAGCATTAATGGCACAAAAGTTTCAAATAGCGGGCAGATAGAGTGGATTATGAGCAATCTCAAAAAAGATTCTCAAGCCAAAGTGCTTATAAAACGCAATGGCAAAACGATGACACTGCTTGTGAAAGTCAATCAACGCTACGGCGGATTCTTATTAAGAGAGACTTTTTTAGAACGCTTTGGTATCACCCTAAATGATGAGATGATTATCCAAAGCACAAACCCCGCCATTGCTGGACGCTTTAGCCAATTAAGAGTGAATGATAAGATTCTATTTATTAATAAAAATCCCATTATCACACAATCCACAGATACTACGCATAAACGCTTTGAACGCTTGAAAATGCTTCTTTCACAAGCAGCATTTAATGAAGAGTTTGATGGTAAGATTCAGCTGCTTATCCTGCGTGATGGGCTTGAGATTTTTATCAAAATATAGGGGGAAAAATGCAGCACATCACAGAAATTTTACACGATTTTGAATCTTTTCTTTTAGCCCAAGCCCCGCAGATTCCAAGCTTTCATCAGCATTATGAAAAAGCCGCGTGGGAAATGGTGCAAAATGGCGGCAAAAGATTCCGCCCGGCTCTTGTCTTTAGCGTTCTTAATGCCCTTGCCCCACAGCTTATAAAAAATGCCTTTCTTCCAGCTCTAAGCATTGAGTGTATTCACACTTATTCGCTTATCCACGATGATTTGCCTTGTATGGATAATGCTTCTTTGCGGCGGGGACACCCTACATTGCATACGAAGTATGGAGAAACTCTAGCCCTGCTTGTGGGTGATGGACTAAACACCTATGCCTTTGCCTTACTTACTCAAGCTAGGCTTGACTCACAGCTCAAACTCGCTCTCATAGAATCTTTAGCCATAAATGCCGGAATTGGCGGAATGGTGCTAGGGCAAATGCTTGATTGTGAGTTTGAAAATCAAACTCTAGCCCTAGAGCAAATCCAAACAATCCACACTAATAAAACCGCTAAACTCATTGCCACTTCATTAGAGTTTGGCGCTATTATTGCAAATGTGGATTCTAAACTCCGCAAGGCTTTGTATGACTTTGGTTTGAAGCTTGGCATATATTTTCAGCTCCGCGATGACATCATTGATGTGTGTCAAGATTCAAGCCAAGCGGGAAAAACAACGCAAAATGATAGCCATAAAAATAGCTATGTCAATTTGCTAGGCTTAGATGGGGCAAGAGCGGAGTTTCATAGACAAAGGCAAAACTTGCAACAAGAGCTAAAAGACTTTGAATCTAGCATAGCTCAAAGCCTAAACTCGCTTTTAGAAAACTATTTTAAAGACATTGTATAAAGGAAGCAAATGAAAAAAATCTTACTCACAAATGATGATGGCTTTGATTCTAGCGGACTACTTGCACTTAAAGATGCCTTGCAGAATCTAGCTCACATTACCATTGTAGCTCCAGCAAGTGAAAAATCCGCCTGCGGACACGGGCTAACCCTCACGCGTCCCTTAAGCTTTGTGCGGATTGATGATGATTTTTACAAGCTTGAAGATGGCACACCAAGCGATTGTGTGTATCTAGCCCTTAATTCACTCTATCAGCAAAAGCCGGATTTAGTCATTTCTGGGATTAATCTAGGCTCAAATATGGGAGAAGATATTACCTATTCTGGCACGGCTGCTGGGGCTATGGAGGCGTGTATCCAAGGTGTGCCTTCCATTGCGATTTCACAGCTTATGCCTGATAAAAATCGCTCTAAACATTTTGATTTTTCACTTGCCAAGCAGTGTATTGCTGAAGTTGTAGAGATGATTTTTTCGCGTGGCTATCCATTGGGAGAGCGGAAGTTTTTAAACATCAATATCCCACATATTCCGCCAAAAGACTGCAAGGGCTATAAAATCACGCAAATGGGATATAGAATCTACGCTGATGACGCACAGGTGCATAGAAACCCACGCGGGCAGGAATACTATTGGCTAGGGCTGCACCCACTGCAGTGGGAGGAACGCGCCGATACACCCTTTGCTAATGGCTCTGATTTTAACGCGACACATAACAAATACGTCTCCATAACGCCCATTAAGCTTGATATGACAAGCTATGAAGATAGCAAAAATCTTGAATCTTGGATACAAAAATGAGTGAGATTATTGATAGATACACGCGTTCTAGAATCTTGTTTGGAGAAAGCTTTAAATCCATACAGCAAAAAAGCGTCATTATCTTTGGCGTAGGCGGTGTGGGGAGCTTTGTGGTGGATTGTTTATACAGAAGTGGGCTAGTGAATATTACAATCGTGGATAAAGATAGCTTTGATGTTACAAATCAAAATCGCCAAATCGGCGCAGAGCATATCAACGAGCCAAAGGTGCTTGTGTTAGCTAAACTCTATCCGGGCATTACGCCATTACAAAAATGCGTAGATGAAGCATTTTTAAGCGAATTTGACATTATGGGCTTTGATTATATTGTTGATGCCATTGATGATATTGATGCGAAAGTCAAAATCGCTAAAATCGCCTCAAACAAACCATTAGGCAAATATATCGTATCCACAGGCAGTGCTAAAAAGCTAAGTCCCCTGCATATACGCGTGGCAAGTATATGGAAAAGCTATGGCGATAAATTTGCGAGAAAATTCCGCGATAATCTCAAAAAAGCAGGAATAAAAAAGAATTTTAAGGTTGTCTTTAGCCCTGAAGTGCCAAAATGCAAGGCGTTAGGGAGCTTTAGTGCGGTAACGGCGAGCTTTGGGCTAACCATCGCAAGTGAAATTATCCAAGATATACTCAAACACACACAAGGAGAGCAAAATGCGTGAATATGATGACTTAGAGCAAGATTCTGATTTTGATGGAAATTTTTATGATGATGAAGAAGATGACTTCCGCCATAGTGGGTATGATGATGATGACTATGCAAACCCCGATGATGAATATAGCGATGAAGATGAGTAAAATACAATGAAAAACACAAAACTACAAGTGGCACTTTTGCAACAAAACTACAAGGGCGAGAAAAAGGCGATGCTAGATTCTACGACTTCACTTATTGAGCAAGCCGCAGAATCTGGAGCCAAGCTTGTGGCATTACAAGAACTTCATACGCGAGAATACTTCTGCCAAAGTGAAGATCCTAAGTTTTTTGACTATACTAATGACTTTGAAGCTGATGTGGCTTATTTTAGTGACATTGCCAAAAAGCATAAGATTGTCCTGCTGACTTCACTTTTTGAAAGACGCACCGCTGGAATCTACCACAACACCGCCGTTGTCTTTGACACAAATGGGAGCATTGCAGGAAAATACCGCAAAATGCACATTCCTGATGATCCGCAGTTTTATGAAAAATTCTACTTCACACCCGGTGATTTAGGCTTTGAGCCGATACAAACAAGCCTTGGCAAACTTGGTGTCTTAATCTGCTGGGATCAGTGGTATCCTGAAGCGGCTAGGATAATGGCGTTAAAGGGAGCGGAGATTCTTATCTATCCTACGGCGATTGGCTGGTTTGATGAAGATTCTATGGAAGAGAGAATGCGTCAAAAAGAAGCGTGGATAGCCGTGCAAAGGGGGCATAGTGTGGCTAATGGACTACCAACTCTTGCGATAAACCGCGTAGGATTTGAAAAAGACAGCAGCGGCAACGCACAAGGCATACGCTTTTGGGGTTCTAGCTTTGCCTTTGATGCACAAGGGGCATTACTCGCACAAGGGAGCGAAGATAAAGAAGAGATTATCCGTGTTGAGATTGACTTAAGCAAGAGCGAAGAAGTGCGGCGTATGTGGCCCTTTTTACGCGATAGGCGGATAGAATCTTATAAGCCAATGCTAAAAAGATTCTGCGATTAGGGACTTTTCAGCCCTATTTTAGCTACTTAAGATACAATGCCAAGTCTCCTTAAATCAAGGGATAATTTCTTTTTAAAGGACAAGCGATGAAAAAACTTCTCGTTAGCGTAGCACTTAGTGCGAGTTTGGTAAGTGGGACATTTGCTGCGGCAAATACAAATACAGGTTGTGGTCTTGGCTCACTCATCATTGACAAACAAGGCATTTTGTGGAATCTTTTCCAAGTAACAACAAACCACACTTTTGGTATCCAAACTTTTGGTATTACTTCAGGAACTTCCGGCTGTAAAAGTGGCAAGGTAGCTATGGATAGCAGAACTCAAGAGTTTGTAGCGGCAAATATGGACGCACTCTCACAAGAAATCGCTCGTGGCAATGGCGAACACCTTGATACACTTGTAGAACTTCTTAATGTAGATGATAAAGAAGCATTCAAAGTTGCTTTACAAGAAAACTACCACAAACTTTATGCAAACGCAAACACACAAAGTGCCGATGTGCTTGATGGTGCTGCAAGTTTATAATTTTCTTGTATTCTCCACGCTATGGCGTGGGGATTCAAATCTGCCTATCTTAGCCTTTAATCTCTTCTCAAGCCAATGATAAGTCAAACTCTGCTAGAATCCACGCTTTTTATAAATGCTTAAACTTTTATATACTCAAATCTAAAAGGATATTTAAAATATGATTAAAAACACTCACTTGCATTCCCTACAAGCTATGAGCCTAAGATTCTAAAAGCTCAAATATTATGAAAAAATTTCAATATCTCCTTTTTACCCTGCTTATTTATCTCACTCAAAGCTACGCTTCAACTCAACCAAATGAGATAGCAAACACCGCAACACCGCAGCAGATTCTAGAATCTGCCAAAGCTCTAAAACTTGCTGAAAGCAAAGAATGGAAAGACCTTTTACATATTGATTCTTCTACGAGTGAAATTATCTCGCCTTACTTTTTTCTTACCCCACTGCCACATAAAGACAAACACAAAAGCCTTGCTACAAGCGAGCTTGAAGCGACTATCAAAGCATTTTATCAATCTGTAGAATCTGTGGAGATTCCAGAAGCGATTGTCAAAAGACGCCAAGAGCAAATCCAATTTTTTGAGAAAAACGAGATTAAGCTCCCTGTCCGCTCCATACAAAAACAAGACTATCACGCATTATGTCGCTTCCCAGCAAGACTGCATTTTTTAAAACAGCACCTTGATTTGCAGGATTTGCCACAAATGGAGTGCGAAGAATTTATCGCTATGCGTGATTATGTAGCACCTACAAAGGCAAGTATTATTTTTCCTTCAGCTCATATTAATTCCCCTGCTTCTATGTTTGGACACACCTTTTTGCTTTTAGATTCTAAGTTTCAATCTCGCCTTTTAAGCTTTGCTATAAACTACCAAGCCGATGCAGACCAAACCAAAGAAAATGGCATAGTGTTTGGATTTAAAGGGCTTTTTGGGCTTTACACCGGGAGCTATTCAATCCTACCCTATTATGATAAAATCAAAGAATATTCAAACACTGAATCCCGCGATATATGGGAATATGAGCTAAATCTCACACCACAGGAGATTACGCAACTTTATAATCACATTTGGGAGCTAAGCGATGCTTTTAGCTCATATTATTTTTTCCACAGAAACTGCTCGTATAATGTGCTTTGGCTGCTTGAAGTAGCACGCCCTAGCCTCAAACTGCGACATCAATTTATCTATCAGGTCAATCCCCCAGAAACGCTTTTTGCCCTGCAAAAGGCACAACTTATCACCACCCAAACTTACCGCCCAAGCAAACGCGCCAAACTCAACGCTTATGGCAAACTTATGAATAACAAATCCGTCAAACTTGCTAAAAAACTAGCCCTTGGAGACAAGCAGCCAAGTGAGATTACACAAGATTCTAAACTTTCACTGCAAGATAAGCAATACATTTTAGAATCTGCCTTGGAGCTTAGCGAATATCACTTTATCAAAGGCAAATTACCCAAAGAGCAATACACACAAATCGCCCACACTCTAGCCTCCACACGCTCTACACTTGGCTCTAATACCCCACCGCAAATACACACACCAAAGACAAATCCCCTTGAAGGCAACCAAAGCCTAAGGATAACGCCCCTGCTTTTACACAACGCACAAGGATTCCACCCAGCCCTTGATTTTAGAATCACCTACCACGATATAACGGATAATGATGTAGGTTATCTCAAAGGCGCACAAATTGAGCTTATGCGAGTGCTTGGGTATTATGATACAAGTATGCAGGGGACACAAGCGATAAATAACGCTAAGATTTATGAGATGAATATTTTATCTATCGCCTCTATCGCACCTATGGGGAAGTTTTTTAAGCCTTTTTCATATCGTGCAGAGACGGGATTTAATAGAACATTTAACGATGAGCATTTGCATTATTTTATAAACTTTGGCGGGGGAATGAGCTATGATTTTAGCAATATCGCTTATGCATATTACTTGCTTGAGCCTACATTTTTTCTTAGCCACAATAACCAAGCAGACTTTGCCCTAGCTCAAGTGTTTGGGCTTAATATAAGCGATAATAACCGCCTAAAAGCCACACTTGAATATACATTCAAAGCCTATACACTCAAAGACTTTAGTCATCATCTTGACAGCACGCTCAGTGTCAATATTATCCAGAATCTTGGCTTGTTTGGGCGAATGTCTCTCGTGCAAAATGAGTTATATACAAAGCCCCAGCCCACTTCTATGCTAGGGCTAAGAATGTATTTTTAGTTTAGCATAATGTGTCGTGTAAATTTAATAATTCCTTATATAATTAGCACTTTTATAATGAACGCGTTTTGACACAAGGGATAAAATAAATGCTTGATTTTCAGTTTATGCAACAATGTGTGCCGATATTTGCTAAAGCTCTCTCTTTGACACTTTATATTTCATTTTTTGGTATTTTGCTTTCACTTCTTATTGGCTTTGTTTGTGCGTGGATTCTATTTTTAAAAGTCCCTTTTGTGCGGTATCTTGTTAATGCCTATGTGGAAGTGGCAAGAAACACGCCCTTGCTTATCCAGCTCTTTTTTCTCTACTATGGATTGCACGGGGTTATGGGCATTTCGCTTAGTGAATATGTCTGTGCGATTACGGGCTTGGCGTTTTTAGGTGGGGGCTATATGTGTGAGAGTTTTCGCACCGGCTTAGAATCTATGAGCAAATCCCAAATTGAATCTGCCCAAAGCATAGGGTTAAGCTCATTTCAAATGATGCGATATGTAATCTTGCCTCAATCCCTTGGCGTTGCCCTGCCCTCAATTGGTGCAAATGTCATTTTTCTACTCAAAGAGACTTCAGTTGTAGGCGTCATTGCCCTTGCTGATATGATGTTTGTAACCAAAGATATTATCACAAACTACTACAAAACAAATGAAGCCCTTTTAATGCTTATCTTAAGCTATCTTGTGGTGCTTTTGCCTTTGTCATTTGTGTTTTCATTACTTGAAAAGTCCTATAAAAAAAGGGTGCTGTAATGGAGATTTTTTTCATAGGTTCAAATTTTATGCGTTTATTACAAGGGGCGACACTTACTTTGGAAATCGCCCTTATATCCATTATCTTTTCAACACTTGGCGGGCTTGTGCTTGGCTTTATGATGACTTGGAAGAATCTTATTGTTGTGAGTTTATGTAGATTCTACCTTGAGTGCATTCGCATTATTCCCATTTTGGCGTGGCTTTTTATTGTCTTTTTTGGAATCTCGCAATATTTTGATATAAGCCTAAGTGCCTTTCAAAGTGCCATTATTGTTTTTAGTTTATGGGGTGTGGCGGAAGTTGGCGACTTGGTAAGGGGAGCTATCACCTCATTGCCAAAGCACCAAGTGGAAAGTGGCAAGGCATTAGGACTGCAGCAGTGGCAGATTATGCTCTATATCATTTTCCCTCAAGCCCTGCAAAGATTACTCCCCTCAATTGTTTCTCTCTCAACCCGTATGATTAAGACAACTTCACTTGTAGCCCTGATTGGAGCGGCAGATTTATTGCAAGTGGGACAGCAGATAATTGAGCTGAATAAATCCCAAACAAATGCGAGTTTTTGGGTATATGGCGGAATCTTTGCGACATATTTTCTTTTGTGCTATCCGCTTTCTTATCTTAGTAGAATCTTGGAGAAAAAATATCAATGAGTGAAATCTTACTTGACATACGACATTTAAAAAAGACTTATGATGGCAGCCATTTTGTGCTAAACGACATCTCTATGCAAGTCAAAAAGGGCGAAGTGGTGGTAATTTTAGGAGCTAGTGGCTGTGGCAAAAGCACCTTTTTGCGTTGCATTAACGGACTAGAATCTATCCAAAGCGGAGAGATTCTATTAAATGGCACACTACTCAATCACAAAAAATCAAAGTGGAGTGCTATCCGCCAACGCATAGGTATGGTGTTTCAAAGTTACGATCTTTTTCCACATATGAGCGTAATGGATAATATTTTACTAGGACCGCTCAAGGTGCAAAAGCGTGAGAAAAAGGAGGTTGTAGCCCAAGCTCAAAAGCTTTTAGAACGCGTGGGATTAGCCCAAAAAATGTATGCTTCACCAAAAGAGCTAAGCGGAGGACAGAAGCAACGCGTAGCCATCGTGCGTGCATTGTGTATGAATCCTGAAATTATGCTTTTTGATGAAGTAACCGCATCACTTGATCCAGAAATGGTAAAAGAGGTGCTTGAAGTGATTTTGGAACTTGCCAAAGAGGGAATGACTATGCTTATTGTAACGCACGAAATGCGATTTGCTAAAAAGGTGGCGGATAGAATCTGCTTTTTTGATGAGGGCAAACTCGCAGAAGAGAGTAGCCCAGAAGTCTTTTTCACAAATCCCACAACCCAAAGGGCAAAACGATTTTTAAATGTCTTTGAACTTTAAAGGCTTTTTTAACTTTTATGCAAAGAAGTGGATTTAAAAACATCAATAAATAGCAAAACAAGAATCTAGGCAATAAGATTCTATTTTGCTACACTCACAAGCCCACGCTCACAAAGTTTAGATTCTTAAAACAACTTCTTACCCACACTCACAAGTCTATTTGCAACGATTTTATAATCATTTCTCTTAAACAAATCTCGCATTAAATCCTATCAGTTTTTAGCTCATACACAATAGGCAACTCTATTTTTGTCGTTACGCTAAGTGTAGGAAAATCCCCCTGTGCTTTTTTGATAGCATTCATCGCAGCGACATTGAAAGGATCGTGCGGACAGGGCTTGATAATGCGGATATTAGCCACCTTACCATCTTTATAGATGACAAACTCCACTATCACCTCCCCTTCCAAGCCTCGCTTTCTTGCCATATTTGGATATTTATTTTTGCGATCAATGGCGCGTTTGATTTGAGAAAAAATCTCATCTTCATCACCATTTCTATACGAAAGCGTTTGGATAATCTCGCCCTCTTCTGCCTTTTCATCAGGCTTTGCCTTTGGAGCTGGGGTTGGCGGGGGGCTTAGCTCTTCTTGTTTGGCAAGTTTGCCCTGCTCTTTGACTTGCTCTTTTTGAATCTGCTTTTTATGTTGTCGCGTAGGTAAGGGCTTTGGCTTTTCTACATTCTCTTGATTTGAAGGGGTTTGAAATGTCGCTAGGGCAATTGTTGTGATATTATCGCCATTTTGCTGCAACTCCACATTGTGAAACACACCAAAAAGCCACACAACAAGCCCGATATGAAGCACAAAGCTTATGGCAAAGCCTAAAAAAGCAGGTGTAAAAAGACTTGATTTTATAGCATTTTTATTTGGATTTTGTTGAAATGCCGAAGTTTTCATGCCCTTTCTCCTTTAAAATATCCACAATTTGTATAAAAGTCTCAAATTTAGAATCCTTATCACTCTTGAGCTGAATGAGCGTCTTATTATCAATCTTTGCAATCTGCTCTTTTAAAGATTCTATCTCTATTTGCTTATCATCAAAATAAATCACATTCTTATCATCAATAGCGATGATGACAGGCTTTTCATCTTGTTTTTGCTCATTTTGACTAGCATAAGGTAGCTCTACTTTAATCTGCCCTTGAGCGATGAAAGTAGAAACACTTAGCACAATAGCTAAAAGCACGAGCATCACATCAATGAAGGGGACGATATTTAAGCCATCTTTTTTTGGGATTCTCATTTTCTAGCCTTGTTTTTTCAAAAACTTATAGCGATTAAGCAAAATATCCATTTTACGCACAAAGCAGTTATACACAATCAAAGTGGGAATGGCTACCACAAGCCCTAGAGCTGTCGCCTTTAACGCCGTAGATAGCCCTACCATAATGCTTTGAGCGTCCATTCCCCCACTCATTCCCATATCATAAAAAGTTATCATTATCCCAACAACTGTTCCCAAAAGCCCCACATAAGGTGCATTAGAGTAAATGATATACAATGCGGTGAGATTCTTACTCAATACCTCTTCTAGCACATTTTCATCAGTGTATTCACCCACATTGATTTTTGCATAAAATATCACTCGCTCACAGCTTAGCCACACCGCCACAAAACTCATAAAACCCAAAATAGCAAAAATAATATGATCTATGTAATCTTTCAAAATGTCCATTATCCTGCTCCCACAATATACCTTAATCAGTCAAAAAATATGAATCTTCATCATTTTTTAGCCTTAGCATATTATAAAAATCATTCTTAAAATAACTTTACACTTCCTTTTAAATCCACTTAAATTTCACACTTCTATGCTTTATAGTTTTTGGCAATCTATGCTACAATATCGGCATTTATGCTTTTTTACACAAGAACGCACAGACACAAGGGAGTAAAAATGAAGCAAAACATTATCCGCTTTAGCGTATCTCTACCGCAGAATCTCTTAGACACTCTTGATGAAAAGCTCACGCACAAGGGCTATTCATCGCGTTCAGAGCTTGTTAGAGATATGATACGAGAAAAGCTCAACGAAGAAGTATGGAGCAATGGAGACGAAAGCACACAGGGCGTGGCTGTTTTAACCATTATCTATGATCATCATCAACGCGAACTTAATCAGCGTATGATTGATATTCAGCACATAAACACGCATAATGGAAATGTTGAGATTCTCTGCAATACCCACATTCATTTAGACCATCACAACTGCCTTGAGACAATCATTCTGCGTGGGGAGGGCAAGAAAATTGAAAATCTTAGCATTGAAATTGGCGGATTAAAAGGTGTGAAATTCTCTAAACTCACGCGCGCAAGTCGCTTTGAGTAAAGATTCAATCTTGTAATGTAAGCCAAGCTACGATGTCAAGTATCAAAATAGGGGCAAATAATCAAAGTCAAGATTCTGCATATTTTATCGCTATTTATGGTGGGAGCTTTGACCCGCCGCATTTGGCACATTTGGAGATTCTAAAAATCCTAACTAACAATCCCTTTTGCCTTCAAACTATTCTTTTGCCAAACTACCAAAATCCGCTCAAATCAAAATCCCTTTTTAGCCCAAATGAACGCCTTAAAATGTGTGAGATTCTAGCTCAAATAAGTGGAGATAAGACTACAATCAGTGATTATGAGATAAGGCAAAATCGCCCAACACACACGATTACAAGCATTCGCTCTTTACAAAAGCAGATTTCTAGCTTTTTAGATTCTAATCAGCTAGATTCTAGCCCACAAGCAAAACTTTGTTTTGTTCTAGGCAGCGATAGTTTTGAAACCCTGCATTTATGGAAAGATTCACAATCTTTATGCGAACTTGTGGAGTTTATTGTTGTAAAGCGAGAATCTAACACTATAACCCACCCGCAGAATCTTACGCCAAAAGTGAGAGCAAGTATCAATCTCTCGCATTTTAACGCTATTTCATCAAGCAAAGTGCGAGAGCTTCTACACAAGGGCGAGATTAACAAAGCGCTAAAAATGCTACCAGCAGAAATTTTTCCTTTTATCCACGCACATTTTCAGCTATAATGTCGCCTTTTTAAGTCATTTTAAAGGAGCAAACTTGCAGGCAGATTCAACAAAAACACAGCCAACGATGAACCAAAGATTGCAACGTATCCAAACGCTTTTAGAGGATAAAAAGGGGGAGGATATTGAGATTTTTGATTTAAGCGGAAGGGATTATATTGTAGATAAGATTGTGATTGTGAGTGCGATGATAGGGCGACATTCCTTTGCTTTGCTAGATCATTTGAAAACGGAGCTAAAGCCACAGGGTGAGATATTTTATGCCACAGAAGAAGAGAGTGAAGATTGGCTTATTGCGGATTTGGGGGATATTATGATTCATATTTTCACGCCAAATCATCGCAAGAGATTTAACCTTGAAGAGTTTTTAAACACAATGATTCATAACGAAAAAGAGAGTTTAAGTCCGCAGTCGTGAAAAGAATCTTATCTAATGAGTTTTGCTTACTTGCCACATTTTTGACACTTTTTGGGGTTGGATTCTTCCATATACCTTTTGCCCTAGATTCTAATGTGCTAGATTTAATCCAATGCTATAAGGACGACTTCACCATCGCTCGTTGGAGTAAAAAGTATTTATTCATTTGGGGATTTTCCATTCTTTGCTTTGCTGTGTTTTTTGTGAAAAAAAAGCTTGATGCCACATTCACTACCCGCATTTACACATTTATTTCCACACTACTAGCAAATCTTGCTTTTTTCTTTTTATGGCTTATAAATTTTGCTTTTATTATCGCATTTCATTGCACATATTATTGGGCATTTGATTGTCGCAATGACCCAGAACACACGCCCTGCTTAAATGCTTTCCCGCCAGAAATTGACACAGCCTACCTATTCTTTATCCTACCTTCATTTTTTATGCAAATCTTAATTTTAGGCTATGGATTTTATTCTAAGATTCTCACCCGTACAAACTGCTTTATTTTGATTTGGCTACTCGTGATAAGTGCCATAAGTGTGCTGATATGTTTTAGGGGCAATGGCATAGGCTGCTTTGACTAACAGCACAAATTTATTAGAATCTTTTTTTTTAAGATCCTATGCTTTTTCACATCTTTTACATAGCACTGCAGCGATGGCAAATCCTCCATCGTGGCTGATACTTAGGGCTATCTCATCTATGCCAAATTCACGCATTTTACTTTGAGTAAGATTCATAAGCGGTGCATTTTTAGAATCCTTACTTATAGTCATATCTAAAAAACTAAGCTCTTTGCAGATTCCAACGCCCAGTGCTTTAGCACAAGCCTCCTTTGCCGCCCAAAACCCCGCTATGCGAGAAATATTAAAAGCCTTGCTAGAATCTTTGTAGCAAAGATTTATCTCATCGGCAGACAAAAACCGCCTAAGCCCCTTTATGCCAAAACGCTCTACTAGCCTTTGCATACGCTCTATGCTAACAATATCAATCCCTAGCAATCCCTAGCTCACCACAAATTCAACAAAAAATACATCAAACACCTTGCCGTCCATCAAAAATTCGTTAATGCGTTTGACAATCTCATCTTTTACGCGACTTTTACCTTTTGTCGTTGCCACATCTTCAATAGACTTAGATGAGAGAATCTCATTCACAACATCTTTAATCATCGGCATCTTATTATCAAGCTCGGCTTTTGTCGCCATAGCCTTTGCCTCATCTTTATCAAGCTCAAATTGCATACTTGTTTTAAGGTATCTTTTACCTGTTTGTGTCATAAGATTCACAGTAAAAGGAATAGGACCTTCCGCTGGGTAAATAAGACCGGGCTGAAGCTTATCTACACTCCGCACAGAAATCGTATTGCCTACAATAATTTGTGCTGCCTTTTGTGAAGGCTGAGCAGCTTGAGCTCCCACCTGTGGGGTGTTCTCTTGCTTTTTCTCTCCCTCATCATCTCCACCCATAAGCATAAAGACCACAATGCCAACCAAAATGAGTAGCACCACAACAATGCCAATCACCACAAACAAAATTGCTTTGCTTTTTTTCTCTCCCCCGCTCTGTGGGGCTGCTTTTTCTTCTTCTGCCATTTTAATCCTTTGCAATATAATAAGTTAGAGTGCTTTTGCCAAAACTTCGCATTTTATACCGCATATACACGCCCAACATCTCCGGCATATTATACCCACTCAAATGCTCAAAAACAATAAACCGCACTCCACAAGGCCTAAGATTCCTAACCAACGCAAAAAGTCGCTCATATATGCCCTGCATTCCCTGCCGTATGCAAAAAGGCGGGTCCAAATACAAAATGGCTTTTTGCGTATGAATAAAGCCTTGTGTAAAAATATCGGTGCTGAAAAAATCGGCATTAAAGGTAGAAAATTTTAATATCTTTCCTAGCTTTTGTGCTACATTTTTAGCATTAGCAAGATTTTGGCATAAAATTTTATATGCCTCTGTGTCTATTTCATAAAATACCGCTTCACTCGCCCCAAGTGAAAGTGCCTCAATCCCCATAGACCCACAGCCCCCAAATCCCTCAATAAACACACAATCTACAATTTCACTTTTCATTGTATTAAAAAAAGATTCTTTTACAATGGATTTTGTTGGGCGTGTAGAAGATTTAGCATTCCATATCAGCTTTAAATGCTTTAAGACTCCCGATTGTATATGGAATCTTGGCTGCTTATCATTTGCCCCCTTTGTTTTTATCATTTGTGCCTTTACACTTGGTGCTTTTGCCATATCCGCCGCCTTATATGATATTCAAAGGATCAATCTCAATCTCGCAGAGATTTTCCGCTTGCAAACGCACATAATGCAAAAGCCCCAGCAATTCACGCGTAGAAGCACTTCGCACAAGCAACACAAAGCGATATTTATCATACAATCGCTCAAGCAACGCCTTAGAATCCCCCACAATCTCCACCTGCCCCAATGGATACTCCTGCAATAAATTTCGCACTTTTGCTAGATTTTCTAACGCCTTTTTTTCACTTTTATCCATAAAAGTCAAAGTCGCTAACCGCATAAATGGCGGATAAATCTTAGGACGAGAGCTAAGCTCAAAATGTAAAAAATCTTCATAATCCCCCAAAAACCGCTCCAAAAACGCCCCATTTGCACTCTCAATCCACACTTCCCCATCATACTTCCGCCCGGCTCTCCCAGCGATTTGATATAGCAAACTTAATGCCCGCTCATTACAGCGATAATCCGCACTTTTTAGCACATAGTCAATGCCTAGCACCACTGCCAAATTCACATTATGGTAATCGTGCCCCTTGCTTAGCATTTGTGTGCCAACAAGAATGTCAATCTCCCCGGCATTAAAGGCTTTTAGCGTATCTTTGAGCTTTTTATGCGTTGTGATATTATCCCTATCAAAAAGGGCGATTTTAGAATCCGCAAAAACTCTTTGTAAAAAATTAGCCACTTGTGCCGTGCCTATGCGAAAAGAGTTAAGATTTTCACTCCCACATTGCGGACAAGCCCTAGGGATAGCCTTGCTCCAATGGCAGTAATGACACATCAGTGCGTTTTTATCAAGGTGCAAAGACATATTGACCGAGCAAAATGCACATTCCACGCCACTGCCACAAGTTTGACACACAAGCATTTTGTAATGTGCGCGAGTGGGTAAAAATACAATCACTTGCTCTTTTTTCTCAAGCTTTTGGCGGATTTTTTCTATCATCTCTAGGGGGAGCAAGGCAGATTCTTCACCATTTGTAGATTCAGTATTTTGATTACTTGTTAGAATCTTAATATGCTTTTTAGAGCCAAAATACTGCCCTTTCAAACGATATAAACTCTTTTGCTTTGTAGCATAAAAGTAGCTTGACACACTCGGTGTAGCCGAGCCTAAAACAACTTTCATCTCACTTTGTTTTCCAAGATACAACGCTAAATCCCGCGTATTATAATGTGGCACACTTTGGGATTTATACGCATCATCGTGTTCTTCATCTACAATCACTAGCCCAAGATTCATAACGGGCAAAAAAAACGCACTTCTAGCCCCAGCAATCACGCGTATATCGCCATTATGAAGCTTATCTAAAAACTTTTTCTTTTGTGCTTTTGTAATTTTGCTATGCCAAATCCCCACCATATCACCAAAGACTGCCTTCAAGCGAGATTCTATCTGTGGAGTTAGGGCAATCTCTGGCATAAGAAAAAGGGCGTTTTTATGCTGATTTAGCGTTTGAGCGATAAGATGAATGTAAATTTCTGTTTTCCCACTGCCTGTATCGCCAAAAAGCAGGGGATTTGTGTGTGTTTGTAAAAAATGCAAAGCGTCATTTTGTGCGAGATTGAGCTTCACTTGTGGGACAATATCCACTTTAGAATCTTCATTCCCCTTATCTTTTGTAACACACAAAGATTCGTCAAAAGGCGTGAAAAGCGAGTAAGAGAGACTTAAACTCACGCAATAATACTGCATAATAAATTCAGCTAACATTTTTTGATGAGGCAGGAATCTTAAATGCGTTTTTTCTAGAATCTTGCATTCAAATGTGGGAGCGGGTGTAGATTCTAATACAACGCCCAAACACTCTTTATTTCGCACATTGATAGAGCATAGCTCATCTTTCACACATTGCGTTTCGCTGCCATAAGTCAAAATGGGGGATTTTAAGCCAAGTGGGGCGATAAGGTAATAATACAAACTTCACCTTTAAGCTTAGGGACATATCATTAAAGCATATTTCCCAATGCTTCAATTTGCACACTTTGTTGCGGAAGATTATCCGCACTTTCAAGGGATTTATACAAACTTTCAAGAGATTTGCAAATGAGAGCGTATTCTTGGGCTTTTGTAATGTAGAGTTTTAAAAGGGTGAGTGGCTCAACCTCTTGCATAAAAAGTGTCTTAAGCTCCGCTCTTACCTCATCGCATAATGGGTCAAGCGAGATTGTGTAGCGTTTGCCATTTAGGGCTATCTCTAGGCTTTCTTGCGCCATTATAGCCCTTGGTTATTGTTTGAATCTAAAGATTCATCGCTAAAAAAGCTTGTTTGCTGATTTGCAGGGCTACTGCTTTCGCCGTGCAACCCCTCATCAATCTTTGCAAAAAGATCTTCAAAACCCCTATCTTTATTTGCAATCTCTTCGTAAAGATTTGAAATTTGCGTATCTTTTGCTTCATTTTGTGCCTTGAGTGAGGCAATCTCAAGCTGTAAAGATTCTATTTCTTGTCGTTGTGATGTGATTTTGGAGAGCATTTCTTCTATCTTTTGGGAGAGTTTTTCCATAACGCTACTCATTGCCAATCCTTTAATTGTGAAAATGAAGTATAATTCTAACACAAAAATTTCAAGGAGTGCGGAAAAAATGGCAAAATTTATCCTAGAATCCCAATATACTCCAGCAGGAGATCAGCCCCAAGCCATTACAAAAATCACAGATTCTATTCTTAATGGAGCGAAGTATTCCACACTTGTTGGCGTTACAGGCAGTGGGAAAACCTACACTATGGCAAATATCATTGCCAAGCTCAATCTCCCAACTCTCATTATGACACATAATAAAACCCTAGCCGCCCAGCTTTATAGCGAGTTTAAGGGATTTTTTCCAAAAAACAAGGTAGAGTATTTCATCAGCCACTTTGATTATTACCAGCCTGAAGCATATATCCCGCGCCGAGATTTGTTTATCGAAAAGGATTCAAGCATTAATGAAGACTTAGAACGATTGCGGCTTTCAGCCACGACTTCACTTCTAGCCTATGATGATGTGATTGTTGTGGCTTCAGTGTCGGCAAACTATGGACTAGGCAATCCGCAAGAATATCTCACAATGATAGAAAAGCTAGAAGTGGGGCAGAGCTACACACAAAAAGCCTTGCTTTTAAAGCTCGTCAATATGGGCTATACGCGAAATGACAGCATTTTTGAACGAGGGAATTTCCGTGTAAATGGCGAAGTGGTGGATATATTCCCTGCGTATAATGAAAATGAGTTTATCCGTATTGAGTTTTTTGGCGATGAGATTGAACGCATTGGGGCTTTTGATGCGTTGGAAAGGCAGAATCTAGCGTGGCTAGAGAGCTTTGTGCTGTATGCGGCAAATCAATTTATCGTAAGTGAAAAGCGATTGCAACTTGCCCTGCAAAATATAGAATCTGAACTTGAAATGCGTTTGCAAGAATTTGAGCTAGAAAATAAGCAAATAGAATATCAGCGTTTAAAAGGACGCACGGAATTTGATTTAGAGATGATTAGAGAATCTGGAATCTGCAAGGGGATTGAAAACTACGCTAGACATCTCACAGGCAAAGCCCCGGGCGAGACGCCTTATTCCTTGCTAGATTATTTTGAGCAAAAGGGGAAGCCATATTTGATTATCGTTGATGAATCTCACGTGAGCCTGCCACAATTTGGTGGAATGTATGCAGGGGATAGAAGCCGCAAGGAAGTGCTTGTGGAATATGGCTTTAGGCTGCCTAGTGCGTTAGACAATCGCCCTTTGCGTTTTGATGAGTTTATCAATAAAGCCCCGCATTTTCTCTTTGTCTCTGCTACGCCTGCAAAACTAGAGCTAGAGCTTAGTCAAAACCATATAGCTGAACAGATTATCCGCCCAACAGGGCTTTTAGACCCGCTGTATGAAGTGCGAGATTCTGATAATCAGGTGCTTGATTTGTATGATGAGATAAAACTAAGGGTGGAAAATAATGAACGAGTGCTTATCACAACGCTGACTAAAAAAATGGCAGAAGAGTTAAGCAAATATTATGGGGAGCTTGGAATCAAGGTGCGATATATGCATAGTGATATTGACGCCATTGAGCGAAATCACCTTATCCGCTCACTGCGATTAGGGGAATTTGATGTGCTGATTGGCATTAACCTTTTGCGTGAGGGGCTAGACTTGCCCGAAGTTAGCCTTATAGCGATAATGGATGCGGATAAGGAAGGATTCTTACGCAGTGAGACAAGCCTTATCCAAACAATGGGAAGGGCGGCTAGGAATGTCAATGGCAAGGTGATTTTATATGCTAAAAAAGTTACAGGCTCTATGCAAAGGGCGTTTGATATTACAGACTATCGCCGAGCTAAGCAAGAGGCGTTTAACAAGGAGCATAATATTACGCCAAAGTCCGTGCAAAGGGGGCTTGAAAGTGAGCTAAAAATAGAATCTAGTGGCTTATCACGGCTCTATGAGAATGGGAGCAAAGGAAGTAAAAAGATCCCAAAATCAGAGCGAGATTCAATCATTAAAGACTTAACGCTTAAAATGCAGCAAGCCGCTAAGGTATTGGAGTTTGAAGAAGCCGCCAGAATCCGCGATGAGATAGCTAAAATCCGCAAGATGTAAAAGCTTGAATTTTAAAGAAGCTTTTCTACCCTTCACCCTACAAAATACTGCAATTTTGTAGCAAAATGATACAAATTGAAAAAAAAAACGCCCTTTGTTTTTATGGGCTTATATCTGCATTTGTCTATAATGCGATGTCTTGTATAACAAGGACAAATTACATTTTAAGGAGAAACAATGTTTCATTTTACAATATCCGTGGGAAATTTTATCGTCAAACTATGTTATGTGCTAAGTCTTGTTGGTGCTGTAATTTATGGTATAGGTTTAATGTCTATCGGTGATATTCTAGTAGGCTTGATAGGTATTGTCGCCGGAATACTACTAGTTATCTTAGCTTTTTATCTGCTTTTCATCATTATTGACATTCGCCAACAGCTTGTCAATCTTAACGCCAAACTTGATAAGAAGGAAAACAAGGAAAATCTCTAAAGCTCCCATTTTTTAAAAGAGCTTTTAGAATCTGCAATCCACCTTTAAAGTGGATTGTATTGTAAAGTTAATGAGCTACCGCTTCACTTGCACCCACACCGCTTTGAGCGCGGAAGTCTTGAGATTCAAAGCCACTTCTATCAATCTCCGCTCGTTTAGAGCCATCAAGCTTAGAGATAATAAAAATTGCTATAAAAGTCAAAGGCATTGTAAAAATTGCCGGATGATCATAAGGGAAAATAGCCACTTCAAAGCCAAAGCTTTTTACCCAAATGCTAGGACTTAAAACAACAAGTGTCAGCACTACAACAAGCCCTATAAGCCCACCCCAAAACGCACCTTTAGTTGTAAGATTCTTCCAATAGATTGAAAGCAACAAAATAGGGAAATTCACACTCGCTGCAATCGCAAATGCAAGTCCCACCATAAAGGCGATATTTTGCTTTTCAAACAAGAATCCTAGTGCGATAGCTAAAACCCCTAAGAATATAGTCGCACCTTTTGTTACTCTCATCTCTAATTTAGGGTCGCATTTGCCATCTTTGCAGACATTCACAAACAAGTCGTGGCTTATAGCCCCAGCCCCAGAAATCGCAAGACCCGAGACTACCGCTAAAATCGTAGCAAATGCCACCGCTGAAATAAAGCCTAAAAAGACATTGCCACCAAGCACTTCTGCTAGGCTAATTGCCACCATATTTGCCACACCGCTATATGAGCCATCAGGCTTTGTAAATTCAGGATTCCCATAAAGCAAAGCAATCGCACCAAAGCCTATGATAAAGGTAAGGATATAAAAATACCCAATAAGCCCTGTGGCGTAGAATACTGACTTTCTAGCTTCTTTCGCATCTTTCACTGTGAAAAATCGCATTAAAATATGTGGCAATCCTGCTGTCCCAAACATCAAAGCAAGTCCAAGTGAAAGGGCGGAAATCGTATCTGGTAGAAATGCACCCGGCGACATAATCGCTTCACCTTTTGGATGATGAGAAATAGCTTGTGAAAAATAATAAGTAAGATCAAACTTTGTCAAATACAGCACCATAATCGCCATAAAACTAGCCCCTGCCAAAAGCAGCACAGCCTTGATGATTTGCACCCAAGTTGTCGCGTGCATTCCACCAAAGACAACATAACAAATCATCAAAATCCCAACTAGAATCACCGCAACGCCATAAGGAAGTCCAAAAAGCACTTGTATCAACTGCCCAGCTCCAACCATTTGTGCGATAAGATAAAACACAATCACACTTAATGCTGAAATGGCAGAGATAACGCGAATAGGCTTTGCATCAAGGCGATATGCGGTAATATCAGCGAAGGTAAATTTCCCAAGATTGCGGAACTTTTCAGCGATTAGAAACAATATAATAGGCCACCCAACCAAGAATCCAATGGAGTAGATTAGCCCATCAAATCCATTTGTAAAAACTAACGCTGTAATACCTAAAAAACTCGCCGCACTCATATAATCCCCAGCGATCGCAATACCATTTTGCGCCCCTGTGATATTGCCACCAGCAGTGTAGAATCCACTCGCGGACTGACTTTTTTTGTTTGAAAGATAAGTGATAAATAATGTCGCTAACACAAAAGCTAGAAACATACCGATAGCAACCGGATTCACATCTGCCTTTGCACCACCTGTATCAAAAGCCGCACCAAATGCAGAGCCACCTGCTAATAAGCCTAACCCTGCGACCAAAAGTTTTGTGTTTTTCATTCTCCACCTCCATTTGCTATGCTAGATTCTGTAAAATTTTTATAATCAATCTCGCCATTTTGAAGAGGCTTTATCACATCACTTTCTTCTAACTCACGCAAAATCTCATCTTGATCTTTATCAAAATATGAATTTGCCAAAAAAGTGTAAAGCCCTGTCGCTACAACAGACAAAACAATCAAAAAGACTCCTACAATAATTCCAAGCGTAATTGAGCTAGGTCCCAAACGATAACCAAGCACTTCAGGAGCAAGCCCTACACCCAGAATAAAAATATAATAACAAACGAGTATTACCAATGAAAGCACTAGAGAAATTTTGTTTCGTTTAGAAACAAAATTCTTGAATCCAATAAGGGCTTTTAGCTGATTTTGAGATAGTTTCATAACTCTCCTCCTTTTTGTGTATTTTTGTATATTTATGCCACTTACATAGATAATAAAAGTAACATACTCCTATGCTACAATAAAATATATGTAACTAAAAGTAATTTATACCAACTCATTTTTAAATGGTAAAAAAGTAACACGACGCTATATTTTAATATATTTTTAAGCTAGAATTATAAAATTAACTTGAAACAAAAAGTACCATACATATGCGGAATCTCAAACGAATTTAAAAAGAATCTTTGAAGAAAGAGAAAGTCTCTAAGCCCACACAAAAAGGGCTTAGAGAAATAAGCAAAAAAAGGATTAAAGCTTGTTAGCGTGTTTGCTTAGGTAGTCTGCCACACCTTGAGCGTTAGCTTTCATACCTTCATCGCCTTTATTCCAGCCTGCTGGGCATACTTCGCCGTGTTCTTCAACAAATAGCATAGCATCAACCATACGAATCATTTCATCAACATTGCGTCCAAGTGGCAAATCATTAATCACAGCGTGGCGAACAACTTTATTTTTATCAATCAAAAAGCTTCCACGAAGTGCAACCGCACCATTAAACAACACATCATAATCGCGTGAGATTTGCTTTGTCAAATCTGATACCATAGGGAAGCTCACTGCACCAATCCCACCTTCATTGACAGGCACATTTCTCCACGCAAAATGCACTTCTTTAGAATCAATAGAAACACCAATCACGCTTACACCACGCTCCGCAAAGTCTTTCACGCGTTTATCAAATGCAATAATCTCGCTTGGACATACAAATGTAAAATCCTTTGGCCAGAAAAACACTACTGCACCATTTTTGCCAATATTGCTATACAAATTGAAGTTATCTTCAAATGTCCCATCTGCCTTAATTGCCTCAGCCGTAAAATCCGGTGCTGGTTTTGTAACTAACATATCAAACTCCTTAAGAAAAATATTGATAATAAATCTATTATCATAGGCATAATTGTATTTTATGCAGGTAACTCAATCCTAAATGATAATTTATTTCTTTTAGATTCTTTTATTTTTCATAGAAATAAGCACCCTACAAAGAGAATCTAGCCCATAAAAACTCTTTTATACTTCTAAAAATAAATCCTAACCTTCGCCCAGTAGCTCCTGCCCGGCTCGTAGATTCTATTTGTTGGGGCTATGTCGCCTATGCCTACGCCATTTTTAGAGAGATGATAGGCATAAAGCGTATTTGTGAGATTATCCACACCAGCAAGTAACATAAAATATTTGCGTTTATAGCCACCATAAAGATTAAGCGTTACAAAGCCTTGTGTCTTACCCAAATCTTTACCAACTACATTGCCATATTCAAGCATATAGCGGTGCTGTGCCGCATTAGCAATCATATCCAAACGCAAGAGCCACCCACCATTATCATAAAAAGCTGAAAGTTGCCCTTGCAATGGTGGGATTTGTGGCAGTGGTGAGTTAGCCTTGAATCCTGCTACATTTTTTAGATTCTCTGCGTAAGTATAAGCAAGCGATCCATAAAAATGCAAACTTTTCCACGCGATATATTCCGCCTCAAGCTCCCCACCACCCAAAAACGCATTTGTATTAAACGCACTAGTCTTATCTTTTTTATTCTCATCTTTTCCATAATGCAACATAATATAATCCGCAATATGCGACATAAATGCCGAAGCCTTAGCATTAAAGCTATCCACTTGATACACAAGCCCCATATCAAGCTGCGAATTTGTCTCTGGCTTTAGCTCCATACCCCCACCCTTGCTCCGCTCCCAAAAGTCCGCACCCCTTTGGGCTACACCCACGCCACTATATAATGTCAGCGTATCAAAATACTTCTCATACCGCAAAAAACCGCTACCAAGGTGATTTTGCATCTCTTTATCTGTGCTGTGTTGCAAGGTGGAGAGCGTATCATATCTCGCTCCAAAGGCTATGCTATGGCTAGATTCAGGCATATACTGCCCTTGTGCGAAAATACCCAGCGTTTGAAAGGTAAAGTTTGGCTTGTAAGCTTGATTTAAAACCGCATTTGCCTCATTCTTGCTTGGGCTGTCTTTTAACATACGCGAAGCGTGGAAGTCGTGGTTATAGTTCCCACCTACATAGAGTTCCCACGCATTTCCAAAGTAAAATTTTCCCTCCACTCTCCCACCGGTATTTGTGCGTTTAGGGTTGCTGACATTATATTTATTATCCATAACTTGCCGATATGAAAAATTATCCATAATATGATCAATCTCATTCCGCCACAGCCGCACTTCAAGACTATCAAAAGTATCGCTAATGTGTTGTTTATACGTAAGATTATATGAGATTCTATCAAATGTCCTAGCATCCATTGCCCTATCAGCATACGAAGCATTTCCACGCCCCAAATCAATATCTAACTCCAAGGCTGTATTTTGTGTAGGTGTGAGTGTGCCTATAAGGCTTACAGATTCTCTATTGTAGGCAGAATGCACCACCTTATTATCCCCAGAGCGATAGTCCCTAGATTCATAATGCGAGTAGATTGCTTGAATCGAGCCATATTTGCCCCCAGCCAACACATTTGCATTTGCATCAAATCTTCCAAAGCTCCCATACAACGCACTGCCATCAAAAGCAAATTGCGATTTACTAAGCCGCAAAATATCACGATCAAATAGCACCCCACCGCCAATCAATGCCCCATACCGCACATCTTGAGGACCCTTTAAAATGCTAATACGATTGTAATTTTCAGGAAAAATATAGGTAATAGTCGTATCCATTCTCCCACCACACGCACCGCTTAGATTCCCACCATTAAGAAAAATAGGCAGTCTTGAAGCACTTTGAGCGCGAAAAGCGATTTCACTGCCACCACCACCCTTGCGTGTCATTGAAAAAGCTGGAATTTGCAACATAGACTTTGCCACATCACCACTATGTAAAGGCGTATCCCTGCCTTGCCAAGAAAGATGAGTGGGATTTTGCAATACATCTCTTTGCAAAGCAACCACAACCGAAGGAGGCAGTTTTCTCTCTCTAGCAGAATAAGCTTTAGAATCTTGCAAAGTATGAGATGAATCCGCGTGAGCTTGAGTAGCAGGCAAGGGATTCTCGCTGATTAGAGTGTCTGCATAGCCCACACTTAGCATATTTACACAAATGCAGACTTGCCAAAAATGCCTTTTCACACTCATTCTCCACCCCTTATCTGCCATTTCAAGCCACCCAACATCTCACTCCACATTCTCAATAAAGATGAGATTCTAATAAAACAAGATAAACTAAAAGATTTTGCAAAGCAAACAACATTCTGCTGCCTTTAATCTATCACACCTTTATGACAATTAATTTTTCTTTGTTATAAGACATATGAGAAATGGTTTTACCCTTTACAGATAATATCAAAAGGAATCTTATGCAAAAATGTGCGTTTTTTGATAGAGATGGTGTGATTAACGAAGATTTGGGTTATGTGTATAAACAAAAAGATTTTATCTTTTGCGATGGGCTTTTTGAGCTTTTAGCCACACTTAAAAAGCAAGATTATCTTTTGCTAGTAATGACAAATCAATCCGGCATTGCACGGGGCTACTATACGCAAGAAGATCTTTTTATTTTACACCAATATATGCAGGACACACTCACACATAAGCTAGGATTCTGTTTTGATAGAATCTACCACTGCCTACATCTGCCAAGCCAAAACTGCGAGTGTAGAAAGCCAAATATCGGTATGGTAAAGGCTGCGTTAAAAGATTTTGAGATTGATTTAAGGCAGTCGTTTTTTGTAGGCGATAACATCACAGATATGCAATGTGCGGAGAATGCGGGTATTTGGGGTAAATTTTTGCTACAAAAAGATGAAAAAAATACTGAATCTAGCCAACATAGCATCAAAAATCTACAAAAAATTAGCACTTTGCACCAACTCCATAGTATAATACAAGCCAATGAAAGCTAAGGCAAAAACATTTCAAGGAGCAGGCAATGAAATATATTTATGATGATTTAGCGGATAAAAAGATTCTTATTACCGGTGGTGCGGGATTTATCGGCAGCAATCTTGCATTTTATTTTCAAAAGCACCACCCACAAGCCCAAATTTTTGTCTTTGATAAATTCCGCAATGATGAGCTTTTCCCAAGTGGGAATCCAACTTCTCTAGGACATTTTAAAAATCTCATCGGCTTTAAGGGCAATGTGATTGTAGGCGATATTAACAACACTAAGGATTTAGAAAAGCTAAGGGCGTATGATTTTGATATTATCTATCATCAAGCGGCTATTTCTGACACAACAGTGCTTAATCAAGAGCTTGTGATGAAAACAAACCACGAAGCATTTTTAAACCTCCTTGAGATTGCTAAAGATTGTGAAGCTATTATGATTTATGCCTCTTCAGCGGGGACTTATGGCAACTCCCCCGCACCAAATATCGTAGGAATTGGCGAATTGCCTGAAAATGTATATGGATATTCTAAGCTTTGTATGGACGAGAGTGTAAGAAAAATCCTTCAAAATGAGTCACACCGCCACATCATCGGTTTGCGGTATTTTAATGTCTATGGGGAAAGGGAGTTTTACAAAGGTAAAACCGCTTCTATGATACTTCAGCTTGGACTACAAGCCCTAGAGCATAAAAAAGTGCGATTGTTTAAACACGGGGAGCAAAAAAGGGATTTTGTATATATAGAAGATGTGATTCAAGCTAATGTCAAAGCCATAGAAGCCCAAAATGGTGGAATCTACAATGTCGGCAGTGGAAAAGCACGAAGCTTTAATGACATTGTTGCTGCTCTTAAAGCTGGGCTTGGGGACTTTGAAGTAGAATATTTTGACAATCCTTATAGCTTTTTTCAAACACATACAGAAGCGGACATCACGCAAACACAGCAGGATTTATCCTACACGCCACATTTTAATCTTGAATCTGGCATAGAGCGATACTTACAAGAGATTAAAAACATTTTTGCTAACAAGTAGGTGTGGAAAATGTTTAACCTTGAGACAAAAAGTCCAAAGATTCTCGTTGTTGGGGATTTGATGATAGATCACTATGTATGGGGGGATTGTGAGCGTATATCGCCTGAAGCCCCCGTGCAAGTTGTGGAAGTCAAAAATGAGAGCAATCGTTTAGGCGGGGCGTGCAATGTCGTGCATAATCTTGTGGCGTTGAATGCTGAAGTGTTTGTGTGTGGTGTGATTGGCAGTGATGATTCTGGCACTTGGCTTGGGGATAAACTAGAATCTATGGGCGTTGATATTTCTCATCTTTTCGTGGATACTTCTCGCCCCACGACTAAAAAAACCCGCATTGTCATTGGCAATCAGCAGGTGTTGCGTGTGGATAGGGAGAGTAAAAAACCCATAGATTCTACAATACAAGAAAACATTATGCAGAGAATCCACGCGGTGCTTGATATAGTGGATTGCATAATTGTGAGCGATTACAACAAAGGGCTTTTAAGTGATGAACTCACGCAACTTATCATTACTTACGCTAAGAATCAAGGTAAGCTTGTGCTATGCGATCCAAAAGGAGTAGATTATAGCAAATATAGCGGTGCGACGCTTTTAACACCAAATAAAAAAGAAGCCCAACTCGCCACGGGCATTAATATCACGGATAAAGATTCTCTTATTCAAGCGGGTATGAAGCTCAAAAATGAATGCAACCTTGATATTTCACTTATCACCTTAAGCGAAGATGGCATTGGAATCTTTGAAAACAACACATTACATCAAATCCCCACAAAAGCTAAAGAAGTCTATGATGTTACCGGAGCTGGAGATACCGTTATTGCCGCACTTGGTTTTGCTTTAAGCAGTGGTTGTGATATTGTAAAGGCTTGTGAGTTTGCTAATATCGCTGCAGCTGTGGTTGTAGGCAAAGTCGGTAGTGCTGTGGCTACACATAGCGAGATTTTGCAATACCTTAACGCTGAGCCTTCTCATTTGCATAATATAAA
Source organism: Helicobacter magdeburgensis (assembly GCF_000765825.2). GTDB lineage: Bacteria > Campylobacterota > Campylobacteria > Campylobacterales > Helicobacteraceae > Helicobacter_C > Helicobacter_C magdeburgensis. The sequence goes on from NZ_JRPE02000008.1 coordinate 29,170, forward strand.
ATCTAAATTCATCACGCAAGAAGCCCTTGTGTCCTTGCTTAAAGGGCTTAAGCAAAGCAGGGTTGTTTTCACAAATGGCTGTTTTGACATTCTCCATAAAGGGCATATCACTTATCTTAACAAAGCTAGAATGCAGGGCGATATACTGATTGTGGGGCTAAATAGCGATGATTCTATCCGCCGTCTTAAGGGCAAAACTCGCCCCATTAACAACCTAGAAAATCGTGCGTTTATGCTCTGTGCGTTAGAATGTGTGGATTATGTGGTGAGCTTTTCCCAAGATACACCCCTAGAGCTGATTAAAGCCTTGAAACCTGATGTGCTTGTCAAAGGTGGGGATTATCACAATAAAGAAGTTGTAGGCAGGGAGTATGCCAAAGAAGTCGTGCTGATAGACTTTGTAAAGGGGTATTCCACAACAAATATTATAGAATCTATCCAAAGGAGCAAAGTATGAAAGCATTTATAGAATCTGAATTTCACGCCCACATCCAAAGTGCAAATAAGATTTTCCATCTCACAGAGGAAATAGAAAAAGTCGCTAAAATCTTAACAAATGCCCTTGATAAAGGCAATAAGATTCTCATCTGTGGCAATGGCGGAAGTGCCGCAGACTCACAGCATTTCGCCGCTGAACTCACCGGCAGATACAAAAAAGAACGCAAGGGCTTAAGTGCCATTGCCCTAAGTGTAGATACCTCCGCCCTTACTGCCATTGGCAATGACTATGGCTTTGAGTTTGTTTTCTCTCGGCAGGTGGAGGCTTTAGCCAAAAGTGGCGATGTGCTGTTTGGAATCTCCACAAGTGGAAACTCTGCTAATGTGCTAAATGCAGCTAAAGTCGCTAAAAGTTTAGGAGCAATGGTAGTGGGCTTAAGCGGGAGAGATGGTGGGGCATTAAACCAAGTGAGTGATATAAATCTTGTTATGCCAGATAATGACACGCCTAGAATCCAAGAGCTACACATACTTGTGATACATATTTTATGTGATATTATTGAGCGAAACTCCCTAGAAAAGGGCGTATAAAAGGCAAATAATGCTTCTACCAAAAACGCTAGATTCTATCCATAGTATAGAAAAAGAAAGCTTCAAAGACACACTGAGTGATATGCTCCATACTGATGGACTAAATGTCGCTTTGGCAGATTTAATCTTTGGGCATTATTTTGTCTATACGCTCTTAGGCAATGGAATCTTGCAGCCTGTGTTTGTTTATGAAGGGCAGATAAGCTATAAGCACTCCCTTGCCAAAGGGCTACCAAAGCTCCACTTCTGCCAATGCAGTGAGATACAAAATGACTTTAGCTTAGAAAATAAAGCCCACACGCTATCCCACCACCATTATCTTGCTAAAATCACAAAACGCAACGCTTTTAGCTTCACTATCAAGCAGGGCTTAAGCGATGTGGGGCTGTATAATGACTATCCGCTAGAGCTTTGCCCTATGTGTAGTGATATTTTAGAATCTATGCGAGAGGGGCAAGTTATTGACAGCACACTTAGCGTATATTTGTTTAATCAAAATTTTTTAGAGCTTTTAGAAAAAAATGCGGAGTTAAGGCAAAAAGAAATAACCGCCCTGCAATTAGCTAGTCTTAATTGCTATAAGTGCAAAAACCTTATTGATATAGATAAAGATATGTGGCTGCAAGTTATGCCAAATAACATACTCAAAGTGTCTTGTTGCTAAATCAATGTTACCATATTAGAATTACTCAATCTTAAAAGGAAGAATTTTGTATAATTTTATAACAATTCTATCTATCTCTGTATTGTTTTTTTGTAGTTTTGCACAAGCAAAAGATTTTGTGGTGGATTGTGATAAATGCGTGATTGAAGTAATTTTTACTGATGAGGAAGTAGAGCATTTTAAAAAAGAAATGGGAGAGGAAAATTTTTATACCCTAGCCGATGATGCAAATTACTATGCCTACGCATTGGGAGAATACCTTAAATCAAATAGTTTAAAAATTAAGCATATTTCGCGTCTTGATACACATTACACAAGGCTTATATTTCCAAATGCAAATATTGATATTACAAAGCTTAAGTGGCTCTATGAGTATTATTTATACCAAAAGGGTAAAAAACCTCATAAACTTATAAATATTTCAGCTCCAGAAGATGAAATCAACAAATATTTTGATATTGCTAATCCAAAGAGATAGTCAAGCATAACCATAAGACATTAATCAAGTATGTGAAAATTACACAAAATCCATTAAACTTCTTGCTCTTTTAAGTGTGTATTTTCAAAAAGCACATTATTTTTACAATCTCAAAAACACCGAAAAATTTTTTAACCTTGTTCCCACTCCCCACTTGTCGCAAAGGAGACAAAAAAAGAGTTATTTCTTATCCTTTTTCTCCGCTTTAGTGTCGTGCTTGTGAATCCACTGCTTAATCTTAGCAAAACATTCTTCAAACAGATTCTTATATGGCTCGCTCTCTACCCCAAAGCTCTCTTGGAGCTTCTCTACTAGGGCTTTTTGCTCACTATTTAGTTTTGGTGGATAAGTGATTTTAATCTGGGCGACAAACTTCCCTCTATACACACTATTAACATCTTTTACCCCCTCATTATCAAAGACAAACTGCTCTTTATCACGCGTATTTGGTGGGATTTTAAGCTCTAACTCCCCACGCAGTGAAGGGATCTTAAGCGTTGTGCCAAGCACGATTGAAGTGAAAAACACCGGCACTTCCATATAAATATTTTCTCCATCACGCACAAACACTTCATCTTCTGCCACACTCACCGCAATGTATAAATCCCCTCTTTTTCCATTCTTATCCGCATTTCCCCTGCCACCAATGCGGATTCTATTGCCATCATCAATGCCTTCTGGGATACTCACTTCAAAGCTTTCACTACTCATCTCAAATGCAGAGCCTTTACATTTTGGGCATTTTTCAGCACTTTTTTGCCCAGCCCCCTTACAAGTAGGGCAAGTTTGAGCAAATGTCATAAAGCCCTGTCGCATATATACCTGCCCCTTGCCACCACAATCTTTACAAGTTTCAAGTTTGCCATCTTTGGCACCTGTGCCTTTACAATCACCACAAGCAACTTTAAAGCTATTATGTATCTCTTTTTTACAGCCAAACACCGCCTCTTTAAAGCTTAGCTCAAGCCCGATAATCTCATCAAGATTATATGCCCCTTTGCTTTTTTGACTTGAAAAGCCAAAGCTCCCGCCAAACGCAGATTCAAAAATTGAACCCAAATCGCCAAAAATATCGCTAAAATCTCTCCCGCTAAAGCCACTAAATCCAGAGTTTTGCAAGCCTTCTTTGCCGTATTTATCATAAATTTGTCGCTTAGAATCATCGCTCAAAACCTCATAAGCCTCATTGATACGCTTAAATTGCTCTTCAGCATTCTTATCATCAGGATTCCTATCAGGGTGATATTTTAATGCCATTTTGCGATATGCTTTTTTGATTGTCTCTTTGTCGCTTGTGCGTGTGATTTCAAGGATTTCATAATAATCAAATGTCTCCAAAACCCGCTCCTAAATTGTAAAAAGATAAAAATAAAAAACGGGATTGTAGCAAAAATTTATAAGGCAAAGTTAAATTCTTTAGCGTTAAGATTGCACCCTTTATTTCACACGCTCACACCCATCCAACAAAAGGTATAAGATGAACGCTTACAAATCAAGCCTTAGGGCTTTTGCAGACCTTATCGCCGCACTTGAAAAGCTCCCCACCATCGGCAAAAAATCTGCTCAAAAAATGGCATATTCTTTGTGCGTGGAAAATAAATTCCTAGGCTTAAATATCGCTCACGCCATTGAAAATGCTGCTCTTGTTGTAAAAAAATGTCATAAATGCCTTGGACTAAGTGAAAGTGAGATTTGTGAAATCTGTCTTGATGATACGCGGCAAAATGGGGAGCTTTGTATCGTGGCAAACTCACGCGATATTTTTACTATTGAAGAGATAGGGGAATTTCAAGGGCGGTATTTTGTGCTAGATTCACAACAGGATTTAGAACAGATTGACTTTTCATTACTCAATCACAGAATCCAAGCAGAATCTATCCACGAAATCATCTTTGCCCTAACGCCCAGTCTTGCCAATGAAGCTATTATGCTCTATATTGAAGATAAGATTAAGCCTCCATTAGATACACCCTTGCAATTTAGCAAAATCGCTCAAGGTGTTCCCACAGGCATTGGGCTAGATTCTATTGATCAGCTTTCGCTTTTAGCAGCCTTAAACTCACGCGTAAAACTCTAAAAAAGCAGTTTTTAAGGATTTTATTAATTTTTGATTTGTAGAATTGTCGCGTTGATTTATTCCAACAACGAAAGGATTGAAAATGAAAAAGTTGCTTTTTCTTACACTTTTAAGTTTTGCTAGTTTTGCGTTTGCAGAAGCTCCTGCGGTATTTAAAAAATGTATCGCTTGCCACGGACCTGATGCTAAAAAAGTAGCTCCGGGAAGCAAGGGCGGTATCACAATCGCTGGTATGGCTAAAGATAAACTTATCACAGAGCTTAAAGGCTATAAGGCAAAGACTGCTGATAATGGCGGTGCTAAGGCTATTATGTATGGTCAAGCGGCGAATTTAAGCGATGCTGATATTGAAGCTTTGGCAGATTATATCTCTAAACTTCCTAAATAAATACCTTTGCGGAGTAATCCGCAGGGCTTTTTCCACTTCATTATGGCTGAAATTATTTTAGATTCTAAAGCTTACAAACACAATCTCAATCTCATACATTCACATATCAATTCACACAACAAGTCAAATGTAGAAATCGCCGCTGTTTTAAAAGACAATGCCTATGGACACGGACTAAAAGAAATAGCTACAATAGCAGCGGATTATGGCATTAAGAGTGTGTTTGTTAAAAATTATAATGAAGCGATGCAAATCTATGAGTTTTTCCCACAAGTAACGGCTTTATATGGTATGCCACAAGGGGATTTTGCAACAAATATCGCCTTTGTTATCCACGATAAAGAGCATATCTCCGCCCTGCCACAAGGCACAAAAGTAGAACTCAAAGTCAATGTCGGTATGAATCGCAATGGCATAGAGCCTAGCGAGTTAGAAAGCTTTATTCAGGCAATTTTACAAAAAAAGCTAGAGCTTATCGGTGTGTTTTCACATAATGGCTATGGCGATGACTTGGATTCGGCATTTTTCCACACACAAAGCAATTTTGCTAAACTCAAACAAGAAGTGCTTCATTTAAGTCAAAAATATGGCTTTGCACCGCCAAGATTCCATTCCCTTAGCACATCTGGGGCGATTCGTGTCGCAAGTGAAGGGGGCATTACAGATGATTTAGTCCGCATAGGTATAGGTGCGTATGGCTACCTTGATGTGAGCTTTGAAAACCCCATAAGTGATAAATTACAAAAAGTCGCCTCGCTCTATGCCGATAGAGTTTCTACACGCTTTTTAGATAAAGGAGAGCGGATAGGATATAGCGGCTGCACGACTTTAGAATCTCCGCAGGTTGTAAGCACCTATGACATCGGCTATGGCGATGGCTTTTTCCGTGTGAGTGAAAATCACAAAGTCTATATCGCAAATGGCTTGCAGATTCTGCCGCGTTCATCTATGGACTGCTTTTCGTGCTTTTGTGATGAACCTAGAATCTGTGTGTTTAGTGATGTAACCCACCTTGCTAAAGCCTTTGGCACGATTAGCTATGAGATTTTAACTCACCTATCCCCCAGCATAAAACGCACCATTATTTAGCCTATGCACTCTGCAAGATTCTATCCCTTTACCCACAGCCCCTTGCAATGCCACTTTAACGCATCTTCAAGGGATTTTGTCGTCAAAGAAATCCCGCTTTATGAGCCAAGTGGCAATGGAGAGCATTTGCTAATTTATGTGCGAAAAAAAGGCTTAAGCACCTTTGAAATGTTAGAGCTTTTCTCGCAGATTCTAGGTATAAAAGTGCGTGATATAGGCTATGCTGGGCTAAAAGACAAAGCCGCTACCACCTATCAATATATCAGCATTCCCCGCTCTTTAGAATCTCGCCTAAATCTCATCTCACCTATTTTGCAAGAGCATAACATTAAGATTCTAAATCTCCACGCCCATAACAACAAGCTCAAAATCGGGCATTTAAAAGGCAATGAATTTTTTATGCGTCTTAAAAAGCTTCTACCGCATAATGCTACAAAGCTAGAATCCACACTTGAACTCATCGCTCAAAGTGGCTTTCCAAACTATTTTGGCGACCAACGCTTTGGCAAGGAGGGAGATAACTTTCAAAGTGGCAAGGCAATTATCCAAAATAGCCTTAAAATCAAAAATAAAAAGATGAGTAATTTTCTCATCTCTAGCTATCAAAGCCACCTTTTTAACGCTTGGTTAAAAACGCGTTTGCAATTTTCACAGATTTTGCATAGCTTTAGCCCAAACGAAGTCCTAAACGCCCTAGCCCAAGATGATTTTAAAGCCCTGCATAGCCCACACTACACGCCTAGCCTTATAAAAACCCTGCAAAAACAAAAACAACATTTTGTGCTTTTATCTGGCGATGTGATGTGCCACTATCCCTATGGCAAAAATTTTATTTGCGAAGATGAAATAGCAGAATCCCAGCGTTTTATGCTTAAAAATACCGCTCCAACAGGGGCATTATCTGGCTTAAAGCTCACTCACGCACAACATCTAGCCAAAGACATAGAATCTCACTTTTTAGATTCTGCCATCAAAGCAAATGGCACAAGACGCTATGCGTGGGTATGGGCAGAGCAGATTAAAGGCAAATATATCGCGGAAAAAGCCCAATATGAGCTGCAATTCTACTTGCCAAAGGGGAGCTATGCGACTATTTTTTTAGAAAGTTTGCTAGGGCAACAGAATCTTTAGGCAAAAATCCTTAACCGCCTAGCAAATTCTATTGCCACAACACAAGCTTTACACAAAAAGCAGATTCTGTTTTTTCATCGCTTCAAAAATAATCTCATAGCCCTTTAATGCCTTCTCATCACACAAAATCCACTCATTTAAGCCTTCCAAACTCATCATATGTGCGATTTTAGAATCTGATTTTCGTGCATTTTGAGAAAGCATCATCTCCACAAATGCGTCCCTTAAGCCCTTATCAAAGTCTTTTGAAAGCGTGAAATTACAATGACAATACTCCGCCCCCACATAAAAACTCTTTATCCCTGCATAGCTCCCCTCCTGCAAGATTCTAGCCCAAGTGCTAGAGCCAATAGCCCCCGCGTCAAGCTCCCCACTGCGTATTTTATCTAGCACATCAAATTCACTCCTGCCCGTATCGCCGTGCTTCCCCACATCACTATTAAAGCGATAAATGCCTACCGCATTACTTGGAGCAGATTCACTTAAACTTGACATTTCTTGCAATGTCAAAGCACTATCTTGCAAAAAGTGCAAAGGCATAATCGCCGCTTGAGCTGAATCTAAGCTCCCAAGCCCAAACTTCTTACCTTGCAAATCCTGCAAATCTTTCACACCATTTTCCCTTGTAACAAACACACTTTGAAAGCCTATATCCGTATCACGCATTAAAATCGCTTCCATTGCATTATCACTTGCCACTTGAGAGCGGATATAAGCGACATTTGTATTCCACGCAATGTCAATCTTTTTTTCCATAAGCCATTGCACTTGCCGCTCATAATTGCTAAAAAGCACATAATCTAACCGAATATCCTTAAAATACGCATTTGCATATTCCCTAATAATATCCCATATCGGCACAATTTGCGGTGCATACGCCACCGCTCCTACAATAATGTGTCTCATTTTTTACTCCTTTGCTAAAAGTGCATCACTTAGCCACACTTGCAACACATCAAGGCTAGGCGCCATAACTTGACTTGCCATCGCATCACGCAAATACCGCTCCAGTGGCAATAACTTACTATACGCTTTCCCACCGCCAAGTCGCATAGCCAACTCACAAATCTGCATAACAAGTTCAGTAGCATTAATCCTACTTGCAAAAATCTTGCACACCGCGTTAGAATCCCCACAATCAAATGCTCTTGCTGCTTCTTTCACAAGGGCGATTTGACTTTGTGTCTTGGTATAAAGATTTGCAATGTGAATCCGCACTAATTCCTTATCCGCTAGTGAGCTGCCATCAGTGTATTTTCTACTCTTACAATGATTTAACGCACATTCATACGCACTTTGCCCCACACCACTATACACAGCTCCAAGCCCTACGACAAAATACATCGCCACTAGCCCAGCGTGAGCCTCCCCCTCGCCATCTCTACCTAGTAAATAACGCTTTGTCTCTAGCCTTACATTCTCATAACGCACGGGCTTTGAGACATTCCCACGCATACCAAGCCCATTCCACACGCCCTCTTCGTGAATAAGCCCTTGCAAACTATTTGGCGTAATCCAGTTATTTTTCCCACCACTCACTTCGCAGGAATTTGTATAAGTGAGATAGTAATCTGCCTTTTCAGCAGAAGTTACAAAGCTTTTTCGCCCATTTAGAATCCTATGCTCCCCATCAGTTTTTTCAGTAATATCAGGTGAGCCAAAATGTGTGCCAGAGCCACTTTCGCTATACGCAAGGGCAAAAGTAATCTCCCCTTTAGCAATTTGGGGTAAAAACTCATCTTTTTGCCCCTTCGTGCCAAACGCATTAAGTGCAGCAGTTGCGACATTATGCATCATATAACACAACGCACTTGAAGCATCAAAACGAGCAATGTTATAGCAAACCAAAGCGTGATTCTGGCAGTTACCACCACTTCCGCCAAACTCTTTTGGCACAAGTAATCCCGTGAATCCCTGCTTTTTTAGCTCACTATAGGCTTCATCTGGGAATCTTGCCTCCTTATCAATAGCTTCTGTATAGGGGGCTACATATTTTCGCCCAAACTCCAAGCTTACACTTTCAATGTTTGCTAAATCCAACATTACACTTCCTTTACATAAAATTAGGCGTGTGAGCCTTGCTTAAATCAACAGCCAAATCCTCATCAATCCCACATTCAACAAGCCTTCTCGTGCGGTTTCTCTCCATTTTTGACTTCAGCTCCATCACCTCATCAAAGCCTTGAGCTATACGCTCTTGCCCTCCACCTTTCAAAACCGCCATAGATTCAAGCAAAAGCGAAGATTCAGCACTTTGTGAATCTAGATAATTCTTTCGCTGAAACACAACATCTTTGAGTGCGGCGATTTTAGCAGGATTGATAGCTAAAGTATGTTTCACATTCCCCATACCATAGCTTACGTGCCTTGCCTCATCTTTTCTAGCTAGAGAGAGCAGTTTCGCACTTGGCTCATCGCCCAAATCCCTAAAGCCATCTTCTAAAAATTTTAGTAAATCAATAAAAGTCCCTTCCCCCATAATATGCAGTAAAAAGCTTGATTTGAAATAATCCTTTTCATTCCACAAGCTAAATAAACTCTGCTGGGTGGTGAGTGTGGAGTATTGCACCCCAAGCCCTGTAACATTTGCTCGTTTTATAAAAGATTCAATATGCCGACTTTCATCGCCTATAATGCTAGAAAGCAGCAAAGGCACAGCAGTAAAAAATGGTGAAATCTGCCCTAAAAAACGGCTAGGAATATAAAGGGCTGAAAACTCATTTTCTGTAAGATAAGTCATAATCTGTGCGATAGCAAACTCAAGCTCCGGGCTAAATCTAGGCATTTCCTGCCACAAAATATCCCTTGAAGCATTCCATTGTGCGTTTTTAGAATCTTCATAGATTTGGGCTACATTATTGCTCCAAATCTCATTATCGTGCAAATATGTGAAGTGATATTCCGGGCTTGCTACTTCTACTTGCACACCATTTGGGGCTAATCCGTGCATTGCTGGGGCAGACGAAGTGGCATCAAACTTTTGGAATCTTGTGGGCGATTTTTTACGCATAAGATACAAAAAATTGCCCTTAGATTCTGAATCTTTACTGATTTTTTGCTTACAAATGAACTCTTCACCCTTAAAGCGACACCACATTATTATGTCATTTTCAAGGTTATCAAAATCACTTATAAGCTCAATCTCCGCTCCCTTTAGTGAAAGCAAAAAGGCATTTTCAAGACGCATAAAAAAGAATGCACCAAGTGGCAACGCACCCATAAACACACAGGATTTTTGCATATACAAACTTTTGGATTAGGCTCTACAAGACTGAAGACTTGTTTTCTTTCTCACGGAAAGCTAAGGGGGAATACTATTTAATTTTTGCTTAAAGATTTTTAAACTGCTTCATTTTATAATTTTATAGCCTGTTTGCCACCCACTTGATAACAATATTCTCAAACAAGCCTATTTACAAACTCCACAATATCCTCTATCACTTCCTGCTTGTTTATCTCATTTAGAATCTCGTGTCTTGCACCCTCATAGAGTTTTAGCCTTACATCAAAGCCCCAAAGCCTATATTGATTTGCTATTTTTTCTACCCCAATGCCAAAATTCCCGCAACTATCCCTATCCCCACTGATGATAAGCAACGCTAGATTCTCCCCCTTACTCGCTTCATTCACCCACGCCATACCCTTAAATAGCCCGATAAAGCTATTTAGGCTAAAGACAAACTGACACGCACCATCAGCCTTATACGCTTCCACGACAGCCCTATCACGACACAGCCACGCAAAGCCACCCTTTGTATTATCCTCTCCCACATTATGCAAAAATGGCTTATTAAATCCGCCAAAAGACAGGGCATTTATCCATTTTTTGCCTTGAATCTCTAATCCACACATCTGCAAGATTCTAGCCAAACCCGCCCCCAAAGACGCAAAGGGATTATACGCAGGAGAGCCAGAAAGGATAAGAGCATTTAGCTCGTGGCGGTGCATTTTCACATAGCCCCTTGCAAGAAGTGAGCCCATAGAATGCCCCAAAAGCACATATTTTTGCGGCTTAAAATGCTCTTTAGCTAAAAGTGTGAGCTGGTGCATATCCATAACAGCTTTGACAAACCCGCTAGATTCTGTATGTTTTGAAACTAGCCCGTTCATCTCGCCCCAAGGGTGAAGCGCATCAATGCTTTTGCCGTGTCCGCGATGATCATTGATTACAACAATAAACCCACGCTCGGCTAAATATGAGCCAACCCACTCATAGCGATCCTTATGCTCTACCATTCCGTGTGCGATTTGGATAAGCGTAGCATTTGGCACTTCTGGCATATACACATCATAGAAAATCTCTAATCTATCCTGCTTTGAGATAAAACTCTTATTTTTATACACCTGCATTGCAATCTCCTTTCAATCCCTTTAATGTATTCTTTGTTTTTTAAGCCATAATTGTAGCTGCTTCTCATCGCCATTAAATGCATTTAAATCAATCCGCTTCTCCCCACCAGAATAACCCTTCAATACGCCTTGTGGGTCATACTGCCAAAAACTCCAGCTTTCAAAATACACATTAAAAAGCTTTGCCCAAATGGAATCTGGTGCAAAAAACACAGAGCGAATCCACAGCGGATTCTCCATATATGCCTTAGCATATCGCTCACGCAAATACATATCATAAAAGCTTGGCGTTGTGTAGATGATGGGCTTTATCTTATAATGCTTCTCTAGTGTCATAAGTAGCCTATCAAGCTCGGCATAGACTTTTTGTGGAGGCGGAGGGTTTTTTGCCTTTGAGCCATAAAACTCTATATCAACAACCGGCGGCAACGCCTTAGAATCTCTTATATTTGGGACATTGTTAATAAAATTTTGTGCCTGTGTAAGCCCAGAGCTATCAAAGCTAAAAAAATGATACGCCCCCACATATAGCCCCTGCTTTCTAGATTCTGCAAAATTATACGCAAAGCGTTTATCCACCCAAGTGCTACCCTCTGTGGCTTTGATAAAAGCAAATGAAATATTTTGAGATTTTAGAATCTGCCAATCAATCTTGCCCTGATGTGCGGATACATCAACGCCCTTCATAGGATAACTCTTGTCACTTGGCATATTAAACCACACAAGCCCATTATGTTGCAGGATAAAAAACACAAGGGCTAGAGCAACCACCACAAGCAAACGCGTAGCGTATTTGCCAATGTGAAAAATCCTAGCAAATACGCCTTTTAATCTCATACTAATCCCGCAATCTCGCATCATATTTTTCAAGCAAAAAGCTCGGCTGATAGGAGAGTTTGGCTTTTCTTAAGCCTTCAATACCTAAATCCTCCTCTCTATTAGCGTATAAAGAGTTGGCAAATTTATGTTTTAAAAGTGCTTGATTAATGGCTTGATACGCCCCACTAAAAGCAATATTTGCCTTTTCAATATGTATAAGTGCCATTTTAGAATCTAGCATTTCTCCAAAGCTAAAAGCGATAATCTCCCCTTCATTTCGTAAAAGCCCCCCACTTAAGCCCAAAGTCTCAAAGTTTTTCAGGGCATCATTAATGCCTAGATTCTCATAATATAACCCCTTGTCATTTTCGCCCTGCTTTGAATCTCCTTGTTTTGCTTCCATACTCGCTTTAAACCATTGATTATTTATCCTTAGCACTTCTTCTATATTTTCTGCCCCCAAGGATTCAAAACACACATTAGGATATTGCAAATAAAAGCGATTAAGATGATTTTTTTTCTTATGAAACTTCCTGCCACTTAGCTCTATAAGCTCTTGTGTATTGTAAATATACTCAAACCTATCGCGTCTTTGGGTAAATTCAAAGCGTTCAGGAAAATCTCTCTGTAAGGATTCCACCTCATCTTTTTGCAAGGAGTGAAATTCTAGATTCAGTCCCAAACTCGCATAATGCTCTATCAGTGCGGTGATTATAGGTTTTTTATCCCCTTGCCCTAGTGGATAAAATACAAATGGCGTTTGTGTGGGATATTGCGTTTGGATAATAAGCTGATTGTTAAAAATACAAAATGAAATCTCGCGTGAATGTCGCCACATAAACATATTTGTAAAATTTGTGTCAGATAGCCACCGCCCACTTTGCTTTGTGAAAGGCTCTAGCAATGCTTTATGGCTTAAATCAAGCCTTGTATATTCCATAGAATCTGCCCCTTATCGTATATCAGCAAAAATATAACTTCCAAGCCATTTTATCTCTTCACCCCTTTTAGCAAAGAGCCTTTGCAATGCTTCATCTTCATAATGCCCTTGACAATCAATAAAAAAGCCCATTTTGAAATCCCCATTATCACGCACAGGGCGAGAATCTATCTTTGTAAGATTAATGCCCTCTTTCTTAAAATCCCCAAGCAGCCTAAATAAATCCCCCACTTCATCTTTACGCCTAAGATTCACAAACAATGAAGTCTTATCATTCCCACTTGGCGCGTTGCTAAAATCACTCACAATCACAAAACGCGTTTTATTGTGCTGCGTATCCTCAATATGCTCAAACATTAAAGGTAGATTGTAGAGCTTACCAGCGATTTTTGAGCCAATGGCGGCGGTATAAGGCGTGGTAGAAGCTAACTGCACTGCCCTTGCTGTGGAATCTGTGGGGATTTGCTCAATATGGTGTAAATTATGTGCGTTAAGGAATTTTTGACACTGCCCAAAAGCAATATCTTTTGAAAATATCTTTTGAATCTCACCCAAATGCTCGCAACTACTTAAAAAACTATGATGAATAGGCAAAATCACTTCAGCAATAATCTTAAACTCATACTTTGCAAGCAAGTCAATGCTCTCGCCAACCATACCATTTGTATTATTTTCAAGTGGTATGACGCCATATTTCACGCGTTTATGTGAAAGGGCTTCAAACACCGCACTGATGGTGTTTAGCGGTATATACTCACTCATCGCACCAAATCGCTCTTCAGCCGCTTGATGTGTATAACTCCCAATGGGACCCAAAAAGCCCACCTTTTCAGGCAACTCAAGATTACGCGAAATGGCAAAAATCTCTTGGTAAATCGCCTCAATCGCACGAATATCAAGGTATTTGCTTTTTGCCCTTCCTAGTCGCTCTATAATCTCTCGCTCTCGCTCTGGGCGGTAGATTGCCCCACCTTGCTTATGTTTTAATGCTCCCACTTCAGCTACAAGTGCCATACGCTTTTGTAAAAGCTCAAAAATCCCATCATCAATGGCATCAATCTGCCCTCTTAGCTCAAGTAAAGACTTTGCCATTTTATTCCCCCCTTATTTATGAATCCACACTTTGTGAATCTGCCATTTGCGAATCTTGCAGGAGTTTTGCCTCATCGCTGATAATATCTTCAAAACACTCACGATTTTTAATAAGCCTTGCTTTGCCATTTTCTATCGCCACTTCAGCCGGACGCAAACGCGTATTATAGTTACTTGCCATACTATATCCATACGCCCCCACATTTTCAATCTTTAGCAAATCGCCGTGCGTGAGTTTGGGCAAGGCAATATTTTTAGCCAGATAATCCCCACTCTCGCAAATGGGACCCACCACATCGCACATATCACAAAGGCTAGATTCTACACTTCGCTCCCCTATATGCTCCACATTTTGAATCTTTGCTACATACTCAATCTTATGCGTGGCGTGATAGAGTGTAGGACGCATAAGATCATTCATCGCCGCATCAGTGATGACAAAGCGTTTTTCGCCATTATGCTTTTCATATAAAACGCGTGTAAGCAGCACGCCACTCTCCCCTACTAAGAATCTGCCCGGCTCACAAATAATTGTCAAATCAAGCCCATATAACGCCTCTAAAATCGCTTGGGCGTAGTCGTAGGGATTAATAAGATTTTCTTCTTCATAGCGTATGCCAATGCCCCCACCCACATCAAAAAACTTTAAGTCAATTTTCAAGGCAATCAAACTATGAGCAAGTTGCGCGACTTTATGGGCAGCTTCTTTGATAGGCTCAATATCCGTAAGCTGTGAGCCGATGTGGAAGTGAATCCCAACCGGCTCAATATGCGGTGAGTTTTTAGCAAAAATATACATTGCCTTAGCTTGTTGTATATCCACACCAAATTTATTCTCACTCAAACCTGTGGAGATATAAGGGTGTGTTTTGGCATCAATGTTTGGATTGACGCGGATTGAGATCCTAGCCACTTTATTTAGGGACTTTGCAATAGATTCTATGCGTCCTAGCTCCTCTTCACTCTCCACATTTAAAAATAAAATATCACTTTGCAGTGCTTCTTGTATCTCATTATCTTGCTTCCCCACACCGCTAAAAATAATCTTATACTTTGGAATCCCAGCCCTTAACGCCCTCCTTACCTCGCCGATAGACACGCAGTCCGCCCCACTGCCTAGTGTGCTTAGATGATGAATGATAGAAAGGTTAGAATTTGCCTTTAGGGCATAGCAGATGAGTGATTTTCTAGCCCTAAAGGCTTCTTTTAAACTCAAAAAGGCTGAAGAAATTTTTTGTAAATCATACACATAGAGCGGGGTTTTATAAGTCTCTGCAAGAGTGTGGTAATCTATATCTTTCATTTATGCTCCATTATTTTCTTCAAAATTAAAATATTATGTTTTTAGCTTCCAAGGCAAGAATTTTAACCACATTAGCATAATATTATGTTAAAATCACGCTCAACTTCTTTATATTCAAGGATATATATGTCATTGTCCCCTGATAGTGTTTTTATACTTGTGAGTGTATTTTGTGTGGCTTTATTTGTGCTGCTTGTGGCGTTGTGGCTCTTTGGTCCTGCACCCAAAAAGCCCGAATATCAATCTAATGAAGAAGAGTACAAAGTAACCATAGAAGAAATTATGAAGATTCTAGATAGTCCAAAAAGCAATATACTCAAGCTCACCAAAGCAGTGGATATGTTTTTTGAGCATTATGATGAGCTTGATTTGAGTGATTATCGTAAAAAAAGCTTCCTTTTTGCTATTACCGTTCATAAAAACACCTCAACAGAGCTGATTATCCATACAGAAGAGCGTCTAAGGGAGCTAAACCCCGACTTAGAGCGAGAGCTCAATAAAACGCTTAATCGTGCCCTTGATGCGAGAGATATTTAGATTGACTTAGTTATCATTAAGGGGCTTGTATGCGACATCTGCTTAGAATCTCATTTTTATTTGTGCTATTGTGTGGCTATGCTAAGGCATTGGAATTTTTTGTGAAAGATTTTAGCTCTTATGAGATACTTTTTGTTCAAGATTCTTATCTTAAGACACAAGACACAACTCCCCAAAGTCTTTGCAAAAATAGTATCCAAGAAGCGTGCGATAGGGCAAATTGGCATTATGCACCATTGTACTATATTTGGGGTAAAGACATAGAGAAGCTAAAGATTCAGCAAGGGCAGCGGGCAAAACGAGAAAGGGAGCTTTACACACAATATGCGAAGCTTTGTGATAATACTGATATTTTTGGCTTAGATAATTTTAAAAATCCCACTAAGCACCCTTTAACATTGCTCCTCAAATCAAGCCGCCAACTTTTCTCATCTATAAAAAGTCTTGTGTATTACCATAGCCCACTATCCCAAGCAGAGCAAAGCACCAAAGAGCAATGCGTTAGCCTTTCACATAGCATTTATGAAGTGGAATCTTACAATTTTCGCAGAAAAGAATATTTTCGCCCCACATCTGTTGATAATGCCCTGCTTGCTTCCTGCCTTAAGTATGATAATCTCATCTCCTGCATACAGACACATCACCCTTTAGGCTCATTGTATGGTGCGTTTCTAGCAAAGCACGATAAAAACTTAGCAGATTCTACTTTTGCTAACTCCACGCTTGATACAAGCCTATTGTTCCAAGCTATTTTTTCTCGTTCCAAGCTTGAAAATGCGTATAGGCAAAGACTCTACAAAGAAGGGCAATATAGAAAGTTATGTGATACATTAGAAAAACAAACGCAAATATCGCTTATACACAAGCTCTATCCGTTAAGTGAGCCTATCACTTCACCTTATAATCTCCCCTTTCTTTGCATAGCTTACAAGGATAATGGGACGATATATGATAGAATTCTCCCGTTTGCAAATGATGATAAATGGAGTGAAGAGCAAGCAAAGCAAGTATGTCAAAAAATGCGTGAATCCACACAAATAAAAGGACATTTTATAACCCTAGAGGCTTTGTATGATATTGAAAAGCTCAATGCAAATTTCACCCAACAAAAGCAAGAAACAATGGCTATCTTTTCTAAGCTTTGTAAGAAACAAGATGAGCTTAACCCATCTTTTGCCTATCCGTGCCAAAATCTAGAATCCGTGCATTACGCCACATTACGCACATACCTTTCCGCAGATGGAGCTTGTCAAGGCGGCATACTCTTACGCCATAAAGCAGAATATGATAAAGAGCAAAAAGAGCTAGAAGCAAGGCGACAGCAAGAATGCCAGAAAAGACAATGCTGCTGTGTTCCTTAGAATCTACGCCCACTCACGCTCACGCAAAGCTAGATTCTAATAGCCCTTTTGTTGCAGTTTTTTGTATTCATTACAGCTAGTTTGGTGTCCCAAATCACAGGCTTTACCATAAAACTTTTTTGCTTTTGTGAAGTCCTGTTTTACACCATTGCCCTCATAATAAGCATAGCCCATCTCAAAACACGAATTATCATCTTCTTGCTCACAGCCTTTTTGAAAATACTCAAATGCTTTGACATAATCTTGCTGTATTAATCTGCCCTTTATATATAAGTATCCAAGCCAATAGTATCCCATATTTTCACCAAGTTCTATGGCTTTGTTATATAACTCTATGGCTTTTTGTGTATTCTGCCCTACATTACTGCCATATTCATAGTTAAGTCCTAAATTCGCACAGCCCTTTCCATAGCCACCATTACACGATTTTTCAAATAGCTTAACTGATTGTGTCCTGTCTGTATGATCTACCCCTGCTCTATGACACGCTTTGAAGTCATTATTTTCACATAAAGATTCTAGCTCTTGCACGCTTTTATTCTCATAGTAAGAATCTGGCTGAAACTTTTGCTTTTCATTTGCATAACCACTAAGTGCCAAAACTACCACGAGTCCAACTGCCATTTTTTGCATTGTCTTTTTCATTTTTGCCCTTTCAAGTTTAGAATCTAAAGCCCACACAATACAAAAAAATAAAAAACGCATTTTAAATTTTGACAAGTTTATTCTAAGATTCACGCAAAATTTATACAGGATTCACAAAAATACAGAATCTAGCATAGATTCTGTGCTAGATTCAATCCACCATTAATATGGCTTAATGCTTATGTTGCGTAGGCTGAATGTCCTTATTATCCGCAAGATTCTGCGATGAGACTTTATCTAAAAAGCTTAGAAGTTTTACTGCGGCTTGCATATACGCCTTAGCACTTTTTGAATCTGGCTCAAAAAACGCAATGGGCTTCCCACTATCTCCGCCCTCACGCACTTTAGGCTCTAGCGGGACTTGGGCGAGTGTGCTTGTGCCATATTGATGAGCTAGATCCTCACTTGTGCCTTTGCCAAAAATATCATACTCTTTCCCACAATCAGGGCAGATAAATCCACTCATATTCTCAATAAGCCCAGCAATAGGGATTTTGAGCTTATCAAACATATCAAGGCTTCTCGCACTATCATCAAGGCTGACTTTTTGCGGAGTAGTTACGATAACCCCCGCACTCACCGGCACACTTTGTGCGAGTGTAAGCTGTGCATCGCCCGTGCCCGGTGGCATATCAATCACAAGCACATCAAGCTCACTCCATAACACATCTGTGAGCATTTGCTCAATCGCTCGCATAATCATAGGACCACGCCAAATAAGGCTCTGCCCCTCATCATACAGCACACCCATACTCATCATTTCCACGCCAAAGGCTTTTAAAGGGATAAGTTTTTTTTGTGCTTCATTGACTTCTGCTTTTGTGGCATTAAGTCCTAACATTCGCGGGATATTTGGACCATAAATATCCGCATCAAGTAGCCCTACTCTTTTACCCTGCTGTGCTAGAGCGATAGCAAGATTCACGCTGCTTGTGGATTTACCCACACCGCCTTTGCCTGAGCTTACCATTACAAAATGCTTGATATGTGGGGCTAGGTTTTTTGTCTTTGGCTGGGGCTTTGGAGCGGGTTTTGGGGGGTTAATCTCTAGGCTTAGATTCTGCCCTTGTAGCACAGAATCTAGCTGCTTTTGCACCTCTACTTTAAGCGTGTCAATGACTTCTTGTGCGCTTGAGGGAATATCTATGCGGATATATACACCCCCATCACTCACTCTCACTTCTTTAAGAAATCCAAAACTCACAATGTCTTTTGAAAAATTTGGATAAATCACATTTTTTAGATTCTGCGTGATTTGTTCTTGTGTTAGCATATTCAATCCTTTATAGTTGTCTATCCTACGATACAAGAGCGTTAAATCCCCTACATCATAGGCGGTGGATTATACAAATAAAATTTAACTTCTCATTAAACAATTTTTCTTAAAAAAACAGATAAAAAATTATTGAATCTACGCTAGAATCTAGCCCAACTTACCTTTAAGGATTCTCAAGGATTTTCCACAATGCTTCTTGCGATTTATAGTGTATGTGTCTTTATTTTTATCGGCTACATAGCAAAGCTTTTGCGACTTGTAGGGAATAAGCAGAGTGGAATCTTGCTTGGATTCTTGCTCAACTTCGCACTTCCCGCACAGATTTTTAATGGCACATATCACGCCACCTTGGATATGGACTTTTTTGTTGTATGTATTGTGAGCTTTATTTGCTCCATAAGCGGTGGGTTGGCACTTTTTAGCATTGGCAAAATTCTTAAACTAGATAGAAACTCTCTTATTGCATTAAGCTTTATGGGGGCATTTGGTAATACGCTCTTTTTGGGGCTGCCTATTGTCAATGGGGCGTTAGGCGAATCTTATGCAAACAAAGTCATTATTTATGATCAAATTGTTACGGGTATTCCCATTGCATTTTTTGCCCCTTTTATCTTAAGTCTTAATGGAAAAGGTGGCTTTGGGTTTAAGGCGGTGGCTTCAAGGCTCTTTCAAAGTCCGCTTTTTCTTGCCCTGCTGTTTGGATTAGCTCTTAAAGCCTTGCCTTTGCAGATTCCTGATGAGCTGTTTTTGCCCCTTAAAAGTCTAGCTCAAACAGCCACGCCTGTGGCACTTTTTGCCATTGGAGTGCAAATGAGCTTTCAAGCTATCAAGCAGGAGTGGAAGCTCACTGCCCTTTTGCTTTTTGGCAAAATGTGTATCGCTCCGCTTTTGCTTTTTATCGTGGTAATTGTAGGTTTTGGTGGGTTTAATGACTTATGGCGTATGGCACTGATTGAAGTGGCAATGCCCCCTGTGGTGAGTGCTGGGGCGATTGTCATTAAGGCTGGGCTAAATGCTAAACTTGCAGTGAGTGCCATTGCGTTTGGAATCTTGCTTAGCTTTATCAGTGTGCCTTTATGGCTATTTTTTGCGTAATCTTATAAAGATTCAATGCTTAAGCATTTAGTGTTTCAAGCTACAATGTATAGAAAATTTTGATAGCAGATTAGGGGGAGCTATGTTTCAAAAATATCTTATTCCTTTGTGTATTGTGGCGATTATCTATCTTGTATCCACAAGTGATGCTTTAACAAATGTCAGTGCCGGACTTGCGATTTTACTCTTTGGTATGTTAAGCCTTGGAAGTGGTTTTCGTGCGTTTAATGGTGGATTTTTAGAAAATCTCCTAACAAGCTCCACAAGCACCGCTGTAAAAAGCATTACCTTTGGGACTATCGCTACTGCGGTTATGCAAAGCTCTTCTTTAGTCTCCGTGCTTTCAATCTCTTTTGTCTCCGCAGCACTTTTAAGTCTCGCTCAAGGTATAGGCGTGATTTTTGGAGCAAATCTTGGTAATAGTGCGGGATCGTGGCTTATTGCAGGGGTTAGCGGTATGAAAATCTCCGCCCTTGCCTTGCCACTTATCGTTGGTGGAGTGCTCTTTAATTTTCAAAGTTCAAAGGCAAGTAAGGGTATAGGGCAGATTTTTATCGGTATTGGCTTTTTCTTTTTAGGCGTTGGGTATATTAAAGATGGGTTTGAAGAATACAAGGAAGTTGTAGATTTTTCACAATATGCTATGGAGGGCTTGGGCGGGGTTTTACTTTTTGTGGGGCTAGGAGCATTAATGACAGCCATCGTGCAAAGCTCTCACGCCACACTTACAATCATCATCTCTGCCTTTGCTGCTGGGAGTATGAGCTATGAAAATGCCCTTGCAGCGACACTTGGGACAAGTGTGGGCGGTGTGATGACGGCTGTTATTGCCTCGCTTAGCACAAATATTGATGGCAAACGACTAGCCGTGGCAAATTGTATTTTTAACTTTAGCATTGCCTTGCTTGTGATTGCGACATTTGATTATTTTGTGTTGGCAAATAGCACCATCTCTATGCTTTTGGGCTTGGAAGAAAATAGTGTTTTGCGTATTGCTGTGTTTCACACACTTTTTAATCTCGTAGGCGTAGTGCTTCTTCTACCGCTTATCCCTAAAATCGCTATATTTTTAGAATCTGTAATGAAAGACAAAGATTCACAAGTTGATAAGCCTTTATATGTCAATGATACGATTGTGCAGTATCAAGACACCGCTTTCATCGCCCTGACACGCGAAGTGTATCATCTGTATGAAAATGCCTTTGAGCTTATCTCTCACGCGCTTGGATTCTCACGCCAAGATATAAGAAGTCAAGATAAAATAGATGATGTGCTAAAGGCTCGTATATGGGCGAAAGAAGATGTGGATATTGAAATTTTTTATATCAAAAAAATCAAAGTGCTTTTTAATGCCATACTTGATTTTTCCACAGAAGTGCAAGCCCACACACAGGATAAAGCCTATATCTATAAGTTTGCTATGCTGACTTCTGCTTCACGCCACATTGTTGAAGCCATTAAAAATATGGAGCTTTTACAGCCAAATCTCAAAAAAAATAGCCTTTCTCAAAACAAAATCCTATCTAATGAATACAACGCCCTAAGAACACACCTTGCCTTGCTTTTGCGGAGTATTGCAGAGATTAATACCGATGAAGAGTTGCACCCACAAGTCGCCATTGTCAAGCTTAAAGCTCAAAAAAAAGCTTTTAAAAAGATTGATAAAGATTCAATCGTGCATATAGAATCTATGCTAAGCAAAAAGGATATTAGCGTGCCAAGTGGGACTTCACTGCTTAATGCTGTGGGCTTTAGCCATAATATTGCTAAAGAACTTGCCAATGCGATGATACAGATTCAAAAAACGCGTCTTGAGCTTGATGAAAATCAAAATGAGCTAGAAGAAAGCATAAATGATGGGAGTGTGAGCGAGTAAAAAATGAATAAGAAACTTATTTTTTTTAGTATTGTTGGAATCTCCTTTGCAATCTTGCTTTGTGTGGGGGCATTGCTTTTCATCACACAAAATACGCGAGATAAACAAACCTCCAAAGAACCTCCAAGCCTAGAATCTTTGCAAGTTAAATATGCTAGTATCACGCCAAAGCTTTGGGGAGAAAAAATGGAGGGCATCACTTCACTTCTCCCTAGTGAAGCTTCACCTGTGGTTTATCTTACTTTTGATGCGTGTAGTGGGGCGTATGATAAGGCTTTGATTGATTATTTGAGTGAAAATAAGATTGAAGCGACATTGTTTATCAACTCACGCTGGATTGACAAGCACGAGCAGGATTTTTTAGCTTTGGCTCATAATCCACTTTTTTCAATCCAAAATCACGGCACACTTCACCGCCCACTTAGCGTAAATGGCAAGTCAATCTACAATATCAAAGGCACAGATTCTATCCAAGGTGTCTATAATGAAATAATGGGGAATGATAGACGCATTTTTGAGCTCACCGGCAAACACCCTACCTACTTCCGCTCTGGCACGGCGTATTATGATGAAGTGGCGGTAAGTATTGCTAAAGATTTAGGCTATGAAATCGGCGGATTTGATGTGCTAGGCGATGGTGGGGCGACCTTTTCAAAAGAGAAAATTATAAAGCAAGTCAATAAAGTCAAAAATGGCTCAATTCTCATCTACCACTTCAACAAGCCAAAAAGTGATACATTTGCCGGGATTAAAGAAATCGTGCCATTACTGCAAAAAAAGGGGTTTAGTTTTAAGAAGCTAGAGTAATATCTAGGCTAGATTCTAGCATAAGAGAAAATCCCGCCCCCAAGCAAGGGAGTGGGTGCTAAAAGAAATTAGTTTCCTTTAACAATTGTTGTTGAAGTAGAGTAAAGTCCAAGGATACCAAAATTCTTAGAATCTACACTTTTGATTTGAGAAATACCACCAGCTTTTGCCGCAGTATCAACAGAGCAATCACCGATAGCCACAAGACCAAGGATATTGCTGCAAGTCGCACTTCCTTCTTTTGAAGCTCCACTTGCTGAAGTAGCAGTTCCCGGTGTGCTATTGCCTGTGTAAAGCATACCCGGTGCTGTCCCAGCTACAGAGCAACCTGCAAAGAATGCCATAGAGCTACCTAAACCTAAAGCCAAAATAAGCTTTTTCATATAAAACTCCTTAAGGAAAATTCCACACTACACTGAAACTAGTGGGTAGCCCCATTATAAAAAAAAAAAAACGCCCCCTAATAATTCTCTCTTTTTGCCACAAAAACACCAAAGATAATTACCAAAATACCCAGAATCTCAAATATTCCAAGTTTCTCACCAAGGATAAAAAAGCCCATTAACGCAGCGATTATGGGGGAAAAAAGCAATAAAAGTGAAGAGGTTTGGGTATTCACCTTGCCTAAAATATAGTTAAAAAACCCCTGTCCAATCACCTGTCCGCATAACGCAATAAGAGCAATTATCCCAAAATCTTTCATATCCTTTGGCACTTCAAAGCCTTCAAAGATTAACGCAAGGGCTAAAAGCATAAGGCTTGAGCCAATACAGGCAAAAAACATTATCTCCAAAGTCCCATATCGCTTTCTTAATGAATAAATCACAGCCAAAAAACAGCTATAACACAGCACACTTAAAAATGCCATAAAATCCCCAAATGGCGTTGCCACGCTTAACTCCCCTTTGCCTCCAACTAAGATAAAAATCCCAAAAAGTGCGACAATCGCCCCGACTAAAAGACTTTTTTTAAATCTTTCTTTAAAGAAAAAAATACCAATAGGCATAAGGATAAAACACGCTAAAGACGCAAAGAGATTCACATTCGCCACACTTGTATGCCGCAATGCGAGATTAAAAAACAATAAATCAAAGGCAAAAAATATCCCTGCTAGCATCATAAATGCAATATCTTTTAATGGAATCTTAAACACATTTCTACGCGTATTTGCCATAAGCCAGAAAATGGGCAACGCTAAGGCTATGCGGTAGAATCCCAAGTTGATAGGCGACATATCTGTAAGCTTTACTAACACACTCGCATAGATGATAAAGCTTTCCGCCAACAAAGCTAAGAGAATATAAAAGCTAGGGCTTTGGGGGAGTTTTGAGATTTTGCTGGGCTTCTTGACCAAGCTAGAATCCAAAGGGCTAGAATCTAGGGGATTAGAATCTGTAGAGTTAGATTCTAGTGATTTTGATTTTAGGGCTTTGGCTTCTAGTGGGCTAGATTCTATATGTGTTTGGTGTGAAATAGAGCATTTATTGAGCGTAAAATTTTTAAGAATGGAAATTGTAGAATCTCCTGCCCCATTATTTTTCATAGTATCTTTTTTGGTAAAAAAATGGCAAATTTTAGATTTTACAAGAAATTGTGTGGCTTTCATTTAATATTCCTACTAAGGCTATTGAAAGCTTATCCAAAGCTTTTAGCGAAATTGTAGCATAAATACACTATAATCCCGCCAAATACTATGTAACAAAGGGCTTTTATGTCAGTTTCACAAACGCATTCACATACAAATAAAATCTCCATAAATACGCTAAGCTACACGACACTTTTTCAAACACTTAGTTTTATGTTAATTTTGCTTATACTTTGCACTTGTGCTAGGGGCATAATGGTGCTACACTATATTCCACAGGAGCTCTGGGAACATCAGGACTTTTATGCAATGCTGTTTATGGGATTTAAACTTGATATGCGAAGCATTGGCATCGCAATGCTTATTTTCGTGGGGTTAAAACTTATTGCCTACATTATAGAATCTGCTCTTAAAATACTTAGCTTTTTAGCTGGGGGGGGGGCAAACACAACTTCTAAAATCTTTGCAACCTTAACTTCTTTTTTCTCCCGCTTTTCTGCTTTTTTCTTTTCATTTTATGCGTTTTTGCTTGGCTTTGTGTTTATGGTCGCAGCCATTGTGAATTTCTACTATTTCCGCACTTATGGGAGCAAGATTGATATTTTTATCTTTGGGTTAAAAGATGATGATACTTTGGCGGTTTTGTCTATTATGTGGCAGGATTATCCTGTTGTTTTAGGGATTCTAGCTTCTTTAATTTTGTGGAATTATTACGCTTGTTGTTTATAAGATTCCACTTAAGGTTCATTTTTTAAAACAAAAATTGCGGATTTCGCTCAATATAGCCACACTTTTTGTTTATATGCTTATCTATATTTGTTTTGTTATTTTGGTTTTTATCGCAGCTCGTGGCTCACTAGGGACATATCCTATTTCAGAAAACAATCATAATATCTCATCATTGCCCCTTTTTAATCATATCGCCACAAATCCTCTTATCGCATTTGATTGGGCAAGGACAAATTATAAACTTGATACACATTTTATAGAGCCTGATATACAAAAAGGTGAAATGTTGCAAGAAAAGCTCTTTCCGCTTTTACATACCACAGCAGATTCTAGCTTTTTGCAAAATAACCCACCGCATATCGTTATGAATCTTATGGAGAGTTTTGGCACAAATATGCTTGTATATGATGACAAAGACACAAATGACTTGCTTGGCTCTTTGAGAAAACATTTTGAATCTGATTTTGTATTCTATCGTTTTTTAAGTGGGGCAAATGGCACGGCTGGTTCGTTTGTTGGACTTTTCTTCAACAGTCCAGATGCTCAAATCTCGCTTGGCAACGCAAAAAATATCAAACTCCCATATAATCCATTTACCATATATGCAGATTCTGGCTATGAAGTCATCTACATTACTTCAGGCTATGCGTCTTGGCGTGGTTTGGGGGATTATATTAAGATTCAAGGAGCGCAGAAAGTCTATGATGCTATCACACTTATGGATAAATACCCTACAAGCAAACAAGATGTGAGTGCCTATGGTGTGCCTGATGAGTATGCCTACAAACTTGCGTTTGAGATTCTAAATAACGCCACAAAGCCAACCTTTATCGCCATACTCACCACAAGCAATCACCCACCCTATCATCTCCCGCATAACTACACTTTAAAACCCATTTCTTTGCCAGATGAACTTCTCTTAAGACCTTCAAAAGAATCTCAAGTAAGGCTTGAGCTTGCCACAAAACTCTTTCAATACGCCAATAATGCTTTTGGTGAGTTTATGGATAACATTAAGCAATCACATCTTGCCAAAAATACGATTGTAAGTGCCACGGGCGATCACCGCATAAGAGATTTTGGAAGCAATCCTAGCACAGATAAAGTCTTGTATCATAGTGTGCCTTTGTATCTCTATGTGCCACAATCCTACAAAACAAATCTCACCTATGAACCCTCACGCACAGGCTCACATAAGGATATTTTCCCTACACTCTATGAGCTAAGTCTTTCAAATACGACATATATGAGCCTTGGCGGAAGAAATATGCTTGCCAAGACGGATAATGAAAAATATGCTTTTGGCTATAATCAATCGGTATGGATTGATAAAAAGGGAATCTACCCAATCCCCACAGATATTGGCTATCTATGGAGAGATTCGCAAGTATTTAAAGATTCTAAAAAATACTTTGGTCTACTTTCCTTAGATGAAAGCTTTGAACTAGGAGATAAAAAAGACTTTGCCACGCTTTATAACGAGCTGTTTAACTATTCTATCTCGTGGCAAATCCACAATGCCAAAGAGAGTGAAAAGCAATAGAATCTTTGGCTAAGATTCTAAAAAATAGCTAATCCCAGCAAAACCAAATAGCCCTAGATTTTTAAGCGTTTGGATATGAGATTTATTTATACCACCAAGTGCCACAATGCGAGAACGCAAGGACTTTGGGAGATTGCGTAAAGATTCTATGCCAAGGGGTTTGCCTTTGTTTTGGCTAGGATATATGGGACTAAGAGTGCAGTAAGTCGCCCCAAGGGCAAGGGCGGATTTTACCTCTTCAATGCTATGGGCGCTGTAGCCTATGATTTTTTTATCTGCAAAATGGGATTTTAGCGGAGCGATAAAGTCTAAAAAATGGGATTTTAAATGCACACCATCAAATCTTGCAAACCTTGTTGAGAGTTTCACAGCTTCAATGGGGTTTGCAAAAGGCAGATTCAATAAAAGTGTTTTATGAGACAAAGGGCGAGTAAGGCTTAAAAAATCATCAACAAATTCATCATCTTTATGACGATACATAAGCCAAGAAGCTGATTTTGCATATAATGGGAGCTTTTGCAAATACGCCCTGTCAATGCAAGGCGTAATAAGAATGGAAGTGAAATTAGTGGTTTTCATCCACGACTACTGCGCCGTGAATATACACATAAGTGAGAATCATAAACACAAATGCTTGAAGCAACGCCATAAAAGTAAGAATAGCAAAAGGTGCCACAGGCACAACCCAAGGTGCAAGCATAAGCATAACAAGCAAGAACATATCATCACCCTTGATATTCCCAAAGAGACGGAAAGAAAGTGAGATAATACGAGAAAAATGCGAGATAATCTCAACTGGAAGCATAAGTGGAGCAAGCCACCATACAGGACCCATAAAGTGTTTAAAGTATTTAAAAACACCTTGAGTGCGTATCCCCTCAAAGTGATAGTAGAAAAACACAACAAGAGCTAAAACAAGCGTAAAGCTCCAGCTTGAAGTAGGAGACTCAAAGCCCGGAATAATGCCAATGGCATTGCCAAAAAAGACTAAAAATGCGATAGTCGCAGCAAGCGGAAAATATTTACGCGCAATCTCCTCGCCCACAATATCTTTTGCAAATGAGACAATCCCAGAAATAACATATTCAAATACATTTTGTATACCACTTGGAACAACCTGCATTCTATGTGTAGCAACTCGTGCTAGAATCAAAATAATCACTGCCACAAGCAATGTATGAAACCCAATAATAAAATCGTGATCACCATTAATCAAACCAGCGAAAGTAAAAACTCTATTATCCATAGTAACGCCTTTTTATATAGATGGCTTGGATTATGCCAAGTTTTTTGTTAGTTTTGCTTTAAACTCTTTAATTTTATAAAAACTTTTCATCAATATACCAAATATGCCACATAAACACAGCACATAAAATTCCCATTGGAAGCAACAAGCCTACTTCAGGATACACAATCCCAGCAACACTAAGCTGTGAGAGTGAATAAAACACACCCCATATTGCCAATGCAACAATAATACTCACAAAGCTAATCAGGGTAAGATTCCCGTATCTAGGCAAAGATGGAATATAATAGGCAATAATAGCAATACACAAAGGCACGAAAAATGGTATGACAAGCAACCCATAGAGAATCCCGCGTATTTTATCGGAACTGACATTTTGTTTTCTAGCGATTTTAAGCGAAGCAAAGGCATCAACAATAGAAGCAATAGGCTTATCTTGTGCGATTGTCTCAAGCACCTTTGAACTAAAACCTTTTAAAATCTCTAACTCTTCTTTCAAGCTTATATCCAAAGCCTTCTCCCCAAGTGTTGGAGAATCTATAATATCCACGCTTTTAGCCTTTTTCAAAACCCATATATTTTTCTCAAAAAATGCCTCATTTGCCTCGTGATACGCCACAAGATTACTGCTTTCATCTAGGGTAAAAACTTTAATGCCCTCCGCCCTTGCCTCACCATTAAACAACGGATAAAGTTTGCGGAGAAATATGTATTGATTACCACTTTTTAATAGCAGATTCTCGCGTATATTTTGTGCGTTTTGATAGATAATAGATTCTGCGTATTCCTTTGCATAGGCAAACGGCGTGGCATTTAGCCCAATAAACCCCGCAGTCAGCAGGGTTGAAATCAGCAGTAATGGTGCTAGAATCTGCCTTTTAGAATAGCCTAGAGCCATAAGGGCTGTGAGTTGTGAGCTTTTAAGAAATGCCATATAAAACATAATAGAACACAAAACAAGTGAAATAGGCAAGGTATAAGTGAGCGCAAAAATCCCATCATAAAACAAAAATAAAATCAGCAAATTCGCAGAATCTGGAAGCTCCTCAATATACTTAAGCGTATCAATGGCAAGAAAAAAGCCTTCCAATCCCAAAAAAATAATAAGAAAATATTTGAGATAATAAAATCCAACAAAACGGATAAGCATTACTCGCCGCCCTTACGATTAGTTGCAAAACTAGGGCTAGATTCTATTTTATGAGTTTCTAAAGGAATGTTTTTAGAATCTAGAGAGCTTGCAGAATCTTTAGTTTGCGATTTTTTGTTTTGTGCGGTTTGTTTAGAAGTATTTTGTCTTGCGTTGATACCAAAGCGACTTTGTAATGCTGTCGCAACATCTTTTAGACTATCTTGCCCCATTTGTGCAAAGCTCAAAATTGCCTCTTGCAGATGAGGCATAAGGGCGTGAAAACTCTCTATTTCTTGCAAACTAAAATCGCTTAGCACATAATCCACCACACTTTGCGTCGCACTCCTGCCAATACCAAAACGCAAACGCACATACTCATTTCCCATTGTGTTATCAATGGATTTTAGCCCATTATGCCCACCGCTTGATCCTGCAAACTTAAAGCGAATATCACCAAAAGGAATGTCTAGCTCATCGTGGATAATAAGCACAGATGAAAGCTGAAAATACCGAGCAAAAGGGGCTATGCTCTCCCCAGAAAGATTCATAAAAGTTTGAGGTTTTAAAAAATACAGCGTTTGATTATAGGCTTTTAGCACCCCGAGTTCAGCATTAAACTTCTTATCAAAAGCAAAATCAAAGCTCAAAGCCCTTGATAAAAAATCAAGCACCATAAACCCGACATTATGCCGAGTTTTCTCGTATTTGACACCCGGATTGCCAAGCCCCGCAATAAGAAGGGCGGACATTATTTTGCTTTAATCACCCCAACCACTGCAACAGAAGGGCGATTTAGCACATTCACACCATCAAGCTGTGGCAAATCACGGATAAGGATAGAATCCCCTACATCTAAATCACTCACATCAAGTTCATAGGTATTGGGAAGATTTTCAGCTGTGCATTTTACGCTAATACGCTTTGTGGAAATAAATAGCACACCTTTATTTTTAAGCCCCTTTGCACTGCCTTTTACGCTTACAGGGACTTTATATTTGCTCACCACGCCTTTTTGAGCTAAAAGCAAATCCACGTGGATAATCGTATTTGTAACAGGATCTTTTTGATACTCTTGAATCACAACATCTAAAGTCTTTCCACCGACTTTCACGGGGAAAATCAATGTGTTTTTATGCTTTACCGCCTTGATAAAGTCATTGAGCTTAAAGGCACAATGGATATTCTCTTGCCCCTTGCCATAGATGTTTGCAATTAGATAACCATCATTCCTCAAAGCCTTTGCTTGAGATTTTGAAATACTCTCTCTAATTTGTCCTTCTAACATTGTCAGTCCTTTTTGAAAATTTAAGGGTCGCATTATAGCCAAAAACCCTTAAATACACTTTATTCCCCGATATAAACTTGGCGAGGTCGTGTGATTCTTGTTGTTGGATCTTTGATATGCTCTAGGAGTTGCGCACACCAGCCGGGCATTCTACCGATAACAAAAATAGGCGTAAAGAGTGAAACAGGAATCTTTAAAGCAGAGAGAATGATTCCAGAGTAGAAATCCACATTTGGATAGAGATTTCTCTCCACAAAATAGCTATCATTTAACGCCACTTCCTCCACCTTATGAGCTAAATCACTCAAGCGTGAATCCATTTTAATTCCCTTAGCGTCCAAGTCATCTTTAAGCTTTTTAAGAATCTTCGCACGCGGATCGTAGTTTTTATACACCCT
This sequence comes from Helicobacter magdeburgensis, assembly GCF_000765825.2. Lineage (GTDB taxonomy): Bacteria > Campylobacterota > Campylobacteria > Campylobacterales > Helicobacteraceae > Helicobacter_C > Helicobacter_C magdeburgensis. The sequence goes on from NZ_JRPE02000008.1 coordinate 60,045, forward strand.
ATGCCCAAAGCCCATAAGCCTAAATGGATCGTTTTTATCCTTTGCCTTAGCGATAAATTTATCCACATTTTTCGCATCGCCAATTTCATTAAGCATATCAAGCACTTTTTCATTTGCCCCGCCGTGTGCTGCTCCCCACAACGCATTGATCCCAGCACTCAACGCCGCATAAGGGTGTGCTCCGGTTGAAGCGACATTACGCACCGTTGTTGTAGAAGCATTTTGTCCGTGATCAGCGTGAAGTGTGAAAATTTTATCCAACGCCTCAACCTCTAAAGGCGTAATTTCAGCTGGACCGCTAATTGTTTGTTTCATTTTTCCGCCCGGATACGCACGAAGCATATATAGGAAATTCTCCACATAGCCACGCTCCACATCAGGATAAATATATGGAATCCCAAGCGAATGTCTATACGCAAACGCCACAAGCGTTGGAATCTTAGCAATAGCGCGTCTTGCCATTACTTGTCGCTCCTCTTCATTACTCATATCCAAGTGATGAAAGTGAAATGTAGAAAGAGCCGAGAGGGCAGCAGATAGATTTGCCATAGGGTGAGCAGTGTCCGGGAAAGCATTAAAGATATTAATAAGCCCCTCGTGCAGGAAACTCCTATGCATAAGCTCTATTTCAAACTCCTTAGATTCTGCGCCATTGTTTGGTGCATCACCTGTAATCAAAAGCTTACACACATCGGTAAATTGATACTTCTCTACAAGCTTTTGCAGCGGGAAGCCTTTATAGAGTAGCTCCCCCTCTTTACCATTAATGTAGCTAATCGTAGATTTACACCCAGCCGTTGAGCCATAGCCCGGATCATAAGAGAAAATATTTGTGCGCTCAAAAAGCTTGGAAAAATCCACCGCTTTTGGACCTCTCGTGCATTCAATCAGCTCAAAATCAAAGCTTTCTTTTGTTTCGTTATTTGTTAGCGTAATGGTTGCCATAACATCTCCTTTATGTAAGATTTGGAATCTAAATCGCCCTTTCATTATGGCACAAACACCCAATAAAGTCAAAAAAAAATTAAATTTTTATACAAAACTGCCACCAAAAGTGTCAAATGATACATTCAGTCAAATCATATATGCTCGCCGCAATAAATTCAAATAAACTTAATATATTCTTAATTTAGCGATTTTTGCGGGGTTTTGCTGATTTTTTTGTATAATACACCAACAAATCAGCAAAAGGAGGAAATATGTCAAAGCATAAAGTTGTTTTAACAACCCAAGACAGAGAAGAACTCGCGCCATTGCTAAATATCACAAAAGCCGAGCGAGAGCTTATGCCCAAAGAGATTTTAGAAAAGCTTGAACTCCTTGCCAAAGAGCAAGAAGAAGGCGGTTATCAAGATCTTGAACAAATCATAGAAGAATCTTTGCAAATCGTAGAATCTCTTGAGCCAAATGCCGATGCTAGCGCACTTTATGAGACACACAAACGCTCACAGCTTAAAAATTACATTTGGTGGAGAACACATTATCAAGTTTTCCTTGCTAGACGCAAAGCCCAACGCGCCAGACGCAAATGTCATAAGAAAAATAAATCCTAAATTCTACCTTGCTGTGCTAACCCTAAGCAGAATTAAATCTCTACTTAGGGTTTGTTACCACATTCTACTTAAAATGTAATTTTCAACCAAATACAATAAAGTTTTTAGACTCTATCCCTCTTTTTTATCATCTTTTTGTGGGTTGAGTAATTCGCTCGTGTCAATTTCAAAATCAAAGAATTCAGATTCAAAGCCTGTGTGTGAAATTTTGTCATAATGTTGGATAGCAGCTTTCATATTTTTGCCCTCTTGGTAGAGTAGCCCAAGGGCGTATCTTGCCTCAAAGTTTGTAGCAGATTCTATCTTGGCAAGTTGCAAAAGGGCTACGGCGTTCTCGTGGCGATTAGCCCCCATAGCTGCAATAGCCGCTAAGAATCGCGTTTGCGAATCTCCTTCACCCAAATCATCAAGCAAGGAGTTATATATCGCAAAAGCCTTTTCAAAATCATTGCTGTATATGTTTGAAAGCGCCAAAGCCTGTAAGATTCCATTGCTTGTGTGTGTCTCAACAACAAGCTTTGCCTCTAGCTCTTCTTGGATAGAACGCAACGAGCCTGTTACAAAGCCCACATACACATACAATTCCCTTGCCAAAGAGGGTCCATAGTAGATTGAACGCATATCAAGATTCTTTTCTTTATAAATAATATTCATCTGCAAGGCAAAATCTTTCAAATTACTTCCAAATCTCTTACCAAGCTCATACATCGTATGTGTAACCGCATCTTTTGGATAAAAGCCCTTTAAAGATTCAAAAGCATTTGCTATTTGCACTCCATTAGCCGCATAGATTCCATACACCGCACTTAACGCATAATAAATAGGCTTCCGCTCATAAGATGGTTGCTGTTTTAGTGTATCAAACCAAGAAAGAGAATCTGTGGGCGAATCGCTTGTGTAGCGGAATAAAGAAAGTAAAAAATCGTGCTCTAGCTTATTAGTAAAATTCATCTCTGCCAAATCAGTGGAGATAGTATTGCTCAAGCGAGAAGTGTCGCGATAAGTCAGCTCTGCACACATAAGGGCGAAGATTCCAGCCATTGTGTTGTTATTATCCAAATGATAAGCACGGATAAAATGCAAATATCCATTATCAAAATCATTCATTTGTGCATACAAAAGCCCGACATTATAATGCAAAACAGAGTGATTTGGGTAAGTTGCAAGGGACTGCTCCATAGATTTGACCGCTTCGCGTATATCTTGATTTGCTATTAAGTAACGCAGATTCTGTGCGATTGAGCGATTGACTTGTGAAACTTTCTGTCCCTCTTGCAGCGTGTTTTTCGCACTCTCAATATTATTCACGTGAGCATTTAAATTTCCATCATCAATAATCGCCAAAGCATTTTTTGCATCAAAAACTAAAAAAGGTGCGTAATAGAAAAGAATCTTATAGCCCAGCATTTTATTATGCTCAAATCGGCGATTCCAGAAATTTTCCTGTGCGAGATTCACATCAAACAAATCATCACGCAATTTTGCCTTGATAGGATATTCATCAAAGACCTTTTGTGTCTCTTCTGCGGCATTTAATCGCTCAAGAATCAAAGCACTTTCTTTAAAATTCCCACTTTTTGTCTCAATCAGTTGCAATGCCATTAAAGCCTGTGGATCGCCCACATTGCTCCCAAGATATTCATACAAATATTGTTTTGCTTGTGTGTATTCCCCAAGCCTTGCGTGCAGCAAACCAATGGAGAGATTGTCATCTTTATCTGCTACTTGCTTGAGTTGAGCTAACGCATTATACTCATCGTTAAAAATCAAAAACACTTCCGCAGCAAATTTTTTACTCTCTTTGGTATAATCTGGCGAAGAGGGATTAAGAAAGGGGGATAGCGATTCAAAATAAAAACCCTTATAATATTGCAACAACCCATACAGATAAGAATACAACGGCTGATTTGCCGTATAATACAAATAGCTTGAGCTAATGCCTAGATAATACTCATATAGATTTATATCACCCAGCATATACGCACTATATGCGGCATTAAACGCACTCACACTTATATCTTCCCCAGAGTAAATGGCACTATCAAAAGAGCTGATAGCTTTTTTATACTCACCCTCATTTATCTTAATCACGCCCAAATTATATGCAGCAAGGGATTGAGAATACGCAGCAATATTATTAAACAAATCCAAAGCCTCCATTTTATCACCCTGTGTGTAAAGAATATTTGCCTTGCGTATCATATTACCAAGCTCTGTTTCATCTACTTCGGGACGCTTTGAGCCACTTAAAATAGGAGCTGGCTGGATAATCTTTCGTGAAATGGGGGCAGATTCTGTTTTTTGCTCTTCCTTGCCACCACTAAAGATTAAAATCACAATCAGCACTAAAAAAACAAGCACAAGCACCGCAATGGCAATCGTGCTAATCATTAGAATCTTATTTTCCTTTAAAGCTGCTAGAAAAGCGTTAATTCTTGCTTTCAAGGGAGCTAGAATCTTTTGCAGCTTACTCTCTTTAGATTCTGTAGCTTCACTTGGCTTTTGCTCATCGCTTTCTTTTGCACCCTCTTGTGGTGGTGTTGCAGAATCTTCAATCTCTAGATTTTCATCAAGATTTATTACTTCTTCTGCCATACTCTCCCCTTAGCCTTTTTGCGATATTTTCTTTATAGATATTTTTCTAGCACTTTTGGGATTTCTATGCTCCCATCAGCCCTTTGGTAATTTTCCATAATAGCAATGAGTGTCCTGCCTACTGCTAATGATGAGCCATTAAGCGTATGCACGAGAGCATTTTTGCCATTTTCTTTATAGCGGATTTTTGCCCTTCGTGCTTGAAAGTCCCGCGTGTTTGAAATAGAGCTTATCTCGCGGTAGCAGTTCTGCCCGGGTAGCCACACTTCAATGTCAATGGTATTACTCGCGCTAAAGCCCAAATCCCCCCCACAAAGCTGCATAAAGCGGTGCGGAAGCCCTAGCTCACTTAGAATCCCACTTGCTGTTTTTAGCATTTTTTCCTGCATAGATTCACTTTGGCTTGGGTGAGTAATCGCCACAAGCTCCACTTTGTCAAATTGATGTTGGCGTATCATACCGCGTGTATCTCGCCCCGCACTCCCGGCTTCTTTGCGAAAACAAGGTGTGTGGGAAGTCAGCATTATAGGCAAGTTCTCGCTTGGGATAATGCTGTCTTGATAGAGATTTGTAAGCGTGATTTCCGAAGTAGAGATAAGGTATAAATCGTGTTCGCTCCCCTCCTCATCAAAATGAGAATCCACCTTAAACATATCGTTTTCAAACTTCGGCAACTGCCCCGTGCCAAAAAGCGTCCTAGCATTAGCAATCACAGGCGTTACCACAGATTCAAAGCCCTGCCTTTCATTATAATCAAGCATAAAGTTAATTAACGCACGATTGAGTTTTGCCCCCATTCCACGCAAGACAGAAAAGCGACTTTTAGCAAGCTTCACGCCAGATTCAAAGTCAATCCAGCCATTATCCACACCTAACTCCCAATGCTCCTTTGGGATAAAGTCAAAGATTCTAGGCTCTAGCACCTTTTTTAGCTCAATATTATCACTTTCATCTTCCCCCATTGGCGTAGCAGAATCTGGCAAGTTTGGAATAGTATAGGCAAGATTCTCAAGCTCTGTTTCAATGGCTTTGAGCTTAGATTCTACTTCAGCCATTTGAGCTTTATTAGAATCTAAACTCGCCTTTAGCTCATTAATATCCCTGCCCTCTCTTTTATACTCGCCAAAAAGCTTTGAAGTTTTATTTTGAAAGGCTTGGAGAGATTCAAGCTCCTGCTTTGAGCTTTTATACGCAATGGCAAGATCTTTTAGTGCTTTCAGTGTATCTTCACTCACTTTTTTTATACAAAGTAGCTCACTCACCCTATCAAAATCATTTATCAAAGCCTTTGTGTCAATCATATCCCTATCCTTAGTTTTCTTAAATTTGCAAACAATTTCAGCCGTATTCTAGCCTAAAAAAGCATTTTTTATTCCCTAAAAAGCCTAAAGTCAAAGAGCAGTTTAAGTATTAAAAAACAAGTTGGAAAGTTTGTAGTTAATGTGGTAGAATTGCGATTAGAGGTTGCCTAAGAGAGTGCGACCTCTCTTAGAGTAACCTACTTCTTTACAAAGGAGGTTACGATGAGTAAGATTTATTCCCAAATCTTAATCGCTATGATACTATTATGTCTCATAATAGTCAAGTGCTACTAAGATAATCCATAGCCTACCTTATAAAGCCTTTGGTCGTTAAGGGGGTAGGCTAGTCTTACTCACTCTCCTACTTAACGCTTAGCTACTTAACTTTTAGCCTTGTTTCATCAAATTGGCTTCAATATGAAAAACAAAAATGTTTTTATCTAGGAATGAAATAAAGTTACTAAACTTAGTATAAAATACGCTTTTTTAGATTCTAAGATAAGGCAAAAGGCAAGGTATGTTTGGCATTGGTATTTTTGAGCTACTTGTAATTTTGATTGTGGCGATTATCGCCCTTGGTCCTAACAAACTCCCCCAAACTATCATTGATATTGTCAAGTTTTTCCGTGCGGTAAGAAAGACTATGGCGGAGGCAAAAGAGAGCTTTGACAAAGAGATAGAGCTTAGCGAAATCAAACAAGAAGCACTCAAATACAGAAATACCATTTCAAATGAAGTAGATAAACTCACCCAAGATATGAAGCTTGATGAGTTGAGAGAGCTTAACATCAATGATTTAAGCGATAGCCTTAAACCCCTGCAAGAGAGCCTGACAGACACGAAAAAGGAGCTTGACAAAGAAGCCAATGCCTTGCACAGCACACTTAAAAACCTTAATACAGAGCTTAGCTATGAAAGCCTAGATTCCAAAAGTGAAGATTCTAAAAATGCAGAATCTAATATGCCACACGCCACAGCTCAAAACCTAGAATCTGCAGAATCCACGCAAGATTCTACCCTTACATACAAAAATACTACAAGCTCAAAGTCGCAAGATTCCACCCCCCAACACATAGGATAAACAATGCTAGAAGATTTAAAACCCCATATCCAAGACTTACGCAAACGCCTTATTATCAGTATCCTTGTGCTTTTGGGGGCTTTTGGCGTGTGCTTGGGCTTTTGGGAGCAGATATTTTATTATATTAAGCTACCCCTTGTAGATGTGCTAGGCAGTGAGATTAGGGGTAAATTCATCGCTTCGGGTATGATAGAGGGCGTGTTTATCGCGATGAAGTCCGCTCTTTTTGCTGCACTTATTATCGCTATGCCTGTGATTTTTTGGCAGATTTGGATTTTTGTCGCTCCGGGCTTATATAAACACGAGAAAAAAATTGTCATTCCTTTTGTGTTTTTTGGCACATTTATGTTTGCCCTTGGCGTTGCGTTTTCTTACTTTGGCGTTTTGCCTTTTATCATTAAAAATGTCCTGCTTTTTGGTAATGATCAGTTTGAAGCCTACATTACAGCGGAGAATTATTTTGCGTTTTTTATCCGCTTGATTATCGGCTTTGGCATAGCCTTTGAACTGCCTGTGCTATGCTTTTTCCTTGGCAAAGTGGGGCTAATAACTGATGAGAGTTTAAAAGGATTTTTTAAATACGCTGTGGTGATTATCTTTATCATCGCTGCTATTATCGCCCCGCCTGATGTGATTTCGCAAGTGCTTTTAGCTATTCCGCTTGTTATGCTCTATGGGATTTCTATTGTGATTTTAAAATTTGTGAATCCCGCTTCAAAACTTGCTGATTTTGATACAGATGATGATGAGAGCGATGAAGCCCAGCCTACCACATATACAACGCCTACAACGCAAGATTCTAAAGATTTTAATAAAGAATAGCAATGCCCCACCACAACGCCCATTCTAAAGATTCTAAAGATTTTTTGCTTTCAAGCTATGATTATGCCCTGCCACAAAGTGCCATAGCTCAAAGCCCAAGCAATCCTAGAGAGAGTGCAAAACTACTTGTGTATGAAAGAAAAAGTGGCAAAATTACGCATAGTGATTTTTATCATTTTAGCGATTTTATCCCCAAAGATACATTGCTTGTTTTCAATAATACCAAAGTCATAAATGCCAGAATCTACGCTCATAAGCTCAACCCACAAGCCAAACCTAACCCAAAGCGTATGGAGATATTTTTCCACAAAGTGCTAGATTCTTTTAGATTCTTAGTCCAAATTAAAGGCAGGGTTAAAAGCGGTGATAGGCTGATTTTGCAATCTCACAAGGCTTTCACATGCCCCATTATCGCCCAAGTGCTTGAATGCTGTGAAAATGGTATGCGGATTGTGGAGTTTATGGAATCTATAAAAACTCATAGCTCACAAGAAAATAGAATCTTAAATGACAAAGAAGTGTTTGAGCTTTTTAATAATCACGGCTATATCCCGCTACCGCCCTATATCAAACGCGATGAAGCTAATCAAAATATGCAAGAAGATAGCGTATTTTATCAAAGTGTGTTTGCAAAGGAGCTAGGCTCTGTGGCAGCTCCCACGGCGTCTTTGCATTTTAGCAAACAAAGTTTAGAATCTTTGCAAAAATCTTTTCAAACCTGCTTTGTTACCCTACATATCGGGGCTGGGACATTTATGAATGTAGAGAGTGAAGACATTCGCCATCACACTATACACAAAGAGTATTTTTCAATCTCAAACTCAAGTGCTAAGGCTATCACTCACGCTAAAAAGGTGCTATGTGTCGGCACGACAAGTGCGCGTTGCGTGGAATATATGATGAGATATAAAGTTTTATGCGGAGAGTGCGATATTTTCTTATATCCGGGCGTTGAGTTTAAGCGGGTGGATTATTTACTTACAAATTTTCATCTCCCAAAAAGCACATTGATTATGCTAGTAAGTGCGATGGTGGGGAGAGAAAAATGCCTTGAACTCTATAACATTGCCTTGGAAAAAGGCTATAAATTTTACTCTTATGGAGATGGGATATTGATACTATGATAGATTTACAAGATAAATTACAACAACACCGCATTATGCTAGGAGATGAGTGTTTTAAGCAGTTTCAAACCTTTGGCGAAGAGCTTTTAGAGTGGAATAAGATTCACAATCTTACAGGGGCTAGCTGTATGGAATCTGTGCTTGAAAATATCTTTGATTCTTTGTATCCGCTGAAGTTTATTGATGAGTTTGAATCTTGTATGGATATAGGCTCTGGTGGGGGATTCCCTGCCCTGCCCCTTGCTATTGCTAAACCGCAATCGCAATTTTTTCTTATAGAGCCGCGTGCTAAAAGGGCTTCATTTTTACAAAATATCAGCGTGCAGCTTGGGCTAAAAAATGTAAAGGTGCGTTCAATGCGGATTGAAGAAGTGCCAATCAGTGAAGTCAATAATATCGCCCTTATCACTTCTCGTGCGTTAATGGACGCTAGGAATCTTATCGCTCTTTCAAGGAAATTTTTGCAAAGTGATGGGTATTTTCTCTTTTACAAAGGCACAAACTTTAGACAGGAAATGCCAAGTATGAGCGTGGAAGAGTGCTTTGTGCGGGAAAATAGAATCTACTATTACAAGCATAGCCGTGATTTATAAATCTTAGTCTTAAAGGAAATATATGAAGTTTTTTGTTATTTTACTTGCACTTTTAGCGTTAGCTTATCTTATCTTACGCCCATTGCTTAAGACAAACAAAACCCCCAATGGTATTGAAGAAATGCAGGAATGTGCGTGTTGTGGCGTGTATGTCTCTGTCAATGAATCTTTTCTCTCAAATGGAAAGTATTTTTGCTCTAAAGAATGTCTGCAAAAGGGGGCGAGATGATGATTCTAGGGCGTTTTGGTAGTGTGAGAAGGAAAGATATAAGGGGGAGAGTAAAATGATTATCATCGGGCATTATGCCATTAGCTTTGCTCCATTTGTGGAAGTGAAAAGTGTTGAAGATATTGCTAAGGTTGGAGCTGAATCTGTCGTGTGGTTTGACACATCTGCTTTGAAACAAGAGAATGCTTTTGAGATTGCCAAGCATTGCTATAACTTTCAGGTGAAATATGCTGTGAAAATACATTCTTTAGAAGAGCTTGTGCTGTTTGCTAATCTCACGCCGCAATTTTTACTACTTGATAAGCTTGATAAAGCAGGGGCTTTTCAAAAGATTGTTGAGCATTATTTGCTTGATTGCAAACTGCTTTGCGTCATTAAATTCCAAAAACAAATCGCAAAAATTGCACAACTTGGCATTGATGGCGTGATTTTTAAGCAAGTTTTAGAAAGAGTTTAGGTAAGATTTCGCCCTTGTTATTTTTAAAGAGGGGTGTCCGAGTGGTTGAAGGAGCACGCCTGGAACGCGTGTAAAGTGCAAGCTTTCGAGGGTTCGAATCCCTTCCTCTCTGCCAGAGTAAGCTTTTTTAACTTTTCAAAGCCAATCTAGTCCGTTTTCTCCGCTTCTATTTTTAGTGTATTTGTATTAGACTCTTATATTTTAAAGTGATTTTAGTCCATTAAGATTCTCATCTCACACAAAAAATCTTTAATCTATCGCACTGCACTCTACCAACATCTCCCCTTGTGCGTTGTAAAAATAATCCGTGCCTATGGCGTCTTCGTGGATTCTATGCTCTATCTTTACCCCATTTTCAAGCACAAACTCCACCACCCCACCAATACTCGCACTCCCGGGCGTAGCACTTTGAACTGCTAAGACACTACCCTTTGGCAAATGCTCTTTATACAATATCTCACGCCCATTTATTCTAAAGTCCCAATACCCTTTACCATTAGGAAACCAATCATCAACGCTCACCTTATCATCCTTATGCCCTATCACACGCACATCTTTTACAGGCACTTCAAAAGCTAGAATCTCGCTCTCATTCCCCCACGATACCGCCCTAACAAATATGACTTGCGGATATAAACTTTTAAGCTTATTCAACATAGATTCCACTTTATCCGTCTCAAACCACTCCTTGCTTACACGCACAGCAAAGGCTTTTTGCTCTATCTGCTCTTGGGTAAGGCACTCTTGCTTAGATTCCACACCTCTGGCTTCCACTGCCACTATCGCCCAAAACACACATAGCACAATCACAGCAAACCGCATAAACACCCCCTTTTTATAGCTTCAACTATCCCTAAATTAAGATTGCAAAAAACCTAACCCCTTAAGCCCTTCTCACTCAAATACCTATCCAAACTCTCATCATCAAGCACCCTGTCATAATACTGCAGGGCAATCCGCCTTTTATCATTTGTCTGTATATCGCCATTTATCGTGTCAATAAACTCCCTAAAATCCGCATTTTTATTCACTAGCATATCAATAGTTCTAAAATCCAAGTTTCTTACCAACGATGGCAAAAGCACAGAAGATTCAGTAGGCTCTAGCTCTAGCTTTATAAGCCCAATGCCAAAGCTACTATGCAGCCGCCTTAGCTCATCAAACACTTCAGAATCTAGCTCTTCAAATACGACCAAATACCCCTCATTTGCAAAGCTAGAGTTACTCACCGCTTGAAAGTAGCTTTCTTTCAAATTGCTAAAATCAAGTGAAACCTTTAGCTCAAAGGAGTAAATCTTAAAATCACGGCGGTTTAGATTCTGGCTTAGCTCTAGCGTTTCTCTCTCACTATAATCATTAAATGGGAAATGCACCCCCACAATATCGGGATAGTTCCACTTATCCTGCCCACTTTGCGTCTTTTTGCTCTTTTCGTGCTTTATCGTCTTTGCATACACATCAAAATAATCTTTTGCAAACCGCACAAACAACGGGTGCAAATCCCGCTCGTGAAAGCCCCTGCCTTTTTGCTTCTCGTTACTTGTCTTGCTTGTCTGTATTAGAGATTCTAAGCCATTCTGCAATTCATTCTCTCTTGCCTTTAGCCAAAAGGTCGTGGGGTTAGTTGAAGCTTTCATAAAGATAGAATCTTGCTTATCTCGCATATCTCTCCAAAGTCGGTCATATATCGTTTTAACTGTCTGTCGATTCGCATTTGCTAGATTCTTATCCAATCCTTTTTCTACCGCTATATCCCAAACCTGTCCCGCTTTAAGCGGAGCAGTCGCACTCTCTAGCACAGCCCTTGCCACTTCCAAATATGTCATTTTCTTTTGCATTTTTATCCTTTTTCTTAGTCTCTATCCAAACACTCTTTTGAAGATAGAATCTACATTTTTTGTGTAATAGCTAAACTCAAAGCATTCGCGGATTGCTGCTTCACCGATAAGTCCTACAAGTTCGCTATCCGCTAAAAGATATTGCAAATAAAGCGATTCGCCCTTATCGTTTAACGCACTCTCACCATTTTGCAAATCGCCCCAAACCTTCATCGCATTTCTTTGCACGATTTTATAGGCATCTTCGCGCGATACGCCTTTTTTAGGAAGTTCAAGCAGAATGCGTTGTGAAAATACAAGCCCACCTGTAAGGTTGAGATTTTTCATCATATTTTTTGGATAGACCACTAGCTTTTCAAGCAGCCCTTTTAAACGCATTAGCATAAAATCTGTGGTGATAAAGCTATCTGGCAAGATAAATCGCTCCACGCTACTATGGCTGATGTCTCTCTCGTGCCACAACGCGACATTCTCCATTGCGGGCAGGGCATAAGCGCGTATCATTCTGCAAAGCCCTGTGATGTTTTCACTCAAAACCGGGTTTCGCTTGTGGGGCATAGCCGAGCTTCCCTTTTGTCCGCTTTCAAAATACTCTTCTGCTTCATAGACTTCTGTGCGTTGCAGGTGTCGCACTTCAACAGCGATTTTCTCACAGCTACTAGCAAGCAGGGCTAAATCACTCATAAGCCTAGCGTATCTATCCCTTTGGATCACTTGATTACTCACAGGGGCTGGTGTAAGTCCAAGCTCTTTGCACACTAGCGCTTCAAGCTCCATAGGCGTATGGGCGAGATTCCCCATAGCCCCACTGAGTTGCCCCACAGAGATGACTTCAAGCGTGGATTCCAACGCCTTTAAATGCCGCCCTAGCTCATCATACCAAATCGCCAAAACGAGTCCAAAGGTGATAGGCTCTCCGTGGATTCCGTGGCTTCGCCCCACCATTAGCGTGTCTTTATGCTGATAAGCCCTTGTCTTTATCGCCTCTCTCACTTGTTTAATATCATCTAAAATAATCTTTAAGCTATCTCGCATTTGCAGTGCCACAGCGGTATCTATGCAATCGCTAGAAGTGATCCCATAATGCACCCAGCGGCTCTCTTCACCCAAGCTCTCCGCCACAGAAGTGGTAAAGGCGATTAAATCGTGCTTAGTAACAGACTCAATCTCATCAATCCTAGCGATGTCAAATTTCGCGTTTTTACATATCTTTTCACAATCGCTATCAGGGATTAGCCCTAGCTTATTCCAGCCACGCACTAATGCCTTTTCTACTTCTAGCCAAGCAGAATACTTCGCATTCATATCCCATAGCTTTTTCATCTCTTCTCTTGCGTATCGCTCTACCATTTTTTACTCCTTAAATTGTTTTATAGTCTATACCGCGTTATACACGCCTTTGTGGAGAGAATTATAATGAATCTAAGCTTAATATGCTACAATCGCGGATTCAAAACGACAAGTGTAAAATCACAAGCCCAAAGCTAGATTCTACAATGATAAGGATTCCTATGAATACTCCTTTAAATATCGCCCTTTTACAGCTCCCGCCACTCTCCCCAACCGACACGCGACTACATCAATACCTTAGCACTTGCAAAAAGCAAAAGGTTAGTCTTGTGGCGTTTGGGGAATATGTCTTTAACCCATTTTTTAGGGAGTTTAATAAGAATCATTCTAAAGAGATGATTAGTGCCATTTCGCATAACGCCCTAAATACGCTACAAAAACTAGCTAAAAAATACAAGCTTGATATTATCGCTCCATTGCTACTTGGGGAAAATGGAGATAGTGGGAATGGTAAGCTTTATAAATCTATTGTCCATATCAGCAATGATGAGAAAAACTCCATACATATCTATCAGCAACAACGCCTCATTGCCTACCCACACTGGAATGAAAAGAAGTTTTTTAATAATAAGATTCCAAAATCGCCCAAAACACCCATTGTATTTGAGAGATGTGGGCTGAATCTTGGTGTGATTAGCGGCTTTGAAGCACATTTTGATGAGCTATGGCTAAGGCTTAAGAATGCTAAAGTAGATATTGTGATTATGCCTTGCAGCAATACTTTTGGCTCTAAAACACGCTGGAGGAATCTCTGCTCTATGCGTGCTTTTACAAACTCTATGGCACTTTTGCGTGTCAATCGCGTAGGCAGTGGCGTGTATGATGAAACGCAGTGGCGATTTTATGGTGATAGCTTGTTTATTAATGCCAATGGCGAGATTGAGGAAAATCTTGGCGATAAAGAGGGAATGCTACTTGTAAGTATTGAAAAAGAGCAGATTCTAAACGCTCAAAAAGAATGGGGATTTAGAATCTAAGAAATGTGCTATAATGGCTCATCTTATTTCAAGGACACAAGTGCCACAACAAAGCAATCATCAACCTTTGCAAACCTCGCAATCCACCTCTTATGAAGAAACCCACATAGATGATTCACGCACTCATTTAGATTCAATCTCGCAGGATTCTATCTTAGATTCTACTTCGCAAAAATCCACAGAATCTACTCAATCCACCCCGCAAGATTCCGCTAAAGAAGCTACACTAGAATCTAGTTTAGATTCCATAGAATCAGAATCTACACCAAAAGAAGAACGCACAATCAAAATCATTTTAGGTGTGGGCATAGCTCTTATTTTTGGCATTATCGCAGCAATTTTAGCAAGAGTGTATCTTGGGGCTTCTTTTAAGGTCTCAGCCTTGCTTGGCATTATCGCCCTGCTTGTTACGCTCTGGACGAATAAAGCCCTGCCACTAGGGGTCGTCTCACTTTTGCCTATTATTCTTTTTCCAAGCTTTGGCATACTTGATACCAAAAGTGCCACGGAAAACTACGCCAATCCCATTATCTATCTCTTTTTGGGCGGCTTTATGCTAGCCACCGCCACAGAAAAAATCGGGCTTCATAAAATCATTGCCAAAAAGTTTTTCTCCTTTTTTCCGCAGAATCCAAAGGGCGTTATCTCCGCACTTGGACTTGCTTCTTGTGTGCTTGGCACAGCTTTATCAAACTCCACAACCGCTATTTTGCTTCTACCCATTGCCCTATCAATCACGCAGGAGTATTTTCTTAAAATGCGATTTTTACTCGCCGTGGCATTTGGGGCGAGTATCAGCGGGATTACAACGCCTATTGGCTCACCACCGAATCTTATTTTCCTAGGATTCTTAGAAAAGCTTGGCTTTAATGGCATAAGCTTTACCACTTGGATTTTTATGATGGCTCCGCTTACTTGCCTTATGCTTTATACGATGATTTATATCCTATCTTTTGGCACGCAGGGTTATAGCGTGGAGTTTAAGGCATTTGAAAATATACAAGTTCGCACTGAACACAAGCGGTTATTATTTTTTATCGCTCTTTTGCTTGTTGTGTTGTTTTTAAACTCTCCCATTAAGCCTTTGTATGATGGCTTGGGGCTAAATGAAAATGTGATTTTACTAGCCTTTGGGCTACTTATGTTTGTGCCAAAGATTGGGTTTTTGGATTGGGACGATTCTAAATCTATCCCTTATGAGCTGATATTTTTGTTTGGTGCGGGATTTTGTATCGCTACTGCCTTTTCTCAATCCGAGCTTGGCGGGGTGTTTGAAGGATATTTTATGCAGTTTGCAAATTTGCCATTTTTTGTATTTTTGCTTCTTGCTTGTGTGTGTGCGATTATCGCCACAGGCTTTTTAAGCACAACGGCACTTATTGCTATTTTACTGCCTATCATTTATACCGCTACGCAGTCGTTTTTGGTCGCAGATGAGCCGACAATCACAATGCTTGCGATTACTATTTGTGCAAGTTTTTCTTTTATGATTCCTATCTCCACACCGCCTAATGCCATAGTCTTTGAAAAAGGCGGTATCAAGGTGTGGGATATGGTGCGATTTGGATTCTTGCTAAGTGTTGTGGGGATTGTGGCTGTGAGTATCTTTGCCTTTGCGTATTGGCGGTGGTTTTTAGAGTAGGCAAATAATTTTACAAAAAAAAGATAATATCAATTAATTATAAAATGATAGAATCTAGCCGCTTTGCTAGTCAAGGTTAAGATAAACTTTACTTTTTTAACAAACAACAATTAGGAGCCACGATGAAAAAGGTTTATTTAGACAACAATGCCACGACAATGCTAGACCCTAGCATTAAGGCATTGATGGAGCCTTATTTTTGCGAAAAGTTTGGGAATCCAAATAGTTTGCATAAATACGGCACAGAGACGCACCCAGCGATTGCTGAAGCAATAGAGAAGCTATACAAGGGCATTGATGCGGACGATAATGATGATATTATCATCACTTCTTGTGCGACAGAGTCAAATAACTGGGTGATTAAAGGTGTGTATTTTGATGAGATTGTAAAAAAGGGCAAGAAGCATATTGTTACCACAGAGGTGGAACACCCCGCAGTTAGGGCAACTTGTAGCTTTTTAGAATCTTTAGGCGTTGAGGTTACTTATCTGCCTATTAACGCACAAGGCACAATCACCACTGAGCAAGTGCGTGAAGCTTTGCGGGAAGATACCGCACTTGTTAGCATAATGTGGGCGAATAATGAGACCGGACTTATTTTCCCTATTGAAGAAATCGGTGCATTATGCAGACAAAAAGGTGTGCTTTTCCATACTGACGCGGTGCAGGCTATCGGCAAGATTCCTGTGAGTGTGAAAAAGGCAAATGTGGATTTTCTAAGCTTTTCAGCGCATAAGTTTCACGGACCAAAGGGCGTTGGTGGCTTGTATATTAGAAAAGGCGTGGAGCTAACCCCGCTTCTACACGGCGGAGAGCATATGCGGGGCAGACGCTCTGGCACACTCAATGTCCCCTATATCATCGGTATGGGCGAGGCGATGAAACTTGCCACAGATTACCTAGACTTTGAGCTTACACAGGTGCGAAAGCTTAGAGATAGGCTAGAAGACGCGCTTTTAAGCATACCTGATGTGTTTGTCGTTGGCACAAGGGAAAATCGTGTGCCAAATACGACACTCATTAGTGTGCGAGGGATTGAGGGTGAAGCAATGCTATGGGATTTAAACAAGGCTGGGATTGCCGCATCAACGGGCAGTGCGTGTGCGAGTGAAGACTTAGAAGCAAATCCCGTAATGGTAGCCATTGGAGCGGATAAGGAGTTAGCCCATACAGCTATTAGAATCTCTTTAAGCAGATTCACTACGAGCGAAGAGATTGATTACACGATTGAAGTGTTTAAGAAGGCGGTGGGGAGGCTTAGAGCGATCTCTAGTAGCTATGAAAACTAGATTTTAAGACATTCGCATTTGGGTATGCAATTTGTGCGATTGTGGGGATTTTAGGATAGTCATTACCGCTTTAGGTAACTCCTACCCTAAAATCCCCACAAAACACGCAAAGCCATACCGCAACTGCTAAAATGTGTTTTGCGTTGTGTTTTACAAAATACTTCCGCAATGTGTTTTGAAATGTGCTAGATTCGAGAATCTAAGCGATAAAAATTTATACAACAAAAAAAAGGAAAAGAAAATGGCAAAGAATGACTTAATCGGTGGTGCGTTATGGGACGCATATTCAAACAAAGTAAGTGAGAGAATGGACAATCCCACACATTTAGGCGTTTTGACACAAAAGGACGCTGATGAAAAGGGAGCAAAACTCATCGTGGCAGACTATGGCGCGGAAGCGTGTGGCGATGCGGTGCGGCTGTATTGGCTTGTGGATTCTAATGACACAATCATTGATGCAAAATTTAAAAGCTTTGGCTGTGGGACGGCGATTGCAAGTAGTGATATGATGGTAGAACTCTGCCTTGGCAAAAAAGTGCAAGACGCGGTAAAAATCACAAACCTTGATGTAGAGCACGCCTTGCGTGATGACCCTGATACTCCAGCAGTCCCGGGGCAGAAAATGCACTGCTCTGTTATGGCGTATGATGTGATTAAAAAAGCAGCGGGGATTTATCTAGGCAAGGACGCAGCGGACTTTGAGAGTGAAATCATCGTGTGTGAATGTGCGAGAGTTAGCCTATCTACCATTAAAGAAGTTATCAAGCTAAATGATTTAAAAAGTGTAGAAGAAATCACAAACTACACAAAAGCAGGGGCGTTTTGCAAAAGCTGCATTAAGCCCGGCGGACACGAGGCAAGGGAGTATTATTTGGTAGATATACTCGCACAAGTCAGGGCGGAAATGGATAAAGAATCTGTGAAAAAAGTTGCTGATAAAGGCGGAGACATCGCATTTGTTGAAATGACAATGGTGCAAAAGGTAAAGGCGATTGATAAAGTGATTGATGCCAATATCCGCCCTATGCTTATGATGGATGGGGGCGATATGGAGATTTTAGATATTAAAGATACAAGTGATGGCTTTATCGATGTATATATTCGTTATCTTGGAGCATGTAGTGGTTGTGCAAGTGGTGCGACAGGCACACTCTATGCCATAGAATCTGTGTTGCAAGAGCAGCTAGATTCTAAAATTAGAGTATTGCCGATATGATAGGCTAGAATCTAAGCGGGGCTATCTAGCCCCTACAAAGCCACTGCCAACCATAATAACTTAACACACAAAAGGATTCTTATGTCATCAAACACACAGGAAGGGCAAAGAAAAAGGCTAGATTCTATCACTATTTTTCAGCTTAAGTGGCTTTTTTATACTACGCTCTTTTGGGGTGGGATTTTGGCTTTTAATCTCTGTGGAGAAGCTAGTCTTTTAATCTCTTATGGTATTTTTTGCCTCTTTTTTATCAGCAATGGATTTTGCAAGCACAATACAAAAGCTTTCCCTTATTTTTGCTTTTGTGTATATCGTGCTATTATTCACCCTTTGTATTGTGGGAAACTATAATTTTATGGCTTGTTTTTCTGTGCAAATGCTATCGTATAGCCTTATACTTGCCGTTCTTATTTTTAAGAAATACTATCGCTTAAGCATCACACTTTGTGTGTATATTGCCTTTTATGCTATGGCATTGCTACTTGGAGAATATCATCTGCTTGGGAGTTTTTATAAATAAGAAAATATTCTAGTAATAAATAAACTTCAAAACAAAAAAGATTTAGAGATAATGAAAATTGCGTATAAATCACATATACACCTCTGCAAATCTGTGAAAACCTTTGAAAAACAGACTAAAAATACTAGAATCTTAACTCTAATTCACACCACTCTAAAGAGAGATAAATGCATCGCAAAAGTGCTAGGATTTTACTGCTTGGCTATACGCTTATTGCTATTGTTGGAGCTTTGCTTTTAATGCTCCCTGCTATGCACAAAATTGATGATTTTGCTTTTATCGATGCGTTTTTTATGACAAGCTCTGCGGTAAGCGTTACAGGGCTTATCGTGCAAAATACAGGGGCGGATTTCACATTCTGGGGGCAGCTTGTGCTACTTGTGATTATCCAAATCGGTGGCTTTGGGTATATGAGTATCACAAGCTTTATTTATCTTATCTTGCGTGTAAAGATTGATCACTCTAATCGCATACTACTCCGCGATAATCTCACGCTACCTACGACTTCTGGGGCGTTAAATTTCCTAAAAAAACTCTTTTTGCTTGTGTTTTGTATTGAAAGTGCTGGGGCGGTGCTGCTTAGTATGCGATTTATGCTTGATTATCCGCTTTTAGAAGCACTTTGGCTGGGGGTATTTCATAGTATTTCTGCGTTTAATAATGCTGGGTTTTCTGTGTTTGAGACAGGACTTATGGGATATAGGGCGGATATAACTATCAATATTGTCATCACAACTTTGATTATCATAGGTGGGCTTGGGTATTTTGTGCTACTTGAGGTGTATTACTGGGCAAATAAGAGGAGTAAAAAGCTCTCCACGCACACAAAGGTTACGCTTGTGGGGACTGCTATGCTTTTAATCGTGGCGTTTTTATCGGTGTTTTTACTGGAATATAATAATCCAAAAAGCATTGGTGAATTTTCCTTGTGGGATAAGATTCTAAGCTCGTATTTTGCTTCAGTTAATTACCGCACTTCTGGGTTTAACACGCTGGATTTAAGCCTTTTTAAAGATGCGAGTTTGTTTTTTGGCTCTATTTTTATGGTGATTGGCGGTGCGCCGGGCGGGACTGCTGGGGGGATTAAAGTCAGTGTGTTTGTGATTTTACTGCTCTATGCGTATCACACGCTAAGAAACAGCAATGCTGTGAGTGTCTTTCACCGCAGAATCACGCAAGATGCCATTAGCAAATCCTTTGTCGTAGTGGTTGTGGCGTTTTTGTATATTAGCTTTTGTGTGATGATTCTTTCACTCTTTGAAGATGGAGGGGCTAGGGGCTTTCTTGCCTTGCTTTTTGAAGTATGCTCGGCATTTGGCACGGTTGGGCTATCGATGGGCGATGGCGGGATTTTGAGCTTATCGGCGAATTTTGATGCGATGGGCAAGCTTATCATCATTATCTTAATGCTCTCTGGCAAAATTGGGATTCTAGCCTTTGCCTTTGCTGTGTTTGTGAAGAAAAAGCCAACCGGCGTAACCTACCCAGAAGCAAAAATCTTAATCTAAGGAGACAAAATGGCTAAAACTTATGGCGTGATAGGGCTTGGGAAGTTTGGATTCTATGTAGCAAACGCACTTATAGAGCAAGGGCAAAAAGTCGTTGTCGCTGATGTGAGCGAACAGGCGATTTATGCTATCTCGCAGCAAACGGAGCTAGCGTATATTTTAGATTCTACTGATACAAACGCGCTGAAAGAAGCGGGATTTTCAAATTTAGATTTTGTGATTGTAAGCATTGGGGAAAATATAGAATCTAGTATTCTTACGCTTATGGCACTAAAGGAGCTAGGCGTTAAAAACATCATTACAAAGGCGATTACAAACATACACGGGAAGATTCTATCAAAGCTTGGGGCAAGCAAAGTCATCTACCCAGAAAAAGAAGCCGCCCAACATTTATTGCGGAGCTTCATCACACACCCAGAATTTGAAAATATAGACATTTCTAGCAGTCTCAAAGTCTGTAAATTTAGCGTTACAAAAGACTATGTGGGTAAAAGTGCGGTGGAGATTTTACGCTCACTTGTTGGTAAGAAAGAGTGCGAGATTAAGGTTATAGCTATTAAAGAAAATGCCGATAGCGAGTGGAATCTAAGCCCTAGCGATGATATAGTGCTTTTTGAAGGGGCTAGGATTGTGTATTTTGGCACACAGGAGTATATGGATAAAATCAAACCATAAAAAGCAAAACCTAACTTAGCTACATTACATAAGCTCTAAGAGCTTTTAAGAATCTAGCTCCAACGAGATTCAAAAAAGCATTCTATTTTTTAGGCTTTTTAGTATAACTCACACCCACATCATTACATCAGCGTGGCATTAGCGTGTCAATGGAAACTCCACGCGAATGCTCGTGCCACTGCCTAGCTGACTTTTTAGCTCTATTTTTGCGTTATGAATCTTAGCAATATGCTTTACAATTGATAGCCCTAGCCCACTGCCACCAAGCTTTTTACTGCGGCTCTTATCCACGCAATAAAACCGCTCAAATACCCTTTCTTGCTCTTCTAGCGGTATCCCTATACCTGAATCTTTCACGCACACACTCGCACCTTGGGAGTTTTGGCTTAAAGTCAGCGTGATTTGACTTTTCTCATTGCTGTATTTAATGGCATTTTCCACAAGGTTATAAATCATATCTTCAATTAAAGAGCTAATCCCCCAAATCTTACTTTCACGCCCATTAGCATTAATAACAATCTCAATGCCCTTTTCATCAGCTAAAGATTTAAGATTCTTGCTCACCCGCTTTAGAATCTCGCCCAAATCAAGCGGACTTTTTTCTAGCTCAATGGTATTTTCATCAAAAAATGACAAACGCAGAATCTTATCAATCAAGGTTAGCAATCGCTTAGATTCTGTATATATTTTTGTAAGAAACTCCGCCTCATCTTCTTTCTTCACAAGCCCACTTTTTAGCATTTCGCTACTTGCTAGGATAATGGCTAGGGGCGTTTTTAGCTCGTGGGTAACATTTGCACTAAACTCTTTTCTAAAATCTTGGGCTTGTTTTTGTGAGCTTTTATCAATCAGCACCATTGCGATAGCTTGGAGCTGGGTTTTCACCCATACAGGCAAGGCGATGATATATAAAGTGCGTCCCTTTATCTCGCACTCAAAGCTACAATCACTAGCCTGTGGCTCTTGCATAATATTTTGCAATTCAGTTTGCAATGCGGTTAAATGTGGAGATTCAAACAAGCTATCGCTGGAATCTATCTGCAAATACTCAAGGGCTATGGGGTTGCAGGACTTGATATGAAGCTCACTATCAAGGAGCAAAAAGCCCTCATTCATATTTTGGATAATCGTCTCAATCTCGTGCTGTCGTGCGTTTATGATGTGGAGTTGCTTTTTGATTTTTTTCTTTTGCTTAGCGATGCGTTGCATAAAGATTTGAAGTTCTGGGTAGGGATTTGTCTGCATAGGTGAAGAAAGATTGATATTTTCAATAGGCTTAATGATTTTCTTACTCAAAATGGAAGCTAAAATCCCGCTTAGTGCCAAGCCAAAAAGAAGTAATACACACAAATAAGGCAAAAAGTCAAACAGCACAAGGCTTAAAGCCTTTTTCTGCTCACTCAAACGCACGATGATGTTTTGTGAATCCACACTCATCATTGTGGCGACATAGAGTGTTTGTTCATTGAGTGTGGCAGATTCTCTTTGGGTGAAAATGGGCTTATTTGCTTTATTTTCAAATTGTGTTAAAACATCTTGGACTTCTTGTCGCCAAAGATGATTATCCATAGATTCTACTTGTGCCTTGCTGTCATAAAGCACTTTACCTTACGTTGAAATAAGCGTAATGCGATAGGGGGCGGACAGAATATTTTCCCTTTGGGATAAAATCTCTTGTATGTCCTTCGTGTTTAAGTGTCTAAGCGTATAGTGTAATCTCTCAAAGCTTTGTGATTTAATAAGATTATCAAGGATAAGGGCTACACTCAGCACACTTAGAATCTGCACACTTAAGATACCCAAAAAAATCGCATAAAAAATCTTTTTTTTCATTTTCCCCCTTTGTGCGAATAGAGCTTATGTTATGCGTTTGTGTTAAACTGATACCCCACACCGCGTATTGTTTTGATATGTTTGCCATACTTGCCAAGCTTTGAACGCAAGGTGTTAATGTGAATATCAATCGTGCGTGTCCCAGAGATATTATACCCCCAAATAATTTCAAGCAACTCTTCTCTGCTAAAAACACGATTAGTAGAACTCATAAGTAATCCCAAAAGCTCAAACTCTTTTAATGTGAGATGTAAAGATTCTCCGCCTATACTCACGCTATGGCTTGTTTTAGAGTATTTTAAATCGCCATAACTCATCTCACAATCACTCTGCGTATGGCTTCTACGCAACAACGCTTTAATTCTAGCAATAAGCTCCAAAGCACTAAAAGGCTTGGTAAGATAGTCATCAGCCCCGCTATCTAGCCCCTTAATCTTATCAAACTCACTTCCAAGCGCGGTTAGCATAATTACAGGGATATTTTTGCTCTTATGATTTTGACGCATTTTGTGTAAAACACTTAGCCCATCTTCTTGAGGCAGCATCACATCAAGCACCGCGCAAGAGGGCGATTCTTTTGCCATAGCTTCCCAAAAATCACTCGGCAGACTAAAGCCCTTTGCCTTTAAATTTGCGGAGTTTAACGCATACAACACAAGGCTCAAAATCCCCTCATCATCTTCAAGTATAAAAATCACTTCATATCCTTTGTGTAAAGTGTGTAAAGCATAATTATAGCTTACGCATACGCCATCGCACTGATGTGGTCAGCAATTTTTTCAAAATATTTTGACAGCATAAGTATTTCAAGCCACCAATGTGCGTTAAGATATGAATCTTGTAGCTTTTGGGCGATTTGCTCTTTCATCTGTCCAAAGCAAGAATCCATAAGATTTTCAATCTCTTCTACGCGTTGTAGATTAGAATCTTTAAACGCATCAAACATTTCAAAAAGTAAATTTGCCATTTTTTCTAGCAAGTCAAGCATACATTCCTTTGGCATTTGAGCGATAATCTTAGCACTATTGAGTGAAATCTCACCCATACGCCGCAAATCGTGAATCTGCTTAATAGTCCGTGTGATAAACTCCAAATCCTGAGCTACGGGCTGTTGCTTTAAAATCAGCATTTCACACGAGTGAAAAATATCCTTCTCCAGCGTGTTTAGCCGCTCCACAATAAGCTCCATTTCTTCTAAACTTTTTGTGCTTTGAAAATCCGCTCCATAATGCAGTGCATCGCAGGAGAGAGTAAGCATTGTATTAAATTGTGCCTCTAAGTCATTCAGCTGTGCTAGGTAAATATCTCGCATTATCCAAACCTCCCTGTAATATAATCTTGAGTTTTCTGCTCTTTTGGTGAGCTAAAAATCTTATCCGTGGTGTCAAACTCAACAATCTCGCCCATAAGGAAAAACGCCGTCTTATCAGATATACGCGTGGCTTGTTGCATATTGTGCGTAACGATAATAATGGTGTATTTTGTTTTTAACTCATTGATGAGATCTTCAATCTTAAGCGTAGAGATAGGGTCTAATGCTGAAGTTGGCTCGTCCATCAAAATCACTTCAGGTTGGACGGCTAATGCCCTAGCAATACATAGTCTTTGCTGTTGTCCGCCGCTTAACCCAAGGGCTGATTTATGAAGTCTATCTTTGAGTTCTTCCCAAATATTTGCCCCCCTTAAGCAAGATTCTATAATCTCATCAAGTTCAGCCTTTTTCTTAATGCCGTGTGTGCGTGGTCCAAAGGCGATATTATCATAAATACTCATAGGAAATGGATTTGGCTTTTGAAACACCATACCCACGCGTTTTCTTAACGCATTTACATCGCAGTTTTGATAAATATCCTGCCCATCAAGCAGAATCTTACCTGTAATCTTACAGCTTGACACAAGGTCATTCATACGATTAAGGCTTTTTAGGAGTGTAGATTTACCACAACCGCTAGGTCCTATAAACGCACTCACTTCATTACGCAACAAAGTGAGATTGATATTTTTCAACGCGTGAAAATCCCCATAATGCAGATTCATATTGCTAATATCAAAAGTTACATTATTCATTTGTATTCCTTATTTGAGTTTATTAGGATCAAGATATCGTGCCAACATATTAGAGACAAAATTTATCCCTATGACAATGATAAGCAAAATAACAGCTGTGGCGTAGGCTTGCTCCATATACTGCCCTTCACTTAAAAGCGCATACATATGCACGCTTAGCGTCCGCCCAGAATCTCCAATATCTGCTACCTGTGCCACCGTCCCCGCTGTGTAAAGCAAAGCCGCACTCTCCCCTACAATACGCCCAACGCTCAAAATCACTCCAGCTAGAATCCCGCTTATCGCACAAGGCAGGATAATCACAAAGATTGTCCTAAGCCTCCCAGCCCCAAGCCCAAAAGATGCTTCCTTATACAAAATCGGCACTGCTTTTATCGCCTCTTGTGTATTTCGCAAAATAAGTGGTAACACCATAATAGCAAGTGTCAAAGCCCCAGCCAAAAAGCTAAAGCCAAAACCAAAATAAATCACAAACGCCAAATACCCAAATAGCCCATACACAATGCTTGGAATCCCAGTGAGTGTTTCAGCTGCTACAACGATAAGTCTTACAGCACGAGATTGAGAGTTTGCATACTCTTCTAAGAAAATCGCTCCAAAAATCGCTACGGGTGTAGCAATCAAAAGAGAAAGCAAAACCATAGTGATTGTATTGATAATTGCTGGCATCATTGAGACATTTTCACTTGTGTAGGTAAGCTCAAATAATTTTGGACTAAGGTAACCCACACCATTATATAAAATGTAGCCGATGATAAATGCAAATGTCGCCACACTCGTAAATATCGCTAAACGCACGATAATGTAAAAAAAGAGTGAAAGTCCATCTTTTTGTCTTAGCTCCTGCCGTATTCTGCTAAAAGGTGAAGAAATATTTTTTGATTGTGTCAAACTGCTTTGCCGTGTTTGATTTAGTGTTATTTCACTCATTAGTGTTTCTCCCTTTTTAATACGCTAAAACACAGATTGATGAGCAGGATAAATACAAACAGCACCACGCTTGAAGCGATTAATACCTCTCTATGTAAATCCGCAGAATACCCAAGCTCAAGCACAATATTTGTCGTGAGCGTTCTCACGCCATCGCTTATAGATTCAGGGAATATGGGCTGATTCCCAGCAATGACAATAACCGCCATTGCCTCACCAATAGCTCTTCCCACACCTAAAATAATACTTGCAAGCACCCCACTTTGAGCCGCCTTTAGCATAACAAAAAACACGACCCTTTCCTTACTCGCTCCAAGGGCTAAGCCCCCTTCTAAATAAGTCTCACTTACAGCCTCAAGACTTGTTTTTGACACAAGCACAATTGTTGGCAAAATCATAATGCCTAGCAAAAGCGAAGCGGCAAGCAGCCCTTTGCCGCTTGTGCCAAGAATAGGTGCTAAAAAAGGCACAATCACGATAAGTCCAAAAAATCCATACACAATACTTGGAATCCCAGCTAGAAGCTCCACCGCAGGAGTGATAGCAATTTTAACTTTCTTACTTGCAAAAAAGGCAAGATAAATGGCTGATAGCACCCCACAAGGCACACCAAAGGCAATGGCAAGTGCGGTTATATAAAGGCTACCTATAATCATAGGAGCAAGACCAAAAATCTCCGCATTTGGCTCCCACAAATCCCCAAAGATAAAATCCACAAAACCAATCTCGGCGATTGTAGGAATGGCATTAGCAAACAAAAAGATACATATCATACCAACAGCCAACACACAGCCAAACGCACAAAGAGCAAAAAGCCCTTGCATTGATCTCTCCATAAACACAGACTTAAAACTTGCTGCTTGAATCTTTTCCATTTTGTTCCTTATCGCATTTTAGACTCATTTTAGATTCTATGTAGATAAAGATTCTAAAATACCTTCTTTTAGTGTTGGTATCATAAAAATATTTTGTAAAATCACGCAAATTCAAATGTAAAGAAAATGTAAAATCAAAAAATCACTTAAAAATGAAAAGTTTGAAAATAGCCTAAAATATGTGAGTTTAACCCTTTAGAGTTTTGTAAAGTCCCTAAAGGGTTGGGAGAAAAAAGTGTAAGTCTCACTTTCAATCAAGTGAGATTGTAAGAAGTGAGAGAGTTATTTTACTTCGCTCCATTTTGTTGTTTTGCCTTCAAAAATGGCTTTTACTTGCTCTGGTTTAAGAGAACTAAGAGCATTTTTTGGATTGACAATCACCGCAAGTCCGTCAATAGCAAGAACTTTAGCTTTTAAGCCTTTGCTTAGCTCACTCTCTTTAAGCTCTCGGCTTACCATACCAATATCTGCAATACCTTGAACCGTAGCATTCACACCTGTTGTTGAATCTGATTGTTGAATCTCAATTTTAGCTTTTTTGTTTTGTTTTAAATAGGCTTCTTTGAGTTTCTCCATAAGTGGTGTTACAGAGCTTGATCCAGCAATAACAAGCTTGCCTTCAGGATTCTTAGGCTTAAAGCTTTTTGCATCAGTTGGAATATATCCTGCTTTTGTAACGATATCTTGTGCCTCTTTAGAAGTCGCAAAGCCTAAAAAATCATCAGCCAACGCATTATCTTTAAGCGTAACAACATTGAAAGGGCGAGAAACAGGGTATTTCTTACTCTTTACATTTGCTGCATTTGCTTCAACACCATTAATTTGAACTGCTTTCACAGATTTGTTAAGTGAGCCAAGTGAAACATATCCAATGGCATTTTCATCTTTTGAAACCGTTGTTAGCATAACGGCTGTTGAGTTTGTAATCTCTGCTTTTTTAGAGATCGCATCTACTTTTTTATCTTTCACCTTATTGAATACTTCAAAAAGCTCAACAAAAGCACCCCTTGTGCCAGAGCCATCTTCGCGTGAAATAGGATGAATATTATCATCAGCACTTACAGAGCTAACGCCCATACCAAGACCAGCTAAAGCAACAAAGCCCAAAGCCAAAAATTTACTTGTCAATGTAGTTTTCATAGTTTTCCTTTATGGAATGATTTCTGTCAAAGGTTTTGACACTGGCAGTGTAAAAAATCTATGTAAAAAATAGCATTTTACAAAGTAAAAAAAATGTAAAGAAACGCAAACACCCCAAATAAGCCTTTTTATATGTTTTTATGAAAGTTTTTATAGATTCTATGCTACATTGCATAAGAATTTACAATAGAATCTATACAAGGAGAGAGTAGTGCAACTAAGCGACACGCAGAAAAAAGAGATTTTACAAAAAGCAAAGGTGATTGTTATTGTCGGGCTAAGCCCAGATTCAAGTAAGCCTAGCTACCAAGTGGGCGAGTTTTTGCTTCAAAAAGGTTATGATATTGTGCCGATCTACCCAAAAGGCGGAGAAATTCTAGGCAGAAAGGCTTATCCCACATTACAAAAGGCTTTTGAAGCCCTAGCTCAAAAGGGCGTGAAATGCGATATTATTAATGTGTTTAGAAAAAGCGAAGCTCTAGGCGAAGTAATGCGTGAAATCTTAACCCTGCAAAATCTTAGCTCATTTGATTTAAATCATCTTTGCGTGTGGGTGCAGCTAGGGCTTCACAACACAGAATCTGCTAACCTTGCCAAAGAGCACCACATCGCCTATGAAGAAAATAGCTGCATTAAGCTAGAGTATCTTAGGGTTATAGAATCTTAAATTGTGTGTGGTTTTTGTGCTTTTACTTGATAAGATTCTATAAAATTATCAGCTTTTAAGATTCTTCTAAAGCTTTATCTCAAAGGGGCAAAACGCGGTGAAACAACAGAGATTTGCTAAGGTTTTTATTTGGCTTTTTCATCTCACTTATTTGCGTGAGACAAGGCTTATTGCGTGGCGTGATATTTTCCCGCAAGATTCTAACTCTATACCACAAGATTCTAGACTAAAAGATTCTAATCCCACACATTGCCAAACTACACAAAATCCACAAAGCCTACAAACTTCGCAGATTCTAAAAGCCCCAAAAATCTTGCCCTATACAAAAGCTATAAGGCTAGATTCTACACATCGTTATCTTACCTTGCTTTCTCATCGCAATGGTGCGCTTGATGGGTGGGTGTATGGGCGATTTATCCCGCGATTTGTTTTTATGATGGCAAAGCAGTTGCATAAAATTTGGTGGCTTAGAGTGATTTTCCCGGGCATTGCTATAACACGGCAAAAAGATGACCCACTTCATTACAAAAAAGCCAATCTCAATGCGTTAAAAACCTGCGTTAAAGCCCTGCAAGATAGGCAGATTCTCTGTATTTTCCCCGAAGGCACAAGCTCACTAGGACATAAGCATCTGCCCTTTGAGCAAGGGGCTGCAAGACTAGCGATGATGAGCCAAAAAGCTTCCCAAAAAGCCCATTTAGAAGTTGCATCGCTCCACTCTCCCCTTTATATTCTGCCTATGAGTGTTTTTTATGATGATCCCACTTTGCTTGGTGGCAGGGCGTTTGTGGTATATAATGAGCCTTTTATCTGTCCGCAGGATATGGATACAGAACATCTCCACGCACTTTTTAGCCAAAAGTTAGAGCAAATTTTACTTGAATATGACAGCCAAGAATTGCAAGAAATAGCACATTTTCTAGCAAGTTTCCTAAGCTCAAATACGCCCTTTACGGACTATTATGGCAATCTCATTTGGTTTCATTCCCTACAACAAGCCCAAGATTCACAGCTTTCAAAAATTGTAAATCTTACTCAAACTTACCGCAAAATGCCCCTGCCTACACTTTATAAAAACGCTCCCATCTATCCACAAAACTTTTTGCTTAGCCTATGGACTTTTAGCATTTGTCTGCCTATTGTAGCCTTTAGCTTTTTACTGAATCTCCCGCCCCTGCTTTGTGGGAAGTTGTCCGCAAAACTTTTTGCAAAAGAGCAACACACCATAAGCTTATGGAAAGCCATAGTAGGCTATGGCGTGGGCTTTGTGTGGTGGGGCGGTATATGTATCACAAGTGGAATCTGCGGGGCTTTTGGCGTGTATGATAATCTCCTTGCCACCTTACATATAGGATTTTTTGCAGGGCTAGATTCTGCTTTTTTAGATTCAGTATTAGGCTGTGGGCTTGGAATCTTGCTTAGTCTTATAGCCTGCTCTTTTGGGATATGGGGGCTTAAACTCTATGGGGCGTTTAAAAAGCACAGCATTGCTCTTTATAATGCTATGTTTCATCGCAACAAATTCACAATGTTTAAGCAGTTTAAAACAAAACTTTTAGAGATGTTAGCCTAATGCCCTTTGTCAATACGCCCTATCATATTAAAGAGCCTATTTTAGCGTTTTTGTGGCTTATGCGTGAGCGTGGATACACCCAAGCCAACGCCCAAAAAATCCTAGATAAACACCGCTTAACACAAGATAATCGCCCCATAAGCAAAGCGGAAAAGATTTGTGGGAATGTTATGCTAAGTGAGTTTGTGCCAAGCTCCATTCCGCACCTGCCAAATATTGAGCCACTTTTTTATAATGATGATTTTGCCATCTATGACAAACCGCATAATCTCCTAACCCACCCCAAAGGACGCTTTTTTCACTATTCACTGAACGACATTCTTAAATCCCGCTTTGGCATACAGGCAAATGCTCTGCACCGCCTTGATAAACAAACAAGTGGGCTTGTGCTATGCTCCATTAACCCAAAAAGCAAGAAAGCCCTAGAATCGCTTATGCAAAGTCGTAGCATTGCTAAAAGCTATTGTGCGATTGTTAAGGGCAGAGTAAAGGGGGAGATTCTTATCAATGAGCCGATAATGACACAAAAGCATAAGGGGGATTTAGCTATTAAAAGTATTGTGAGTGAAAAAGGCAAAGAAAGTCGCACGCTTATCCGCCCGCTAGCTTACCATAAAGATTCTACACTTATCCACGCCCTAGCCCTTACAGGCAGGACACATCAAATCCGTCTGCATTGCTCCTACATAGGACATAGAATCTTAGGCGACCCACTCTATGGCGTGAGTGAGGATAAAAGCAGATTCTACCTTGAAGCACCAAATCTTAGCCCAAAAGAGCATAAAGCCCTTTTTGACGCTCCTTTTTTATGTCTTAATGCCTATGCTCTGCATTTTAGCTTTCAAGGGAGTGATTATCATTTTAAGAGCAATGCTCCATTTGACTTTATGCCACATTTTCAGGGCTTTTTCCAAAGTCATACTTTCTTGTAGCCTTGCTTTTTTCATTCAAACCTTGCCTCTGTTTTTTTTTTTTTTTGTTGTATAATACAAGCTCTATTCTTAAAATAACCCCAACATTTAGGAGCTTTGTATGTTAGATAGAATCTCCCACATTGTGCTTGTTTTTGCTATCAGTTTTTTTGCTCTTTTTATCCTAGCGTGTTCGGATAATAAGTCAGTGAGTTCTTATCCCCAAGAGTTAAGCACAGATGATTCTTTTACAATCACTTTTAATGAGCCTATTATAGAAGAAAATGCCACACTTGAAAATGGCACACAAGCCTTGAAGGCAGTGCTACAAAGCACTGAAGCAGATAAAAAGATTTTTCTTAATGGAGAAAGCATTTTTGCAGAATACGGCTATCTTTCCCCCTATGAGCTGACAATAGTTTTTCCACAAGGGGCTTTAAAGCCAAATGCTAAATATAAACTTGAACTTAAACTTGATAAGCTTGAAAGCTCCCGCCTTAAAGACACGCTAAACCTTGAGTTTCACACATTGCCCACACAGATTCACACTTCACAATTTACCCCAAGCTTCATAAACGATACAAGCTTTAACTTTAATGTCAATGTGAGCTTTTCCCAGCCCATTGTCATTACACCCCTTGCCACAGCAAGTGAAGCAAAAGATTTTGATACATTACGCAAAGCCATATCACTAAAAGATGAGAGTGGCAAGGAGCTAGAATTTAGCGTAGGCTTTAATATTTATGATAGCACTTTGCTTATCCAATCTCAAAATCTTACCCTTACAGATAAGCCCACACGCTACATACTGACATTAAAGGCGGATTATTTTGGATTGCAAAAAGATGAGATTTTGCGATATGAACGCGTGAGTGAAGGCTTAGAGATTGTAGATATACAGGCTATTTCAAGTGAAAAGCCCCATATTCGGGTGCATTTTTCACAGCCCTTAGCGGATAATAAAGACATACAAGATTTTATCTCTATAAGCCCAAATCTCAAAACAACCACCATTTTGCAGGGCAATATCCTGCAAATCTATGCCCCATTTAATATCACACAAAGCTACACTTTGAAGATAAAAGAGGGCATTGCTGCGGTGGATAAATCGCGTCTAAAAGATTCTAAAGAAGAGCAGATTGTTTTTAATCAAATCGCCCCTTCTATTGTATTTTCACAGCAAGGTGTCTTCCTCCCAAGTCAAGCAGAGAAAAAAATCGCCTTTAAAAGTATGAATGTCAAAAAAGTCAAACTCAAAATAAGCAAAATTTATCCAAATAACATCACAGCCTATCTCCACAAACAAAATCTCATCGGCAGCACAAAATATGCGGACAACACAGATTATGACTACTATGATGACTATGAAGATTCTGGAATCTATGCGGATTTTGAAAGGCTAGGCGATGTGGTGCTTGAAAAAGACTTCACACTAGATATGCAGAAAAATCAGTGGATTCAAACACAGCTTGATTTTTCTGCCCTTAAGGCAAGTGAAGGCATTTTTATCCTTGAGTTAAGTTTTGATAAAGATGGGGTGGATTATGACTTCCCACAAGATACTGCCGATTGGAGAAAGGAGCAGTTTTTTAATAAATTTGGCAAGATTCAAAAGCATCTCATTTTTTCAAATATTGCTTTGTTAGCACAGCAGATTGATAACAAACTTGAAGTCCTAGCCCTTGATATTGCGAGCAATAAGCCCCTGCCACAAGTGCAAATCAATGCGATTAATCCAAAAAATCAAGTCATTGCTAAATCCACAAGCAACGCTCAAGGCTTAAGCACATTTGAAAATGCTAATAAGATTATGTATCTTAACGCAACAAATGGCAAAGACACAACTATTTTGCGACTTAACTCACCTTTAAGCTTGGAGGGCTTTGACACGCAAGGATTAGAATCTACAAGCAATGTCAATGCGTATATTTATACCGATAGAGGCGTATATCGTCCCGGCGATACCGCTCATATTAATATTATCGCTCGTGCTAACAATAAAAGCATAACCCACCCCATCAGCATATCTATCACTTCTCCGCAAGGCAAGATTGTGCTTGAAGACTTTATGCTAAAAGAGCAGCTTTTTGGGTTGTATCATTATGATTTTCAAACGCAAAAATCCGCACAGACAGGAATCTGGCGAGTGAAAGTCAAAGTTGGCGATGCGGAGTTTTGGCACAATCTCTCAATAGAAAGTGTCGTGCCAGATCGCATAAAAGCAGAGATTCTAAGCCCTGATACACTTTCACTTCAAAGCTTAGAAAAAAACAACAAAACACTTCCTTATGACATCAACGCACATTATCTTTTTGGCGCCCCTGCGGCGGATTTAAAGTTTGAAAGCAATCTCTATGTGCAAGGAGTGAATTTTTACGCTAAGGCGTATCCAAACTACACTTTTAGCCACCCTTCATCTTTGCAGTATAGCTTTAATGACAAGCAGACAGGCACATTAGATGAAAAGGGCAATTCATCTAATGCCTTTAGCCTAGATAACCTAGAAGATATAAATAAGAATCTCCGCGTCCTTATCCACACAAAAGTCTTTGAAAATGGTGGTCGTTATGTCAATGCAAGAAAACCCATTAACATTGCCTTGTATGATAGCTTTGTAGGGATAAAAACGCCTACACGATATGTGAGTGCTGGAGATGAAATTGCCCTGCCTGTTATTGTTCTATCAAATGATACGCAAAAGCCCCTGCCAAATCGCAAACTCACTTATAGAATCTATCACAATAGCTACTCGTGGTGGTGGGATTATGATAGTTATGATGAATTTTCACGCTCTTTTAAAAAAGATAGAAACACTAAGCTTATTAAACAAGGCTCACTCACTTCGGGCGACAAGCCTACTTTACTGCGTTTTAGCCCACATCAAAATGGAGAGCTTTTCATAGAAGTAGAAGATGAGAGCAATCATCAAAAAAGTGCGGTGTTTATGTATGCGAGTGAAAGTGGAGAGCCAACAGACGCACCAAAGCTCACTCAACTTCAAGTTAAAAGCGATAAACAAAGCTACTCTGCTAATGAAAAGGCAAAAATCAGCTTTGAAAGCCCTAAAGATTCTAAAGCCCTTGTAAGTGTTGTGGGGGGCAATAAGATTTTACAAAGATTTTGGCTTGACACACAAGAGGGGCAGACAAGCTTTGAGCTAGCACTCAAAGAGAGCTTTGCTCCAAATGTGTATGTCGCCATTGCACTATTACAAAATTACACAACACTTGATAATGACCGCTCACAGCGACTTTATGGCGTTTTACCCATTATGGTGGAAAATCCAGAATCTAAGCTTAACTTAGAGATACAAGCCCCTGATTCTATCCGCCCAAATACAGATTTTAAAGTCAAGCTTTCAAACACACAAAAGCAAAAGAGTGCCTACACACTTGCTATTGTTGATGAGGGATTGCTTAATCTCACGGATTTTATCTCGCCAAATCCGTGGGCGTATTTCTATCAAAAAATGGCGTTTATGCTTTCAGTCTTTGATAATTATGATCTTATCATCGGCAGAGATATTGGCAAAATGCACCAGATTCTAAAAGTTGGCGGCGATGAGTTAGCCACCTCATCAAATCGCAAGGATTTAAATCAAGCAGAGAGATTTAAGCCTGTGGTGCTTTACTCTAAGCCTGTGATGAGTGATGAATCTGGCAATGCGGAGTTTAGCTACACAATGCCCGCATATATGGGAAGTGTGCGTATTATGGCAGTGGGTGTGAATGAAAAAGCCTATGGCTCTAAATCCCAAAATATGAAAATAACCGCTCCTGTGGTAATGCTCCCAACCCTGCCGCGTTCTTTAAAAATTGGCGATAGTTTTGAGCTTGCTATTGAAGTTTTACCCACACAAGAAAATGTCGGCAAGACAACGCTAAAGCTTAAGAGTGGGGAAAAAATCAAGCTTGAAAAAACTAGCCTTACTTTAGATTTGAAAGATAAAAAGTCCCAAATCGTAAAAATCAATGCAAAAGTGAGTGAAGAGAGCATAGGGCAGGATTTTATAGAAATTAGCCTAGCAAATGGGGATTTTACAATGAGTGATGTAACACATATTGATGTGTTGCCAAATAATCCCTACACGACTATCAGTCAAAAACACACGCTTGAATCTAAGCAAACACTAAGCCTAGAAAATCCCAAAAATTATGTCAAAGATTCAGAATCTAGCTATATTGTGGTAAGCCAAAAGCCCATTATGAGTATAGATCATCGCTTAAAATGGCTTATCCGCTACCCTTATGGCTGTATTGAGCAAACTACTTCAAGCGTTATGCCCCAACTCTTTTTAAGCACATTAAGCAACGCAGACTTTATAGATAAGCCAAGCATTGTCAAAAATATCAATGCTGGAATCGCACGCATTAGCACATTCCAAACAAGCGATGGGGGCTTTGCGTATTGGCAGGGTGAATCTCAATCAAATTTTTGGGGCAGTGCGTATGCGGGACATTTCTTACTTTTGGCTAAGAAGCAGGGCTATTATGTGCCTGAAAGTGTGCTAAAAAAATGGATAAGTTACGCCACTTATAACGCTCAAGGCAATACTCAAAGCGGTGGCAATGTGTATTTACTCTATTTGCTCTCCCTTGCTGGTGAGCCACAAATTGGGCTATTAAATAATATCTATGAGCATCATCTTTCAAAGCTTGAAGTAAGTGATAAATGGCTGCTTGCTGCGGCTTATAGCCTTGCAGGAATGGACGAAGTTGCCAAAAAAATTACAAAAGATTTACCCACAAAGGCAACAAAACGCAATGACTCATATTATGATTTTAGCTATGGTTCAACCTTGCGTGATGATGCGATGATTTTAAATGCGTTCAGTGAGATTTACAAAACTCCGCACAAAGAGCTTTTATCCCATATCTTAGGGCAGCTTGAAAGTGATAAATGGTATAGCACTCAAACGCTTGGCTACTCACTCCTTGCCATTGCTAATACCATTCCACAAGAGCAAACAGAGACAAAAAGCTTTAGCTTTAAATTTGATGGTAAGAGCTATGAGAGTGCGGATTCTATAAAACTGCCTTTTGATAGCCAAAAAGCGAAGTTTAGCTCTACAAGTGATTTTCCACTTTATATTAATCATATATGGGATGGAATCTTGCTTGAAAAGGACATTGCCGCAAGGGCGGAAAAAATCGCCCTTGAAAGGGAATTTTTAGATGAAAATGGCAAGGCTCTTGATGTCAGCACTCTAGATTCAGCAAAAAGCTTTTATCTCGTGCTAAGGCTTAAGAATGCCGATGAGAACACACCTGTGAGTGTGAGAAATGTAGCTATTACACAGAATCTGCCAAGCGGCTGGGAGATTGAAAACACAAGGCTAAATGATGATAATCTGCCTGATTTTGTCCGCAATGATAGTATCACTTACACGGACATTCGCGATGATAAGATAATGTGGTTTTTAGATTTTAATAGCCAATCTCGCAAGATGTTTGTAAAGATTAATACTATCACCCCCGGAAGCTACATTTTGCCCCCTGCTACTGCGGAAGCAATGTATGATAATAGCTTTAGGGCAAATACGACTGCTATGCCTGTTATAGTGAAGTAATGTGGCAAAGTAGCTTGTAATCCGTGAAAAAAATAGGGGCTACTTTTAAGCAAGGGCTGGTGCTTTGTTTGCTTTGCCTTGTGCTTTTTTGTCTGTATGGGCTAGGTGTGTATGTGCAGTTTTTACACACCTTGCCAAAGACTGATCTTTTTGAATCTGTATATAGCAAAAGTGTGCTTGATAGGCAGGGCAGAATCTTAAGCGTTTTTTTAAATCAAGCAGAGCAGTGGCATCTCAAATCCCCAACACCCATTCCAAATAAACTAAAAATTGCCGCTCTTACTTATGAGGATAAGCGATTTTCTAAACATTTTGGCGTTGATATTTTAGCCCTTTTAAGAAGTGTGAGAAATAACTTTACCCAAACAAAACGCACTGGCGGTAGCACCATAAGTATGCAGGTAGTCAAGCTCTATCTCAAGCCCAAGCGGACATATAGCAATAAGATTAATGAAATATTTCAAGCCCTAGCCCTTGAAACCGCCTATAATAAAGATGAGATTCTAGCAATGTATCTTAATAACGCCCCTTATGGTGGCAATATCATCGGCTATCACTCCGCTTCACTCTTATATTTTGGTAAAGATTCCACACAGCTCACTTGGGCTGAATCTGCCCTCCTTGCTATTTTGCCAAATGCACCCGGATTATTAAATCTTAACAAAAATCCGCAGATTCTAAAAAATAAACGCGATTTACTTTTGCGTAAGCTCCATACGCTTGGCTATTTTGATGAGACAATCCTTGAGCTTTCCCTGAAAGAGCCAATACCGCAAGGCAAAAAGCCTATTCAAAATCTAGCCCCACACCTAAGCCTAAAACTTATCCAACAAAGCACAAAAAGCAATATCACAAGCACGATTGATAAACAGATTCAAGCAAAATTAGAATCTAAAATCAAAGCCTATCACAAAAAGCTTCTTTCACTTGGGATTTTAAATCTCTCCGCCCTTGTTGTGGATACCAAAAGTGGTGAGATTCTAAGCTATATCGGTTCGCAGGATTTTTTGGACATAGAGAATTTTGGGCAGATTGATGGTGTGGTTGCCCTCCGTTCGCCCGGCTCCTTACTCAAGCCATTTTTATACGCACTTAGCATTGATTCTGGGCTTATTGCTCCACAAAGTCTGCTTGTTGATGTGCCGATGTTTTTTTCTAACTTCAAGCCCCAAAATGCTAATAAAACTTTTCAAGGGTTAATCACCGCTGAATCTGCCCTGCAAAAATCGCTCAATGTCCCTTTTGTTAGGCTATTGCAAACTTATGGGTATGAAAAATTTTTCTATGCCTTGCAAGATATGGCGGGGCTTAAGCCTAGCAATGCTTCGCGATATGGGCTTTCTCTCATACTTGGCTCAAAGGAGATGAGTATGCTTCAAATCGCAAGATTGTATAGAGGGCTAGGGAATTATGGCTCTTTTGGCGATTTATACACGACATTACCCTATGAGAAAAAGCAAGAAAAGTCCTATATTACGCAAGGCAGTGCCTATCTCACATTGCATTCGCTCAAAGAGCTAAAACGCGAGGGGGAGCTAGACTATCACAAAGAAAAAATGGCTTTTTCGTGGAAAAGTGGCACAAGCTATGGGAGAAAAGACGCGTGGGCAGCAGGGTGTAGCCCACAATATACCATTGTTGTTTGGGCGGGGAACTTTACAGGCAAACCAAATCCTAATATTTTTGGCGTCAAAACCGCAGGGACACTGCTTTTTGAGCTTTTAGAAGAACTTCCACATAATAATGTCAATTTCACTCTGCCAACTTCCAAGCTCACTTATATTGAAGCAGATAAATTCAGCGGATATAGGCTAACTGAAGATATGAAAGCACTTTTACCCGATAATGCCACAAAAGACGCTACGCAAAGCATTCTCTTTCCGCTAGATTCTAGAATCTTACGCACCTCGCCTTTTTATAAAAAAGCCTTTATGTATGATGGCAAAGAGCTAGATTCACAAGATGAGAACTTTATTTACGCCACGCCACAGCTCACACTCAATCTCCCGCTCAATGTGCTAACTTATTATAAACTTCAAAATGTCAATGTTGAAAAGCACCTTACCAAGCAGGAAAAAACGCTTAAAATCATCTATCCCACGCAGAATCTTAAGATTATCCAACCTAAAGATTTTAGCGGACAGCAGGAGCTGATTATCCGCATTGCCAATCTTAAAAATCAAAATGTCTCGTGGTATTTGGATAAAAATCTAATCCATAGCTCAAACTCTGCCACACTCAAAATTTTTCTTCCTAAAGGCACTCATTATTTAAGCATTGTAGGCGAAGATGGGGGTATTGACAGCGTGAGATTCAGTATAGAAAACTAAGGCATTAGCAAAAATAGGCTAAGATTTTGCCTTATCAAAAAAAACATAAGGAGAAAAAATGACATTTAGTGGAAGTAATGTGCTGATTACAGGAGCAAGCAAAGGCATTGGCGCACAGATTGCCAAAACTTTAGCAGGATATGGGCTAAAAGTATGGATAAACTACCGCTCAAAGCCTGAACTTGCCGATAATCTTAAAAATGAAATAGAATCTAGCGGCGGCAAGGTGGCGGTGATTAAGTTTGATGCGAGTGTTGAAGAGGAGTTTGTCGCTGGACTAAAGGCAATTACTGAAAGCGATGGGGCTTTAAGCTATCTAGTCAATAATGCAGGGATTACAAATGATAAACTTGCCTTGCGTATGAGTGTGAGCGATTTTGATAGTGTGATTGAAGCTAATCTCAAATCCTGCTTTATCGGTTGTAGGGAAGCGTTAAAAATTATGGGCAAACAACGATTTGGAAGTGTGGTAAATATCGCCTCTATTATCGGTGAGCGTGGCAATATGGGGCAAACAAACTATGCAGCAAGCAAGGGCGGTATGATTGCTATGAGTAAATCTTTTGCCTATGAGGGTGCGCCTCGCAATATCCGCTTTAACTGCGTTACACCCGGATTCATTAAAAGCGATATGACAGATGAGCTAAAGCCTGAAGCCGTAGAATCTTATCTCAAAAATATTCCTTTGGCGCGTTTTGGGGAAGCAAATGATGTGGCTGAAGCGGTGGCATTTTTGCTTTCAAATGCTTCATCATATATCACAGGAGAAGTGCTAAAAGTCAATGGTGGGCTTTATATGTAAAGGCACTTGCCATTTAACAAATCTTTGCTATAATGCGGAGTTTAAGTTTAAAACTAAGGAGAAAAAATGAGCACATTTGAAGATGTAAAGGCAGTCGTAGTAGAGCAACTTAGCGTTAATGCTGATGAGGTAAAGCCAGAATCTCGCTTTATTGAGGATTTGAATGCGGATTCTCTTGATGTTGTAGAGCTTGTTATGGCTTTGGAAGAAAAGTTTTCTATTGAAATCCCTGATGAAGATGCAGAAAAAATCAAAACCGTAAATGATGTTGTAGCTTATATTGACGCAAACAAATAACATCACTTCACCTAAACCTATGCTTATAATGTTATAAAAAGTGCTTAGAATCTTACAGGCACCGCATTCTAATGCATAGGCGGATTCTAATTTTAGTTAAAATTTTAGTTATAAAGGAATGGTATGCGACGCGTAGTAGTAACCGGTTTGGGAATGATTAACTCATTAGGCTTAAACAAAAGCGACTCTTTTAAGGCTATTGTAGAAGGAAAATGTGGAATTAAAAGAATTTCTTGCTTTGATGTAGAAAATTTTCCTGTAAAAATTGCTGGTGAAATTGTGGATTTCGACCCTGAAGAAGTCCTTGATCCTCGCGAAGTTAAAAAGGCAGACCGCTTTATCCAGCTTGGCTTAAAGGCAGCAAAAGAGGCAATGAATGAAAGTGGATTGCTTGAAAATGGCGTTATTAGCCCTGCTCTTGGAGAGCGATTTGGTGTGAGTTCGGCTGCTGGTATCGGCGGACTAGGGAATATTGAGAAAAACTCCATAGCTTGTGAGCAAAAGGGACCAAGACGCATTAATCCATTCTTTATCCCTTCAGCCCTTGTGAATATGCTTGGCGGATTTATCTCTATTGAATATGCACTTAAAGGACCAAACCTTGCAAGTGTTACAGCCTGTGCGGCAGGGACACACGCCATTATTGAAGCGGCAAAAACCATTATGTTAAATGGTGCTGATGCGATGCTTGTCATCGGCTCTGAATCTTCAATCTGCCCCGTGGGTATCGGCGGATTTGCTGCGATGAAAGCCTTGAGTGATAGGAATGATGAACCACTTAAAGCCTCACGCCCATTTGATAAAGAACGCAATGGCTTTGTTATGGGGGAAGGTGCTGGGGCATTGGTGCTAGAAGAGTATGAGAGTGCAAAAAAGCGTGGAGCTAAGATTTATGCCGAGCTTATCGGCTTTGGCGAAAGTGGCGATGCAAACCACATTACTACCCCAGCTCCCCAAGGCGAGGGGGCTTTGCGTGCGATGAAAGCCGCTCTTAAAATGGCAAATACTTCAGTGGATTATATCAACGCACACGGCACAAGCACAGCCTACAATGACTTGTATGAAACTATGGCACTCAAAGTTGCGTTTGGTGGCAAAGATTCTGTCCCACCGGTAAGCTCTACAAAGGGGCAGATTGGACATTGTCTAGGTGCAGCAGGTGCGATTGAAGCAGTTATTTCCATTATGGCTATGCAGGAAGGAATCTTGCCTCCAACAATCAATCAAGAAACTAAAGATCCCGAGTGCGACCTTGATTATATCCCAAACACTGCACGACAAGCAAAAGTCAATGCAGTAATGAGTAACTCATTTGGCTTTGGCGGCACAAATGGTGTTGTCATATTTGGCAGAATCTAGGGTAAAAAATGGCAATCTATCTTGATTTTGAGCAAAAGATTAAGAATCTCCAAGATGATATAGAGTCTGCTGTTGTTCATGGTGATAATGACGCAAGACTTATCCTTGAAAAAGAGCTTGAAAAAGAAGTATGCAGTGTGTATTCAAATATAAGCGATTATCAAAAGCTCCAGCTTGCTCGCCACCCAGATCGCCCTTATGCTATGGACTATATTGAGCTGATTTGCAAAGACGCGTATGAAATTAACGGGGATAGGCATTTTAAAGATGATAAGGCGATTGTGTGTTTTATTGGTAAAATTGGTGAGCAAACCGCAATGATTATCGGTGAAGAAAAAGGAAGAGGCACAAAAAATAAACTCGCAAGGAATTTTGGTATGCCAAGTCCTGAAGGCTACCGCAAAGCCTTGCGTGCCGCAAAACTTGCTGAAAAGTTTAATATCCCCATTTTAATGCTTGTAGATACACAAGGTGCATATCCCGGGCTTGGTGCTGAAGAGCGTGGGCAAAGTGAAGCCATAGCTAAGAATCTACAAGAATTTGCCAAGCTTAAAACCCCGACTATTGCTGTTGTGATTGGCGAGGGCGGAAGCGGTGGGGCATTAGCCATTGCTGTGGCTGATAAACTTGCGATGATGCAATATTCTGTCTTTAGCGTTATATCTCCAGAGGGCTGTGCGGCAATTTTGTGGAATGATCCTTCAAAAATAGAATCTGCTACAAAGGCACTTAAAATCACACCTATTGAGCTTAAAAAATGTGGGCTTATTGATGATGTGATAGATGAGCCACTTATCGGCGCACATAGAGATAAAGAAAATGCAGCTAAGGCTATTGAATCTTATTTTCTCAAATCGCTTGAAGAACTCTCACAAGATGATAAATATCTCTCTAAGCGTTACAATAAGCTAATGAGCTATGGAGCTTTCACGCAAGAAACCACTACCCTTTAGCTTTGTGCTTATCTAGCCCTGCATAGATTCTAAGCTTGTGGGTGGGGTATCAAAAGCTTCTTTGTCTTTTGCTTAGCTCCACACTAGGCATTTTGCCCCACACATTTACTTCCATTATATTTTTTGTGGCACAATCGCCACTTCCCTACATTACTTTAAAGGAGCAAAAAATGAAAAAATGGATTGTGGCATTCCTTGCTACTATGTGCGTGATTTGGCTAAGTGCGTGTGGTGATGACAAAGCTCAAGCCCAAACTTCAAGCGGTGTAGAGCAAATCAAACAAAATGGCGTGTTACGTGTGGGCGTATTTGGTGATAAGCCACCTTTTGGCTTTATTGATGAAAATGGCAAAAATGCAGGATTTGACATTTATATCGCAAAAAGACTTGCTAAAGACTTGCTTGGCGATGAGAGTAAAATTGAGTTTATCCTAACTGAAGCGGCTTCACGCGTTGAGTTTTTACGCTCAAACAAAGTAGATATCATTATGGCAAACTTCACTCAAACTAAAGAGCGTGAAGAGGCGGTTGATTTTGCTAAGCCCTATATGAAAGTCTCTCTTGGTGTTGTGTCCCCAAATGGCGAGATTCAAAGCGTTGAAGATCTAAAGGGAAAAAAACTTATTGTCAATAAAGGCACGACTGCAGATGTGTATTTTAGTAAAAATCACCCGGATATTGAGTTATTAAAATACGAACAAAACACTCAAGCTTTCCTTGCATTAAAGGATAAAAGGGGCGATGCGTTAGCACACGATAACACACTTGTCCTTGCGTGGGCTATGGAAAATCCGGGCTTTGGCGTTGGAATCCCAACACTTGGCGAAGAAGATGTCATTGCCCCTGCTGTGAAAAAGGATAATGTTGAGCTTAAAACTTGGCTTGATGAGGAAATCACAAAACTCACAAGTGAAGGCTTTATTAAAGAAGCTTATGATAAGACACTTGCCCCTATTTTTGGAGAAGAAAAAGCAGATTCTGTGATTTTTTTCTAACTAATCTCTTAGGCTATGGACTTTACCCATAGCCTAAGCAACAGGCCTGGCAACATTCCTACCCTCCCTCAAACAAACAACACACTAAGACTATGGCGATTTTAAAATCTGCACCAAAAGCCTCTGTCTAGTCCGCTTAAATCTTTGTAAAACTCAATGTCTTTGGCGTTATGCTGGGCTAGAATCTGCTCTAGGGCGTTTTTTTGGTCATAGCCTATTTCACACAACAAAAAAGCTTTGCGATTTTTAGCCTCTACAATCAAGGCTTTGAGTATATCTAGCCCATCTTTTCCGCCAAAAAGGGCAATGCTAGGCTCATAAGTCAAAGGCAGACTGATAGGATAATCATCGCAAATATAAGGTGGATTGCTGATGATGAGTTCAATATCTTGCCACGAGCTTGGGAGTAAGGAGCAGTGTTGAAGTGTGATGTTAGAATCTGGGGCAAGGGAGTGAATATTTTTTTGCGTAACTTCTAGGGCTTTTTGGCTAATATCTGTGGCAAAAAAGCGACATTGCGGGTGTAAAAGTGAAAGTGTAATGCTTAGAATACCCGAGCCTATGCCGACTTCGGCAATGGATTCTATCTTTTGCTCTATTATAAGCTTACTGCCTTTTTGGATAAGAATCTCACTCTCTGGTCGTGGAATCAGCACGGATTCATTGACATAAAAAGTATGCTCATAAAAACTCGCACTTTGGGTAAGGTATTCAATAGGTTTGCCTTTGGTTCGTTTTTCAACAAGGGATAGAAAATGCTTAGCTTGAGTA
Source organism: Helicobacter magdeburgensis (assembly GCF_000765825.2). Taxonomy (GTDB): domain Bacteria; phylum Campylobacterota; class Campylobacteria; order Campylobacterales; family Helicobacteraceae; genus Helicobacter_C; species Helicobacter_C magdeburgensis. Next base: position 103,887 of record NZ_JRPE02000008.1, read on the forward strand.
GGATTCACACTTTGGGTGCTATGTGTATGGAGATAGACACGCTCCACTTTAAGCACAAAGCTAAGCAAAAGCTCACTTTCAAATCGTGGCTTAAGATGTAAAGATTGCGCTACTTGTGAGAGTGTGGAAGTAGCAGAATCTAAAAGGGCTTTAATGTTGTAAGTCATAATCAAGGGCTTTTAGCCTTTGTAAAAGTGGCGGGTGCGTGTAATAAAAGAAAATATAGGCTGGGTGGGAGCTAGGGAAGCTTTTATTTTCATTCACTAATCGCACAAGGGCGTTAGCAAGGCAGTTTTTGCTTGAGAGACTAGCACCAAACTCATCAGCCTTATACTCCGCTTTGCGACTAAAATATCCCATAATGGGCAAAAAGAAAAAGGCAATCATCGGCGAGATAAGCAGCATAATCAGTAGCACTCCTGCTCCATTTTGAGCTAAACCTAAGGTGTTAAACAGACTTTCTGGCAAATGCCCCACGATGAAAAATAGCACAAAAAGCATACAGGACATAAGAATAATGTTTTTAAGAATATCTTTGTGCTTAAAATGCCCTAGCTCGTGTCCAAGTATGGCTATAAGCCCATCGGCACTGATTTTATCAAGCAGTGTGTCAAAAAGCACCACGCGTTTGCTTTTGCCAAGCCCCCCAAAATATGCATTCAATCGTCCATCTCGCCTTGAAGCGTCAATGACAAAGATTCCATTGCTCTTAAAGCCGATGGTATTCATTAAAGATTCTATACGGGATTTGAGATTTTCATCATTAAGCGGGGTAAATTTATTAAATAAAGGTGCGATGAGTGTGGGATAAATGAGATTTGCTAAAATCACAACACCAAGTAAAGCTAAAAAGCCTACAAACCACCATAATGCGACATTTTCAATAATAAACACAAGCAAACACACAATAATCCCGCCAATGACTATACTTAAAGCTAGGCTTTTAAGTGTGTCAATGATAAATAGGCTAGGTGTTTGCTTAGAAAATCCAAACTTCTTATCAAGGAAAAAAGTCTTATAGATTGAAAAAGGCATTTCAATAATACTGCCAATAATCACAAAGCCCAACACAAGGGCAATCTCACGCCACAAGGGCGAAAAAGCCCCAAGTGTGCCCTCAAGCCATAGTGATAAAAAATGTAGCCCAAAAATAACCCACAGGCTAAAGGTTAGAATCTCAAAAAGATGTGTCAAAATATCTAATCGCAATGAGGCGATAGCATAATCCCCGGCTTGCTTATAGTCTTCGGATTCAAGTAAAATAGCTGGTTTTTGTAACTCTAGCTTAATATGTTTAATTTGTAAAAATGCTAGAATAATGCTTGGCAGAGCATAAAGACAGATAAATAAACAAATAAAAGCAGTAAGCATAAAATCTCCTTTGTGAAATAAACACGCACAATCATAAGTGAGAAAATACAAAAAAAGGTAAATTAACAAGCTTTTAACCACTGATTTATTATGATTGCACCAAAATTTTAAAACTAAGGCGGTTATATTATGGCTGTGAAATATATTTTTGTAACAGGCGGTGTGTTAAGCTCTCTTGGCAAGGGCATTACCTCTTCATCAATAGCGACATTACTTCAACATAGCGGATTTGATGTGTCAATTCTAAAGATTGACCCCTATATCAATGTGGATCCGGGCACGATGAGTCCGCTAGAACACGGCGAAGTGTTTGTAACCTGCGATGGTGCGGAGACGGACTTAGACATTGGGCATTATGAGCGATTTTTGAATAAAGATTTTCATAAGACAAATAACTTTACAACCGGGCAAGTCTATATGTCTGTAATTGAAAATGAACGCAAAGGCAAGTATCTAGGCAAGACTATTCAAATCGTGCCACATATCGTTGATGAGATAAAATCTCGCATTAAACTCGCTGGAGAAGGGAGTGAGTTTCTCATTGTGGAGCTTGGCGGGACAGTTGGCGATATTGAGGGAATGCCTTATCTTGAGGCGATGCGGCAGATGAAGCACGAGCTAGGCAGCAAGCAAGTTATTTCCATACACGTAACACTTATTCCCCTTGTGCGTGCGGCTGGGGAGCTAAAGACAAAGCCCACGCAACATTCCGTCCAAGAGCTAAGACGCATAGGCATTTCACCACAGATTCTCGTAGCACGATGTGAAAGAAGCCTTGATAAAGAGCTAAAAAGAAAGCTTGCAATGAGCTGTGATGTAGATGATGATAGCGTGATTGTGGCTGAAGATACGGAGAGCATTTATAAATGTCCTTTAAATTTTTTAGATGAAGGGATTCTTACACCTATCGCAAGGCATTTGGAGTTAAAAGAATTAAAGCCAAAAATGGATAATTGGGATATGCTCGTTAAAAAAATCATCGCACCCAAATCAAGCGTAACCATTGGCTTTGTGGGTAAATATTTAAGCCTAAAAGAATCGTATAAATCTTTGATTGAATCGCTTATCCACGCCGGAGCAAATACGGACACAAAGGTTAATATCAAGTGGATAGATAGTGAATCTGTGGAGGAAAACCCTGCCTTGCTTTATGATGTAGATTCTATTTTAGTGCCCGGTGGCTTTGGGGAAAGGGGGATTCAAGGTAAGCTAGAGGCAATACGCTATGCAAGGGAAAAAAAGATTCCATTTCTTGGAATCTGCCTTGGAATGCAGCTTTCACTCATTGAGTTTGCGAGAAATGTGCTTGGGATTAAGGAGGCAGATTCAGTGGAGTTTAATCCGCAGAGCAAAGAGCCTATTATATATTTGATAGAGGATTTTATTGACACACAGGGCAAGAAGCAATTAAGGACGCATACTTCGCCAATGGGGGGGACTATGCGACTAGGCGAGTATGAATGCCATATCAAAAAAGGCACAAAGCTCTATGAAGCTTATGGGCAAAAAAGTCTTATTAAAGAGCGTCATCGCCATAGATATGAGGCAAATCCAAAGTATAGAGAGCTTTTTGCTAATAATGGTATGATAATTAGCGGAGAGTGCAATGGACTTATAGAATCTATTGAGCTAGAAAATCATCCGTGGTTTGTAGCCGTGCAGTTCCACCCGGAATTTACTTCAAGGCTACAGAATCCAAACCCGATTATTTTAGCATTTGTTAAGCAGACATTAGCTCATAAAAAGCAGTAGTGTTGGGCTTTAGTTTGCTATGAGAAAAGATGAATGTAAAAGCCACACAAAACAAGATATTCTTCATTTTCTACAATCTCGTGATCTTGAGTGTGGTATCCACACTTTACAAGATTTACCTATGCCACAAAGTCTAAACCATATTGAATCTGGAGCAAAAATCATCACTCAAGCTATGGAAAGAAATAAGGAGATTCTTGTCGTTGGGGATTATGACGCAGATGGTGTGTGTGCAAGTGCGATTATGAGTGCTTTTTTTAAGGCGTTAGGGTATCAGCATTTTAGACTTATTATTCCACATCGCTTTGAAGATGGCTATGGCGTGAGTGCCGCTCTTTTAGAAAAGAACGCTAAAAATGCCGTTGTGGTTGTGAGTGTAGATAATGGCATTACCGCATTTTGTGCAGGGCAGTGGTGCAAGGCAAAGGGCATTCCTTTTATCATCACAGATCATCACACACCCACAGATACGCTTCCACAGGCAGATGTCATCATTAATCCAATGCTGCAAGATTCTACTTTTATCCAAAAAAGCATTTGTGGAGCAGTGGTGGCGTGGTATTTTTGTGCGGCGATAAAGCAAAATCTCAAAGCAAATATTGATATGGGAATGTTTTTAGAATATCTTGCCATTGCCACAATTGCCGATGTTATGCCCCTTACAGGGATAAATCGCATTCTTGTGAAAAAGGGCTTAGAATCGCTTAATCACTCTTCTAGTGTGCTTGCCACACTTTTGCGTGAGAGTTTTGCTAGATTCAAAAAGCCCATAACCGCAGAGAATCTTGCCTTTGATTTTATTCCATTGCTGAATTGTGCTGGGCGTATGGAGAGTGCAAATAAGGCGTTAGAGCTTTTGCTTAGTCCTAATCTGGCTCAGGCTACACGCATTTACACAGAGCTACAAAGTCTCAATAATAAACGCAAAGAGATTCAGCAAGACATTCTCCAAAAGGCACAGGAAAATATTATCCAAACAGATGATTTTGTCCTAAGCTATGGGGAATCTTGGCACGAGGGGGTGCTTGGCATTGTGGCGGCTCATCTTGCTAGAATCTACAAAAAAAGTGCTTTTGTGTTGAGCCAAAATGCTGATGTGCTAAAGGGGAGCGGACGCTCTTACGGCGTGGCAAATTTGATTGCAAGTATCACGCCATTGCAAAAATATTGCCTTTCTCTTGGCGGACATAGTGGGGCAGTGGGGCTAAGTTTAGAATCTTGTCAGCTTGGGACATTGATAGAAAAATTGCAGGAAACTATGGTGTATGGAGAATGCGATGAAAATGAGACATTTTTCACACTTGGGGTGGAAAGCGTTGATATGGAGCTTTTTGAGATTTTAGAATCTTTTGAGCCTTTTGGGGAGGGGAATCCTAAGCCTACATTTTTGCTGGAAAATCTTACCATACAGGAGATAAAGCCACTAGGCAGGGAAAATAAACATTTTGAATATACTTTGGCAGATTCTAATGGAGTGTGTTTGGTGGGGTTAGAGTTTTTAGCACCAACTAGGCGGGAAGTGGGACAGTGTGTGGATATACACATTGAGCTTATGCGTGATTATTATAAGAACTGCATTAAAGCAAAAATCCTTGAAGTCTTCCCAAGATAATTTTATCCCCAAACCATACAAGAGTAAAAGGTATTCTAAGCTTTGCATATCTACAAATGCGAGAATATTTTACTCGCACAAAATCATAATATTGCTTTAGATTCTATGATGGATACTTCACTTTGCTTGGTATTGCTTGTTTGTATGCTCTATACAATCTAGATAAATATACTGCACCTTGCCTAACACTTCAATCTCCCCTTACTAAAGTCAATTAAGTCCTGCACGCTTTTGACATTTAAAGGCAGCATACTTAGGGCGATTTCAAAGATTCTAAAACTTGTGAGTGCATCAGCATAGGCACGATGGCTCATAGCGGTATTGATACCCAAAAATTCATTCAAATACGACAGGGCATAACGCTTTGAAAGAATGGTTTTTTTAGCTAAATCAATCGTGCAAAGCTTAGGATTAAGCAATCCAAAAAGCCCATTTTGTCGCAAATGATAATCTAAAAAGCTAAAATCAAAATTCACATTATGGGCTACAAACACACCACTACCCAAAAACTCCCTAAAAGCCCTTAGCACTTCTTTACTTTGTGGGGCATTTTGTATATCTTCTTGCCGTATGCCTGTTAGCTCTGTGATATTTTCAGGCACAAAGGGGGCATACACATAGCTTTCAAAGCTTTCTAGAATCTGCGAATTTTTCACTCTCAATGCACCAATCTCTATAATCTCACTGCTTTGGGGCTTTGCACCATTTGTTTCAATATCCACAAAGACAAATTCCCCCTCCTGCCACGCTTGAAAAAATGTCGCTAAAGCAAAGCACAATTCCCCATTTTGCTTTTCTATGTGCAATGCCCCACCAGCACCTTTGAGTAGCTCTATTTCAGAATCCACATCGGCATATAATCCACCTATATTTTTTACATACATATAAAACTGCTTCTCACTCATCGGGGCTTGTCGCAGTTTTTCAAAAAGTTGCGTGTAAGTCATTGAAGCACAATTAACGCAGAGCAGATTTATCGCAAAGATAATATGGCTTGTCTATAATCATTTGAGCCAAAGATATAGCTCCCAGCCACCACCATATCAATCCCCGCATTTTTTAAATCCATAATATTTTTATCACTTACCCCCCCATCAATCTCTAAAAGGCAGTTAGGATTGAGCCTATCGCGGAGTTGTTTAAGATTTTTTAATTTTTTAAGAGAGCTAGGGATAAAGCTCTGTCCGCCAAAACCCGGATTCACACTCATAAGCAGCACCAAATCAATATCAGGCAAAATATATTCTAAATCCTGCTCGTTTGTATGGGGGTTTAGCACCACACCAGCTTTAATGCCTAAATCCTTAATCTGCCAAATAGTGCGATGCAAATGCTGCACTTCTTCAATATGCACACTCATAAAAGCTGGTTTCAACGGAGCAAATAGCTCCACAAAAAATGGCACATTTTTTACCATAAGATGAATATCTAGTGGCTTACTTGAAGTCTCTGCAATGCTTTTAACAATCATAGGTCCCATAGTGAGATTTGGCACAAAATGCCCATCCATCACATCAATATGCACATAATCACACTCCGCATCACATATTGCCCTAACCTCTTCACCAAGCCTTGAAAAATCTGCTGACAGCACACTTGGGGCGACCAGAATCTTTTTATGTTGCTCTTTACTTCCCTTTGTTTGCATCTCTATCCTTATAACTTAAATATTAAAATCTTTGTGCTATTGTAACACATTCAAACTCGCTTACACTTTAAGGATATAGAATGCCCCCTTATTCGCAGATTCAAAATAAGCCCACTTCACGCCTTTATGCGTATTTGCACCCTTTGTCCCCTACACTTTTTTATCCCGCTCATTCTCTCCCTGCTCCGACAATTCCCTACAATCCTTGTGGGCTAAAGATTCCCCACTCTATGGGTTCTAATGCCTTACAGCACATCGCCAACCCCAAAGCCATTGTGATTTTTATCGGTGGGTTCTGTGATACGATTATGCGTGCGGTATTTAGGGAGTTTGCAGGATTCAAAGCAAAATCTTGCCTAAAAATCTATGCAAGTTTTAAATCCCGCACCCTTTTTGCTTCGTGGCTACCAACACTTATGGAGCAGAATCTGCCCCTTTTTGTCATCACGCATTCGTGGGGAGCGAGTAATTTTTATAAAGCCTTATGCGATATACAAAACTCTTGCCCTATCGCCCTGCATTATCTTTTAACCCTTGATCCTGTGGGATTTACCCCACATACGCACCGCCCTAATGGCATAAGGCTATGGGAAAATATCTATATCAAAAACAAGTCTAAAAATCCCCGCAGACCAAATATCATAGCTCTTATAGGACGCCCTTGGAATGAAGTTGCAATCAGTGATTACAACGCCTCTTTAGATTCTGCCTCTTTAGATTCTACTTCGTTAGATTTTGCTTGTCATCACGCAAGTATTCACCAAATGATACAAGCCTCGCATTTTATGAAAGAACTCCACAATATCATCAAAGCTTAAAGCTAAAATGTTATAATCCCACGATTTTAAACAAAAGGATTTGAATGATAAGCGTGATTATTGAAACCTTAAGGGAAGCCGCTCTGCGTATTGATACGCTTTTAAAAGACACTTCCACAAGCTACCTACAAAGCACAAATGCTAGTGGAGATTCACAGCTTGAAGTAGATGTGGAAGCCGATAAGCTTTTGCAAGAAATGCTTTTAGAATTGCCTTGTGTGAAGGGCATTTGCAGTGAGGAGCAAGAAAGCATCGTGTATTCTAAAAATACACAAGCCCCCTATCTCATCGCCTATGATCCCCTTGATGGCTCATCGTTGTTTGATAGCAACCTTAGCATTGGCACAATCTTTGGAATCTACAATGAAGAGCTTAAAGCAGATTCACTTATCGCAAGTGGATACATCATCTATGGCGTGAGACTTGAAATGGTTATAGCCCAAGAGCAAGTCCTGCATTCTCGCTACAATGGCAAGGTTTGGAAAAATCTAGGTGCATTGCAACTGCAATCAAAAGGCAAACTCAACGCACCCGGTGGCACACAAAAAAATTGGGAGAGCAAACATAAGGCAATGGTAGAATCCCTTTTTGCACAAGGCTATCGTTTGCGATATTCTGGTGGAATGGTGCCGGATTTACATCAGATTCTCATAAAAGGTGGAGGGCTATTTAGCTATCCCGCCACAAGCGACGCTCCACAAGGTAAATTACGCAAACTCTTTGAAGTATTCCCCTTTGCTTTTATCTATGAAAAAGCCGGTGGAGTAGCCACAAATGGTAAAAAAAGGCTTTTAGAGCTTGGCACTGAAAACCTGCACGACACCACACCTTGCTTTTTTGGCAGCACTTATGAGATGAATCTTGTAAAGGAAGTCTATGAATGAGACATTAAGCACGGATACTTTAAATACGGATATTTTCACGCAAAGGCTTGAAGAAAAAAGTCGCATTTTACAGCAATGCCAACAAAGCAAATCTTTTTCATCTTGCTCTAAATGTGAGAGCTTTCTTGCTTGTGAGACGCGACAGGAATATGTCAAAGCCGTATATGAGAGTATGTCAAAAGGACAGCAAGGCGGCTTTGACTTTAACTAACAACTTTGATTTAACACACAACAAAAGGATAACAATGCAGCAAAAAACTTTCATCACCTCACCTATTTATTATGTCAATGACATTCCCCATATAGGACACGCTTATACAACTATTTTATGCGATATGCTAAAAAAATTTAGAATCTTGCAAGGTGAAGATGTGCTATTCTTAACCGGCACAGATGAGCACGGGCAAAAAATAGAGCAATCCGCACAAAAGCATAATCAAACTCCACAAGCTTACGCCGATAGCGTGAGTATAAAATTTAAAGAGCTATGGAATGAGTTTGGACTAGATTATGATATTTTTGTTCGCACCACAGATTCTAAACACTGCCAAAGTGTGCAAAAAGCCTTTGAGACAATGTTTGAAAAAGGCGACATTTATAAGGGAAGCTATGAGGGGAACTACTGCATTTCGTGTGAAAGCTTTTTTACCCAAAGTCAGTTAGGGGAAAATCTAAGCTGTCCAGATTGCGGGAAGCAAACACAAATCGTGCAAGAAGAAAGCTACTTTTTTGCTTTAAGCAATTACCAAGATAAACTCCTAGAGTTTTATAAACAAAACCCAAATATGATAGCCCCAGCCTTTCGCCAAAGTGAAGTGGTAAAATTTATCAGTGAAGGCTTAAATGATTTATCTATCACACGCACAAGCTTTGAGTGGGGAATCCCACTGCCAGAAAACCCCAAACGCAATGATAGTAAGAAGCACATTATGTATGTATGGCTTGATGCCTTGCTTAGCTACATTAGTCCGCTTGGCTATATGCAAGATTCTAATAAAGCAGATTCTAACAAAATGGACTATTGGGAGAATGCCCTGCACTTTGTAGGCAAGGATATTTTGCGATTCCACGCTGTGTATTGGATAGCCTTTTTGATGAGCCTTGATTTACCCCTGCCAAAGCATATTTACGCACACGGCTGGTGGACTAAAGATGGGGCAAAGATGAGTAAAAGTATCGGTAATGTTATAAACCCAAAAGAAGTCGCACAAGCCTATGGCATAGAATCTTTGCGGTATTTTTTAATGCGTGAAATGCCCTTTGGACAAGATGGAGACTTTAGCCAAAAGGCTTTGATTGAGCGGATTAATAGTGAGCTAGGCAATGATGTAGGCAATCTGCTTAATCGCCTTTTGGGTATGAGTGAGAAATACTTTTCGCTGCAAGTAGATTCTAAAGATGTCAAAAAGTTTTTTGCCACGGAGCTAAACGAGCTAGAACATATCATCAATCGCACACAAGAGAAAATGCAGACTATGCAGCCTCAACGCTACATTGAAGAGCTATGGGCTGCCTTTAGCCTAGGTAATGGTGTGATTACAAAATACGAGCCTTGGAATCTTATGAAAAATGGGGAGCAAGATAAGGCAATGGCACTGCTAGGGCTTATTGCCAACATTTTAGCAAAAGCCGCATTGCTGCTGTATCCCATAATGCCTGAATCTACGGATAAAATCGCTAAAGCCCTATCTTTTAGCATTAATCCAGATTCTTTTGATAGGTTTATCAAGCAACACGCCCTGCTTGATAATCTCACCCTTACCAAAATCCCGCCGCTCTTTCCCCGCATAGAATCCCCCCTTATGTCTGAATCTACACAAGGCGAAGCAGAATCTAAAGAATCTAAAACGCTCAAAGATTCTAAGTCCGCAGATTCTAAACTAGAATCTGCGGGTGTCGCAAACCTTATTGATATTAAAGACTTTAGCAAGATTGACATACGCGTTGGCAAAGTCATAGAATGCTCTGCTGTGGAAAAAAGCCAAAAGCTCTTAAAACTTATGGTGGATATTAATGAGCCAAAACCCCGCCAAATCATCTCTGGAATCGCACAATACTATACGCCTAGTGAGCTAATTAACAAGCAAGTATGTATTATTGCTAATCTCAAACCTGCCAAACTGATGGGGCTTTTGAGTGAAGGAATGATACTTGCTAGTAAAGATGAAAATGGTTTATCCCTGCTCTGCCTAGACACTCCACGTGAAAATGGGAGCAAGATAAGCTAGATTCTAGTCTATAAGGACATTTTTTGAGAGTAAATGAAGTTGCAGAAATCACTCAAGGCAAATTGCTGAACTCGCCTTCCATTGCGGAATTTTCACGCATTATCTGCCATATAGAGCAGATTCAAAGGGGGGATTTATTTATCGCAAATGACTCCACGCAAATCTCTAAAGCCATTGAATCTGGGGCTTATGGGATTATTTATGATAATCCAAAAATGGAGATAACTGATAGTGAGATTGCGTGGATTCTTGTAGAGAATATAGCAGATTCTCTTATCCGTCTTATCCGCTACAAACTTCTTGCTAAGAATGTTACGACCATTTCGCTAAGCCCCATTGAAGAGGCGATTGCCAAAGAAATTATTGATGATGTATCTGTGAAGTTTTCTTCACATAGCCTAGAAGATATTATTGAGCTACTCAATGATGAAGTGAGCTTTATCATCACGCATAATCAAAATGTGCTTGATATTAGCTTTGAAGTGATGATCTCTAGTGTGCCTTCACAGCGTCCTTTTTTGCTCCTTTCTCACACACTTTTTGATAGCACGATTTTTTATAAAAGCACACATTACCGCATAAACCTGCCAAAGATATTTTTTAATGAGTTAAGCTCGGTATTAAGCCTTTGTGAAAATCGCCAAATCAGCCACGATATGAGTCACTTTAAGCATATCCCCTACTTTAAGCCAAATTTCCTAAACGCCTTTGGCAAAGTTATTGAATACGGACAAGCTGCTAAGGTTGCCATTGCTGAAGAAGATATAGAGCAGTTCAAAAAATATATGGCTTATATTGCAAATAACGCTGCTTGGGGGAAGTTTCTCTTTCTTGTGCCTTTAGTGTATTTAGAGCTTTTTAACCAAATCGCTCAAACTTTTGCCTACAACACACAAGAAGAGCTATGCGAGTATATCCGCACGCAAAATTTTAATTTTGCCCTTGTGCTAGGCATTAATGATGAAGCCCTTACCCACGCACTCAATATAAATCACAAGCAAATACAAGAGCCAGATTTGTTTTCAGGCTTGTGGGAGCAAGAAACACATAAAGAAAAAGAAGATTCTCTATGAATGAGTTTGAAGAGTATGCTAAAGCCAAGGCTACAAGCATACTAAAAGCCAAAAACATTGCTCCATTATTAGAATCTATCGCTACCTTGCCCTATATCCCTTCATCTATACATAGCGATAATGGAATCCACATTACCGCTTTAGATTCTACTTTTGCTTTAGATTTTAACTCGCAACATAGCCAAATGCTACGCTCTCTTGCCCTGCAGCTTAAGCCTTGGCGTAAAGGTGGATTCCACCTTTTTGATTTACATATTGATAGTGAATGGCAAAGCTTCATTAAATGGCAGCTTCTAGCCCCACATTGTGAGTTAAGTGGCAAACATATCGCCGATATAGGCTGCAATAATGGCTATTATATGCTTGAAATGCTTTTGCATAAGCAAAAAATGCTAAATTTTTATGAAGATTCTAAGCTGCCCGATACTTTGCCAAAGTCAATTACCGGCTTTGATCCAAGCGGGATTTTTAAAGCTCAATTTGATTTTCTAAATCACTTCATCAAAGCCCCCATTGATTTTGAACTGCTAGGCGTGGAAGATTTGCCCTCTTATTGCCAATCACGCAAAAGAGCTTTTGATGTGATTTTCTGCCTTGGTGTGCTCTACCATCGCCTTAGCCCCATAGAAACGCTAAAATCCCTTTCTCAATGCTTGGAGCGTGGCGGGGAGCTTATCCTAGATACGCTTATTTATGAATCTAGCCAAGAGTTATGCCTAAGCCCTGCAAAAAGTTATGCTAAAATGTCAAATGTTTATTTTATCCCAAGTATCCCTACTTTGCAGGGTTGGTGTGAGAGGGCAAAGTTTAAACATTTTGAAGTCCTAGCCCTTATGCCTACCACCACACAAGAGCAACGCCAAACGCCGTGGGTAGATTCTCAAAGTCTTGAAAGTTTTTTGCAACAAGATAAAAGCCTTACAATAGAAGGCTATCAAGCACCTGTGCGAGGATATTTCAAGCTTAAAAAGGAGTAAAAATGACAGATGATGGCTTAAATGAAGAAAATGCCCATATTCCCTTAGAAAATGACGATTTGCAAGTTTGCACCTCTATGTCCCCCAGCATCGTTGGGGAGCTTGTTGAGCTATATAGAAACAAGGCAATCGTGCGGTTTCGCCCAAATGAGCGTATGATTATGGATGAGAGCAAGATGATTCACGCCGGATTTGTGTTTAATGCTGCAAGTTTTGCTGCAATGGCAGCGATTAATAAAAAATATAGCGTGCTTATCGCTTCAGATGTGAAGTTCCTAGCACCCATTGAGCTTGGACACGAGATAACCTTTAAAGCTCAAGCCATTCAAAGCGATACCAAAAAGTGCGAAGTGAAAGTTGAAGGCTTTTTGCTGGATATTAAGATTTTTGATTCACTTTTCCACATCGCCGTTTTTGATAAAAAAATATTTAAACTTCGCTTCAAAAATGAGTAAATACCACTTGTTTGTTATCGTTTGTTTGTTTTTTTTTTTTTTGTATAATATCGGCTTATATTTTTATTCTTGCCTTAAGGAGTTGTTATGAGCTTTTTTAATCGTCTCAGTATCGGCACAAAGCTTATCTTTGTTGCTTCTTTAGTCGTTGCCATTTGTGTGGCGTTAATGGTATTTATTGTATCCCAAACCGCTTCAAGCATTCTCTCAACCGAGAGTGATAAGCTACTTACTAACACGGCTAAGCGTTATCAAAATTTCGTTCAAAACATTATGAGTGAAACCTTTGGAAACACACTTAGCAGTAGCAAGATACTCTCGGGTTTGATTGATGATGGGCAAAAAATTGATGAAAAAATGCTAAGCACATATTTATCTTCTATGCTAGATTCCGGAAGTTACTCTGTGGGGAGCTTTATCATTCTATCAAAGGACTACACAGAAAAACATCAAATTGTCTCAAAAAACAAAATTAGCTCTGGTGAGCTTGTTTTAGCCTTTATAGATGATAAACCAGCCGAAAGTGGCGGTATAAGGGGGATTAGACCAAATGAGCTATTAGATGCGAGTCCTCGGCTTCTTAGCAAACTTCAAAATAATGAAGTGCAGACTCTAAGCGTTCTTCTCTCCCAACAAACAAAAATTGACGGCAAAGATCTCTACTATAAGACAATTTTCGCTCCCATATTTGAAAATGGAAAGGTTGTGGGGATTGTCGGCAATTTGCTTGATCTCACAAGTATTGAAAGACGACTTGGCAACCCTGAATTAGATGTTTTTGAGGGGGCGCAACGATTTATTATAGACCAAAATGGCATAGTGATTTTTAACTCCGATAGGGAAAACACTATAAGAACTCGTCTCAAAAAGCTAGATGAGATAAATGCCCATCCAAGTGCAAAAGAGTTGATACAAGCAGTGATGAGTAAAAAAGATGGAATCTACACATACCAAAACCTGCACGGCAAGACTTCAAAGGCAGCTGTTGCGACATTTGAAGCGTGGAACAACATAGGAGAGACTTGGAGCATTATCTCTCTTGCCCCATTTAGCTCTATTGAAAAGCCTATTGATAATCTTGAGCTTGTGCTGATTCTTGTAGGCATTGTGGCTATTGCGTTAATCTCTCTTATCATATTTATCTTTATCCGCACAACAATGGTAAATAGAATCCGCAATATCTCCCACACACTCTTTGAATTTTTCAAATATCTCAACCACGAACGCAAAGATGCACCACAACCTCTTAAGATTGTGGCTCAAGATGAATTAGGTGAAATGGGAAGTAAGATTAACGAAAACATAGAAAAAACAAAACTAGGCTTAGAGCAAGATTCTAAAGCAGTAGAACAATCAGTATTAACTGCAAAGACTATAGAATCTGGAGACTTTAGAGCAAGAATTACAGAAACACCTCATAATCCTCAATTAAATGAATTAAAAGAAGTGTTAAATCATATGCTAGATGATTTACAAACAAAAATAGGAAGTGATACCAATGAAATAGCAAGAGTATTTGATAGCTATACAAGACTAGACTTCACCACAGAAGTCAATAATGCA
>NZ_JRPE02000009.1 GCF_000765825.2 Helicobacter magdeburgensis
TTAAAGCGTCGTCGGGTGGGGGATACATAAGGGGGAGGGGTGACTTCGCGTGTAGCGAAGCAAACCCGTTTTACGCAAATTCAAACCCCTCCCCCTTATAAAAAAATAATAAAAGAAAAGAAAAACTTAGAATCTAAAAAACATAAATATTTCGCTCACGCTCAGTATGACAATATTGTGATTTAAAAGCGTGAGATTCTAGAATCTAAATCCTTTTAGATTCTCATATCCTTGTAATCAAGTAGCTAAAAGTTTATAAATCTCTTTTTGTAAATCTTGTTTAGGTAAAAGTGTGATTTTATGGAATTGTGTGCGGTTAAAGGTAGCTTGGCGTTTGGCTAATTGACAGGTGTGGAAAAATAGCTCTTGTTTTAGAGATTCAAGGCTTGTGAGTTTGCCTTGCAAAAATGCTAGGCATTCCTTTGGACCAATGGCATTTAAAGGCGGTATGCCCTCCCCATAGGCTTCTACAATCTCTTTTATCTCTTCCACAATGCCTTGCTCTATCATCTTTTGACTTCGCTGTAAAATATCCGCTCTTAACTCATCTTTTGGCTTATCTAGGGCAAAAATCTCTAAAGGCAGGGGAAAAGGCAGAGGCTTATGTGTAGCAAAATACTCGCTAGGCTTTAGTTGCGTGGCTTTATAGAGGCTTAGGGCTTTGTGGATTCTGTATGTATCTTGTGGGGCGATTTTTTGAGCAAATTCTTTATCAATAGAGCATAAAAAGGCGTAGCACTCCTGCAAACTTCCTAGAGATTCTATCCACTTTTCATAGCCCTGCAAGTCTGGCATAGGGCTTAAACCTTCTATGATGCTTTTTAGAAAAAAGCTACTGCCCCCAACGATGAGCAAAGGCGTATCGGGCTTAAGATGAAGCACACATTCGCATAAAAGTGTAAAAAAAAGCATAGCATTGCTTTTTTCACTTGGATTTAAAACATCTAACGCGTGGTAACGCACTTGTGTTTTTTCTAAAGGTGTGGGCTTGGCGGAAGCTATATCAAAGCCTTTATAAACCCCCAAAGAATCAAGACTAAAAATCTCACAGCCCTTTTGCAGGGCTATATCGTGGGCAAGGGCGGTTTTGCCACTCCCACTTGCTCCAAGGATAGCGATGATTTTAGGCTTGGAATCTAAGGCTTTGTTTGCAAGAGTCTGCAAAGCCTTATTAAAGCGCTGGTGCAGAGATTCTGTGCTTTGTGCAGAATCTTTAAAACTAGAATCTTGCGTATTTTGTGGCACTTTTTAAACTTTGTAAAACTTAATCTTGCAACGCATAATAAGATTCTAAAAATACCTTATTTGCTTCACCTGTAAAGTCCCGTAATCCAAGTCTCTGCAAGGCAAGTTCAAAGGCATTGACTACCCATAGGCTTTGAGATAGCGGGATAAGCCCCATTTGATTAATCCGCACAATGCTCGTCTTTAGCCTATCTTGCCCCCCTGCGACATTGAGATTAAACTCTGTCTTTAGCACTTTGCGTAAATTCGCCGCATTTTTTTCATCATAAATAGTATTCATCGCTAGAGCTGGGGATTTTGGATAGATTTTTAGCCCGATAGATTCTAGGGCTTTTTGCGTTGATAGACTTCTGGCTTTTGTATCTTTATAAACTCGCTCCATTCCATTTTTTTGTCCGCCATTTTGGGACACAAGCTCAAAATACTTCGCAAGTCCGGTGATAATTGTCGTTGGGGCAGTCCAAGCGGTGGTGTTTTTGACTTGATTTTTCAGCTCGGTTTTAAGATTAAAATAAAAGCCCACATCGCGTTCTTCAATCTTTTGTATCGCTTGGGGTGATAGCCCAATAATGCTTAAGCCCGGTGGCAGCATAAACGCCTTTTGTGAGCCGCCAATAAGGGCGTCAATATGGCTTGTGTCAATGGCTTCAACGCCCATTGCCGTAATGGCATCAACCACCACAATAATATTTGGATTATACTCTTTAATCGCCTTAGCTATGGCTTCTGCTGGGTGTCGTAAGCCTCCTGCGGATTCACACATCTGCATACAAAAGCAATCAATATCCTTATCATTTTGCAAAATCTCAAGCACAGATTCCACACTCGCTGGGATATCCCACTCATTTATAATCTCTGTATATGGAATCTTATGAGCCTTGGCGATTTTGCCAAAGCGTTCGCCAAACTTCCCGCTATTGACACTTAGCATTTTTTTAGCACTAAAAGTCAGCACACAAGCTTCCATAGCCCCACTGCCGCTACTTGCAAGCATTAGCACTTCTTTCATTCCTAAAAGCTCTAAAAGCCCCTCCCTAGCTTTGGCAAAAATGCTTTCAAACTCTGGGGTTCTGTGGTGGAGTGTAGGCTCACTCATCGCCTGACGCAAAGATTCTGGCACGGGGGTAGGACCGGGTGTAAAAAGTAATGGAGTAGATGGCAACATAGACTTCCTTTTTAACTTTGGGATTTGAAATGGTGATTATACCCTTAAAGTTATAATTTATGCTTTATGAGTGGTGTGGCGGCTTTGTAATCACGCTCTGCCTTTGTGTTAAGAATCTGTGAAAAATACCGCGGGTGCATTCCGCCATTGGGACGCAAGATAGCAATATTTTCCTTTGTGAAACGCTCCCCCTTAGCAATATCTTTTGTAACCCAAATGCTTCGCGCAAAGACTCTTCGCTTTTTAAGTGTGCTTTTAGGCACTTGCGGATTCTTTTTGCCAAGGGCTAGGGCAGTGTTGCGGACTTGCTCCACCATTGCACTAAACTCATCTTTATCCATACTAAAGGCACTATCCACGCCTCCTAAGGACTTATCAAGGATAAAATGCTTTTCAATCATACACGCCCCAAGGCTTGTAGCGATAATGGGGCAGAGGCTGCCAAGCGTATGATCTGAAAGTCCAACTTTAATATTGTATTTTTTATATCTTTGCTTTAAGCCTAGCATTGCCTTGATATTTGCGGATTCCAAAGGGGCTGGATACTCACTCACACAATGCAAAAGCGTAATATCCTTGCTCCCATATTTATGACAAAGTGCAAGGGCAGATTCAATCTCTTTGTGCGTGGCAATGCCGGTGGAAAAAATAATAGGCTTTTTAGTCTTAGCAATCGCAGCAATCAGCTCATAGTGCATAATCTCAAAGCTTGCAACCTTATACATAGGGCATTGCAAAGATTCTAAAAGCTTCACGCCTTTTATAGAAAAGGGGGAACTAAATACGATTAGTCCTAAACTTCGTGCAAGTGAAAAAAGTTCTTTGTGCCATTCCCACGGCGTTTGGGCTTGTTTATACAAATCATACAAATAAGTATTATCCCATAATGTCCCGCCGCTAATAGCAAAGGGCGGATTTTTAGAATCTAGCGTTAAGCAAGAAGGTGTGTAGGTTTGTAGCTTCACGCCATCAGCTCCACTTTTGGCAATGGCATAAATAGAATCTTTAGCAATTTGCAAGTCTTGCTGATGATTGGCACTTAGCTCGGCGATGATAAGTGGGGGCTTCATACACGCTCCTTATACATTAAGATGACATTGTGATATATGCTTTGTGAATCTTTTATCTCGCGTATAAAATCGTGCAAAATCCCCTCTTTTGTATAGCCCATTTTTTCATAAAATGCTATGGCTTGGGTGTTGTGTTCTAGCACTTCAAGGTGCAAGGTGTGCAAACCTAGCTCATTAAAAGCATAAGATTCTAAAAACTTGAGAATCTTAGCTCCCTTGCGTAAAATGTTAGAATCTACATTTTTATAGATTCCAATAAAGGCGTGGCGATGGGTGAGATTTATCCTTGTGAGTGAGCCTACGCCGATATACTCATCATTTTCCTGCAAGAGCCAATATCGCCTTGTATTATCATTTGCAAGGTTTGCTAGAAAGGCGGTGTGAGATTCTGGGCTAATATGCGTCGCATACATCCATTTAGCAATTTCTGGGTGATTTCGCATTTGCAAGATGGCTTGAGACTGCGTAGGATTAAGCTTTGGAAAAGGTAGGGCTTGAATCTTAGCTGTTTCATTTTGAGCTGTGCTGTGGGGAGCGGCTAGGTTTTGAATAAGGCTTAAAAGGGCATATTCTAGCTTTGAGCCAAGAGTTAGATTTTGAAGATTTTGCTTTAGAATCTTGGGGGGATTTTCCTGCCAAGAGAAAAGCGTTTCAAGGGCAGAGGGCAAATCTTTTGCGTAATAAATCGCACCTTTTTTCTGCCATTGCTCTATGTGAAAAACTTGATTTTGTGCGGTTTGTAAAATGATGCTTGGGATTTTAAGCCTTAATAATTCAAGCATACTGCCGCCTCCGGCACTTAAGGCGTAATCACAAGTTAGGGCTAAGTGTAAAAACTCGCTAGGTGTGAGATTGTGATACATACTCACAAAATTTTCAAGGGGCTTTGGAATGGCGATTTTATGGGGATAGCCACCGCCTAACACGAGATGAAAATGACACTGCTGTGTAAGCTCTCTCACAAGCAAATCAATAAAGCTTTGGGAGAGATTATTAGAATCTACACCGCCAAAATTCACAAAGATTTGCTTATTTTGATTATGGGCTGTGGGCTTGGAATCTTGTGTAGATTCTAATGGTTTAGATTCTATGTGTTGGGGCAAAATCATATATTCTTCCCCACACCACAAGTGAGAATACCCCTTAAAATACGACTTGGAATCTGGCGTGGGATTTAGAATATAGCAGTCCTTTGGATACGCATCACGCAGGGTATCATCAAGGCAGATGAGTGCCTTGCTGTGCTGAATTAAACGATGATAGAACCACTCCTGTGCCTCGTAGCTATCCACAATGGCGAGTTCAAGCATTTCAGGCTGGGTGGATAGCCACTCATAGTTTTTACACTCAAGCTCAATATGTGAAGGTGTGGAATCTAGCAGAGTTTTTAGAGGCGGTGGGGTGTAGTCGCCGCGATTATGCAAAGTAATGGCGTGGGTATAAGGGGGCTTTGTCAATTTTACAAATATGGCGATGAGTTTCAAAGAGCGGTAGAAATGCCCTAGCCCATAGCCCTCCCCACTCTCGCAAAAAATATCAATACGCATTTTATACCTTTTAGTTTTTAGATTTATGGGGTGGGTAGCAAAGTTAATTCCAAATTATGCTGTGGCTGTAATTTTACTCTATGCTAGATTCTATACTTTACTTATGTGTTGTTTGTGAGTGCGTTACTGACGAAGTGAGCTGCAGTAGGCTTGAAAATATTGTTTTTCAATGTCATAAAGCTCATAGCGAATCTGCTTAAAAGCGTGGGTATTGCCTAGATGTGGGGCGAGTTTGGTATATTCTTCTAAAACACGAGCGGATTCTTGAGCGCGTTTAAAATTAGCCATAACAAGGGCGTTTAGATTTTCTCTTAACAGCTCATCTTTGCTGCTTTGTTTTGCTACATCGCCTTGAATATCTCTATAATCAAGCAAATCTAGTGAAGTAGAAAGTTTAAGCTTATGTCGCAGTGTTTTACATAAGAAAGAAAGTGTTTTATCATTATGAAAGTAGCGGAGCGTATCCTCTATGACACGGATACCCTCCCTTAAGCGATTGAGATTAGCATCTATAACTCTGCCAACCTCCATTTATTCCCCTTAGTCTCTGCTTGATAGACCGATAAGGGCAAGTAGATTCATAAAAATATTATAGAAATCAAGATAGAGGCTAATTGCCGCATCTACCGGACTTGTGTAAAGCCCACGGATAATATTTTGTGTATCATACGCCACATACATACTAAAGAGAATAACCGCCGCACTTGAAATCAGCACTTGAAACATAGAGCTTCCAAGGAAAAGATTCACAAGTGAACAAACAAACACAACAATCAAAGTGATAAAAAGCATTTTGCCCATACTTGCCAAGTCTTTTCTTGTCCTAATGCCAAAAATACTCATCACACCAAAGACAATTGTCGTCATTGCAAATGCCATAGCCACTGCTCCCGCTCCTGCCTTTGCTGCTACCATAGCCACAAGTGGCGTAGCTACCAAACCTGTAAGTGTGGTAAAGATAAAGAGCATCGCAATATTAAGTCCGGGCTTTGAGCGAGAAAACATAAGCCCAAAGAGTGCTGCAATCTCAGCTACAAACAGAAGCATACGATTTTCAAAAACAAGTTGAAGATTGTAAAAGCCAATCATCGCACCAATAAAGGCAAAAAATAAACTTGCCCCAAAGAAAATGTAAGTCGTTTTGACAAATTTCACAAGGGCGGTATCTTGTGCCGCTGCATACTCTGCGGTTGCATTTGCATTGTTTGTATAATTTCTATCATAAAGTCCCATTTTTATCTCCTTTTTTTAAGATAGGGTGGAATAATACCACATTTTGCTAACAAGGCAAAATTTTCTCCGTTATTACAAAATTGCCACAAGCCCATATTTTGCTTAAGAATAGGCTTTGAGAAGCAAGATTCTAATCTTTAAAGAGCTTAGAATCTGGATAGACAAACTTTGTAGGACGCTCAACTTGAATACTTTCTTTTGCGTCTGTGGCATACGCACGGATAGTAATATCATAATTCCCCTGCCCTAGATTCTCTCTTGTGCGGATTGTAACTATCTGCTTGACTTTCTTTCCAGCCTTGACATTAAAAGGGGCTTTTGGCGAGATAATCTCTAAAGACTTAGCAATATCCCCGCCCTTGTTATCAAGGATTTCAAAATGCATTTGATGATCAGCAGAATCCGTGTTGTGGAAAAGCATTGTGTAGTGATTATCCACGATATGATTCTTTTTAATCTCATACAGTTCGGTGGTGCGGTTAATATCAAGGAGCATACTCTCTTTTTTGCTGCCTACAAAAAGCAATAGCACAAATACAAGGGCTAAAATCACCATATAGCCGATAGTTTTAAACCTAAACACACGCACTTTGCCATTATTATCTAGCGAGGCAGAGGACTTCCACATCACAAGTGAAGGGCGATTAAGCTTACTCATCACAGATTCACACGCATCGGCACATTCAAGGCAGTTAATACACTCTAGCTGCATACCCTTTCTAATATCAATATGCGTTGGACACACACGCACACACGCGTTACAATTGGTGCATTCATTATTTGGATCTTGCTTTTTAGGTGCGAGTTCAAACTTCATTCCCTTTGTGTCATACACCGCCCCACCGCGTTTATAGTTATACACCGCCGTAATCGTGTCATCATCAAAAAGCACACTTTGAATCCGGCAATACGGACACATATAAATACAGAAATTTTCCTGTATAAAAGCAATATCAAGAATGAAAAATAGCCCAAAGCCTAGCCAAAAACCAAGCAAGATTCTGTGATTAAGCGGATCGCTCATATAGGCAAAAAAATCGCTCGGTGGTGTGAAAAAGAACATCAAATTTGCCGCTGCCACAAGACAAAGCACAGAGATAATTAAAAACGCCAAAACCGCCTTAATCTTCGCCCCAAAAGTGCTTAAGTCCATTTTTTCCTGCTTATTTGAGATTCTCTTTCGCAAACCAAAAATCTTTGTCTGCAACAAATCCCTATATAAAATGCGGAAAATCGTCTGCGGACACGCCCAGCCACACCATATACGCCCCGCAAGTGTTGTCATAAAAAAGATTCCCACAAACATAAGAATCAGCAAAAATGGCATTAAATACAGCTCCTGCATATCAAACACAACACCCATTAAATGAAGCTGTTTGTGATCAAATGAGAGTAGGAAAAGCTGATTACCATTGATTTGTATAAAAGGAAATACAAGAAGTGCTAAAGTCGCTATGGCATAGACAATGTAACGCTTTTTGCGATAAGAGTGAGTGTTGTTTTGCATACTATCCTCCTTATGAAACACACCTTATTTGTTGAAGTTTGCATTGTATAACTTTTTTGACTTAAATTAAATAAAAGATGAGATTTTTTACCATTTTTTGTAAAATGATGAGAATTTTTTTGCATTAAAGCCACAAAAGCCCATCTCCTATTTTGACTACCCATTGACTACACAAATGCTATTTTATGCTAGAATCCACGCCATTATTCACAATCACAAGGACACACAATGCTACAAACAATCAATCTTTCAATGCGTTATGCGACAAAAAAGCTCTTTGAAAATGTCAATATCAAGCTAGATTCTGGCAAACGCTATGGGCTTATCGGGGCAAATGGTGCAGGGAAATCCACATTTTTAAAAATCCTAAGTGGGCAGTATGAGGCAAGCAGCGGCGAAGTGGTGATAGAAAAGGGCTTAAAAATGGGCGTTTTAGGGCAGGATCAATACGCTTTTGAAGAGCTTAGTCTAAAAGATGCGGTGCTGCTAGGCAATAAGCGATTATATGACGCCATAAAACGCAAGGAATATCTCTATGAAAATGGTGATTTAAGCGATGATACGATCAATGCCGAGCTAGGTGAGCTAGAGATGATTTGCGCTGAAGAAGACCCGATGTATGAATGCGAGGTGGTGATTGAAAAGATTTTAGAAGATTTAGGCTTTGATTCTAGCACGCATAATGAACTAATGAAAACCCTAACCGGTGGCGATAAGTTTAAGATTCTACTCGCTCAAGTGCTATTCCCCAAGCCTGATATTTTGCTCCTAGATGAGCCGACAAACAACCTTGATTTACACTCTATATCGTGGCTTGAAGACAATCTCAAACGCCACCAAGGCACACTTGTCGTCATCAGCCACGATAGGCATTTTTTAAACAGCGTTTGCACACATATTTTGGATATGGATTTTGGCTCTGTGCGGGAGTTTAGTGGGAATTATGATGATTGGTATATCGCCTCTACTTTGATAGCTAAACAGCAGGAAATGGAGCGAAACAAAAAGCTTAAAGAAAAAGAGGAGCTAGAATCCTTTATCGCGCGATTTTCTGCTAATGCAAGTAAGGCGCGTCAAGCTACAAGTCGCCAAAAACAGCTTGAAAAGCTCAATATTGAATCCTTAGCGGTTAGCTCTAGGCGAGATCCTAGCATAGTCTTTAAGCCCAACCGCACGATTGGCAACGAAGCCCTAGAATGTGAGAATATCTCAAAAAGTTATGGGGATTTATGCGTGCTAAAAAATGTGAGTTTGAAAATTCTGCCCGGGGATAAAATCGCTATCATCGGTGCAAATGGCGTGGGTAAAAGCACTTTGTGTAAGATTCTAGTAGAAGAGTTAAAAGCGGATTCTGGGCTAGTCAAGTGGGGGGCGACAACGCAAAGGGGCTACTTCCCACAAAATGTAAGTGAAGAGATAAGCGGGGAAGAAAGCCTGTATGAGTGGCTAAGGGGCTTTGATAAGAAAAAAGAGAGTGGCGAGATACGCAACGCACTAGGGCGAATGCTCTTTAGCGGGGAAGAGCAAGAGAAACCCATAAACGCCCTAAGCGGTGGGGAAAAGCACAGAATGGTGCTAAGCAAACTTATGCTAGAAGGGGGGAATTTTTTAGTGCTTGATGAGCCTACAAACCACCTTGATTTAGAATCCATTATCGCGCTTGGCGAGGCGTTGTATAAATTTAGCGGAAATGTGATTTGTGTCAGCCACGATAGGGAGCTGATTGACGCGTATGCTAATAGAATCATTGAGCTAAAGGCGGATTCTAGCGGTGGTGGAGCAGAAATCATAGACTTCCGCGGGAGTTATGAAGAGTATTTGGAATCCCAAGGGGAGTGATAGATGAGTGGGCATAAAGAAAAGATGAAAGAGCTTTATGACAGGATTTTGGGAATATACAATAGCAATAAATATGAAAACTACCGAGAGCAAGAAAAGGTAATTGAAAATATTTTTAGTAGCGAAGACATTTTTGAAAGAGCAGATGAAACGCAACAGATACAAAAAGACAAGACTTTGCAAAATGTGCTGCTAAAAGTTTCTGTGCTAGATAGCTTCTATAGCACAAATCTTACAAGATCAAAATTTGGTGTTTATAAAGTTGCTAAACATATTACCGAGCTAGAATCTAACAAACAAATTCACCAAAAAATACGCAACGCCACCCTACAAAATTACAATGAATTAAAGGATATTGTTAAACAAATTGCAAAATGTAATCTAGAAAAAACTATCAAAGACAAAGTCATAATCATAAATCCTTACTCCTTTGCGACAAAATATTGCTTCCACCACAATC
Source organism: Helicobacter magdeburgensis (assembly GCF_000765825.2). Classification (GTDB taxonomy): domain Bacteria; phylum Campylobacterota; class Campylobacteria; order Campylobacterales; family Helicobacteraceae; genus Helicobacter_C; species Helicobacter_C magdeburgensis. Next base: position 10,067 of record NZ_JRPE02000009.1, read on the forward strand.
AAAACGCCTTTAGAATCTATGATAGCTTTGTGCGTGAAGTGTTGGTATTTTTTAACAATGGCAAAAGCGATAAAAGCAATGCAAAGTTTAATATACCTAGTAAGCTAGTAGGCACAAATTTTTATGGAAAAAAGCTCACAAACAAAGAGCTTAAGGACTATGACACATACAATACATTTCTCCAAGCTATTGATGAGTTTGCCAAACACTATGGGCTTGAAAATGAAAACACACGAGATTTAGATCATTTTTTGTGGATTCTAGGGAAAGAAAAGAGCGGAGCGGAGCAATAATTGATTAGCAGAAAATAGCTTTTATAAAAGTGGATTCTAGCCCTAAAGCCTTTTGAGCTTTAAGGGTAGTAGATCAAGGTAGGCAGATTCCTAGAATCTACTTTTTGTTTTGCTGATTTGGGTTAAGCTGCTTGCCCCTGTTGCCTTGATTTTGGTCGTATTGGCGATTTGTGCCACTTGTGCCTTTGTTGGGATTTTGCATATTAGCACTATTGCCCTTTGGTGTAACTTTGCCTTGATTAGAATTAGCCTGTGCCATTTTGACTCCTTTAAAAAAATTAAGGGAGTATTATGCGTTTTTTTTTTTTTTTGATTTAGCTTAAATTTAAGACAGATAACACTTTTACAAAATCCCTTAAAACCTTAAAAGTTGCTAAAAACCATAACGTAATGTGTTGTTTAATTGTTGCATTTGAAACAGCATTTGATTGTTGTGGTTTTGTTGCTGAATTCTTTGATTTGTTTGATTAAGTTGTTGATTTACATTGTGAATTGCTTGTTGGGACTGTTGATACTGAAATTGCATCTGTTGCTGTTTCATCTGTTGAACCTGAAATGCAAACTGCATATCTTTCTCTAAGTCTGGGTGTTCGGGTCTTTGTAATGTTAGCATTACTCCTTTTGGGAATTCTTCAAAAACATCACTGATATTGTCTGGAAACTCTATTCTAGCTCCACTTATCCAGACAGTTTCACAGGGTTCAATCCTAAAATTATGCTCCTTTAATGCTTTTTTATTGTACTCCAAATTGACGGGAGAATATCCTTGATTAACTCCACCACAAATAATGTTTGCACCAATAGGATTTGTATTGAATGTAACGGCATAGCTGCAGCCACTTAAACCTAAAACTAGCAACCATAAGACACAATTCTTAACAACAAAATTTTGCACTATCATAACAACCTCCCATTGTTTTAATGAAATTTTTGTGCTTAATTATAGATAACAAATACTTAATTTATACTTTTTCTATAATTTACTGACTAGAATCTACATCTTTGATAAACCTTATAAAAAGAAAGCGGAATGAAAGTTATTGACAAAATAAATGAGATTCTAAAAGCAAAAAATCTAAGCAAAAAAGAGCTTGCTAATCGCCTTATAGACTTAGGCTTGCGTGCAAATAAAACGGGCGAAACGCCCACAATCTCTAGCATTTATGCCTATCTTAATGGCAATATTGAGCTAAAGGCAGATATGATTCCATTCATCGCTGATGCTTTGGGCGTGTATGAGCAGGAGCTTTTCTCCCAAAGCTCACCGCACAAAATGCTTCAAAGATTCTGCTTACAAGACCCAAATCTCGCCAAATATAGCCACATTGTAGAACTCCTAGAATACATCAGCCCAAAGTCCCTAGAAACGCTTGAAAAAACGCTCCTTAGTCAAAAAGAAAAGACAATCCAACTCAATGAAATCCTACAAAATCTCTAAAAATACCCCGCATATTTTTCACACGCTAGAATCTGTCATTATAAGATTCTAAAAAAACATCACAAGATTCCACAAAAGCACAAGGGCTAATTTTGGCTTTATTCTCTGTGTGTTACCACAAAATGCTATACTCCCCCTTATGAATATCCATACTACTCAAGTAAGCCAAGAGCTTATACAAAACATTGCCAATGTCTCTCTCTCGCTCTTTAGGAAGAACTTTTTTGGAATCTTCCACGGAGCGATTTCTGCGCGTGTGAGTAAAAACCGCTTTATTATCAACAAACAAAATGCTATTTTTGACAATATCAACGCAGATTCTATGATTATGCTCTATCAAAAGCAGGACTATCGCTGGAATGAAGCAAGTCTGCACGCTCCCATTCACGCTGCGATTTATGAGAGCTTTTCTGAAGCAAAATTTATCGCTTATGCTATGCCACCTTATCTTGTGTCTTATACGCTGAAATACGATAAGCTAGAGCCAAAGGATTATTTTGGGTATAAGTTTTTAGCTCCAAGTATTGAGATTTTTAATCCTAAAGATTATGAGAGCTGGGCGGAACGGGCTGATACGGATATTCCACGATATTTTAAGGAGCATTCCCATAGCTTTATGCTGATTAAGGGCTATGGCGTGTATGTGTATGCTAGGGATTTACACACATTAGCCAAGGTGATTGCTTTGCTTGAAAATTCCTGCAAGATTCTGCATTACAACGCCGATTTGGGCGAGATTTTTGAAACGAGTGCGAAATATGATGTCTAAGGGATACAATGAGTGATTTTTCTACCCGTGCTTTAGAGATGTTTTATAAACTCTGTGAGATTCCACATTGTAGCTATCACACGCAGGATATGCACGCTTTTCTTTGCTCTAGCTTAGAATCTCAAGGCTACACATTAGCTGTGGATTCTGCTTTTAATATTTACGCTAAAAAGGGCAAACCTAGAATCTGCTTGCAAGGGCATTATGATATGGTGTGCGTTGGGGATTCTACCAAGCACAAGGGTGTTACACCTATACAAAAAGATAGTTTTTTATACGCTAAAGATTCTAGTCTAGGGGCGGATAATGGCATAGCTTTGGCGTGTATGTTAGCTTTGAAAGAATCTCATATTGAACTACTTTTCACAAACGATGAAGAAGTAGGAATGATAGGGGCAAATAATCTTAGTCTAAAAATAGAATCTCCTTTGCTTTTAAACCTTGATAGCGAGGATATACACGAGATTGTGCTGGGCTGTGCTGGGGGCGTGGATATAGAATGTGCCATTGATTTAAAAAGCGACTTAAAGCCCCTAGATTCTCTTTTGCCCTCTTATCCATATATGTATAAAATCACAAGTTCAGGCTTTTTGGGGGGGCATTCGGGGATTGAGATTCACAAAAATAAAGAGAATGCTTTAAGTGAGTTTGGATTTTTTTTATCAACGATTGAAGCTTATATCATCACACTTAATGGCGGGGAAAAACGCAACTCCATACCCGTGGGGCTAGAGGCGATTATCGCTTGTGATAAAAGGCTAGATTCTATCTTTTATACGCCAAATGGAGCGTCTTTTGACATTACACCTTTGGAATCTTTAGAATCTAGCGATTATACAAAGGCTTATCATAAAAATGCGATTGTTCCTTTGCTGTGTGGGATTCATAGCGGTGTGTATGCTGGAGATAAGCAGGGGGTGCTGTCATCTTTAAATCTTTCACTTATCACGCAAAAGCAGGAGAGCTTAGAGCTAATCCTAATGGCTCGGGCAAACACGCAGGACTTACTCAAACGCACTTGTGAGCGTTTGGAAATAATGCTACCCTATCTCAATCCACATTGCTCTATGAAAACAAGCGGATATTACGCCCCTTGGGAGAGAAGCATAGAGCCAACACACAAGGCTTTAACGCTTTTAAACACGCTGTATGCCAAACACAATATCACACCTCATCTTACACAAATCCACGCTGGGCTGGAATGTGGGATTCTAAAAAAGCAGATTCTAGCTCACTCACATATCAAAAATTTTGAGATTCTCTCCATTGGTCCAACTATTCACGCTCCACATAGTTGCAATGAAAGGCTTGATTTAAAAGATTTTGAGATTTTTTGCGATATTTTACAAGATTTTGTAACACTCTATAAGGAATAGCTATGCGACAAATCAAAGTGGGAATCATCGGTATTAGCGGCTACACGGGCTTAGAACTTGCTAAAATTTTGCTCCATCACCCTGTATTTAAACTTAGCTACATAGCCAACACGCAAGGGGATAGCACATTAGAGCAAGTCCATACGATGCTAGATTCACTCCCCTTGGGCAATCTCCCTATCCATAAAGCAAATGCACAAGAGGCTTTAGATTGTGATGTGCTATTTCTCGCCCTGCCCCATAAAAGTGCTATGGCAATGACACAGGAGATTTTTACATTAAGCAAGGCTAAAAACAAGCCTATTAAAATCATAGACTTATCGGCTGATTATCGCTTGAGTGTGGAAAACTATGAAGCAAACTACTGCACCCATACTGATAAAGAAAATCTCACAAACGCCATTTATGGGCTAGTAGAATACAACCGCCAAAGCATACAAAACGCCACGCTTGTGGCAAATCCGGGCTGTTATCCTACCGCTACGCTTTTAGGGCTATTGCCTTTTGTAGATTATTTGCAAGATTCAAATCCTGTGTTTATTGACGCTAAAAGTGGCGTGAGCGGGGCGGGAAAGACATTGAGTGAAAATACACATTTTTCACATATTAATGAAAATCTTTTTGCCTATTCCCCCCTTGCCCATCGTCATCAAATAGAAATTGCTGAAAAGTGCGTTACACTTGGAAAAAAAGAGCTAGATATTCACTTTGTGCCACATTTAAGCCCTATCACTCGCGGTATGCTAGTGAGTATTTTTGCGACTTTAAAAACCCCTTTAAGCACAAAAGAGACAAGGGGGATTTTAGATTCTATATATGGGAGTGAATCCTTTGTGCGTGTGAGAGAAACGCCTGTGAAAATGAGTAGCGTGATAGGGAGTAATTTTTGCGATATTTTTGTAGCGTGTAAAAATAATGGAATCTTTATTAACACCGCTATTGATAATCTCTTGCGAGGGGCTAGCTCACAAGCGGTGGTAAATGCCAATCTTATGTGCGGATTAGATGAATCTTTAGGAATCCCACAAATCCCCTATGGGCTATTTTAACAAGCGATGAAAAAAACTCAATCACTTTGGCAGAATGCCCCGCAAATACATAAAGATGCGATTTTTATTGCAGATTCACATTTTATGCCCCTGCATTTACAGCCTTTGCCAGAGCAGGGCGAAATTGCTTCAAAAGCTTTGCTTGATTATTTTAAGACGCTTTTAAAAAATCCCGCTCAAATACCAAGCCAAATTTTCCTTATGGGTGATATTACACATTTGCTTTTAGGTGGGGTAAAATCTAGTGTTGATACGCATAAAGAGCTTTTAGATTCTATCTGCACTCTTTCACAAGTTAGCCAAGTATGGTGGTTTGAGGGCAATCACGACTTTGGACTAAACGCTTTACAAAAAAGGGTAGAGTTTTCAAAGATTCACTTTATCCCTCGCTCAAAACAGCCCCTTGCCTTTAGCTACATTAATGAGAGTGCTTCACATCTAGAATCTACAAAAGAATCTCAAAATGTCCTACTCGCCCACGGGGATTTGTTTTTAAACACAAAATATGAGCTATACATTAGATGTATGCAGACAAAAATAATGCGTTGGATTTTAACTTTGCTAGATTCTGTAACTTTTGGTAATCTCTACACTTTTATTGTAAAAAAGGTAAATCACAATACAATTAGACAAGGTAGGGCCGATATTGAAAGCTTTGCAAAAAAGCGGATTTGTGCCTACAATGCCTATTTGCAAAATGCAATCAAAAAAGCCCAAGCCCTTGCAGATGAGCAAATAGATATGATTATAGAAGGGCATTTTCACATCGGCAAAGCATATAAAGGGGAGAGTTTGTATATCTCCTTGCCTTCATTTTATCTTACTAGAAGTATTTTTAGTATAGAATCCGCAACTTCTAATGAAGCAAAATCCACTATACAATCCACAAAGGAGAGCGATTGAAGACAGATAAAGTCGATATTATGCGAATTGCAAGCAACGAAATGGAGCTTGTAGATTTTAGACTCTTTGAAGATAAGAATGGGGAGACTTATGAAGGGGTATATGGCATTAATGTTGCCAAAGTAAGCGGGATTGTCGCTTATCCTGAAGAAATCTTTGAAACTCCGGGCAGCCCTGATTATATGCTTGGTATGTTTGATTTGCGTGGGGATATTCTGCCTCTTATTGATTTGACAAAGTGGATGAATATCAAGCCAAAAGAAGATGCTGTGCGTGATAAGAAGGTTATTGTTACAGAATTTAACAATAAGCAGCTTGGCTTTGTGGTGCACGCTACAAGGCGGCTAAGGCGTGTGAGCTGGGCGGATATAGAATCTGCTATGTTTAGCCTTAGCAATGATGACCAGCGTGGGAAAATCACAGGAACAACGCGTATTGAAGATGGGCGGACATTATTGATTTTGGATTTAGAGGGGATTATTGATGATCTTGATTTCCAAATGCCAAATGGTGGCGATAGAGTGGATATTGAGCAATTTAAGCCTAAGGATAAATTTGAAGGCAGTGTGCTTATTCTTGATGATAGCTCTATTGCACGCAAACTTCTTTGCAATACACTCAGTGAGATTGGCTTTGATGTGGTTGATGCTATTGATGGAGAGGCAGGATTAGAGCGTTTAGAGCAACTCTATGAGCGTTGGGGGGAAGATATAGCAAAACATCTTAAGCTTATTATTTCAGATGTTGAAATGCCTAAAATGGACGGCTTTCACTTTGCTGCACAGGTTAAAAATGATGCAAGATTCAATAAGATTCCACTCATTTTTAACTCATCAATCAGCGATAAGTTTAGTGCAAGTAAAGGAAAAGAGATAGGGGCGGAAGCTTATCTTGTCAAATTTGATGCAAAACTATTTTATGATGAAATCACTAGAATTTTATCAAAATAAATAGTAGAATACTTTTTTAAAATTTCGTGCGAGAGGATTCACAATGGACGATATGCAAGAGATAATGGAAGACTTCTTAGTAGAAGCTTTTGAGATGATAGAGCAGCTGGACCAAGATTTGGTAGAGCTTGAAAACAACCCTGAAGACCTTGATTTATTAAATAGAATATTTAGAGTAGCCCACACAATCAAAGGCTCAAGCTCATTTTTGAACTTTGACATTCTCACGCGTCTTACACATAATATGGAAGATGTGCTTAACAAAGCAAGGCGTGATGAGCTAAAGATTACCCCTGATGTTATGGATGTGGTATTGCACTCCATAGACTTGATGAAAGCGCTTCTTGCTGCTATACGCGATAGTGGGACTGATGCTAATAGTGGCATTGAAATTGATGACACCGTCTCTCGCTTACAAGCCATCTCAAGTGGTGGAACAGGTGGAGAGAGTGCAGAATCTCCAGCTCCACAAGCTGCACCTGCACAATCTGCAGCCCCAAGCACTCCGGCTGATAGCAACAATCCTCTTGCTGATGAACCAGAGCTTGACTACTCAAATATGAGTGCAGAAGAAGTTGAAGCCGAGATTGAAAGGCTACTTAAAAAGCGTCAAGAAGCTGACAAACAAGCTCGTGCAGCACAAAAAGCAGGTGGCGTTGCCCCAAGTGTGCAAGCTCCAAAAGCCCCAGATTCAGCTCCAGCAGCTCAAGCTACGCCAAAACCTGCTCCCAAACCTACTCCAAAGAAAGCAGGGGGTGATGAAAAAGCTCCAGCAGCGAGTGTAGAGCAAACCGTGCGTGTTGATGTGAAAAGACTAGATCATCTTATGAATCTTATCGGTGAGCTTGTGCTTGGTAAAAACCGCTTAATCAAAATCTATGGCGATGTGGAAGAGCGTTATGATGGGGAAAAATTCTTAGAAGAGCTTAATCAAGTCGTGGCTTCTATCTCATCAGTTACTACAGATGTGCAACTTGCGGTTATGAAAACGCGTATGCAACCTGTTGGCAAGGTGTTTAATAAATTCCCCCGTATGGTGCGTGATCTCTCTCGTGAGCTTGGCAAAAATATTGATCTTATCATCACCGGTGAAGAAACAGAGCTTGATAAATCAATCGTTGAAGAAATCGGTGATCCACTTATCCACATTATTCGCAACTCTTGCGACCACGGGATTGAAAAACCTGAAGACCGCCTAGCCCTAGGTAAGCCAGAAACCGGAACAGTAACGCTCAAAGCCTATAATGAGGGCAATCACATCGTTATTGAAATTGCCGATGATGGCAAGGGTCTAGATGCACAAATGCTCAAACAAAAAGGTATCGAAAAAGGCGTTATTAGCGAGAGAGAAGCGGATACAATGAGTGATAAAGAAGCCTTTGGCATCATCTTTAAGCCCGGATTTTCAACCGCTGCCACTATCAGCAATGTCTCTGGGCGTGGCGTGGGAATGGATGTTGTCAAAACAAATATAGAGAAGCTTAATGGTATCATTGATATAGAATCTGAAAAAGGTGTAGGCACAACGCAGAAGCTTAAAATCCCGCTCACTCTTGCGATTATCCAAGCCTTACTTGTTGCGGTGCAAGAAGAGTATTATGCCATTCCGCTTTCTTCTGTTATTGAAACGGTGCGTGTAAGCCAAGATGAGATTTATACCGTTGATGGCAAAAGTGTGCTAAGACTGCGAGATGAAGTGCTTTCAATCGTGCGTTTGGCAGATATTTTCAAAGTAGATTCAGTGTTAGAGAATACTAATGAAGTGTATGTTGTTGTCATTGGTTTGGCGGAGCAAAAAATGGGTGTGATTGTAGATTATCTCGTTGGGCAAGAGGAAGTTGTTATCAAATCGCTTGGCTATTATCTTAAAGGCACAGAGGGTATTGCAGGGGCGACTGTGCGGGGCGATGGTAAGATTACAATGATTGTTGATGTTGCCGCGATGATGGAAATGGCAAAAGAAGTGAAAGTTAATATCACAAAACTTGCCGAAGAAAATGCTGTGGCTAAAATCAAAAATTCACCAAGTGATTATGTTGTCCTTGCTATTGATGATAGTAATACTGATAGGGCGATTATGAAAAAATGTCTTAAAACACTTGGTGTTACAGTGCTTGAAGCGGCAAATGGCGTGGAAGGGCTTGATATTGTTAAGAATGGAGATAAGCAGCTTGATGCCGTGCTTGTGGATATTGAAATGCCAAAAATGGACGGCTACACTTTTGCATCTGAAGTGCGAAAATATAATAAATTTAAGAATCTGCCCCTTATTGCCGTTACAAGTAGAAATAGCAAGACAGATAGAATGCGTGGTGTAGAATCTGGTATGACGGAATATATCACCAAGCCATACACGCCAGAATACCTAGTTAATGTTGTGAAACGCAATATAAATCTCACAATTGAGGGAGAGTAAGAATGAGTGAAAATAAATTAAAAGAAGTCCTTGAGAAACAACAAAATAAAGGCGTGGGTGAAGCAGCCGCGGTGGAAGAAACACTCCATATCATCGGCTTTATGATTGGTAATGAAGAATTTGCGGTGCCTATTCTTAATGTGAAAGAGATCATTAAGCCCATTGAATATACACGCGTCCCTGCTGTGCCTGATTATGTGCTTGGGGTGTTTAACCTTCGCGGGACGGTGCTACCGCTTATCAATATGCGTCTTAAGTTTGGACTTCCAGCCATTAAGCAAGATGGCGATACGCGATTTCTAGTGATTAGTCAAAAAGATGAGATGATAGGCTTTATGATTGATAAACTCACGGGGGCTGTGCGAATACCAGAATCTGATATTGACCCCATTCCAGAATCTTTTAATGAAAATCAAAATCTCCTGCAGGGTATCGGCAAGAGAGAAGATCGCTTGATTACAATCTTACGCGTGGAAAATCTCCTTAAACGCACTTTTTAATGAATCTATTAAGAGAGATGTTCTTATGAAATTATTTAGAATCTACGAATACAAAGGTGGTTTTGTCCGCACAAGAATCTTAGGTTTGCCCATTGTCAAAAAAAACTATGTCCTAACTCTTCTCGTTGCCGGGCTACCCGTCGCACAAAGAAAGACATATCTTACACAAACAACGGGGGGGGGGGTAATATATGATTTTGTCTATCGTATTTTTGGCCTTCCCTTATTTAAAACCTCAAAGTATAAAAAGATAAGCCACGATACTCTTTCCCTTCGTCACAACTATCTCCTTGACCAAACATTTTTCAAAATGTCGGATTCTGAAGTTTTTGAAAAGGCCCAAAAACTTTGTGAAAATATGGATTTAGAGAGCCAAAATATTGTGTATCAAATTATTTCCCGCACAAAAGCAGTAGCCCTTTCACCCACGCAGAAGATTTTTCACTTAACCCAACTTGAAAAAACCGCTCTACAACATATTGAAAATGATTTTTTTACAAATATATGTGAACTTTCACCTGAAATTTTTTACTATCAAGGCTATTTCTTACCAATCAAGCATTTTGAAATATCTGTCTTTTGCTACAAACACGGGTTAGATTCATTTTCACCACAGACTTTAGCAAAAATTAAGAATCTTGATGTGATTGATGTAGGCGGATTTATCGGCGATAGCGCACTTATTTTTCAATCTTTCACAAATAAAAACATTTATAGCTTTGAAGCTACAAGCCATAATTACAACCTTATGCTACAAACGCTTCAGCTCAATAATACAAATCGCATAGTGCCGGTGAAAAAGGGCTTAGGGAGTGAGAAAACAAAAATGACTATAAGTGTTTTTGGCTCTGGCTCCAGCCTTGCTCGTGATAATGCTATATATGGTTGCACACAAAGTGAAGAAATAGAGCTTATTACCCTTGATAGCTATGTCAAGGAGCATAATCTTAAAATCGGACTTATCAAGGTTGATATTGAAGGCTTTGAAATGGAATTTCTTAAAGGGGCAAAAGAAACCATTTGCTCTCAAAAACCAGCTATGATTCTTAGTATTTACCATCAAGCAAGTGATTTTTTTGATATAAAGCCAATGCTAGAATCGTGGAATCTAGGTTATACATTCCGCATTTATAAACCTATTGACTACAACATTTCCCTTGAAACAACGCTAATGTGTGAGGTTTTAGACTAAGTCTGCTCCATAGATTCCAAACACTCATCAATGCAGTATTTTGGGCGAGATTTTATCTCCTGATACATCTTGCCAATATATTCCCCAATAATGCCTAATCCCAAAAGCTGCATACCACTTAAGAAGCATAACAAAATAGCTAGTGAAGTCCAGCCCGGCAAAGCAGAATCTGTAAAAATTTTTACCCACAGCACATACATACCAAAAGCGATTGAAAGCCCAAAAAGCCCAATTCCCATAGCACTCACAAACCGCAAAGGTGCTATTGAAAAACTTGTAATGCCATTCCACGCAAAAGAGAGCATTTTCTTAAGACTATATTTAGAATCTCCAGCATATCGCGGCTTCACATCAAAATACACAATTTCAGGCTTCTGCCCCATATCCAGCACAATAGCGCGCAAAAATAAATGTGTCTCCTTATAAGCAGATAAATTTTTCAATGCCCTTTGACTAAGCAAACGATAATCAGCGTGATTTTTGATGATTTTTACCCCAAAAATATTCATCATTTTATAAAAGAAAATCGCACTATATTTCTTAAAAACAGAATCTGTTTTCCTATCATACCGCACCCCTAGAACTATATCCGCCCCATTTTGAAACTTCGCCACAAATTCATCTAGCTTTTCTTCATCTTGCTGTAAATCACAATCAATGCTTACTGCACAATCGCATTTATCACATACAAAATGTAATCCCGCCAAAAGTGTGTTTTGATGTCCAAAATTCCTTGATAGTTTTAAAGCATACAAATGTGGTTGCTTATCTTTTTTGCTATGAAGCAACGGGGGGGGGGGGCAGAAGTTAAAATGGAAGTGGAAGTAAAAGTGGATTTGCTAGATTCAGTAGTTTTAGTAAAATCAACACCTTTAACAGACTCCATAAACTTAGCAAAATCCGCAGCATTGCTAGAATCCATAGCATAGCGTTTATTAAAGCTTTGTGTGAGAATATGCCAAGTGCCATCGGTGCTACCATCATCTACAAACACCATTCCGCTTTTTTCAGTAATTTTGCCCCTTTCTATCATACTTGAAAGCTTCTTGCTTAGTATCTCTATACTTTTTTCTAGCACCTGCTCTTCGTATCACAAGTAACAAAGTCGGCTTCTCCCTATTCATTTTTATCCTTTTTTTTGTAGCCTTTATCAATCTCTTTTGCATCTAGCACAATCCATTCCCATACGCCCTTAAGTCATTATGCTTAGGAGTAGAAAGATATAAAGATATATCATATTCCCTAGCCAAGCCCTGCATATCCTGCCACAAGGATATAAAAGTCTCTTTTACCCCGCTTTGTTCTAATGCTTTTAAATACGCTCTTGGAATCTCAAAGCCAAGATGAGTTTCATTAATGCGATATGCACTCTCCGCACTAAAGATTCCAAATACGCCAAGCGAAAGTTGTGCTTGAATCCCAAGCCTTTCTTGCAATACATAAAAATGCTCCACGCACTTTTTAGCCGATTCCATACTAAAAATAGGCTGTGTGATGATTCTATCTACACCCGCTTGTAGCTTTTGTGTTAGCCTTTGCTCTATCTCTTTTTCCCATATCTTAACCCCACTGCCACTCACAAGGCTCACTTCTCCGCCTAAAATCTCCCTTGCCAACGCAATAAGTTTAACTCCATCTAGCTCCCCATTATCCCCGCCAATCAACGCCACAGAGCTAAACCCACCATACTTCACACCAAGAATCTGTGATTGAATCTGTAGTCTATCTAGCCCAGCCCCGCTTATTGTCGGCACAAATTCCACCACAGAGCTAAACCCAGAATCCACACTCATAGAAAATCTTTCACGCAACGCATACGCCCCAAGCAGTGAGCTTACACTTGCTTTATTAACAGGATTGCTAGGGATAAGCACAAAATCCACTTCCTGCCCTAGATTCTCCCTAGCACCTTGTATCATAGCCTTTAAGCATTCCATATCTTCACATATCTCTTGTGGTAAAAACTCAATCCCAAACATTTACACCCCATAGATTCTAAAATTATTTAACTCCTAAATGCTATAATCCTAACATTTTTTACCCCACATATACCAACAAAGGACACACCGCAATGAAAAGCACAGATAAACTCATTGTGTTTGATTTTGATTCTACACTAATGAATGGCGAGACCATAGATATTCTAGCCAAAGCCCACAATGTCCATAAGCAAGTGGAGCAAATCACACATAAAGCGATGAATGGGGAGCTTGACTTTTATGAGAGCCTTAAAAGTCGTGTTGCCCTGCTTCAAGAACTAAGCTTACAAAAAGCCCTAGATATAGCTCATAATCTCCCCCTTATGTCAGGGGCAAAGCAATGTATCAAAGCCTTTAAAAACGCCAATTACAAAGCGGTGTGTTTTAGTGGAGGCTTTCACATCGCCACGGATCATTTTGCTAAGATTCTAGGGCTTGATGCGAGTTTTGCTAATATTTTACACCACAAAGATGGCATTCTTACAGGGCAAGTGGGCGGAGAGATGATGTTTAGCGATTCTAAAGGGCAGATGCTCCAACGCTTACAGAATCTGCTGCATATCACGCCTAGCGATACCATTGTGGTAGGCGATGGGGCAAATGATTTAAGTATGTTTAAATACGCTGATACACGCATAGCATTTTGTGCTAAAGAAGTGCTAAAAAAAGAGGCAACACTCATCATTGACACGCAGGATTTGACACAAATCCCTAAAGCATTGCATATCCCTATATCCCATTAAAAACACATAAAAGGAGAATCTAATGACAATTTCAATTCTATGCGGTGGGAGTGGCACACGGCTTTTCCCTTTATCTCGTGAGCTTATGCCAAAGCAGTTTGCCGACATTCTCCCATCAAATCAAGGGCAATCACATTCACTTTTCCAAGAGACACTCTTACGCAACGCCTTTCTTATAAAAGAGCATAACGCCAAATTCCAAGTCATCACTAATGATAATCACTACTTCATCACCCAAGAACAAGCCCAAAAATGCGATATTCCCTTGCAGGATTTCATTTTAGAATCTTATGGTAAAAATACCGCCCCAGCCCTTACATTTGCCGCCCTTTGCGTTTTAGAATCTTATGAGCTTGATACAATTGCTGATGATATTATCCTAGCCCTGCCAAGCGATCATCTCATTAAAAATACACAAAACTATCAAGATTCTATCAAGCAAGCCATTGAACTCGCTAAAAAAGGCTTTCTTGTAACCTTTGGTATCAAGCCAGATTCCCCCCATACAGGCTATGGCTACATTAAATCAAAAAATCATATCGTGGAAAAATTTATTGAAAAGCCAAGCCTAGAAGATGCTAAAACTTATCTTAAAGATGGAGGCTACTTGTGGAATAGCGGTATGTTTTGCTTCCGTGCAGAAGTATTTTTAAAAGAGCTAAAAGAGCATAATGCAGAGATTTATGAGCTATGCAAACTCACCCTTGAATCTTCAAAGCCACAAACACACTCACCATTTTTACGCCTAGATTCTACAATGAGTGAGAAATTGCCAAATATTAGCATTGATTATGCCCTTATGGAAAAAAGTCAAAAGGTAGCCTGTGTGGCGGGGGACTTTGCGTGGAATGATGTGGGGAGCTTTGAATCTTTAAGCCTTGAATATCCTAAAGATAGCACAAATAATGCGAGTAAAAATGCCTTTGTAGGCAAAGATTGCACAAATAACTTTATCATTGCTGATAAGCAAGTAGTGGGGATTGGGCTAGAAGATTTAATGATTATAGATGAAAATGATTGTCTTTTAGTAGCTAAAAAGGGTTATTCACAGCAGATTAAAGACATTGTAGCCCTACTCAAAGAGCAAAATCCCGAACTTACAAAAGTCCATAGGAACGCACATCGCCCGTGGGGAAGCTATACGATTTTACTAGAATCTCAAAATTATAAGATTAAACAAATTATTGTGAATCCCAAAGGTCGCTTAAGCTTACAAAAGCATCATCATCGCAATGAACATTGGATTGTAGTGAGTGGCTCGGCGATTGTTACCATTGGCGAAAAGAGTAGCTTTTTAAAAGCTAATGAATCTACCTATATTCCTATGGGTTGTGTCCATAGGCTAGAAAATCCCGGAATCTTGCCGCTTGTGCTGATTGAAGTGCAAATGGGCGAGTATCTAGGCGAAGATGACATTGTGCGATTGAGTGATGACTACAAGCGAAATTAATTGAATCTAAAATGAAACACACACTTTTTAGGGCTTTGCTTTATGGCTTGCTGCTATGGGGAGTAGCCCTCTACGCAAAGGCTTTTGAGCCTATGCTTTTAAGTGAGTTTGAAAAAACACAAGCAGATTCTCAATGGCTTGTGAGTGAAAAGCTTGATGGTGTGCGGGGGCTATGGAATGGGCAAAAGATGTATTTCCGCAGTGGCAAGGTAATGAATCTGCCAAGTGAGTTTGTGAAAGATTTCCCACCTTTTGCCCTTGATGGAGAGCTATATAGCCCAAAACTGCACTTCTCTCAAATTATCTCTATCCTTAAAAATCCGCAAAAGCAAAATGAAATTTTAGGGTTAAAATTTTATGTTTTTGATGTGCCGCATTCCCCCAAAGATTCACTCACGCAAAGGCTTGATGAGCTAAGGGCATATCTTAAGTCTAAGCCAAATATGTATATTGAGATAATCCCCCAAAGGCTTATGCAGGGGCAGGATTCTATTGATAGGGAGCTTCAAGCGGTTGTGGATAATGGTGGAGAGGGACTTGTCTTGCGAATGCCAAATATACCCTATCAAAAAGGACGAAGCAAGTATGATTTTAAGCTCAAAACAAGGCAGGACGCGGAATGTAAGGTCATAGGACACACGCAAGGTAAGGGCAAGTATGATTCTATGCTAGGAGCGATTATCTGTGAATACAATGGCAAAAACTTTAAAATCGGCAGTGGCTTGAGCGATACGCTAAGACGCAATCCTCCGCCCATTGGTTCAATCATTAGCTTTAAGTTTCAAGGGCTTACCCACAATGGCATTCCACGCTTCCCAACCTTTTGGCGTATGAAACAAGAAGAATAAGGCGTAAAAGTAGAATCTTACCTTTTTATAAAAGCAACGAAATAAGTTTGCGTTTTGCAAATTTAGCTTTAAGCAAGTTTTTTTTAGGTAAAATCCGCACTTTTTGTATCATCACACTTTTTTAAAGGAAAACAAATGGAACAAACACTTTCAATTATTAAACCAGATGCTGTAAAAAAGGGCGTTATCGGCAAGATTATAGACAGATTTGAAAGCAATAATCTCCGCATTGCAGCGATTAAAAAACTTCAGCTTACGCAATGTGATGCACAAAGTTTTTATGCCATTCACAAAGATCGTCCATTCTTTAAAGACTTAGTGGATTTTATGATAAGCGGTCCCGTGGTGGTTATGGTGCTTGAAGGGCAAAATGCAGTGGCTAAAAATCGTGAGCTTATGGGTGCGACAAATCCAAAAGAGGCAGCTGCTGGAACAATTAGAGCGGATTTTGCCGATAGCATTGATGCAAACGCTGTGCACGGCAGTGATAGCCTTGAAAATGCTAAAAATGAAATCGCATTTTTCTTTGGTGCTAGAGAAATTTGCTAGATAAAAGATTGCCAACTCGAGATTCACTCATTGAAAATCGCATTTAGAAAAATCGCCAACACCCCAAAAGATATTGCCCTAGAGATTGAGGGTGTGTCCTTGCAGGGGCAACTTGAGAGGGTAGATTCTCAAATCGTATGCTTAAAAGGCAAACTTGTTGGCGATATTGAACTGATATGCGATAATAGCGGGGAAGAATACACATATCATCTTAACACACCTTTGGTTTTGTATATTGCAGATGGAATCTGGGATTCACAAAGCCAAAGCAGAAAGCTTGATAGCTTTGAAGTTATAGAGTTTTTTGATGGCTTTATTGATTTACATTATATTTTGGAAAGTGAGATTGAATCTATACGAAGCGATTATCACACCAAAGATTTAAAGGAGTAAAAATGGCAGTCCCAAAAAGACGCGTAAGCAAAACAAGAGCGGCAAAAAGACGCACACACTACAAAGTAGCTCTAGCAAAACCTATTAAAGACAAAGATGGTAGCTGGAAAATGCCTCATCATATCAACACTTTCACAGGCAACTACAAATAATCCATTGACGCAAGGAGCGTAAATGCTAAAAATAGCCATTGATGTTATGGGTGCGGATAATGGAGTAGCTCCCATTGTTGAAGGTGTTATACAGGCATTAAAAACGCGGGATTTTCACGCCATTATTGTTGGTGATGAAAAGCAAATTGCCCCACTCATTCCTAGCAGTGTGGCAAATCGCGTTGAGATTGTGCATTGTGCGGATTATATCAAAATGGAAGAATCTGCTTCAAGTGCGAACAAACGCAGTGAAACTTCAATTTACAAAGCTGTAGAGCTAGTCAAAAATGGTGAAGCAGACGCTGTTGTCTCGCCCGGACATAGTGGGGCTACAATGAGTCTAGCCACACTTAAAATTGGACGCATTAAAGGTGTATCTCGCCCTGCTATTTGCACCACTATGCCAAATACCACAGATAAGCCTAGCATTATCCTTGATGCAGGGGCAAACACAGATTGCAAACCTGAATATCTCGTGGATTTTGCCATTATGGGGTATGAATATGCTAAAAATGTTGTGAATCTTGAAAATCCACGCGTTGGGCTTTTAAGCAATGGTGAAGAGGACAATAAGGGCAATGAACTCACAAAGGCGACTTTCAAACTGCTACAAAAATTCCCTTTTTTCAAGGGCAATGTTGAGGGGCGGGATATTTTCAATGGCAGTGTAGATGTGATTGTGTGTGATGGATTCAGTGGGAATCTCGTCTTAAAAGCAAGTGAAGGCGTGGCAAGTGCTATCTCATCTGTGCTAAAAAAAGAGATAAAATCTTGTATTTGCTCTATGTTTGGAGCGTTATTTTTGCGAGGTGTTTTCAAACGATTAAAGAAAAAAATGGATCATAGTGAATATGGTGGTGCGCCACTACTTGGAGTGCAAAAGGTAGTCATCATTAGCCACGGAAGCTCCAATGCAAGGGCGATTGAATGTGCGATATATCAAGCCTTACACGCCATAGAATCCGATATTTGTGTTAAACTTACAAATGCTTTTGCTAACAAACCGCAAGATGAAAACTAGCCTATACTAACCATAAAGGATTGCCTATGAGATATGCTACACTCAAATCTATCGCTTCTTATGTTCCGCCAACTTGTGTTACAAATGCGGATTTTGAAAAGATTCTTGATACGAGTGATGAGTGGATAGTTAAACGCACAGGCATTAAAACACGATATTTCGCCTTGCCCTCACAAAACACAAGCGATTTAGCCTATGAAGCGGGAAAAAAGGCAATGCAAAGGGCGGGTGTAAGGGCTGAAGATATTGATGCGGTTATTGTAGCAACGCTAAGCCCAGATTATCTCACAATGCCTAGCACAGCGTGTATCACTTCTTATAAACTTGGCATTGAGAATAAACCTGCTTTTGATATTAGCTCTGCTTGTAGTGGCTTTATCTACCTGCTTTCTCTTGCGAAGTCTTTTATTGAATCTGGCACATACAAACGCATTCTTATTATTGGTGCGGAAAAGGTTAGCTCTGTGCTTGATTTTAGCGACAGAAGCACTTGTGTGCTTTTTGGCGATGGGGCTGGGGCGTGTGTGATAGAATCTACAGAAGATAAAAAGGCGGCTATTTTAGATGTCCATACAAGTGCTAATGGCAGACATCAGGACTTTCTTTGCACTCCTAGAGCAAATACTTCACAAAATATTTCGCAAGGGATTTTTGGAGAGCTTCTACAATCTAATGCACCCCATCTACAAGAATCCCCCTATCTACAAATGAAAGGCAATGAAACTTTTAAACTCGCGGTTAAAACGCTTGTGAATGATGTCAATAATATTCTTACAAACAATGCCTTGCAACCGCAGGACATCGCCTACTTTATCCCTCATCAGGCAAATCTGCGTATTATCAATGCCGTAGGAGAACAGCTAAGTTTTAATGAAAAGCAGCTTGTCATCAGCGTTCAAAAATATGGCAACACTTCAGCAGCTTCTATACCGATGGCGATGAATGACTTGTATGAAGAAAATAAGCTCAAATATGGTGATCTTATGCTCCTTGATACCTTTGGTGGTGGGCTAACTTGGGGATCAGCACTTGTGCGTTTTGGCGGAAAATCTTGTAAGGAATGTCGCTACTCCACACATTATTCTTATAGGAATTCACAATGAAAGAAGCTTCTTTTTTTATTGAAAATATGAGTTGCCAAGCTTGTTCTAGTGGGATTGAGCGAAGTTTCAAACGCAAGGCATTCTGCCAAGATATTCAAGTCCATCTTTTAAGCAAAAAAGCACATATCACTTATGATGAAAGCCAAACTAGCCTTGAAGAGATTTTTGCTCTTATTCGCAAAATGGGCTATGAGCCACATCTGCAACCTTATGACTGCAACACTGAACCCCCCCAAGATTCAAAAGCAAAAGCCTTGAGCCTTACATACCTTAACTCACTTATAGAATCTTTTGATGCTCACTTTTTGCCTAAAAAGCTTAAGCTTTATCTAAGCTCTACAATATCCATACTTGTGCTGATACTTTCTTGGGGGGAAATGTTTAATATAGCCAAACTCCCTTCTATGTGGCATTTTGGCATTTTACTTTTTCTTAGCCTTATTGTTATGCACATAGGGCGGGATTTTTATATCCGTGGATTCAAAGCCCTTTTTAGCAAAAATCCAAATATGGATTCGCTCATTGCCATAGGCACAACAAGTGCGTTTTTGTATAGTCTGCAAGGGGCTTTTATGCCACACGCCCATTTGTATTTTGATAGCGTATGTGTGATTATCACGCTTGTGCTTGTGGGTAAAAGCATTGAGACAAATTCCAAAAATTCCGCTCTGCAAAGTGCCTCCACACTTTTAAGGCTCAATCAAAAAATCGTGCAAAAAGTCCTTACAGAATCTGCTCCAAGCCTATCCCAAGCACAGATTCAAAGTCTCCCCACACAAGAAATCAAACAAAATGATATACTTAAAGTCCTGCCGGGTGAAATGATTATGGTAGATGGCATTGTGATTGAAGGGGCTTCTAGCCTTGATAAATCAGCCATTAGCGGTGAATCCTTGCCTATCCTTGTAAAAAAAGATGACAAAGTGCTTTCAGGCAGTTTGAATCTTGATAGCGTTTTGTATATTAAGGCTACAAAAAATGCTAAAGATTCTACGCTTCATAAAATCTTAGAGCTTATCCAAAAAGCACAAGAAAGCAAAGCCCCCATTGCTTCACTTGCGGATAAAATCGCTGGAATCTTTGTGCCGCTTGTGATATTTCTAGCGTTGTGTGCGGGGGCATTTTGGTGGGGAATGCGAGATTTTGAATTTGCTTTAAGCATTTTTGTAGCAACGCTTGTTATCTCCTGTCCTTGTGCCTTAGGGCTTGCCACGCCAATGGCAATCCTCCACGCCCAAGCCATTTCAAACAAAATGGGCGTGTTTTTTAAAGATTCTAAAGCTTTTCAAACTTTAAGTGAAATCACACATATCGTGTTTGATAAAACAGGCACATTGACACAAGGACTTGAGATTAAGCAGATTGAAAATCTCTCTTCTCTCACAGAGCAAGAAGTCTTTAATCTCGCCTATACTTTAGAATCCACAAGCATTCACCTTATTAGCAATGCTTTTAAATCTCATCATTTAGCCCATAATGCGACACTCTATCCCATTACAGATTCACAAAATATCATAGGCAAAGGTGTGAAAGGCACAATACAAGGGCGTGAGTATGTTATCGGCAATATTGATATTCTGCCCCCACATTTAGCCCATAGCTTTCACACACAAAACAATAAAATCACACTCTTTCTTGCCACAAATGATGAGATTTTAGCGTTATTCTCTCTGCAAGATAGGCTAAAAATGGACGCCAAGCAAACCTTAGAACTTTTTAAACAGCACAACATCAGCTCAAGTATCATTAGCGGGGATAATGCCATAAATACGCAAAATGTAGCACTTTTACTTGATATTACAGAATCTTATAGCAAAGCTCTGCCAGAAGATAAAATGCAACTTTTAAAAGAAAAATCAAAACAGCATAAGATTCTAATGGTGGGCGATGGGGCAAATGACGCCCCTACCCTTGCCTATGCGCACGCCTCTATGGCGTTTGCCTCTTCATTTGATATTGCTTCGCAAAGTGCGGATATTATTAACTATAATGAAAACACAATAAGCATTTACAACGCCTATGCTTTGGCTCGTGCGAGTATTGTAAATATAAAACAGAATCTTGTTTTTGCTTTTTGCTATAATATCGCTTTTATTCCCTTAGCAATGGGTGTGCTTGGGGGATTTGATATTTTTTTGCACCCTATGTTTTGTGCTTTTGCGATGAGCCTATCAAGCCTTAGCGTGATAGCAAATGCAGCAAGACTGAAAAAATTTAAATGTATAGAATCTCAAAATAGAATCTAAGGAGCAAAAATGAGAGTAGAACTTAATGTAAGCGGAATGCGTTGTGGTAAATGTGTAGATAAGATTGAAAAATTTGTAGGCGAGATTGAAGGTATTAGCCTTGTTGATGTGAATTTACAAGATTCTAAAGTCATAGTGGAGTTTGAATCTCCAGCTACACAAGAGCTTATCACAGAAGCCATTCTTGATGCAGGGTTTGAAGTGAAATAGACAAGGAACCTTACACTTTATGCGAACATTTTTTGATTTTTTTAAAAAATATCTTCCCTATATTAAAGGGCATACATTTTCATTTATTATCGCTATTAGTGCTTCACTTATAGTTGCTGCCTGCACAGCGGGGATTGCCTATCTCATTGAGCCACTTTTGGATACTCTGCAAGGTAAAACGCCACGAGCTACGCCATTTTTTAGCTTTGAAGAATTAGCACAAGATGGCAAGATGGCATTAGCTATGATGCTTATGATTATTGGTGTGTATTTTGGTAAATCTGTGGGGACATATATCCAGACATACTTTATGAATCTCATTGGACAGGACATTGTGCGGCAGCTCCGCGATAGAATGCTAGATCATATGCTTTCTCTTGAAATGGCGTTTTTTAATAAAATGCGTGGAGGGGAGCTGATTGCTAGAATCACAAATGATATTGGGCTTATCCGTTCAGCTGTGTCAAACTACATCACAGAATTTGTGCGTGAAGGTATAAGTATTATTGGGCTTGTTGTGATTGTGATTTACCAAAGTCCAAAGTATGCGCTCATTGGGCTTGTTATTATGCCACTAGCCATTATTCCGCTTAGTTTTATCATCAAAAAACTCAAAAAATATTCACGCAATATCCAAGAAAAAAATGCGGATATTACTTCAAAACTCAATGAAATTTTTAATAATGTAGAAGTGATTAAGGCAAGTAATGGTGAAAAGCTAGAATATGAAAATTTTAAATCACAGAATCTGCATTTTCTTAAAATCAGTATGAAAGCTGTGCGTGTAGGGGAGCTAAGCACACCTTTAATGGAGCTTTTGGGTGCGATAATGCTAGGCTGTGTGCTGTATATGGCAATTGTTGATATTTCGCAAGGGGAGCTAAGTGCGGCACAATTCTCATCATTTGTGGGAGCATTGTTTCTTATTTTCACACCTTTTAAACGCCTTGTCAATCTCTATACACAAATGCAAACTGCTATTGTCGCAAGTGATAGAATCTTTGAAATCCTTAATCAAAAACAACAGATAAAAGATGGGGATTTGGTGCTACAAGCCCCCATTCATAGTATTGATTTTAACAATGTGCATTTTCACTACAATGAAGAAACTCACGCCCTAAAAGGTGTGAATCTTAACTTTAGAAAAAATAAAATCACTGCTCTTGTAGGAAAAAGTGGCAGTGGCAAAAGCTCAATTATCAATCTCATTTTGCGACTTTATGAAGCAAATGAAGGGCTTATCACCCTTAACAATCGCAATATTAAAGACTACACGCAAAAAAGTGTGCGTGATAATATGGCGGTGGTAACGCAAAGAATTTTCATATTCCACGATAGCATTCTTCACAATGTCGCTTATGGAAACAAGATAGATGAAAAAAAGGCTATTGAAGCACTCAAATATGCACACGCTTGGGATTTTGTCAGTCAAATGCCAGATGGAATCCATACAATTCTTGATGAGTTTGGCACAAATCTTAGCGGAGGGCAACGCCAGAGAATCGCCATTGCTAGAGCGATTTATAAAAATCCTGAAGTTTTAATTTTTGATGAGGCGACTTCTGCACTTGATTCACAAACTGAAGAGGCGATAAAAGAGAGTATAGAACAACTAAGGCAGGATAAAATTATTATTATCATCGCTCATCGTCCAAGCACCATAGAGCTTGCCGATGAAGTCTTTCATCTAAAAGAGGGGAAAATCATCAAAACAGAAACTCGCTCACAATAAACTTATACTGCATACGTGGCTCATAGTCGCCTTAATTTGCTACTTTCCAGCATTAGCCTAGAAACTTTAGTCCTCTTAAAATAAAATAAAAAAACTTTAATCTATATTTGCCTATAATACCACCCAGCCTTTTAAAAGCCACAAGAATCTTAGTATTTGGAATCTTTAATGTTAGGATTCTTGCTATGGGCTTGATAGGTCAAACTACAAATAGGAGGATCCATGCGAGAGGATAAAGTGATTGAGAGTTACACGGGCGTAACACCTCAAAGGAAAAAAAGTAAAATCCCAGCCAAGCTTGATTTTTGGCAGAGTGCAACAGGGCTATTTTTGGGGCTGTTTATGTTAGCTCACTTGCTCTTTGTATCAAGTATTTTAATCAGTAAAGAAGCGATGTATAAGGTTACAAAGTTCTTTGAAGGGAGTTTTATTTTTGGTGAAGCAGGAGAGCCAAGAATTGTTTCTGCGATTGTTGTGATTGTCATCATCGCACTTGTGATACACGCGTTTTTGGCAATGAGAAAATTCCCCATTAACTACAAGCAATTCTTAGCACTTCGCGTTCATAAGGATTTGATGAAGCACGGCGATACGACATATTGGGTGATTCAAGCTGTTACGGGCTTTGCTATTTTCTTCCTTGCTATGCCACACGTTTTCATTATGCTTACCCAGCCAGAAAACATCGGTCCTAGCGCGTCTTCATATAGATTCTATCATCAAGACTTCTATATTCTTTATGCACTTTTACTTTTCGCGGTGGAATTCCACGGATCTATCGGGCTTTATAGACTTTGTATTAAGTGGGGCTGGTTTGAAGGCTTAGGCACAAAAACATTACGAGCTATCAAACTTGCACTCACAGCCTTTTGTCTTGTGCTTGGCATTGCATCTTATATTGCCTATATGCAAATTGGACACAGACTAGATTCTAATAAAAGCATACAAGAATACAGAATACTAGATGAACACACACAAGGGAAAGGAGCATAAATGAAAGTAGTATATAGCGATGCCTTGATTATTGGGGGCGGATTAGCAGGGCTTAGAGCTTCTATTGCGGCAAAAGAGGCAGGATTAAACACAATTGTATTAAGTCTTGTCCCAGTAAAAAGAAGCCACTCGGCAGCAGCTCAAGGTGGTATGCAAGCAAGTCTTGGAAACTCTGTTAAGAGTGATGGCGATAATGAGGATTTACACTTTGCTGACACGGTGAAAGGAAGCGATTGGGGTTGTGATCAAGATGTAGCAAGAATGTTTGTTACCACCGCTCCAAAAGCAATTAGGGAATTAGCAGGATTTGGTGTGCCTTGGACTAGAATCCAAAAAGGCGATCGTCCGGCAGTTATCAATGGCGAAAAGGTAACAATTACAGAAGATGACTTCCGCCACGGCTATATCCATTCACGCGACTTTGGTGGCACAAAAAAATGGCGAACTTGCTATACTGCCGATGCGACAGGACATACTATGCTTTATGCGGTGGCAAATGAGGCTTATAAGCTTGGTGTGGATATACAAGATAGAAAAGAAGCTATTTCTATCATTCATCAAGATGGCAAGTGCTATGGTGCGGTTGTGCGTGATTTGGTAACAGGTGAGCTTATAGCCTATGTGTCTAAAGGCACATTACTTGCCACAGGTGGTTATGGCAGAGTGTATAGAAATACGACAAATGCGGTAATTTGTGAGGGTATTGGTGCAGCTATTGCGATGGAGACAGGTGTTGCAAAACTTGGCAATATGGAAGCTGTGCAGTTTCACCCAACACCACTTGTGCCTAGCGGAATCTTGCTTACAGAAGGTTGTAGGGGTGATGGTGGAATCTTGCGTGATGTTGATGGCTATCGCTTTATGCCCGATTATGAGCCGGAGAAAAAGGAGCTTGCAAGCCGTGATGTTGTGTCTCGTAGAATGCTTGAGCATATCCGCAATGGTAAAGGTGTAAAATCACCTTATGGTGATCACTTGTGGCTTGATATTTCAATCCTTGGTCGCGCACACGTTGAGCGAAACTTGCGTGATGTGCAGGATATTTGTAAGACATTTGCGGGAATTGATCCTGCCACACCGGGTGTTTGGGCGCCTGTGCGACCAATGCAACATTACTCTATGGGCGGTGTCCGCACAAACTACAAGGGCGAAACTTACCTTAAAGGACTATTTGCCGCAGGTGAAGTAGCGTGTTGGGATTTACACGGATTCAATAGACTTGGTGGAAATTCTGTAAGTGAAGCGGTGGTATCAGGTATGATTATCGGTGGGTACTTCACAGAGCATTGTCAAGGGGCAAATCTTGATGTGCAAACTGCTACATTAGAAAAATTTGTTAAAAAAGAGGAAGAATATCTTGCAGCATTGCTTAATAGCACGGGCAATGAAGATGTCTATGAGCTTAAAAATGCAATGAAAGACATTATGGATAATGATGTGGGAATCTTCCGCGATGGCGATGGACTAAGAGAAGCGGTTGATAAGCTTGAAGAGCTATATAAACGCAGTAAAAATATCCGTGTGCAGAATAAAAAGCTCCATAGCAACCCAGAGCTTGAAGATGCCTACCGCACACCAAAAATGCTTAAAATTGCATTATGTGTAGCAAAAGGTGCGCTTGATAGGACAGAATCTCGTGGAGCACACACACGCGAAGACTACCCAAAACGCGATGATGCAAATTGGCTAAAACGCACACTTACAAGCTGGGAAGATCCAAACCAAACATTACCAACGGTAACTTATGAAGATTTGGATATTATGAAAATGGAGATTGCTCCGGGATTCCGCGGATATGGTGCTAAGGGTATGATTATAGAACATCCAAATAGTGCTATAAGACAAGCTGAGATTGATAAAATCACACAAGAGATTCAGGCTAAAGGTGGCGATAGATATGCATTGCAAGAAGCTCTTATGCCTTTCAATCTCCAGCCACAATACAAAGCAAGAAATCAACGACTAGGAGATAAGTAATGAGTGCAACACAACAAAAAGGAAGAACATTAACTATTAGGGCGTTGAAGTTTGACCCACAAAGTGCGGTTTCTAAGCCTCATTTTAGGGAATATCAAGTGGAGGAAGCTCACTCTATGACGGTTTTTATCGCCCTTGGTATGATTAGAGAGCAACAAGACCCGGATTTGAGCTTTGACTTTGTATGTCGTGCTGGAATCTGCGGTAGCTGTGCGATGATGATTAATGGGCGTCCGCGTTTGGCGTGTAAGACACTCACACAAGACTTCCCTGATGGCGTTATCACACTTATGCCACTCCCTGCATTTAAGCTTATTAAAGATTTGAGTGTAAATACAGGCGACTGGTTTGCAGGAATGACAAAGCGAGTTGAAAGCTGGATTCACACGCAACACAAGCCTGATATTTCAAAGCTTGAAATGCCAATAGAGCCTGAAGTGGCTGATGAAGTTTTTGAGCTTGATAGATGTATTGAGTGTGGGTGCTGTATCGCAAGTTGTGCTACAAAGGTTATGCGTGATGACTTCGTAGGTGCTGCGGGAATGAATAGAATCGTGCGATTTATGATTGATCCACACGATGAACGC
This sequence comes from Helicobacter magdeburgensis, assembly GCF_000765825.2. GTDB lineage: Bacteria > Campylobacterota > Campylobacteria > Campylobacterales > Helicobacteraceae > Helicobacter_C > Helicobacter_C magdeburgensis. Next base: position 36,936 of record NZ_JRPE02000009.1, read on the forward strand.
ACTGATGAGGATTATTATGAGCTTGTGGGAAATGATGATGGTGTGTTTGGCTGTATGAGTCTTATTGCCTGCCACGATACTTGCCCCAAAGAGCTACCGCTCCAAAGCAAAATTGCTTACTTACGCCGAAAAATGGTAAGTGTAGGTATGAAATAATCCTTATCTATTCTCCCCAAATGCGGGGGAGGATAGATTCTAAAGAAAGTCTATGCAGTTTATTCAATCTTTTTTCTTTTCATCAACAAACTTCGCTCTCATCGCACTTGTATGCCTTTTTATTTTTGCTGGTTGCTCCTCTATTGTAGCATCTACCAAAGATATTAAAGACTCCCAAGCCTTGCAGTCAAACCCTGCGCCAACATTTGATCCCTTGCAAACACAGCTTGCCACAACCTATAAAGAACAGCTCAGTCAAAATCCAAATCTCACAGCGGCAGTGCTTGTGAGTGATGGTATTGATGCGTTTCTAAGTCGTGCCTATTTGGCTAGAAACGCCCAAAAAACATTAATTTTACAAACCTATATCTACAAAAATGACATCGCTTCACGCATTCTTATGCACGAGGTGTGGTTGGCTGCCCAGCGGGGTGTGATTGTCAAAATGCTGATTGATGATAATGGGCTAGATTCTGATTTATCGGATATTATCGCGTTAGATTCTCACCCAAATATTGAAGTTAAGATTTTTAATCCTTACAAAAATCGCTCTCGCATTTTACGCTATCCGGAGATGGTGTTTGACTTTAATCGCATAAATCATCGTATGCATAATAAACTTTTTATTGCCGATGATATAGCACTCATCATAGGCGGACGCAATATTGCAGATAACTACTTTGATCAAAACAATAATGTCAATTTTGTGGATACAGATGTGCTGTTTGTTGGCAAAGTTGCTAAAGATGCACGAGATAGCTTCTACACTTATTGGGATTTTCACCGCTCTATCCCTGTGGCACTTCTGCCGCTAAAATCACCCCTTAAAAAATTCAAAGCCTCGATTGAAAAGCTCAAAGCCAACCCGGAATGGAAACATTACGAGCGTGAGATAACTGCTTTAAGCCAAAAGTATGAGAGAAAAGATTTTAAAGTCCATTGGGGTAATGCCAACTTTATTGCCGATAATCCACGCAAGATTGAAGATTCTTCACTCCCAAGTCCCATTGCCAATGCACTAGGTGAAATTCTCAACCACACACATAAAAATCTCTATATCTCCGCAGCTTACCTTGTGCCAAGCAATGAAGGAATGAAACGCTTTGCGAAACTTGCTCAAAATAATGTGGATATACATATTTTGACAAACTCTCTTGCTTCCACAGATTCCCTTGTGGTATATGCGGCGTGGGAGCGATACCGCTCTAAGCTCATCAAAATGGGGGCAAAAGTCTATGAGTATCAATACCACGGCAAGGGCAAGTCTAAACTCCGTGATAAAATGTCAAAGTCTAAAGCCTCCCTGCATAGTAAAAGTATCGTTTTTGATGATAAAATTGCGTGGATAGGCAGCTTTAATCTTGACCCACGCTCGGCAAATCTCAATACAGAATCTGTGGTTGTCTTTGACAATCCAGAATTTGCCAAAGTTTTAAAAAATGATTTGGTAGAAGATATGCAAAGTGCGTGGCGTGTGTATTTGGATGGGAGAAAAACACGCTGGGAAGGGGAACATAATGGCACAAATGAGATTCTTAAACACCCACCAGACACAGGCATATGGACAAGATTCTTAAAAACACTCTCTAAAATGCTCCCTGAAGATCAAATTTAGTTTTAATTTTTAGAATCTCAATACCGAGATTCTAAAGATCACAACTCTTACTATCACTTTTCTTAGCTTTTGCCCACTTTTTTTGTCATTTTTTTTTGAACTTAAGCTGTTTTTTTTGTTTAGAATACCTGTTTTACTTTTCTATACAAGGAGTTTTTGAATGAAAAAATTACTTTTCATTGCTGGAATCAGTATGGCGGTTTTGGCTAATTTTGGATTAGCTGATGAGCAGAAAAATACTCAACAATCTAAAAATACATTCAAGGTTAATGAAGAAGAGGCCGTGAATATGAGTAAGCAAGATTGGATTAATTTGCGTAATCGAATGAATGAAAATCAAGAATCGCATTTCCAAGCCGCCTTGCAACTTGATGATGCAGAAGAGAGAAAGCTTCATCGTGAGGCGGCTAAAAACCTTGATGAGCTAAAAAAGAAAATAGATCATCGTCGCTGGATTGAAAAAGAAGGTGGCTGGGGCATTGCCGGATCTTTTGATTATATGAATCTTACGCAATTCTCTGGTGATCAAAGTGGTATTTTGGAGATAGGCATAAAACTTGGTGTGAGCAAAAGACAATTTCATCCAAATGTAGAGCTTCGTGCTATGGCTGGGATTGGCTGGACAAACTTTGGTAACAGCTACTATATTCCGTTAAATTTTGAGATAGCATATGCACACGATTTTCGACGAAATCCTAGCTATTACTTTGGAGTAGAATATGATTATTCTCCACTTTACAACAAAACATTGCTCTATGTAATCGCACAACCCCACCATTTCTTGATATAATTGGAATTAAGCTTGGCTATGGACTTGATTCTAATTTACACATTAATGTTCTTGGCAAAACAATAGAAGCAGATGGTGGTAATTTCTGGACTCTTGGGTTCGTATCATCATTTTAAACCGTTTCTACCAACCCAAAGACTTGTGGTAGTCTTACTACAAGTCCAAGGTGTTGTACTTACATTTGTTGAATATCTAATCGATATTCAAGTTAAAGCGAAGGATATCGTGCAATGTTCTTTAAAAAGCATTTTAGTGAGATTTGCGATATTCCAAAATCATCGCATACGCCTCATCTTTAAGACGCAATTTTTGTTTTTTTAGCACCTCAAGCTCCATATCACTCATAAGCTCCTCGCCATTTTCAATCTTTTGAATCCTATCATCAAGCTCATTATGCTCATCAAAAATCTTTGCAAAATGTGCGTTGTTGGTCTTAAGTGCGGTTACCTCATCTCTGTATTCGTGAAACATACTTAACTCCTTGTGTGAAATAAAACCTTATTGTAAGATATTTTCGGTAATAACACCACGCTTTTACAAGAAATTTTAGGCGACTTTTGCAACCCCAAATCTCAATAAATCACTAGCTTCTATAATCAGCATTAATCTCCACATATCTATATCCCAAGTCGCAACCATACGCTACAAAGCTTCCTTCCCCCATACCCAAATCGCAAGTGATTTTAAAACTTTCTTGTTTCATCACTTCTGCCGCTTTTGCTTCCATTATCTCATCAAAGCAAATCTCACCCTTATCAAACACCACCACATCATCAAAAGCAATTTTCAATCGCTCCTGTGCTGAATCTACCCCACTAGCCCCAATAGTAGAGGCTATCCTACCCCAATTTGGATCGCCCCCAAAAATAGCCGTTTTGACTAAAAGTGAGTTTGATAACGCCTTTGCAGCTTTCATCGCTTGAGCTTCATTCATCGCATTACGCACGTCAAATGCCACCACACGCGTCGCCCCCTCGCCATCACGCACAATATCAAGGGCAAGTTTATGCATTACTATTTGCAACGCTTCCTTAAACGCATCTTTGTCATACACGCCACTATATCCATTTGCAAACAAAAATACAGAATCATTTGTGCTTGTATCGCCATCTACGCTAATGGCATTAAAACTATTCTTCAAACACTCTTGCAATGCTTCTTTAGCGTGAGATTCTACAATCTTAGCATCAGTTGTGATAAAGCAGAGCATTGTCGCAAGGGAGGGTTGTATCATACCCGCCCCCTTTGCCATAGCCCCGATGTGAAACTCCCCTTCTTCTAGCTTAACTTTTAAGGCTATTTCTTTACTAAAAGCATCAGTTGTGCGTATGGCATTAGCCGCCCTTGTGTGTGCGTCCTTATCATTTTCAAAAGGTTTAAAAAGCTTAAAACTTGCCTTAATTTTCTCCTTTGGCAGATACTGCCCTATCACGCCTGTGCTCGACATAATGGGATTTTCAACAAAAGGAAACTCTTGCTTTAAAGATTCTAGAATCTCAACCACATCTTGCACACCCCTTTGTCCTGTCATCGCATTAGCATTTTTGGTATTAATTAGCACAAAATTGCTCTTTTTGCCCTGCACATATTGCTTAAAATGCGTAATGGGCGCAGCAGGAAAGCGATTATTAGTAAAGCTCACAATGGGTTGCAATGGCTCTTTGCTATATAAAAAAGCAATATCTAATAAATCCACTCCACTAGAATCCTTGCCCTTTAGCCCCGCACTCACGCCATCAGCATAGAATCCTTGTGGTGCATTCACACCACCATCAATAGGAAAAATCTCAAACATAATCCACCTCCCTTGGCTTTTGCTTTCTCATAATAAGTCGCTTTGTGGCACGGATATTTTCACTTGAGCCAATCACAAGCAGTTTGCACTCGCTTGAGACAATCGTATTGCCATTTGGCATACTGATATATGTGCCATCTTTTTGCGTAAGTCCCACAACCGATACATTTGTAACATCTCTAAAATGCGCTTCTTTAAGCTTTTTTAGCACAAGCCAAGAGTAACGCGGAACAATAATCTCTTCTAAATCAAGGGGCGTATCACGGCGATATAAAAACTGCTCTAAAAGATTCTCCATATCCGGTCGCACCGCCATAGCCGAGATTCTCTGTGCCATAAGCTTAGAAGCTGAAATCACAGAATCACAGCCTAGTTTCTTAAGTTTCTTACTCTCTTCTTGAGAATTAGCACTCGCGATAATATAATAGGGCTTTCTGCCTAGCTCCTCTTCAAAAAGTCTCGCACTCACCACCATTGTGATATTATCTGCTGCGTTTTTAGAAAAGCTCACAATCCCCTTAGCACTTGAAAGGTGGGATTTAAGCATAGCAATATGCGTATGTGGGTCATCAATGATATAGTAGGGGTATTTATGCTTTTGTGCTTGGGCTTCAAAATCTTTAGAATTATCCACCACAACAAATGGAATATGGGCTTCCAAAAACTGCTGGGCGAGTTCTATGGTAAATTCATTGTGATAGCAAATCACATAGTGATTTTGCAAACGAGCGATTTTATACACCATTTTTTGCTCCTTAATTAAGCGGATAAGTGTGCCATTATTCACAACACTCATAATAAATGCCACGCTAAAGGTTACTACTCCCGCTCCACACACCATTAAAATAGCGGTAAAAAGAATGGTAATCGTGCCAAACTCTCTCTCCCCAAGTGAGCCAAAGCCGGTATTTGTAAAAGTATAAGAAGTTTGAAAAAATGCCTGCATTAAATCATAATCTTCTAAAATCAAATACCCCAAAGTGCCAAAAAGGAGAAAAAATTGAACGAGAATAAGCGGAAGTCTAAAAGGTTTGAGCTGCTCATACAGCTCACCTGCTAAAGAAATGTCTGGTTTTGGGTTATTGCCCCAATGAAGAAATTTTTTAAGCTTTGCAAACAAGATGATTGAAGCTTAGAATCTTAAGAGTGTTTTTTGAGTGTCCGCAAAGTAGAAGCGGCAACCTTAACTCTAATGCTGCTGCCATCTTCAAGCTTCAAGCGAATGCTACGAAGATTAGGAAGAGAGCGTTTTTTTGTTTTGTTATTTGCGTGGCTTACATTGTTGCCAACCATTGGACCTTTGCCTGTGAAGAAACATTTTCTTGCCATAATAAAACCTTTTTGATGAAATAAGCTTGGGATTGTAGTCAAAATTACCCCAAAACTACCTTAAATTATTCAATAAGCACACTCATACCCACGCGTAAGCCTTCAATAGGGCTAACAGGATAGGCTTCAACTTCAAAGGTGCGTATGTCGTAACCCTTCGTTGCACTTGTCGCCCTCCAAGTCGCAAAATCGCCCATCACAGAGACAAACTCCACCTTAAACTCCGCCTCTTTTTCAAGAGCGGGAATGTAAGCTTTAAAAGTTGAGCCTTTTGGAAAATCTTTGAGCCGATACTCTGGCAAATGAAACACAATCCACGCATCATTCATATCAATCATAAGCACAACGGGAAATCCGCTCGGTGCTAACTCTCCCTGATGGAGCAAGACATTGCTTACCTCGCCATCAGCTGGAGCGATGGCTTGAGTGTCCTTAGCATAGCTCTCCACCTCGCTTACTTGCCCTGCTGCGGCATCTTCTTTAGCTTGAGCGGCGATTTTTGTCTCGTGCGTTGCACCATCAAGGGCGATTTTATATTGCTGAAAAGCTACATTTTCATTATGCTTGGCAGTTGTGTAGTTTGCATAGGCTTCATCGCGTCTTTGCTCACTGACAACACCATCTTTATACAAAGATTCTAAACGCTCATAGGTGCTTTTGGCAAGATTTGCCATCGTTTTTGCCCCTTGCCACACATCTTTAGCTGATTGAATCGTCTCCACTCTCGCACCCTGCTTTGTTTCTGTGCTTAAGGCTTTAGCAGCTTGGTAACCAGCTTTTGCTTGTTCAAGCTTGGCTTCAAGCTCTGGAGAGTTGATCCCATATACCAAATCGCCCTTTTTTAACATATCGCCTTTTTTGACAAAGATATTTTCAACCCGCCCTGCCACTTTTGAGCTTATGGCATATTCACGCGCTTGGACTTGTGCGTAAATCTTATTTTCCTTTGGCTGATAGGCACGCACGAAACTCACAATCAGCCATAGCAAAAAAGCAAAAATAATAACAGCAAGGACTATAAACTTTAGATTCAATTTAACATTCAACTTCATAACGCTCCTTTAGTTAAAAAATCCATAGAATCTATCCACCTCATCACTTAAGCTCAAAAGTCTAGCAAGGGCGATAGCATAGTTATACGCCACACTTTGACGCTCAATAATTGCTAAAGCTAAAGCATTTTGAGCATCGCTCACTTCGGCACTTGTGCTCATTCCTTGCAAAAACGCCTTTTGACGCAGTTTTAGATTCTCATTTGCAAGTTCAATAGATGACTGCAAACTGAAATATTGCGATTTGAAAGACAGCACTTCATTATAGGTTTTCTCACATAAAGTTTTTAAATCTTTTGTGGCTTGAGATTTAGCAAGTTCAGCTTCAATGGAAGCGATTTTACTTGCTTGATACTTTTGGATTCTCCCTCCGGGTGTGATAAGCGACCACTTTGCACCAACCCCTGCAAACCAATTTGGCATAGCCTTATCAAGCACCGAGCTATTATCATTCATCATATAGCTACCAAATAGCCCCACTTCAGGCAAAAATGTAGAAAACTCAATGTGAGAGAGCTGCTTAGTAGATTTAATCTTATTATCCATAAGGCTTAGGGCAGGATAAACTTCAAGCGTTTTGTTAATAAAATACTCTAAACTTTCTAGTCTCGCATCTTGCTTAATATCAATCTGTTTTACAAGCTCCAATCTCTCTTTAGATTCACGATTAAGTATAGCATTGAGTGCCATATTTGCGATAATGAGATTATCACTTGCTTTTTTCACATCAATACTTGATTTGTCATAATTCACTTGAGCTTGGAGCGTTTCTAATCGTGCGATTTGCCCTTTATTTTGTAGCTTTTGTGCGTTTTGATAATGTATCAAATGCCCGCTATTAGCAGATTCTAGCGTGTTTAGAATCTGATTGTTTAACACCACGCCATAATACAATTTCACGCAATCTTCAAACAAACTTAACTCTTTGAGTTTAAGGACAAGATAAGAATCTTCAAGGGCGATTTGAGAAAGCTTATTAGCAAAATACCGCTTACCGCCGGTAAAAATGGGATATATGATATTAACAGCCCCAAAGATGACATTTTGATCTTGCAGGGTTACAGGCTGTCCTAAATGCTGTAATAGCGGGGCAAGAGCAGGATTCCCGCCGATATTCCCACTAAGATTGCCAAGCTGGGATTGATTGACTAGGTGCATATTCATCGGCTCTTGCAAACGCACATAATAAGCCCCAAGCGAGATTTGTGGGAGATAGAGCATTTTACTTGCGAGATTGAGTTTTTCTTGCTTCTGCACGGCGTGTTGCGTGGATTTTAACCCGTCATTGCTTTCTAAAACCTGCTTATAAGCTGATTGCAATTCCAAATATTCCGCTTTTCCGCTACTCATTGCGATACAAATAAGCAAGAATATCCATTTTTTCATTTATAAACCCTTTGTGTAAGCCTTTAACACAAATTTTTTGTGCTAGAATCAAGCGAGTATTCTAACGCAAATTAAATAACCACGAGATTCTAAATATAAAGCAGACACGATGACAAACAAGCAAAGACAAAAGATTCAAAAGCTCCTTGATACACAATACAGCTTAAGAAACACAGATGATGAGTTAAAGCAAACTAGCCCCGATCCGCTCCTTGTAGCTAGAATCTACAAAGAAGATTCTCATTTTGCCGAGATAGCCTTGATATGTGCGTTATTATCTTATGGTAACGCAAAGATGATTGTAAAATTACTCCAAAGCCTTGATTTTGGGCTTTTAACGCGTGGGATTGATAGAATACAAAAGGCTAACTTTCCGCATTATAGATTCCAAACAAGCTGGGATATACGGGGGCTTTTTATGCTCGTTAAGATTTTACTTGAATCTGGTGGGCTACTACAATGCTTTATGCAAGGCTATGAATCCTGCCCACACACAAAGAGTAAAAGTCAATGGAGTAAAAGCAATAATCCTAATCACGCTAAGATTCTAAGTGGAATCTATTATTGCATAGATACGCTTCACACTCTAGCTAACAGGCATAAAATCCCCATCACCCAAGGGCTAAGATTCTTGCTTGGCAGTTCCCATAGCACTTATTTAGCACAATATCACAGCATTCCTCATAATGCCTCGTGTCTCAAGCGGTGGAATATGCTCTTGCGTTGGCTCATACGCAAAGATAGGCTAGATGTCGGTGTGTGGGCTTGGCATCTGCATTCTTCAAATCTTATTTTACCCCTTGATACGCATACTTTTAGAATCTGCGGGAAGTTAGGCATTCTAAAACGCAAAAGCTATGATTTATCCGCCGCACTTGAAGCGACTGATACTTTGGCACTTTTTAATCCTAAAGACCCAATAGCTTACGATTTTGCACTCTATCGCTTGGGGCAGAATGGAATCTTATAGGCTATTTATCTAAGATTCTATCGCTAAACTCCTTGCAAAGTGGTTGGGAGAGATTGCACGAAATAATGGGATTAAGGCTTAAATCACTTGGCTGGATAGAAAAATATAGAATCTGTGAGTTTATAGTAGCTTTCAATGCGTTAGATTCTAAGCTAAAGCGGCAGGTTGGCGTAGAATCTAATGTAGCTGTTTGTAAAATCTGCCTTGCAATCTCGGGCTGAAAGGAATTTGCTTGTATAAAGGCTTGAGTGTAATATTTACTCAAAGCATTTTGCGTAAAAGCAAGTTTAGCTTTAAGCCTTAGCACACATTGCTTGTGCTGGATATGCCCCATATATTTTATACCCACACTTGCGAGTATGCCTACAATAATAATCACGCAAAGCACTTCAAAGGCACTAAAAGCACTCCGCTTAGAATATCGCATTTGATGTGCTAAGGGGGATTTCTTTGCGTGTAGGGTGGCGTTTTAGGAGTTTTTCACAAAGTGGAGAATCTGGCTTTGGTTGAATGGATAGAATGAGCTTACCATTTTCCTGCATAAGGCTTACGCAATCATTTTCCATATCAACACTGCCATTTTTGGCAAGTTTTATGCCATTATTTTGGGCTATCCAACGCGATGTGCTAAGCCCGGCTAATTCTAGAATCCTAGCCCCATCAATGCTATTTGGGGCGATATTTTGGCTAAAAACCTCTCTTTGCAGGGCATTAAGTGTGCTGATGATGTCATTTTCAACGGCAATAAGCTGGGCGTCCGATCTTGTAAGAGATAGGCGGGGCAGGGCAATGGCGGCTAAGATTCCAAGAATGATGATGACAAAGACAAGCTCCATCATACTGAAGGCTTTTCGCATTGCAAAAATTCTATGTGAATGGCGAGTTTGCGGTGTTTTCATTTTGTCTTAAAATCTTCAAGCACAAAAGGTGGGATAACAAAATCAATCACTCCACTTCCTTCAAAATCTTTTGCAAGACTTTTTGCACCCTGCTCTAAAACAAGGCGGATAAGCACACCCTTTGGCACAAGGGCATTAAAAGGTGGGGCGATATAAGTAGCAAAACTCTTTAAATCCGGCTGATGCCCGATGATAAGCACATTTTGAGCCTCCATAAAAGCTTTGTTTTGTGTGAGTTTCATATAGCCTTCAAGCCCACAATCAGGTGCAATATATTCACTTATCATAATGCAATTTTTAGGCAAAAACTTTTTCAAAGGCTTTAAAGTCTGCAATGTCCGCTTAGCAGGGGAGCAAACAACAAGATCAAAGCTTAAATGCTCTAGGGCAAACTTTGCGATATGCTTACTTTGAATCTTGCCAAGCTTGCTAAGTGGGCGAAACAAATCGCTTTTATCTTTTTTGTTTGTTAGGCGATATTCTTCCCTGCTTATCGTATCTGCGTGTCGCAAAAGCGTGATAGTTTTCATCTATGCCCCCAGCAAATTTTCGCACATTTTTAGCACAACCTCCGCACTTCGTTTAGCCGAACTCTCTAAAAACTCATCAAAGCTCACATCGGCACTGCCATCGGCACTATCGCTAATGGATCGTAAGATACAAAATGGCACTTGTAATAAATCACACACCACCGCCACAGAAGCCCCCTCCATTTCCACCGCATCGGCTTTAAAGTTTGAGATAATCCACTGCTTTTTCTCACTATCAGCAATAAACGCATCGCCAGATGCAATAATGCCCTGCTGCAAGTCAATGCCTTGTGCTTTGGCTACTTGTTTTGCCAAAGTATTAAGATTCTTATCTGCCTCTATATAGACTTTACTTTCGGGTATAAAGCCTAGCGGATGTCCAAAGGCGGTAATATCCACATCGTGCTGACATAGCTTCTCTGCAAGGAGCAAATCGCCCACTTTCAAATCCGCATTTAGCCCCCCAGCAACACCGCTAAAGATGATTGTCTCACATTGAAAATATAAAATCATTGTGCTAGCAGTAAGGGCGGCGTGCACCTTGCCGATTTTGCTATACGCGATAAAAATTTTATGCGTTCCTTGTGTGATTTCATAATAAGTATTGCCGCCCACTTGTATTTTTTTGTAATCTCCAAATTTTTCAAGCAATGGCGTGATTTCCTCCACCATCGCTCCTATGATTCCAAGCCTCATTTGCCAATCTCCTTTATGCTTTAATTGAATCTAGACATTCTTTTAATGTTGCAAGATTGCTTATATTCCAAGTTGGGCGTGAGCTTAGACGCTTATTTAGCCCACGCAAGACATTGCCATTACCAAACTCAATAAACACATCAATGTGATCATTAAGCTTTGCAATGCTTTGCTTATAATACACAGGCTGTGTAAGTTGCTTCCCTAAAAGCTCTTTTGCTTGGGCTTTTGTGTTATATGTTTCAAGTGTGGCATTTGAAAGGATAGGTGTGCTTAAATTTTCTTTCAAGCTCTTATCCAAAACCTCCATAAATGGCACAACCGCAGATTCTAATAAAGGACAATGACTTGCCACAGACATCGGCAAAAGCAAAGCCCTTTTTGCCCCAAGAGCTTTGATGTCCGCTTCACTTGCAGCCAAATCATCTTTGCTTCCCGCCAAAACAATCTGCCCTTCGCCATTGTAATTCGCACACCAAATGCTTTTGCCCTTATTTCGCGCTTCAGCACAAAAAGATTCCAATTTAGAATCTTCCACGCCCACAACGACCATCATACCGACATTTTTACCCTCACACGCCTTTGCCATAAGCTCACCTCTTTTTTGTGTGAGCTGAATGCCTTGTGCAAAGCTCATACCCTCACTTAGCACCACTGCACTCACTTCGCCCAAAGAATGCCCCAACGCCACGCTTGGCATAATGGGATACTCACTTTGTAAGATATTATGTGCCACCGCACTTACAAGAAAAATGGCAGGTTGCGTGTATTGTGTGAGATTAAGCTTATCATTTTCTTCAAATAAAAGCGATTTCATATCTAAGTTTAACGCATCAGAGGCTTGTTCAAAAAACTCTTTTGCGATAGCAAAATTATCATAGAGTTCCTTACCCATACCCACGCTTTGTGAGCCTTGACCGGGAAAAATAAAAGCATAATTCATCAAAATCCTTTGTGTAAATTGAGGGCTGATTGTAGCATTACTTTGCTTTATTTGTCTTTTGTGGCTCAAAAAGGAGATGAAAATATCAAAAATTTTACATTTTTTATAAGGATTCTAGAATCTGCAATGAAGTTAGGCTGTGTTAAGGGTAGTTTTATGAAATTTTTCTTAGAATGTCGTTCTTTTTTGACAAGGACAGGTGGGTGAGTTGGCTGAAACCACATCCCTGCTAAGGATGCATAGCCGCAAGGTTATCGAGGGTTCGAATCCCTCCCTGTCCGCCACTTGGCAGAATCTGCATTATCTCTTTTTAGCCTAGATTTTCTTACAGCCTTAAAACTCTTCTAAAATGATAAATTTATACTTCAAGCTCTCCAAATCGTGCTTTAATCGTTTATTCTCATCAAGCAACATATCGTGCTGGGTTTGCAAAAGGGCAATGTCCTTACTCAAATAATAAATGCTATTAGAAAGATAAATCTTTGGCACACATACTACAAGCACCGCACACAAAATAAGCCCTGCTATTTTTAGCTCCCTTTTGCCTAGCCCACTGCCCCGCATCAAATCCGCAGAATCTGTGGATTCAAAAGATTCAAATAGCATATCCTTTTCTTCTTCGCTCACACGCATTTTTACAGAATCTGGCAGGATAATATCATTAAGATTTATGGGCTTGTCTCTATTATAGTCATTCATATCTTTGCTCCTAGTTGAAAAATTCTTAGTTTCGCACTGCGGGAGCGTTTATTTTGAATAATTTCAGTTTCACTTGGCAAAATGGGCTTTTTAGTGAGAATGCTCCCTAAAGCGTTGTTATTCCCACACTCACATTTTAAAGCATTCTCTTCACATTTACAGCTTTTTGCCCATTGCTTAAAAGTTTGCTTGATGATTCTATCTTCAAGCGAGTGAAAAGAGATAATAGCTACCTTGCAATCATACAACACACCATTTATAAAGGCAGATTCTATACTTTGAAGTAAAGTTTGTAGCTGCTCTAACTCACCATTAACCTCAATACGCAACGCTTGAAACGCTAAAGTCGCAGGGTGAATCCCACCAATGCGTGGAAAATGCCTTTCAATCAACTCACTTAATTCCAAAGCACTCTCAAATGGCTTTTTCTCACGGGCAGAAACAATAATCTCTGTGAGTTTCTTGCTTTGCCGTATCTCGCCATAGATTCTAAAAATCTCTTCCAAACGCATTGCGGAATAGGTGTTTATAACCTTAGCTGCATTAAGATTCTGCGTAGAATCCATACGCATATCAAGATTATTTGAAGTAAAGCTAAAACCCCTGTGCTTATCATCAAGTTGCATAGAGCTTACCCCAATATCAGCCAAAATCCCTTTCACCTGTGCTAGTTGCTCATTGCCAAGTAAATCTAGGGCGTTAGCAAAGGCACTATGCCGAATATGTAAGCGTGAAGCATAAGGGGCTAGACGCTGCTTTGCCAAAGACAGAGCATTTTCATCTCTATCAAAAGCATAGATATGTATGTTTGGGTTTTGCTCTAATAAACTAAGTGTATGTCCCCCATAGCCCAAAGTGCAGTCGATAACCGCCCCACTCTCTAGATTCAGTGCTTCTAGCACTTCATTTTTTAAAACGGAAAAATGCTTCATATGGATTCTAGATTCTAAGGCTTAAAGGAATCAAAGCGGAGATTATTATCAAGAATGATTTGATGTTCTTTGTAAGCGGAGTTTTTAAGGCTTATCATCATCACAAAATAGATTTGTTTGCTTTTCTCATCAAATTCCATTTTTAATGGCAACTCAACTTTTGCAAAATAAGGCATCGTATTTGCCCAAACAATAAACTCTTCAATACTTTGAACAGAAGACGCATAGCCCTTCACCTGATAGCGTGTGTCAAAAATATCAAGCTCTTTTGTATTGCTGATAGCCTTAACTTCAAGGGCGTTGAAATGTCCTTGCAAAAGCTCTTGAAGCTTAAGCTCATCACCCTTATTATGAATGGCTGATAGGATATTGTAATTTTGCACCACAAGGGTTTTGAGCTGGGATTCTATAGCTTGATAGTCTTTGTTAATTTGATTAAAAGCAATTTTTGATTTTTTGGCTTCAAGGGCTTGTTTTTTATATTCTTCAATTTGTGGCAAAAGAAACTTAGTAATACCAAACACGCACACAGACACAAAAATCAAAAACCACACAAAGTTTTTTATTGCATAATCTGTGTTAAAGTCATTATTCATTACTCATATCCTTATCTTCTACATTGAGCGGTTTTAGGGCAGGATTAGTCTTACTCACTGATACAAAGTTAAACCACCCGCTTGTGAGAGGATAAAACTCTACCCTTGTTTGTGTGAAAACAGCTCTTAGCGGGGCTTCAAGTAGGAACTTATACACTTCTTTTGATGGCGTTAAACCACGCATTGTTAAAGTATTGTAATTTAGCTCAATGCTTCTTGCTGTGATTTGATCAGGGATAAGCTTTAAAAGGTTTGACACACCATCTTTTAGTGCCTGATTCTGTGCTTGAATCTCCGCCCCAAGCTTAATCTCATAATCTAATCGCTCTATATAATCTTTTACAACAATTGCCTTTAACTTCGCGCTTTGGATATCTTGCTCAATACTTGCTTGCTCATTGATTTTGGCGACACTCTGCCTTTCAAGCACTTTTGCAAAAGCCAAAATACATATAAATGCCAATACACTATAAAAAATCCAAATTTTCGTATAGCGTTTAAGAATACTCTTTGGTTTTGGCTGGATAAAACTATATGCCATTTTCTACCCTTGAGTGCCGCTAAGCTCGGCTTGTGCTAAGGCAATTAAGGCTTCTGGGATATTTAACGCCCTAACTTCAATATCAAGCATCAACGCATTACGCAAGTGATCAACAGCTTGTTCTGTAATGCCATAGGTATCTAAAATCACGATAGATTCTATAAATTGTGTGCTTGCATAAATGGGATTGCTATAAAACTCATTAATGGAGTTTTTTAGAATCTCAGCGGCATTTGAAGCACGAGCCAAGTCTCTTAAGCCCTCCAAGCGAGAGATTTCCATCTCTTGTTGCTCTTGCGTATCCACTTCTTGTGGAGCAAACTCTTTTCTAATAAGCTCCGCGTCTAAGTCCTCTAGCTCACCAATTTCATTAAGCTCATCAAGAGAGCCAAGGATAGAATCTAGACTGCTTATCTCCTGTAAAGAATGCACCTCAACCGCAGAGAGACTTTCATCTTCGCTTTGTTCCAGCTCCCCACCCATCATAAAAAAGCCACCAAAATACACACCCTTTTTATCCGCAACAAAAAGTGTAATACTCGCTCTCTCTTGTAAGACATAAAGTTTGAGTTTTGAACTTAGCCTTGTCTTAATATGCTCATACACAAGCATAAAAGGAGAAAAAAGATAGTCTAGTCCTAACGCACGGATATATTTCACGCGATTTTCATCAACCGCAAGTTGTTGGATATAAAAAAGCCATTGATTTGGCATTTCAACAATCCGTGAAGTTTTTGCATTTACGCCAAATTTGATTAAATCACCCTTTTTTGCACAATTTGCCAAGCCTTGATTATAAGTCTTGCTCATTGCACTAAGATAGGTAAAAGGATACCTACGCTTATAGCTTTTAATCAGCTTTGCCGCCTCCATAGGTAGCTCTTTATCTACGATTTTATAATCCTTACTTATGGTGCTTTTTATGCGTTTATTTTTCATCACAACAATTTTGAGTGAGCAGACTTTTGCGTCTAGATTCACGCCAATAAGCACGGTAGAAAAGAATGGTTTCAGTAGAAAATTTAACAACTTAGCAATCTCCGCAACATTTTAAACTCCACATTTTCAGGCTCATATTTTGAGTTATTGTAGCAAAACTTTAATGAAGTTTCCAAAATCAATAAGCATTTAGAGTTCCTTTTCTAAATGTGAAAGAAGCAAAGCCTTTGCATCATCTAGATTCATATCTCTTGGCACGACAAAACCATCTAACGCATAAAAGTCAATCCTTGAAAATGGCTTTGGAATCTTAAACTTATCCCAAGTCTTTAACTCCCAATACCGACTATACACCACACGCATAGGAATAATGCGTTTTTGCGTCTTTTGGCTCATTGCTATCACGCCATCACCTATGCTGTGATATGGTCCCTTTGGTCCATCAGGGGCAATACCTATATCGTAGCCATTTTTAAGCAATTTAAGAGAATCTATAAGCACTTTTAGCCCACCTCGCGTTGTTGAACCACGCAAAGGTTTGAGCTTAAAATACTCACATAAGCTCACCATTAATTGTGCGTCAAAATGATGGGAAGCAATAATGTAAAAGCCCTTATCACGCCCCTGCTGCATTTGTTTTCTTAGCTTTTTATACAAAAATGGTAGCATACAAAATTCCCCGTGCCAAAATGCACCGATGATATTTTCGCCACTTGTTTGTGGGCTAATAAAAAAGCGATGTCGGCTTAAAATATACAAAACCCACACAAGCACTAGCATCAGCGGTGGAATGATTTTACCTAGAATCTTACGCTTTGTTTCGCGACTAATCACTGCCATTTATACACTTTATATATACATTTGCTTGCAAGGCTTGTTCTAAACTTAGCTCTCTTACAAACTCCCCATACAGCCCACCGCCATCATTATGGGTAACCTTGACTTGAATAATTGAGCCAATGGAGCATTTTCTGCCTAGAATCTTTATAAGTTTATTTTGACTGCTCCGCCCCTCACTCCAAGTTTGCCCCTCATCATCGCGGTGATTTTCAATCAGCACTTCATAGATTGAGCCAATCTCTTTTTGTGCCTTTTTTTGTAGAATCTGCTTATGGAGATTCTGCAATCGGCTCAATCGCTCTTTAGCCATCTCTTGAGGCACAAGCATACTTTTATCGTAATTGTATGCACTTGTATGCGGACGCGGAGAATACACAAAGCTATAAAGTGTATCAAACTCAACAATTGATAACACTTCCATTGTGTCTTCAAAGTCTTGTTCAGATTCAGTGGGGAAACCTACAATAATATCCGTGCCAATGCCGACATTTGGGAGCAGGGATTTAAGCTTTGCGATTCTATCTAAATACCACTGCTTATCATAGCCACGCTTCATCATTTTTAGAATCTGGCTTGAACCACTCTGCAAAGGGATATGTATGCCTTTAGCAATTTTTGGATTCCTAGCAAATTCTTCCAAAAACCCATCGTCCATATGCAGGGGGTGCGGTGAAGTAAAGCGGATTCTATACAGCCCATCAATCTCGCTTAAAGTCGCTAGAAGCTCTGTAAAATTTGTCTTTTTATGCGGGGTAGAAAATCTCACGCCATAGTGATTGACATTCTGCCCTAATAAAAGCAGCTCTTTTACCCCGTTTGCCACAAGCTTTTTAGCTTCATTTACAAGCAAATCTGTTGGGATTGAAATCTCCTTGCCACGCGTGAAAGGCACGATACAATAGCTGCATTTTTTATCACAACCTATTGAGATATTAAGATGAGCTTTAATCCCCATATCTTGCGATGAAGCAAACACATAAGTGCTATCATCATAGTCTATATCCACCTCCACGGCTTTGGGACGCTCAAGCACTTCAGTAATTTTAGAAACATTTCTAGCTCCAAGCACAAAATCAACACTTGGGGCTTTTTTGATGATCTCTTCTCCTAAATGACTAGCCGTGCAACCGCAGATTCCAATCTTTGCTCCGGGCTTTTTCTCCTTAGCAAACTGCCCAATTTCCGAAAATAGCTTTTTTTCAGGCTTTTCACGCACAGAGCAGGTATTAATAAGGATTAAATCCGCATCTTTAGCATTATCAGTAAGTGTATATTGCTTCTTTTCTTGGAGTTCAGCAATCATATGGGCTGAATCTCGCTCATTCATCGCGCAGCCCAAAGTTTGTATAAAAAGCTTCATCATAAAATCTTTTGTAGATTCTAAAAACTATAAAATATGTAGCTCATAAATATAACTGCCCTCATCTAAGGCATAACGCACTTCATTGAGATATGTGCTATGTCCCGCTTTTTGAAAAAACGCACACGCCTTTTGCATATCTTTATGGGAATTTTCCTTATCAAAGTAAAAAATATTTTCCCCCTGCGTGAGTTTTTTAAGTATGTCTTCACAGCTTATTTTCACCGCATTTGTCTTATTTTTGGTATTGAGTGTGTTTTTAGCAAGTTTTAGCTCCATTTTCTCTCCTTTGGTAAATTGCAGATAAACAAATGGTTGCATTATAAGCTAAAATCACTCATTGATTGCTTAATCTATGGTAATTCCACAAAACTCCATATAGAATCTTGGTGGAATCTTAGCTATATTGCTAAGATTCTGGTTTTAGAATGAGAATTTAAGCACCTTTTGGTGGGGTGAAGATGCTTATTGGCTCAAGGCTACCCTCATATTTTTTAATATTCACAAGCCCTGTATGTACGATATTACCATTAGCAAGGGCGGAAGTTGGCATATCTAAAGTCAAAACATTTGGTGAGCCATTTTTACATATACTGCCGATTTTGCCCGGCTCTTGTGGGTCATACCACGCCCCTTCACACAAACGCACGACACCGGGCTTAATTGCGTCAGTTACAAACGCTCCCGCTAAGACTTCGCCCCTTTGATTACTCACACTCACAATATCACCTGTTTTAATGCCCTTAGCCTGTGCGTCTTTTGGATTAATCCAAATAGGCTCTTTATCGCCAATAGCATACTCTTTACGCAATGAAGTATTAGCAAGTTGAGAGTGCAATCTTAATGCTGGGTGAGAGGTAATAAGTGCAAATTCTGCCGGTTTATCTTTCATACCTAGCCATTCTATTGGCTCAAGCCAAGTGGGGTGTGCCGGGCAGTCTTTATATCCATATTTCTCAATCGTTTGAGAATAAATCTCAATCAAGCCTGAATCTGTCCCAAGCGGATTTAAAATTGGATCTTCTCTAAAGTCCGCATATCGCACAAATGCTTCAGATTCAGCTGGAATCTCAAACTGAAGTGGCTCATTTGCCTCCCAAAACTTCGCAAAATCAGGTAGCTCTAGCAATAAGCCTTTTGATTGAGTGAGGGCTTGATTATAAAATTCCTCAAGCCACTGCATTTCGCTTTTATTCTCGCTAAACTTATCATACACGCCAAATGCCTTTGCCAAATCACAAAAGACCTTATAGTCATCTACGGCTTCAAACTGCTTCTCTACAAGCTGTTTCATCGGCACAATATGGAGATTTGAGTAGTCCCCACTCATTGAAATATCATTGCGTTCATAGCTTGTGGTGATTGGCATAACAATATCAGCGTGTCGTGCTGTGGGCGTCCAATAGATTTCATTGACTACAATCGTCCTAGGCTTTTGCCACGCTTTAAGGAAAGTGTTTGTATCTTGATGATGCACGAGCGGATTCCCACCAGCCCAGTAGATAAAATCAATATCTGTAAAAGTGATTGTCTTACCATTATGTTGTATGCTTTTGCCCGGATTCAGTAGGGCATCGGCTATTCTTGCTAATGGGAAGTTGTTTTCACTGCCTTGCATAAGCCACTCTGCACCACCTTGACTGACATTACCAAGATTTATTCCACCTACAACCGGAGCTGTAGCCGTAGGTGAGCCACCATTGCTGTAATGATAAGACAAGCCAAATCCGCCACCGGGTAGCCCAATCTGCCCTATCATACACGCAAGCGTTACTAAAGCCCAGTGTGTTTGTTCGCCGTGGTGAGCGCGTTGCATTCCCCAGCCAGACATTAGCATTGTGCGATTTTTGAAAAAGAGTTTGGCTAAGGATTCTATTTTTTGTGCTGAAATACCGCAAATCTTAGACGCCCACGCAGAATCTTTGACTACGCCATCACTTTTGCCTAAAAGATATTGACTAAACTTATCAAAGCCCTGCGTGTAGTTTTCAATAAACTCTTTATCATACTGATTTGTCTTTAGCATTGTATGCATAATGCCAAGCATTAGTGCCACATCGGTGTTTGGCAAGGGAGCAATCCACTCCGCCCCCAAATAATCGCAAGTTATATTCCTTACAGGATCTATGCTAATGAGCGTTTTGCCTGATTTTTTAAGCTTTTCAAAAAAGTCAAGTCCCGTGCCTTCGTTCAAAGCCCAAGCATTTCGCAAAGTCGCCATAGGGTCAGCACCCCAGATAACAACCACTTGAGAGTTATCTAGCACCATAGAAAAGGAAGTTTGCTGCTCATACACTTCTATACTTCCCACGACATAGGGCATAATCACCTGTGATGCCCCAGTAGAATAATCTCCCGTTACACCCACATAGCCACCTGCCATACCCATAAATCTTTGCAATAAGATTCTAGAATTGTGCAGATTCCCGCTGCTTTTCCAGCCATACGAGCCGGCAAACACACCCTCTTTACCCTTTTGCTTATAGGTTGTCTTAAGCTCTTTGGCAATGAGTGCAATAGCCTCATCATAGCTTACTCTCACCCACTCATCAGCCCCACGCAATTCCGGCTTTGGAGAGGCGGGATTTTCAAGGTAGGATTTCCGCACCATTGGGTATTTGATACGCGTAGGTGTGTAGATTAAATCCGCAATCGTGCTATGCAAAGGGTTTGACACACTATTTTGCAAAGCATTGACACTAGAGATGACTTTGCCATCTTTTATGGTAGCTTTCAAAACACCCCAATGCGCACCCGTAATCACCTCTCCATCTATCACGAGATTTTCACTAAATGCTTTTAGTCCAGATTCTACACTCGCCTTTTTGCTTGAATCATCACAGCCCACAAAAGGCACAAGGGCAAAGACTGCTAGTCCTTTCCCCATTGCTTGAAGTATTTGTCGTCTGCTAATATTACTCATCACACCCCTCCTTACTTATCTTTTGGCATATCTTTGGCATTTTTTTGCAAATATTGAGACACAAGATATTCTTGGTTACTATCATACCCCACGCGGCTTTTCATTGACTTTACAACGCTTGGCCACTGATTAGCATTAAACTCCTTTGGCGGGTGTAATGCGTGGCATACAGAGCAGTTTCCAAAAAGCTCTTGTGCTTCCTTATAGAGTGGCTCTACACTCTCCACCAAATCCGCATTTTCACTCCATAGCTCAACACTCGCCTTCACCCACTCTTGCTTACTTTCACTCTCTTTAAAAGACTCGGTAATCTTAAATTCCACATCTGCATTTTTAGAAAATCCAGCATTTAAGATTCTGCGATTTGAGACATAATATAAAGCCACTTGTTTATCAGCCTGTGCGTAGCCTTCAATCCTTAAAAGCACCTTATCACCCTTTTGCTCTAGCACTTCCACTTGAGCTGTTGGTAGCAACCGCCCCACAACCTTATCACTCCCATCTTTGTAAAGGGATTTTACCTTAGAAGCATACTTCACATCACCCGCATACGAATATGCAAATACCATACTTACAAGTATCATCACTCTTGCAAATACTCTCATTTACCCTCCTTGACTTTTGGTATTATTCACTTAAGGAATGTTTTGATTTTAGTCAAAGTTTATTAAAATCAACTGAAAAAGCGTTATTTTAAGAAGTGTGTTTTAGTGGCTATGTAGCCTTTTGTATCGTGGAATAATCGTTATTTATAAAAAAGCCTATCGTTTATCTTGGGCTTGAGATTCTGTATTTTGTTCTTTATCAGCAGGGTTTTCATTTATGGAAGAATCTTTAGTGGAAGATTCATTAGTAGGATTTTCATTTGTAATAGAATCTTGCGTATCTTGTGTGGGCTCTTGGTCTAATTCTTGGCTTGCTTCATTCTCTTGCAAATCTCCTGTCTGCGTAGAATCTTGCGTGTTAGAATCTTGGCTTGACTTAGAATCACTTTTTTGTTTCAAGCGGTTTGGTTCTACTTGGCGGATTTGCGATGTGATTTTAGCTGCTTTTTGAGTATCCATTTTGCCTAGAATCTTTGTCATATCTTTCACTTCCATTTGTGAGAGAATCTCCACGGCTTCAGATTCTGGCATATCAGCCAGAATAGCTGCTGCCTTAGCTTCTTTCAAGCCTTTATAAGCTTTGACTATTTTATCATCTTTAGCCTGTTTAATTTGGGCCAGAATCTCCTCATTTCGCGTAATTAAATCTTGCAATTCCTGCTCTCTTTGCTCTAGCTCTTGGCTATTTTTCTCTTTCAAACTCGCTAATTCCACCTTTGCCTTCTCTTGCTCTTCAGCAAAAATAACGATTTTTTCATCAATCTCTTTTTGCTTATCTTGGAGCTGTCGCTCTTTCTCATCAAGTAGCACTTGCGTAGCATTTTGCAATACTTGCAGGGCTTGTTGCCGCTCATCTATCTCATCAAGTTGGGCTTTTATCTCGTTTTTACGCGTTTCAAAAATAATACTGCAATCAAGCAACTGCGAGTTTTCAGCAAAGCTCTGCACCCACACACATAAGCACAATACACCATAGAAAAAAGAAGCCCTCATATCACTCTGCCTCCTATTGTCTTATCTCCAGCGTTATTATAAAGCATAAGTGCGATTTCATCACTT
Organism: Helicobacter magdeburgensis; assembly: GCF_000765825.2. Classification (GTDB taxonomy): domain Bacteria; phylum Campylobacterota; class Campylobacteria; order Campylobacterales; family Helicobacteraceae; genus Helicobacter_C; species Helicobacter_C magdeburgensis. The sequence goes on from NZ_JRPE02000009.1 coordinate 59,591, forward strand.
TGAATCTTCTCTTGCGTTTTTAGCTTTTGTAGCACAGAATCTTGCTCTTTTTTTTCCAAAAACTTTACCTTTTCATATTCAATATGCGATTTTTTATACTGCTCTTGCAAAAGGGCTTTATTTGCTTGTAAAGATTCTAACTCCGCACAATGCAAGGCGATATGGGCTAAAAGCATATTTTTTGTTTCTTCAAATGCCCTAAAAGCATAAAATGCCCCGCCACTTGGCATTTTAAGCCCTAAAAATTCTTCTTGCAACGCCGCTATTTGACTTTGCTTGCTGGCGATTTTATTTTCATTTTGCATAATGCCACGCTCAATCCTTTGCATATCATTTTTGCGAAGATTCACAATCGCACCGAACTTTGTTTTCATTCTTCTTAAAGCCTAATCGTATCTTCTCGTTCAGCACTTGTAGAAATCATAGAGATTTTCACACCTATGAGCTTTTCAAGCTCTTTGATATAGATTTGTGCATTTTTTGGTAGGGCGTTAAAATCGCGGATTCCACAAGTTTTGTCCCAGCCTTCAAACTCTCTGTAAATAGGCTTCACACATTCATAATCTGTTGGGATATAATCTATCTCCCTGCTCTCATATTCATAGCCCACACAGACTTTGATACGCCTAAATCCATCAAGTACATCAAGCTTCATAATACTCAAACTCTCACAACCATTCAACGCACACGCATACCGCACCGCCACAGCATCAAACCACCCACATCGCCTAGCCCTGCCTGTTGTCGTGCCAAACTCACCTCCAGATTCTCTTAGTCTCTCTCCTGTCTCGCCTAGCTCTTCGGTTGGGAACACGCCATTGCCTACTCTCGTGCAGTATGCCTTAGCAATGCCAATGACCTTTTGTATATCTCGTGGGGCAAGTCCGCTACCACTACAAGCCCCTGCAGCAATGGTGCTAGAGCTTGTTACATACGGATATGTGCCGTGATCAATATCTAGCATACTGCCCTGCGCCCCCTCGCATAGAATCTTCTCGCCCCTTTTTTGAGCCTCCCATAAAAGCTGTGTCGTATCTGTGATAAAAGGCAGAATCTGCTCCCTTAAAGATTCTAAATGCGAAACCACATTTTCCACACTTGGTAGCTCCACACCATAGAGACTTGCTGCGTATTTGGCTTGTTGATAGATAGATTCTATTTTTGTTTTTAAGATTTGAGGGTGCTTTAAATCCATTAGTCGCACACCATTGCGTGAAACCTTATCGCCATAGCAAGGTCCTATACCCTTGCCTGTCGTGCCAATGGCACTTGTATTTTTACTCTTTTCTTTTGCCTTGTCTAAAATCTCGTGGTATGGCAGAATGATATGTGCCTTATCACTCACAAACAATCGCCCCTGCAAATTTTCAAACGCACTCATCTCTTTTAACAATGCCTCAAGGTTAATCACAACGCCATTGCCGATGACATTTTTGCACTGCGGATACAAGATTCCAGAGGGAAGCAAATGCAAAGCAATTTTTTTAGAATCCACCACGATTGTATGCCCTGCGTTATGTCCCCCTTGGTAACGCACCACATAGTCATACCCACTCGCAAGTAAATCAACAATCTTTCCCTTGCCCTCATCGCCCCACTGAATCCCCACAATCAAATCAGCCATATTTAATCTCCTTAAAAATATAGAATCTCAAAATTTACGCCAAAAGGCTTTCAACCACTTCATCAGTGTATATAGCAAACCCACACGAGCTTACACTCTCTACCCCATCTTCAAACACGCTATATTTGCCCCCTTGAAGTAAAGTCGCATTCCCTAAAAACATTCTAAAAAATAAATCGCCATAATACGAGCTAGGCGCATACGCAAGGGGAGAGAAAATGCTATTTTCATACTCGCAATAACTCGCACACTCTAGCAGTCTTTCAAGCTCCCCTTTTAAAAACACAGGTGAATCTGCTATGGCTGCAATCAAATCTTGCTTTGTTTTTACGCGTGTGAGATTAGCGATGTATGAAGGCATTTGCAAAAGTTGCTCCACATTATTTGAAGCAAAGACTTCAAGATTCACGCCACTATGTTTAGCACATAAAAGCGGAATCTTCATATTTGAGATTTGTAAAAATGGCTTTAGTCCAAGCTCGGCTAAGATTCCAATACCTAGGCACATTACCGGCGACAGACTTTCTCCGCCTAAATGCTCTGCCCCAATCTGGTGAATTTCAGTCGTAGGATAGCTAAATACCGGCTGGATATAAAACCACTTCTTATGCTCACTGCTACGCATTATCCGCTTTGTAACAATACGCACAGCATCAAGTGTTGTGTCATACCTTAGCCCAATTTGATGATTGCTTTCACTGCTTAATCGCACAAGCTCACGATTAAAAATATCGCCCTGATGTTCTAAAAAGCTAAAAGTAGGCGTTACAATCTCTTTGTAATCATTCTCATAAAACGCCCTAATGGCACAAGATTCTATATCTCGTTTTAACTTTGCTGCAGTATCAAAATATAACTTGCTCCCTTGTGGTAGCTCGTGCTCTAAAACCACCTTTGCACCCCTATTTTTCACCTAAAATCGCATATAAAAAGGCTAGATTATAGCATAAAATCGTTTTTATGCGATTTACATAACTTTTACTTGCAAATGCTACACTCGCCATTTTTTTAATCCAAAACTATAAGAAACACAAAGGATTTTCAATGAAAAAAGTAGCATTACTTATGAGTGGGGGCGTAGATAGCTCCTATTGTGTTCATTTGCTTTTATCTCAAGGATATGAAGTTATAGGCTTGTATCTCAAGCTCCACGATAAAGAAAAAAAGCACGAGATTTATATCAAAAATTGCGAACAAGTCGCCAGTCAGCTTGGAATCCGCTTCGAAGTAGTAGATTTGCGTGAGGAATTTAAAAAGAATGTTTATGACGCATTTGTGAAGTCTTACAAAGCAGGGCAGACGCCAAATCCTTGTGCAGTGTGTAATCCGCTAATGAAATTTGGCTTAGGGCTACAAAAGGCTGATGAGCTAGGCTGCGAGTTTATCGCTACGGGGCATTACGCACAGATTAAAGAGATAAATGGCATTAAACGCATAGCAAAAGCAGTTGATGACACAAAGGATCAAAGCTATTTTCTCTACGCTCTCCCACAAAGTGCGATAGATAGAATTATCTTTCCACTTGGGGGATTTACCAAAGAAGAAGTAAAAAAGACCGCCCTTAAACTCCTGCCTTTCCTTGGGACATTAGAGACTTATAAAGAATCTCAAGAGATTTGCTTTGTAGAAGATAGCTATATTGATATTTTAAAACTCCACGAAAAGGTGGATATGGAGGGCGTTGTAAGAGATAGCAATGGTAAAGCCGTTGGCACACATAAGGGCTATATGCACTACACTATCGGCAAACGCAAGGGCTTTAGTGTCTTTGGCTCACACGAGCCGCATTATGTCAAAGCGATTAACCCACAAAAGAATGAAATCATTGTTGGCACAAAAGAAGAGCTTGCCATAGATTCTATACAAGCCCTCAATAAAAGTCTCCCACAAGCCTTTGATGGCGGAGTGTATGATATTAAGGTGCGGTATCGCAGTGTGCCTTTAAAAGCAGAAATCAACATACAAGGCGAATATATCCACGCAAAATTACTAGAATCTGCCTATGGTGTAGCTCAAGGACAAGCTTTAGTGCTTTATCAAGATGACTGCGTTTTGGGCGGAGGAGTTATCACTCAAGCGAACTAAGGGATTTGATAATCCGTGTCAAATAAATCTTTAACAATAAAACCCTATGTCTCTCAAGCTTGGATCTAGCTCAAGCCCCAATTTTATCTAGGATCTAAAAATCCTAGCTCTTTTCCACATTTGACATAATGTAAGAGTTTATGAAAACTCTTATTATTTTTATCTTTTTATTTGCCGAGTTGTTTATTAAGATTCTAAAATACCTGAAACAAACCTATCTCCATTCTCATTTTGGTTTATCTTTAAAAATTTGATAATTATTCCTATAATTAAATTATATTTTAAGCTGATTTATATTATTCTCGCACTTTCACACATAATTCACACAAAGGAGTAAAATGAAAACGATAAGCAGAATTTTAACGAGTGGCAAAATCTTAACAACAGGAGGGGCAGTTTGTCTTTTTGGCTCATTTGCCCTAGCTGATACACTAAGCCAAAACTCCACACAAGCAGAATCTCAAGTAGATTCAGCCTCTCGCAATGTCAGGCTTAACAAATCTGTTGTTACCGCCGCATCAGGGAGCGAAAAGCTTGTCAAAGACGCTCCGGCTTCCACTACCGTGATTAGCCAAGAAGAGTTGCAAACTATGCCCTATCGTGATTTAGCCGAAGCAGTAAGAAATGTCCCGGGCGTTGAGATTGATGCAAGTGCGGGGAAGCTTGGAGGATTCTCATTCCTTATACGCGGTATGCCAGCAGACTATACGCTTTTACTTGTAGATGGCAGACGCACCAAGCCCGGAGGACAAATCGCCACAAATAATAATGGTATGGAATCTATGTATAATGCCTTTATGCCCCCTTTAAGTGCGATTGAAAAGATAGAGGTTATACGCGGACCTATGAGCACACTCTATGGCAGTGATGCAATGGGTGGTATGGTGAATATCGTAACGAAAAAAATCCCAGAAAAATGGGGAGCGACATTAAGCCTTGAGGCAAATATTCCTGAATCTAAAGCTTATCGATCCACCTATCAAGCCTCGTTTTACGCCGCAGGGGCATTAAGCAAAAGTGTAGGTATGAATTTTAGATTACGAGATCTCTATCGCACTGAAGCGGGAAATACCTTTAAAACAAATGATGGCAATACAACTACAAGCTTCTTTGGCGCTCAAAGCAATGCTTATAATATCGGCACAAGGCTAAACTATACGCCAGATTCTAAGAATACCTTTATCTTTGATGTGGATTATACAAAAATCACTTTTGACAATCGCAAGGCACAAATTGGACGCCATACCGCACCAAATGAAAAAAGTGATGGGCTGACAGGTGGATATACTGATTATATGAATGTTTCTAAGCTTGTGGGGTTACTTGGACACGATGGGGATTATAGCTTTGGGAAATGGAAAACTTCACTACAATATATGGATACGCGGAATCTTGGACGCAAGGTTGTGGGCAAATACACCGCCGATCCTGATGTGGGCAAAAGTCGCGATATTATAGGACAGGATATTTATCTAGATTCACGCTTGTTGCTCCCATTAGGAGATTATAACAATCTCAATGTTGGGGCAGAGTATCGCAGTGAGCAAATGCACGATAGAGCGGCAAATCCAAATAGATTTGGCTTCCACACTATAAGTGCGTTTGTAGAAGATGAGTGGAATATTTTTGAGCCTTTTACAATTACACTTGGATTGCGAGATACTTATAATACAAAGTTTGGCAATCACATCTCGCCTAGAATCTATGGTGTGCTTGATATAACAGATAGCCTAACGCTCAAAGGTGGTGTATCCACAGGGTATAAAACCCCTTATACCAACCAGCTTGTAAGCGGTGTGTATGGCTATGGGAGTCAAGGGGCTTTGGGCTTTTTAGGGAATCCGGACTTAAAGCCAGAGACTTCAATCAACTACGAGCTAGGCTTAGTATTTGATAATGACTATGTGGATTTTAGTGTTACAGGCTTTAGGAATAATTTTTCAAACAAAATCACTTCGCAAAGTATAACTTCAGGGGCGGTATTTGACACTCATTGTAGTGGTGTATATGACAGAGGTTGCAATCAACTCTATAACGCCGATACTGCCTACACACAAGGGGTTGAAAGCACCTTTGGGATTAAGCCCATTTATGGTGTAGGCTTTGATATAAGCTATGTTTGGACAGACACAGAAGTAACTTCAGGCAAGACAAAAGGGCAGAAACTCTCCTTTATCCCCGAGCATTCACTCAATGCAAAGCTTAGCTATGTGTATAAAGACTTCAGTGCTTATTTACGCACAGAATACAAAGCAAAAACGCCAAATAATAGTTTTTACAGCAACACAAACAAAGTTGCTTACAAAGAATACTACAAAGACTATGTCGTGCTTACCCTTGGCGCACAATATAGGATTAATGACTTTGTTCGCCTAAATGCTGGAATCTACAATCTCTTAAATCATACTTTTATTGACTTTGATAATGTCGCTATAAATGGCAATGCTGCTACATACGCCAACAACTACCGCTTTATCCTTGATGGCAGACGATATTGGCTTAATGTAACACTTGATTTTTAAATTAAGAGCATTGAAAAAATAGAATCTAGGTAAATCCGCAATGTGTGAGCCAAAAATTTAGGGGTTTCATTATTCTAAGTTTTGGCTATAAGATTCTAATGTTTTTAAAGGATTTGTAAAAAATATCTCACTTATCTTAAAACAATGTAAAAAATTATAGCTTTTAGATTCTTTTCAGTCTCTAAGGCATAGAATCATAGCCGAAGTTATCATAATGTAATAACACCATCTCACCCAAAGGAGTTTATTATGGGAAAACGCGTAGAACACGATTTTATAGGCGAACTAGAAATTGCTGATGATGTGTATTATGGAGTGCAAACTTTTAGAGCTTTGCAAAACTTCAACATCACAGGTGATAAGCTTAGTAGCTACCCAAGCTTTATTAAGGCTTTCGCACAGGTAAAAAAGGCAGCGGCTCTAGCAAATAATGAGCTAAAACTACTTGATGATAAGAAAAAAGAAGCGATTTGTAAGGCTTGTGATAGGCTTATCGCTGGGGAATTACGCGATCAATTTGTCGTAGATATGATTCAAGGCGGGGCTGGAACTAGCACAAATATGAATACAAATGAAGTGGTAGCAAACCTTGCTTTAGAGATTATGGGGCATAAAAAGGGCGATTATCAGCACTGCCACCCAAACGACCACGTGAATCTCTCTCAATCTACAAACGACTCTTACCCAACAGCTATCCACGTAGCCCTTTATGATGAGTTATCCGCCCTTGCTAAAGATATGGAAGTGCTTAAAAAATCCTTTGAAAATAAATCAAAAGAGTTTAAAGATGTGCTAAAAATGGGACGCACACAACTTCAAGATGCCGTGCCTATGACTTTAGGGCAAGAGTTTCATACATTTGCGGTGATGATGGGCGAAGATATTGCTAGAGTGCTTGAGGCAAGAAGCCTTGTAACTGAAATCAATATGGGCGGAACAGCGATAGGAACAGGCATAAACTCACACCCTGATTATCCTAAAATTGTCCAAAAAAAGCTTTGCGAAGTTACAGGACACCCATTTAAAACTGCAGATGACCTTATTGAGGCTACACAAGATACAGGTGCGTATGTGCAAGTGAGCGGAGTGCTCAAAAGAGTAGCAGTGAAACTCTCTAAAGTCTGCAATGACTTGCGATTACTTAGCTCTGGACCAAGAGCAGGATTAAATGAAATCAATCTCCCCAAAATGCAGCCCGGAAGCTCTATTATGCCCGGCAAAGTCAATCCTGTAATCCCTGAAGTTGTGAATCAAGTATGCTACGCAGTTATAGGCAATGATGTAACAGTGAGCTTTGCAAGCGAAGGTGGGCAGCTTCAGCTTAATGTATTTGAACCTGTGATTGCCTATGGGCTCTTTAACTCTATCTCTATGATGAGAAATGCTATGCTTACTCTTGCAAGCAAATGTATTGATGGTATCACTGCAAATGAAAAAGTATGTAGTGATTTTGTGTATAATAGCATTGGCATCGTTACGGCGCTTAATCCTTATATCGGCTATGAAAATTCTGCATCAATCGCTAAAGAATCTTTACAAACAGGCAAACCTGTCAAAGACATTGCACTAGAGAGAAAACTCCTTAGCGAAGAGCAACTCAATGAGATATTCCAACCTAAAAATATGCTTAATCCTCATATGAGTGCGGAAGATAAAGCGAAGTTTCAAAAAAATTCGCCATTTGCGTAAGTAGCTTAGGTTAGGTTTAGTGTTTATAGAATCTGGATTCTGCGTTGTCTCTTTGTCGCTTTTAGCGGATTGTTCGCTCAAGGCTCGGTCATTACCTTTAGGTAACTTCCTTCGCCTTTCGCTCCAAAACCGCTAAAATCACTCAAAGATACTTCCGCAGTATTCCTTATTTAGTATCTCTGTGCAAGTTCCAAATCCCTTGTAAGTAATTTACGCTTAAGGCACGCCCTTAAGCGTGTTAAAATTAATCGCACGCAGTGCCACCTCTTAAAGCGTCGTAGGGGTGGGGGATTTTTAAGGGGGAGGGAGCGACTTCGCGTGCAGACGAAGTCAAACCCGTTTTACCGCAAATTCAAGCCCCTCCCCCTTAAAAAAGACTTTGGTGCAGATTAACTTAAGAAGCTATGGATTATCACAACTTCCTAGCGGAAGTTTCGCAATGACAAGAACTACATTGCACCTAAGACAATGAGCAGAATCTAGATTCTAAAATTGAAATACAAAACAAAGGATTACAATGGAAATGTTAGTGCTTATACTTCAAGTTGCCGTGCTGCTTGGAGCTATTTTTATCGGTATTCGGCTTGGCGGTATGGCGATAGGCTATGCCGGTGGATTTGGTGTCGTTGTGCTTTGTCTCTTTTTGGGTATGAAGCCCGGGGCTATTCCTTGGGATGTTATCCTTATCATTATGTCAGTTATTGCGGCGATTGCGGCAATGCAGCTTGCTGGTGGGCTAGACTATATGGTGCAGGTGGCTGAAAAGATTCTAAGAAAGAATCCAAAATATATTAACTACCTTGCCCCCACCGTTACCTACTTTTTGACATTTTTAGCAGGGACTGGACATACTGCGTTTTCTATGATACCTGTGATTGTGGAAGTGGCAAAAGAGCAAAATATTAAGCCCTCCGCCCCCCTTTCAATCGCTGTTGTCTCTAGTCAAATCGCCATTACCGCAAGTCCTGTAAGTGCGGCGGTAGTGTATATGACCGGTGTGCTAGAGCCGCTTGGCTGGAGCTATCCTACCTTGCTTTTAGTGTGGCTTATCACAACTTTTAGTGCGTGTATGCTGACTGCCTTTGTGGTGAGTAAGTTTTTCCCGCTTGATTTGAGTAAAGACCCTGTGTATCAAGAGCGACTAAAGGCTGGGCTTGTGAAATCAACAAATGGTGCAGCACACATTGAGCTAAAAAAGGGAGCAAAGCTAAGTGTTGGGATCTTCCTTGCGGGTGTGCTTTGCGTGGTGATTTATGCGACTTCAATATCTGATGTCGTGCGTAAGCCTATGCTAGATTCTGTTAGCAAAAATATCCCGGTTTATGTGGATAATGAGCTAGATTCTATAAAGAAAGAAGCAACTTCACTTTTAGCATTCAAAGATAGCGAACAAGCAAAGCTAGAAAAGCAAAATCTTATCGCACCGCTAGAATCTTTGAAGAAAGCTTATGTAGATTCTATCCCCGCCATTAAGGCAAATCCAAATGAAGTGCAGAATCTTCAAAATGCCTTTGCCACTGCAAAAAGCGAGATAGATTCTATTGCTAAAAATGAGCAGAATGAAAAAGCCATTGCATTAATAGAATCTAAGCTAGATTCATTAAGTAATGAGCTAGATTCTATCCTACCCGACTTCGCACAAAAAGATGGAATGCTAGCAAACTTATCAGCAATGGTGAAAAGCTATATTGACCCTGTGCGATTGCCACGCGATGGGGCGATTATGAGCTTTATGCTGATGATTGCGACTTTGATTGTGATTTTCTGCAAGGTAGAAACGGGCAAACTGCTTGATGCAAGCACATTTAAGGCGGGAATGACAGCTTGTGTGTGCGTTTTAGGTGTGGCTTGGCTTGGCAATACTTTTGTTGATGGCTACAAAGCAGAAATCGGCGATTTAGCTGGCAAACTTGTGGGCGATTATCCCGCACTTTTGGCAGTAGCCCTTTTCTTTGCGAGTATGTTGCTTTACTCACAAGCGGCTACGGCTAAGGCGATTATGCCGGTTGTGATTGCTGCACTCGGTATCACCGCTACAAATGCGGATTCTGCGTATATTTTGGTAGCAAGTTTTGCGGCTGTATCAGCGTTATTTGTGCTTCCTACTTATCCTACGCTACTTGGTGCGGTGCAAATGGACGACACCGGCTCTACACGCATTGGCAAGTTTGTTTTCAATCATAGCTTCATACTTCCGGGTATTATAGCTATCGTGTTTGCCGTAGCCCTTGGCTTTGCCATCGCTCCGCTATTCTAAAAGCCACAACATAGAATCTTTTTAGATTCTATGTTGCGTTTTTTATCCTTTTACTTAGTCTTACGCCAAAACTATTATTTTGCCTACCTTTCTTTTGGCTCTAAATTTTGTAGCTCCCTGATATGCTTATGCAAATCTTCAACAATCTCATCATATTTAAAACTTAGCAACACACGCTTATAAAGCTCTGGCTTATGCTTTCGCCAATTTCTCAAAGTCTTTGGTGTAACATCAATAATACGCGCCATATCCTGCTGTGTGTATTTCATTATGTCCCTTAGATTCTTTTGGGTTAGAATCTACACAAAAAGTTTTTTAAATCAAATTAGGTAAATATTTTCTAAATAAATATTATTTTAAGTATTTTTTACCTAGAATCTCGCACTCGCCAAGAGAAAATACAAAAACAGGGAGAAAAAAATGAATACAAAAATTGTATCTCATACGCATAAAGTCGTTATAGGAGCAACCTTAGCTTTGTTTATGGCAGGTTGTTTTGGACCAACCGTGCCTTATGTGCCAAAAGAGCTTGAAAAACAAGCAAGAAGTGTAACTGTCGCCAAAAGCACACCTTATAACTGCAGACTTTTAGGCGAAGTGGAAGGACAAGATGATGCTGAGGGTAAAATTGGACCTTCTTATGAGAAAATAAGAGAAGGGGCATTGAATGACCTACGAAACACAGCTGCTGATGTAGCACACGGCAAAAGAGCATTAGTTGCACCTACACACGAAAAATTAATGTGTAGTTCCGTTGGTTTCTTTGGTGGTAGAAGCACACCTTTTGAATGCAAACCCAATGCACTAGGCAAAAAAGTAGTTGCTCAAAGTTATAGAATCCACGCTCAAGTTTTTGATTGCGGGGAAAAATAAACTTACTTTTTACACTGAAAGCTTTCAAACAAAGGGGATTGTATTGCAAAATCCCCTTTTTTAGAATCCCACACAAACGCACAAGCAACCTAGCCACAATATAAAATACTCAATGTCTCACACTCCGCACCCTAGAATCCCAAGCAATTTTGCTTCATTTTTTCAAATGCGTTATTTGCCTTTTGGACAAGATTAGGCTCAAAACTAAAAAGCAGGGTTTCAAAGTTATTTTCAAAAGCGTTTCTGCTCCAATTTGCCGAGCCAAGCACTAAAATCTCATCATCAATAATCGCCATTTTTTGGTGCATTATCCCATAATACTTGCCATTTCTAGCCTTCACCCCGCTTAGCAGACACACGGAAATATTATTATATTTTGCTAGATAGCCAATGACTGAACTTTTATTCTCCATATTACTTTCTTTATCAAAGATAATCTCCACGCTCACGCCCCTTTTTGCCACATCTCTTAGAATCTTAGCAATATCATTATTTGTAAAGCTATAAATGCTGATTTTTATCTCACGCTTTGCATTTCTTAACGCCTCCTGCAACGCACCCAAAGCTTGTTTTTGCTCATAGGGCAGTATATAAAGCGTATCATTTGGAGCAGAAAACGCAAATGAAGCAAGTAAAAAAGTGTGAATTATCCCCACAAACACATAATTCTTACATTTTCTCAATATTTTTGCCATTTTTACCTGCATTTTATTCCTTTGTGCTGTGGATTTAGTTATAATCATAGGTTATTATTACACAAAAAGCAATAAAAGCGGGGAATGTATATGAAATTTCTACTCATCAATACCAATCAAATCGTTCAAAAACTCGTTGAAATCACAGCCAAAAAAGCTGGGGCAGATCTCACCACAATCACAGAATCTAGCCAACTTACTAACCTAGAGCAGTATGATTATATCCTTGTTGATGATGATTGCTTTGGGCTAGATTCACAAGCCTATACAGAAGCACTCAAAGACAAACGCAAATGCCTTATTTACAACAAGCAAGGCAAAAGGATTGAAGGGTTTGATGACTATGTGCAAAAGCCCTTTTTGCCAACAAGCATTTTGGATATTTTCACCGCACAGCTTAGCAAACAAGCCCCCGCACAAAACCCTGAAAAAACGCCTTTGGATTCGGTAGATTCAGCACTTGGAGCAGAGCTTGATGCGGCATTAAATGGGGAAAGTTTAGACAACGCAGGAAATGCTCCTATTGAGCTTGATAACCTAAATGAAGGGCTAGAAGAGATTGATAACTTGCTTGATGATAACCTTGAAAGTTCTAGCAGTGGGGATTCTAATGTAGATTCTAGCAATGTAATAAAGCAAGAATCTATCCAAGCAGAAAGTGATGATAGCGGGGATTCTCAAGCAGAAAATACTGAAAGTGAAGAAATGGCAAAAGAAGTAGCACTTGAAGAGCCAACACTTGATATAGAACAAGCGACCGATGAGCTAAACCCTGAAGCGACTTTAGATGAGGGGCTAGATATTAATCTTGATTTGAGCGGACTTGATGAGCTTGATGGTTTTAGTGATGATGAAAATACTGAATCTATGACAGATTCAGTAGAGACGGAAGAAAAAGCAGAGGCAGTAAGTGAAGCGGGGGATATGGCGGATTTGGATAATTTGGATAGTTTGGGAGATTTGGGGGATCTAAGCGATTTAGATGACTTGACACAAGATGAAAGCTTGACTGAAAGCACTGCAGATTCTACAACTGAAGAGAATTCTACCGACACACAAGATGAAACAGAATCTTTAAGCTTAGATGATGAGCTAGATTTGGCAGATGAGACAAAAGAAGATTCTAAAGATTCAGAACAAGAAAGTATAGAGACAGAATCTCAAGGCTTAGATGATTTGGGGGATTTGGACGATGAGATGGCACATTTAGATTCTGCACAAGAAATTGCAGAAACACAAAGTGCCGAATCTACACAAGATGAGCTGGGTGGTTTAGATGATTTGGAAACTCTCAATGATGACGCAGGGGAAAATGACAATCTAGGGGAAACAAAACAAACACAAAACGCTGATGATTTGGGCGAGTTAGATAACTTAGATGATTTGGATAGTTTGGGAGATTTGGCAGGGCTTGAAAATGAGCTAGGACAAACAGAGTTAGACGACATAGAATCTCAAAACGAAATGGAACACAATATAGAATCTACAGATTCTGCTGATGAAAACTTAGGTGGAGAATCTTTGAATGAAGAGAATGAAGAAAACTTGGAAGCAGAAAATACAGAATCTTTAAGCGATTTAGGCGATGAAGCACTTAGCCTTGATGGGCTAGATGAGCTAGATTCCCTTGATACAAATGATGAAACACAACAGGACACCACACAAGAGGCTACAGATTCACATATACCGCTTGATGATGAGTTTTCAAGTGAAGGTTTACTAGAAAATGACTTGCTTGATAATGTGGAAAAAGTGAGCTTAGATGAGCCTGTGCTTGACAAGGAGCAAGTAAATGAAGTCAGCAAAGCCCTTCAAGCTATTGATGAAGAGAGTGCTGATTTTACTTCGCTTAAAGAGCCACAAATCGCAGAAGCACTCGGCGAGAAACTCCCTGAAGAGTTGTTATCCCTTGATGAAAGCCTTGAAAATATGTCCCTAGATTCACAAGATATGACAGAATCTGCTTTGGCACAAAATAGCCACGAGCAAAGCACCCAGCAGGATACACAGTCCCAAGAGATTGTCAAAAATATGATAGCAAACTCCGTGCAAAGTAGCATTTCAAGCTTGAGTTCCAACAATCTCAAATCAATGCTTGATGGGCTTGAAGTAACCATAAACATTAGCTTTAAGGATAAGAGCAAATGAGCAGAGAAGCTCTAGAGCAAAAAGGAGCGGTGCTTATCATATCTGGACCAAGCGGTTGTGGTAAAAGCACACTTACAAAGGCAATTATGGATTCTATCCCTGATGTGTATTTTTCAATCTCCACCACCACGCGTCCTATCCGCGATGGTGAGATTGATGGGGTGCATTATCATTTTGTTGATAAAGATAAATTTTTAGCTGATATAAAAAACAATGTCTTTTTGGAATGGGCGGAGGTGCATACAAACTTTTATGGCACTTCATTAGAGCCTGTTAAAACCGCCTTAGCACAAGATAAAATCGTGCTTTTTGATGTAGATGTGCAAGGACATCACAGCATTAAGGAATATTTTGGCGATTTTGCAAAATCTGTGTTTATTACCACAAAAAATAAAGAGATTCTAAAACAAAGGCTTGTGGCTAGGCAAACTGATGACTTGCAAACCATTGAGTTTCGCTTGATACAAGCACATAATGAAATGCAGCATATTGATGATTTTGACTATCTTATTATTAATGATGATATACATACCGCCAAAGAGGCTATGCTTGCCATTGCGCGTTCGCTTAAATATCAGCAGATTGAGCGTTTTTCACATATTATCCAAAAGTGGCAAGACTAATGGCAAGATTCGGTATAATATCTCAATTTAACACAAAGGAGTTCCTATGACACCACCTGGTATGTGGCAGATTGTTTTAATTTTAGTTATTGTGTTGTTACTTTTTGGTGGCAAGAAGATTCCAGAGCTTGCTAAAGGCTTAGGCAGTGGGATAAAAAACTTTAAAAAAGCAGTCAAAGAAGATGATGAAAGCACAACAAGCAAAGAAGAAATCTCGCAAGTAGGGGAAGCTTCACAAATCAAGCAAACCCAAGCTACTGAATCTACCACACAAAATAAAGCAGATTCTCAAAAGCAAGAAGTCTAATGTATCGGCACATTAAAGCTATTTTAGCTCAAGCTTGTGGGCTTGAGAATGAAAGCGAGATTGTTTTAGAAAAGCCTAAAAATAAGGATTTGGGGCATTTAGCCACACCTCTTGCTTTTAGTCTTGCGAAAATAAAAAGGCAAAATCCCAAGCTTTTAGCTGAAGAGCTTTCAGTATCCCTAGCCCAAAATCCTGCCTTCAGCAAGGTAGAAGCACTCAATGGCTTTATTAATTTAACCCTTTCTACCGATTTTCTTTTTGATGTAAGCAAAGCAGAATCTACCGCACCACAAAGTAAGCAAAACAAAGAAAGCATTTTGCTTGAGTTTGTCAGTGCTAACCCAACGGGACCTTTGCATATAGGACACGCACGGGGAGCTGTGTATGGTGATGTATTATCGCGTGTGGGTAGGCATTTGGGCTATGAGATTACCACGGAGTATTATATCAATGACGCGGGTTCGCAGATTCAAATGCTAGGACTATCTCTACTTCTTGCAGGGCAGGAGCATATTTTAAAGCGTGAAGTGGAATATCCAGAGAGCTATTATCGCGGAGAATATATCATAGATTTAGCAAAAGAATGTCAAAAGCACTTTGGGAAAAGCATTTTTGAGAGTGAAGATTCTATCCCCGCACTTGCAGATTTTGGCAAAAATGCAATGCTCCAAGAGATTAAGGATAATCTTTCACAAGTTGGCATTAGCTTTGATAATTTTGTGAGTGAAAAGGCTTTGTATGAACGCTGGGATAGCACACTGCAAACTTTAAAGCAAAATAATGGAATCTACACGCAAGATTCTAAAGTGTGGATTGCCTCTTCAAAGCTTAATGATGAAAAAGACCGCGTGATTGTGCGTGAGAGCGGTGAGCCAACTTATTTAGCAGGGGATATTATCTATCATCAGGATAAGTTTCAGCGTGGCTTTGAACGCTATATTAATATTTGGGGAGCTGATCATCACGGCTATATCCAAAGAGTAAAGGCGGCGATACACTTTCTAGGCTATGATGAGAATAAGCTTGAGGTGCTACTCTCTCAAATGGTAAGTCTCCTTAAAGGTGGGCAGCCCTATAAGATGAGTAAAAGGGCGGGAAATTTTATCCTTATGAAAGATGTGGCTAGTGAGATCGGCAGTGATGCCTTGCGATTTATCTTTCTCTCTAAAAAGCCTGATACGCACCTTGAATTTGATGTAGATGAGCTAAAAAAACAAGATTCAAGCAATCCTATCTACTATATCAACTACGCTAATGCAAGAATCCATACGCTTTTTGAAAAAGCAGGTGTGAATATGCAGGATTTGGAAAAAAATATCCAAAGCTTGAGTTTTGATTCTAACTCTAAAGATTCTGCTACACATTTGCTTTTTGAATCTTTGTGTCTTTCACATATCTTAGAATCAAGCTTCCGCGATAGAGAAATGCAAAAAATATGCGAGTATCTTAAAAATCTCGCCGCAAGTCTGCATAGCTTCTACAACACACATAAAATCCTGCAAACTCCAAATCAAAATGATATTTTATATGTGTTAAAAGTTATTAGCCAAACACTCACACGCGGATTAGCCCTACTTGGCATTACAGCAAAAACAAGAATGTAGCAATGCCTAAAAATGCCTTAAATGTATTGTGGGCGTTAAAAGACGCTTTTCCACATACTATTCCTATTTTGCTTGGCTATGTGTTTATGGGTATGGTGTTTGGAATCTTGCTTCAAAAGGCGGGATATGGGGCGTTATGGGCGTTTGTTATGGCGATAGTTATTTATGGTGGGACGACACAATTTATCGCTGTTGGACTTATGGCAAGTGGAGCTGGGCTGTGGGAATCCTTCGTGCTTGTTTCAATGATTAATGCAAGGCAGATTTTTTACTCTATCAGTATGCTGGAGCGTTTTAAGCAAATGGGCAAAAAGTCTTACTATATGATTTACTCACTCACTGATGAAACCCTAGCCCTGCTTAATCTCAAAAGCCCAAAGCCACATATTGATAAGCATTGGTTTGATTTTTTTATCGCGTTATTAAATCATAGCTATTGGATTATAGGCTGCACACTTGGGGCGATTGTGGGGAGTTTTGCAGACTTTGAGCCAAAGGGGCTTGATTTTGTAATGAGTGCGATTTTTGTGGCGATTTTTATAGAACAATGGCGGAATAAAACAATGAGAACACCCGCGCTTATTGGAATTTTTGTTAGCCTTGTATGTTTGTATATTTTTAAAGCTGAGCATTTTTTACTCCCAGCCCTTGTTGGAATCTGTATCGTTCTTACACTACGGAGAAAGTCTCTTGAATCCTGAAATCTACCACTCTATGCTGCTTGTTGCACTCATTGCTATCAATACTTTTTTGAGTAGATTTTTACCCTTTATCATTTTTGCTAAATCCACACCTGCTTATATCGTCTTTTTGGGTAAAGTGCTGCCTAGTGCGATTATTGCAATGCTTATTGTGTATTGTTTGAAAGATACAAATTTTTCACAAACGCCTTATGGGCTGAATGAAATTATCGCTGTGTTTATCGTAAGTAGCACACATATTTTATTTAAGATTCCTGTTGTGAGTATTGTGTGCGGGACGATTAGCTATATGGCATTGGTGCAGAGTGAGATTCTTAGCTCCATAATAAACACGATGTAAAAAATTAAGATTCTAACGCCAAAGCAACCTTGGCGTTTTTAAGAGATTTAAGCAAAAGCGTTTTTTAGGCTATCAACCCACGCTGCAATTCTTTGCTCTGTGTTTTCTTCTTGATTGACTTCATCAATGACTAAGCCCACAAACTTACCATCAACTACCGCTTCACTATCATCAAAGGTATAACCATCTGTGCTTATTTGCCCTACGATTTTGCCTTGTTTTGAAACTTTTTTATAAATATGGGCTATCCCGTTGCAAAAAGTATCGCTATAAATATCCTGATCGCCTAGACCCAAAAGAGCAATTGTCTTGCCACTAAAGGCACTTTCATCAAGGTTAGGTAGGAAGCTATCCCAATCATCTTGTAAATCGCCAGAGCCATAAGTTGGCGTAGCAAGGATAAGATTTTCAAACCCAGCTAGATCTTCAGCCTTACTTGAAGCCACATCAAACATTTGGCAATCCCCAAGTTTATCTGCAACTCTCTGTGCGACTTCCTGTGTCGCCCCGCCATCACTTCCATAAAATAAACCGACTTTTTTCATAAATGCTCCTTATGATATGAAATAAAAATCCCTAGCTTATAGCACAAAAGATAACAAAAAGTAAAATATCAAAATAAGAATTATTTTTATAATAGTTTTAGAATCCTTATCCTATAATCCGCATTTTAATTTTGGAGCATCAATAATGAAAATAAATATTATTTATATAAAAGGATTTTTCTTCCCCTGTGCGATATGCTTTGTGAGTAATCTTAGCCTATACGCTACGCAAGATTCTAGCTCCACAGAGCAAAGCTCCCAGCACAGAAGTGTCAAATTTTCCACCTCTATCATCACTGCTACACCCACTACGACAACCTACAAAAGCGGTTCAAAACTCAATAAAACTATGCTAGATTCTACGCCAAGTGGTAATGGCGATATAACTTCAATATTAAAAATAATTCCTAATGTTCAGTTTGATAATGCTCAGCTCAAGTCCTCCACACCCGGCGAGATTGACCCAGCAAATATAAGCATTAGCGGTGGGCTTTTCTACCAAAATAACTTTCAGCTTGATGGCTTTAATATGAATAATGATTTAGATCCAAATGGCGGGGCTACAAATGGACCAAATGCGTTAAGAAGTGGGAGAAGTCAAGGTTTAGCGGTGGATACAAGCCTTCTAGAATCTATCCAAGTGCAAGATTCTAATATCTCGGCTGCTTATGGGGGATTTACCGGGGGAGTGGTGGAGGCAAATGTGCGAAAGCCACGAGCTGATAAGGGCGGTTTGTTTGGGTGGCACGGAGGAGTGAGCTATCAATTTACGAGTAGCGATTTGACACAATACTTTATAGATGAAAGCCAAGAGACAAACTTCATCACAAGCTCAAATGAAAACTATCAGCCAAATTTCACAAAGCA
This sequence comes from Helicobacter magdeburgensis, assembly GCF_000765825.2. Lineage (GTDB taxonomy): Bacteria > Campylobacterota > Campylobacteria > Campylobacterales > Helicobacteraceae > Helicobacter_C > Helicobacter_C magdeburgensis. The sequence continues at coordinate 78,471 of NZ_JRPE02000009.1, forward strand.
TTTAATCCGTGCCAATCTTGAGGGCTATGCTACGCAGAATCTAGGCATTATCACAAGCTTTTCTACCACGCGGAGCTTTATCCCCCTTAAAGGTTATTCACTTGACATCGGCACAGAGGCAAATGCCACGAGAGAGCAACATCGCTACATTGATAACTACTATATTAAAACACATTATAATCCAAGCGAAAAGCTAACGCTTGAAGCAAGTCTCGCCTATATGCCTCAAGATAATACCTACTACAATAACGTAGCAAAACATAGCTTTTATAGTATGAAAAGTGGGGGGATTCAAAGTGGGCTTAAAGCCCTCTATGATAGTAACATAGGGCTATGGAGCAATACTTTGAGCTACTCTTTTATGCAGAACTCAAGGGAGAGTGAGAAAAACTACTTTATGTCGTGGTATTATTCACAAGGCGATAAGGACTGGGCAGGGACAAATAGCAGAAGTCCAAGGGCAAGTGAGGGCGGATATGGCGATATGGAGCAGATTCAAAATACACTCAATTATAAGTCAAATATGAACTTTGAATCTTTGGATTTATGGAAAAGCGAGCATACGCTCAACATAGGCTTTGAGGCAAACTACACTCACGCTTATCGCAATCGTAAAAATCCCTACTATTCTTTTGGAAATCCTACTGAACTTAAAAACAAACCTTGTGGCACGGATAGTATGTTTGACTTTGCTACCTGCTCTAATACACAAACGCAAGGCGATGGTAAAACTCCAAACGCACCTTGGCAAGGACAATATTTTAATCAAGTTACAGAATCTAAGAGCGGTGAAATAGCCCTTGATAACCTTGCGTATGGAATCTATGCTGAAGATTCTATTTTGCTTGACTTGGAGCAAATAGGCAAGATTCAAACACGGCTAGGATTGCGACTAGATGGCGATACCTATATGCAAAAGCACACCTTAGCTCCACGATTTAGTCTTAACTACACTGCCCCTTGGGAAGAGTATAAAAGTGAGCTTATCTTTGGAGCAAATCGCTACTATGGACGGAATCTCTTAAGCTACCGCCTCTATGAGCTTGTAGCAAATAACACACAGAGTTACAGCAGAAATGATTCTCATTCCAGCTGGACTCCAACCACAACAACAGATGGCAAATCAAGCTATGACTTTCAAAGGCTCAATGTCCCTTATAGCGATGAACTTATGGGAGGCATAATGCAGAATCTTGGGCTTTTTAATCTCAGTGCTAAATACATCTATCGCCACGGACAAGATGAAGTAATGCAGAAAAGTATTAAGCAAAATAAAAGCTCCATAACCACTTGGACTAATGATGGGGAGAGCCAAAGCCATATCATTACCCTTAGCCTACAAAACACCAAGCCCTTAGAGATATATGGCGTGAAAAATCACATACTTTTTGCTTTTGATTATACAAAGGTAGCACGAAGCTACAATCTCTATTCTCCTGATGATGCTTATCTTAATAATGATGATATTATCTATGATGGTGTCCAAATCAAATATAAAGATCGTCCAGCAGAGAACTTCGCAAGACCCTTTACCTTGCGACTTTCTACAACACACACTTTTAAACTATGGAGGACAAGATGGCTTTTTAATAATTTCTTCCGCTATCGTGGCGGATATGATGCGATGGTGCTTTTAAATAAGGGAGCTGCAGGACATAATCCAAACTCAACTTTAAAGCAATATGGCAAAATGCACTTTGATGGAGCTTTTAGCTGGGATATGCGGCTAGGCTTTGAGATGAATGTATGGAGGGGTAATATTGTATTTGTGAATTTTGATATTTATAATATGCTAAATACTCGCAACAAAGCTGCCCTTAGCGGAACAAATGGTGCTATGATACCCGGTATCCCTTCAAGTGCATCTGTGGCGGTGTATGAGATAGGACGACAATTTTGGATTCAAGGGGGATATAAATTTTGAAAAACTTTTTACATAATAGCAGACACAAGACAATCGCAATCGCAATCGTTTGTGTGCTTGGCATAAGCTCAGCCTATGCTATGCCAAAAAACATACAAGCTTTGCGAAAAATGTATCTCTCTCCCAAATCTCAATGGCAAACGCCACAAGTAGATTCCAGCGTGTTATGGGAAGAGCTATCTGCCCTGCCAGATACACCGCCCTATCCAGAATCTAATCCCTATTCCTTAGCTAAAGCAAAGCTTGGGGAAAAGCTCTTTTTTGACCCTATCCTCTCTCAAAGCAAACAAATTGCCTGTGCCACTTGCCACGATAAAGAGCTAGGGTTTGCTGATGGGCGGAGTGTAAGTTATGGACATAACCGCCAGCTAGGCAAACGCAACGCACCAAGCATTGTGATGTCGGCATTTGGAAAGGAAAAGTTTTGGGACGGGAGGGCAAAAGACTTAGAATCTCAAGCCCTTTTTCCCATAGCTGACCCAAAGGAGATGGCGTATTCCCCACAAAAAGCAGTCAAAAGATTGGCTAAAGATGCTGGTTATAAAGCGATGTTTAAAGAGGCTTTTGGAAGTGATGAGATTACCACGGAGCGTTTAGCCCAAGCTATCGCCACTTATGAGCGAACGCTTATGCCAAAAAATAGCCGCTTTGATAAATTTATGAAAGGGCAATCTCAAGCCCTAAGCGATAAGGAGGTGTGGGGGTTACATCTCTTCCGCACCAAAGGTCGTTGTATGAACTGCCACTATGGAGCGAGTTTTAGTGATGATGGCTTTCATAATCTTGGACTTACTTATTATGGAAGAAAATATGAAGATTTGGGCTATTACCACACTACGGGCAACACAGAGGATATAGGCAAGTTTAAAACGCCAAGCCTTAGAAATGTAGTAAAAACAGCACCCTATATGCACAATGGGCTTTTTCCACATCTGCGTGGAGTGCTGAATGCCTACAATGGAGGAATGTTCCACCCAAAGCCAACACAAAATACAAAAGCAAATACAGGGGAAACAAAAGATAAAGTAAGGGAAAATCTCCCCTACCCCAAGACAGATTCACTTCTCAAGCCACTAGGCTTAAGTAGCGATGAGATTGAAGCACTTGAAGCATTTCTAAAAACGCTCTAGTTTTTGCTTAAGCTTTCAAGCAATGCCTCTGAAGCCTGCTCCAAACTGCTCACACTTTGAATAATCTCCGTAGAATTGCCCTGCGTAATTTCTTCACCAATAAATGAAGTTGCCTTGGCAGAATCTGTAGAAAGTCTTTGGGCTATCTCATCTGCCCTGCTTTGTGGTAAAAGTGTATGAATCACACTTTGTGTATCTTCATTATCAAGCAAACGAGAGATAGGATTAAGCGAGGCAAGATTCTCATTCTTTTCTTGCGTATTAAGACAGAGATAAAGATTTGATTTAAACAAAATATGATCAAGCTTTGTTACAGATAACACCAATTGCTTATAGAGCTGGGCAAATATCTCATCTAAAGACGCACTATTAGCCTCCATTTTGTCAAACACCTCATTAAATGTATGGAGCTTAGATTCAGACACAGAAGCAATTTTACTTACCTCATCACCACCCTCTTCAATACTCCCTACTTCTTGTTGCATACTTTGGATAGAGATGGAAATCTCATTTGTAGCTTTTTGCGTATTTTCAGCAAGTTTTCTTACCTCATCAGCAACAACCGCAAAGCCTCTTCCGTGTTCTCCAGCACGAGCAGCTTCAATAGCAGCATTCAATGCTAAAAGATTAGTTTGATTAGCTATATCATCAATAAGTGCGACAATATTACCAATATCGCGTGATTTTTCAGCAAGACTTTGGATAGATTGATTATTTCTCTCAATCAATGAAAGCAACTCGCTAATAGATTCTGTCAAATTACTCACATCTTCGCGACTTTCAATTGACGCATCGCGGATATCGCGGATATTTAAATCCACCTTCTTCATATAAACAATATCGTCATTCAGTGTATTTGCTATGCTATCAAGATTTGCATTTTGACTTTTTAGACTAAGATTCATCAAATTTTTAGACAATGCGTTGCGAATAGAATCTTTAGCATTTTCTTCAATCGCACTTAGAGCCTTATTAATCCCCGCGATATTTTGTGCTAATGTGCCATTAAGACCACCAGCAAAGCCTTTGCGATAATATCGCCCTTCTTGCGAACTTTCAATAGAGCTTTTCACTTCACGCAAAAAAGCTTCCAGATGATCAGCAAAATCATTTAAATGCTCACAAATCTCTACAACAGCACCGCTTCCTTTAATATGTGTAATGCGTGAATCAAACTTACCTAAAGCATACTCTTTTGTCGTATGAGCCAAAGTTTTGAAAAGTCGCTCATCGTGCCTTGCCATATAGAATCTCACACACACAATTCCAGCAAGGAGTGCAAAAATAAGACTTGCTAAACTAAATCCATTACAATAACCATCAACACCAATGCCCACCAAAAGAAGCAATAAGGAAACAATATCAATCTTACTCATAATCCCCCCCTACGCTTTATCTTGCATTGTCAAAATCAGCTGATTGTAATTCATCTTGCTTTCATCTAAAATCTTATGAAGCACGGCTAAACTCGCCTCCATAGATTGAGATTCTGCATTTTTCATCTCTCTATATACTTCAGCGATTTTTTCAACCGCCTTTGCATTTGGCTTCCGTCGCACAGAATAATACCCCACAATTTGATTATTTGTATCAAACGATGGGGTAACATTAGCAAACACCCAATAATGTCCGCCACTTTTAGTTTTATTTTTCACAAAAGCAAAGATTTCCTCTCCCCTTTGCACATAATCCCACAAAAGCTTAAAAACCGCTCTAGGCATATCGCTATGTCGCACAATACTATGAGGTTTGCCAAAAATCTCTTCTTCTTTATAGCCGCTGTATTGGATAAAATCCTTATTACAATACACGACCTTGCCTTTTAAATCTGTCTTGGAAGTTATCAATGTAGAACTGCTCAGTTCCTTACCTAAATCAATCATTCCCTATCCTTGAAATTGCTATGTTATATATCTATTGAAATAAGGGTGGTATCTTGCAGAATCTACAAAAGATTCTGCAATGTTCTAAAATGCGGGAACTATTTCCCCTTTGTATTGTGTTTGGATAAAATCCTTTACCTTTTGACTTTGCAGTGCATTTTTAAGCTTTTGCAATGCCTCATCATTCACCCTAGATTCCTGCACGACAAGGATATTGGCATAAGGAGATTCTTTGCCCTCTAGCACCAACGCATCGCCGCTTTTAAGCCCAGCTTGCAACGCGTAGTTGCCATTGATTACAGCGGCATCAACATCATCAAGTGTGCGAGGCAAGAGTGCAGCCTCAACGGGCTTAATTTTAATATCTTTAGCATTTTCCACAATATCAAGTTCTGTTGAAGTGAGATTGCTAGAATCTTTAAGCTTAATCAAACCCTTTGCCTCAAGCAACAATAATGCTCTGCCACCATTGCTTGGATCATTTGGAATAGCTATACTAGCCCCTTGCGGCAATTCATCAAGGCTTTTTATCTTAGTAGAATACACTCCAAGTGGCTCAAGGTGGATTGCTGCAATAGATTCTAGTTTTAAGCCCTTATCTGCTTTAAGGGCATCTAAAAATGGCTTGTGCTGATGAAAATTCGCATCAAGCGAACCATCATTAAGACTAATATTAGGCAAAACATAATCTGTAAAAGATACCACTTGCAGGTCAATGCCCTGCTCTGCCAAATCAGGCTTTACAAACTCCAAAATCTCCGCGTGTGGCACAGGCGTAGCACCGACTTTTAGCACGACTTTTTCCTGCTCTTGTGTCTTTTTAGAATCTGTTCCCTTATCCTTATCATCGCCACAGCCAACAAAGGCTAAACCTGCTACAAAAACTAAAGCAAGTAACTTTTTCATTTTTTCTCCTTTTCTTAAAGTTTTAGAATCTTAAGATTCACCTATTGTGCTTCACTCACGGGGATAATCTCGCCCTTATATTTTGAAAGGATAAACTCACGCGTTTCCTTGCTCAAAAGCGCTTCTTTGAGTTTAGCTATACGCTCATCTTCCTTGTTATCTTCCCTTGCCACAAGCACATTCACATACGCACTCTTATCATTTTCGTGGAAAATGGCAGATTTTAAGCTCATTTTTGCCTGCAAAGCATAATTTGCATTAATCACCGCACCATCAACGCTATCAAGCACTAGTGGCAAAGACGCTGCCTCCATAGGCTTAAACACGATTTTTTTAGGATTTTCTATGACATCAAGCTCGGTTGTATTGAGATTGCTAGGATCTTTGATTTTTATCACACCATTATCGTGGAGCAAAATAAATGCCCTTGCCATATTTGACGCATCGCCGGGAATGGCAATACTCGCCCCTTGTGGAATCTCATCAACACTTTTTATCTTTTGTGAATAAAAGCCCAAAGGCACAACATACACAGGTGCAATTGCTGTAAGCTTATAGCCTTTTTCTTCATTAGTCTTATCCATAAAGGGCTTATGCTGATACAAGTTTGCATCACTGCTTCCCTCTGCCAAAGAAGTATTAGGCACAACATAATCAGTAAAGTTTTGAATCTGAATCTCCACGCCCTTTGCTTGAAGTTGCGGTTTAATAAACTCCAAAATCTCCGCAGCTGGCACAGGTGTCGCCCCTACTCTCAAGGGAGCAGACTTACTCACTTCATCTTTGCTTGATTGAGCCTTTTCATCTCCACAAGCTACAAATCCTACACTTAAGGCCATCACAAAAGCCAAGCTCACAATTTTTTTCATTCACTATCTCCTTTTTATGGTTTAAATGTCTATATTCTAACGATATTGACGCAAACGCTTGACAAACAAGTCGCCACTTGATTGAATGCATTGCACCATAACGATGATACATATAACCGCATAGGTCAAAACATCAGGCTTAAAAGACTGAAAGCCAATGCGATAGGCTAAATCCCCTAGCCCACCAGCCCCCACAACACCAGCCATTGCAGAAAAGCCAACAAGGCTAACTGAAGTAATTGTGATAGCATTAATAATGGAGGGTAAAGATTCAGAAATCATCATAAAAATCACCACTTTCTTACTTGCTCCCATACTTATTGTAGCTTCCACTAGCCCCTTATCCACCTCATCAAACGCCCCTTCAAAAAGCCGTGCGATAAATGGGGTGGCAGCTATCACAAGAGGGATAATCGCCGCCGTGCTACCAATGCTCGTGCCGATAAGGAGTTTTGAAAGTGGCAACAGCAAAAAGATAAGCACGATAAAAGGAAAGGAACGCACCACATTGACAATCGCACTTAAGATTCTATATAAACTTGGAGTTGCCATAATGCCAGAAGGCTTAATCACACTTAAAAATACCCCTAAAGGCAGTCCAAAAATCACAGCAAAGAATGTAGAGAAAAGCACCATATAGAGTGTTTCACAACACGATTTAGCAAGGCTAAAGGCAATAGGATCTGTAAAAACATTTCCCAAAAATACCAAAAAATGCTTTTCCCACATATTCAAAAAATCAAGCATTGCCTCTCTCCTTTTGTAAATCTGCTAAAGATTCTATACTCACGCCTTGCTCTTGTAGCCATTTGAGCGAATCTTGCAGGACAGAATCTTGTGCGATAAATTTTAACACCAAATGCCCAACTTCCCCCGTGGCAAGCTCATCAATGTTGCCACTTAAAATATTCACATCAATATCAAACTTTCTTACCATTTGGCTAATAAGCGGTGATTGCGCATAAGGTCCTGTGAAGACAATTTTATACACATTGTCTTTATTTTGCAAATGCGAAATAACACGCTCTTCATCTTGGGGCAAAAACGAAATCAGCTCTTTTGTAATGGGGTGTTTTGGCGAAGCAAATACAGAATCTACGCTGCCCCGCTCCACAATCTCACCACCACTCACCACACACATCTTATTGCAAATCTCCCGCACCACTTCAATTTGATGTGTGATAAGCACCACACTTAAGCCCAGCTTTTGCTGTATATCACGCAAAAGGGAGAGAATGGACTTTGTTGTTTTTGTATCAAGTGCGGAAGTTGCCTCATCGCATAAAAGCACCTTTGGGTGATTAGCCAATGCCCTAGCAATCGCCACTCTCTGCTTTTGCCCTCCACTGAGCTGACTAGGATAGAATCCTGCTCTATCGCTTAATCCCACAAGCTCTAATAGCTCATTCACACGCGGCTTAATCTCACTACTTTTCCACTTAGCGATACGCAAGGCAAAGGCGACATTATCAAAGACATTTTTCGCACTCAAAAGATTAAAATGCTGAAAAATCATACCGATTTTTTGACGCTCCTTTTGCAATGCCTTTTCCCTAAGGTTTAAGAGATTCACACCATCAATATGAATCTCTCCACTTGTTGGCTCTTCAAGGCGATTGATAATGCGAATAAGAGTGCTTTTTCCCGCACCAGAATAGCCGATAATCCCCATAATATCGCCCTTTTCCACACTCAAATCTATATTTTTAAGTGCTACAAAGCCATTAGGATAAGTCTTATTAATGCCACGCAGCTTTATCACATACACTCCTTGTGTTATCTCATAAAGGCGGTATTATATCACTTTTTTTTAAAAATACAATATGTAATTAAAAATTTATGTTTAAATTTCTTAAGAATGTTTGACCTTAGAATCTCACAAACCATCAAGTCAAATTGATACTTATCTCTCTTTGCTTTATCTCAAAAAGTGTGTTTGAGAATTTGCGGAATGCTTTTAGGTGTTTTTGAATCTCCCAGCAGGGCTTGTTCTTTTAAAAATGTATGCAGACTCTTGTATTCTTCTTTTGTAAAATATCGCTTTTTGCCACAAGGAAGCGCATTAAGATTCACAAAGCCATAAGCTATACGGCGTAAGTCTAGCACTTCTCTGCCAAATGCTCCAAAAAACCGCCTTAACTCTCTATTTTTTCCCTCTGTTATACTTACTTTGAGCTTGGAGTATTTCTTATCATTTTTAAGAATCTCATAGTGTGTAAATGGGGCAAACTCCATTGCCACAATGCTACTTTTACTATGCCCTCCAGCCCTTGCATTCTCACTTACCAAGCCCTTTTCCATAGCCTCTATGATTTCTTTTGTAATCTCACCATTAATTTTTACAAGATAGGTCCGCTCTAAATGAGATTCCATTAACGCCTTAGCAACAGGTGTGCTATCAGTCAAAATAAGTAGCCCCTCACTTGCAAAGTCTAATCGCCCTACATACATAAAATGCTTAAAGCGACCTTCAAGACTATCATAAATCACCTTTCGCCCACGATCATCGCTTTTACTCACAAGCTCGCCTTTTTGCTTATGATAGACAATGCAAGTAAATTGCTCCTTTGGCACAATTCTTTTACCATCTATAAAAACACTCATACCCTCTTGTAATACACTTTGCAAACTCGCCTTGCTTTTTTCAATATTTACTCGCCCAGATTCTATGAGCTTATCCGCCTCTCTGCGAGAATATTTTGTGTGATGAGCGATATATTGATTAAGACGCATTACTTCAAGCCAAAGAAGTTATTATTCCCCGCACTTACACTCCCTCTTGTTCTCATAAGCGAATAGTTGTTGCAGCCAGATTCTATGCCATAATCACACGCCAAGCCAAAAAGCTCAATAGCCTTGCGTTTATCCTGCCTTACACCAAAGCCACCATCATATAGCACACCGAGATTATTACAGCTTTGTATATGTCCGCTATCACACGCAAGAGTAAAATATTTTGCCGCATTATAGTAGCTTTTTTCCGTTCCATTTGAGCCTGTGGCATACATCCAGCCCAGATTCCCACAGCCCACAATATCGCCCTGCTGACACGCTACATAGTTCATCTCCACATAGCTCATTTTATCCTTTGTCATACCATAGACATTATAGGTGTTACTCATAAGCCCAAGATTATAACAGCCTAAATCACTCCCTAGCTGACACGCACTATTATAATACGCCAACGCCTTTTGGTAGTCCTTTTTCACACCAACACCATTAGCATACATCCAGCCGATATTCGTGCAGCCCAGTGAATCTCCCCCTTGACACGCCACTTCATAGAGTTGTGCGGCTTGCTCCTTATCTTCTTTAACACCTTCTCCATTATCATACGCCATTGCCAAATTCGCACACGCCACCGCATCGCCACCCACACAAGCTTTATAATAATAATTCACCGCTTTTTGCGGATTAGGCACACCAGAGTTTGCCCCATACATATAGATAAGTCCCGAGCCAAAGCACCCTGCCGCATTGCCTTGATCACAAGATTGTGCAAAAAGCTGTAACGCACTCTCATAATCGCCCTGTTTTGCAAAGCTCATCGCCGATTTGAGCGCAGTATTTGATTCATTGACATTTTCAAGCATATCATCAAGTGGCGCACCTGTGATTTGATTAGCAGGGGTGAGAGGCTGTGAGCCTAGAAGTCCGCTAGGCGCATTCTCTTGCTGTGGCGGAGTTGGTGTATTGACATTAGGGGTAGAATCCTCTTGTGTGCTAGGAGCTTTACTTACTTCTCCAGCCGTCTCTTGTGGCTCTGCAAGTAGCACACTCATCGTTATTGCCATACAAAAAAGCATACAAAGTTTTTTCATCGTATATCCTAGACTAAAAAATTACCTAAAACATTCAAAGCAAAAATAATGCCATATTAAAGACAAGATTCCATCTCACTTGCCAGAATCCGATTCTGCGTCAGCTTTTTTTGCTAGAATCGGGGCTTTACGAGCCAAGTGCAAGGAGTTTATTAACATATGCGGTGGCAAATCCACACTTGCAAAATGACAAAGCACGAGACGAAGTAATCGCCGATTCTAGAATCTAAAAAACTCCACAATGTCTGCTGCGGAAGTATCTTGTGATGATTTTTTGGGTTGTGAAGCTTTTTTTGCGAGAAGCTACCTAAGCGGCAGTGCCAAAGCAAAAGAGCAAACTCCCAAAAAAGCGTGCAAGAGACGACGCAGATTAATGCAATGCACTATTGAGTTCAATCTTACGATTACTCCTAAAGGCTATCATTTTACCACTTTGAGAATCACATCTAAAGTGGATTCCGTGTTTGCCAGATAGCTCTTTGCCCTTATAGAGATTGCTCTCTTTGACAGCAAAAGTATCATTAATCTCTGCAATTTTCGCCGCCTCTTCAGGCTTAATGTAAAACACCCCACCAGCCAACACCGCGATACCGCCATCTACAATACAGCCATCACCTAGACTTATGCCTGTGGCACTATTCACACCTAACAGGCAGTTTTTACCAATGCTAATAGGCTCACTATTGCCCCCGCTTAACACGCCTAAGATACTAGCCCCTCCGCCAATATCCGTGCCTTCACCTATCACAACACTTGAGCTAATGCGTCCTTCATTCATACACGCTCCCATAGCCCCAGCGTTAAAATTCACATAACTCGCTCCGGGCATTTGCGTATAACCACCACTGCCAAGATACGCACCAAAGCGAGTTTTAGCAGAATCTAGTAAGCGGATATTATCATATTGTGGAATGACTTGCATTAAATAGCGTGGGAATTTATCCACAAAGTCAATATGTGGAAACTCGCCCTCCATTTTTAGAGCGATTTCATTCTCTCTAAGCCATTCTAGCTCATAGGGTTTATTTCCGCTCCAAGCGACATTTTGCAATAATCCAAAGATTCCATCAAGCTGCAAGGAACGCAATGGGGCTTTACCAAGTGAAAGGGCTAGAAGTTTAAGATACGCAGATTCTACACTCTCGCATTTCTCATCTTTATAAATCACGCAGAATCTATATCTCGCCCTACCGCCTTTTGTCTTTAGCTTACCTTTGTTGGCTTGTTTTTTAAGCTCTAATATTACTTGTATATTTTTGTGTGTTTGTGGATCACTTAAAGCCTCACTTAAAAACGGCTCATATAGCTCTAAAGCCTTATTAACAAACTCTTGATTAATGCCATACACCGCTTCATTTTCAGTTGCAGAGATTTGCTCTGCCTCCTTTGCACTTTGACATAGCACCGCATAAGTGCCGAGATTTTCACCTTTCCAATTCATTGTAGGATAAGTCGCACAAAGCACCGCTTTAGACTTTTTGCCAATCTCCACGCGTGAGATTCCAAAGCCTAGTGGCTCTTTGTATTCCTCACTTTTTTGATACTCATCAACAAACACCTTAAATCGCTCTACGCCCATAATCTACTCCTTCGTTTTTAGCTTATTTTAGCATTGTATAGAATCTAAACTACATTTTGGTATATTTATGGGCTTTTACCGCAAACATACCTAACCCCACAAGCACCACAAGTGCCACGCATAACCCCACAAAAAACCATAGAAGAGCAAAGAGCCTATAATGCAATAAAAACAAAATAAGCCCAGTAAAAATAATATATCCTAGCATTCTTAAAAGCGAAAAACTCATCTGTGTGCCAAGCACAAAGCGAGTAGAAAAGCTTGAATTCTCCTGCTTTGCTTGATTATGAGATTCTTTAGTTTCTTCTGCAAGTTGCGAATCTTGCGTAAGACTTTGTTGTATATCTAAATCCTGCCGTGAAGCCAAGGATATAGAATCTTGCTCCTGTGCTTTCACTCTTTTTAGCACCCCTGCAAACGATCCTCCCACAATAGACACAAAACCCAAAAATGCCACTTCAAAACTAAGCAACGCCTCCACACCAAAAAGCAACGCCACAAGCCCACCAATCAACGCTACCCCCAACACTACCCCTGTAATGCCTAGCCCAAGCTTGTAGGCATAATTTTTAGTAGTATTTACCATTTTCATCTTCATCATCGTCATCTTGAGCTTTTTTTGAATCCTGTGGCTTGTAGGCATAGCGTGGATTTTTAGCAAGTTCTTGTGCGTCTCTTTGCTGACGCTGATAAGCTTTGTAAATATTTAAAATCGCCGCTCCAATACCCCAAGCCACCCCAAGCCAAAAGCTCCATCTAGCCCCGCTTAGATATTCTAGCCCAATGCCTATGCCAATGCCTAAAGCCACCGCCACCACGATTGATATGCCTAAACTTAGCTCATTTGCACCGCTGACTACCGCACTTAAACGCGGTTTTTGCGATTTTTGCGTGGCTTTTTGTGTAGAATCTTGTATAGATTCTTGTGTGGATTCTAGGCTAGATACTTTTGAATCTTGTGAGGCTAAATCTAGCGTTGAGTGAGTTGCTTCAAGCTTAACAGAATCTAGATTCTGCTTTTTATCTATATTTTCCACTTTTTAGCCTTCAAAATGTATCTCTTTAAAACTCTCTCTTGCCTTTTGTATCACTTCTTCAATTATCGCTCCATTCATCGCAGAGCAAATAAAACCTGTCTCAAACTGCGAGCAGGCAAAATACACGCCCTTTTCTAGCATTTTTTGATGAAACTTCGCATACATCGCTACATCACTCTTTTTCGCATCATCAAAATTTTTTACCACCCCTGCGTTAAAGAAAAAGCCAAACATACTGCCACGATAATCCACCTGCAATGGAATCTCATACTCTTGTGCGGCATTTTGTAAGCCCTGTGTCAAAGTTTTTGCTAAAGATTCTAGCTCATCATATAAATGCGGTTTTGATTTGATAAGTGAGAGTGTGGCTATCCCTGCACTCACGGCAATGGGATTCCCGCTTAAAGTCCCGGCTTGATACACACCTCCAACGGGGGATAACATATCCATAATTTCAGCCCTCCCGCCAAAAGCCGCCAAAGGCAACCCACCGCCAATCACCTTACCATAAGTAACCAAATCCGCTTCAATATTGTAGATTCCTAATGCCCCATTCAACCCAGCCCTAAAGCCACTCATCACTTCATCTATGATGAAAAGGGCGTTATGCTCATCACATAGCTTTCTCAATGCGTAAAGAAACTCCCTATCAGCAGGGACAAAGCCCATATTCCCAGCCAAAGGCTCAATAATCACACACGCCACATTTTTACTTTGCTCAAAACACGCTTTCACAGAATCTATATCGTTATACCTTGCTACTAAAGTATGCTTTGAAATATCGCTTGGCACACCCGGTGAGCTAGGAGTCCCAAATGTCGCACAACCACTTCCAGCAGAAACTAGTAAGCTATCGCTATGCCCGTGATAGCAACCCTCAAACTTGATAATATCATCTTTATTAGTAAATGCCCGAGCCAGTCGCAACGCACTCATAGTAGCTTCCGTCCCCGAGCTTACAAGTCGCATTTTCTCCACACTATTTGCAAGTGAGATAATCTGCTTTACAAGTGTTGTTTCTTTCTCCGTTGGCGCACCAAAGCTAAGTCCATCTTTGAGGGCTAGAGTAAGGGCAGATTCTACAAACTCATCAGCGTGTCCAAATATCAGCGGTCCCCAGCTTTGCACAAAATCAATATAGGCATTATCATCTTCATCATAGATATACGCTCCCTTGCCCCTAGCGATAAATCGCGGTGTCCCGCCCACAGAACCAAACGCCCTAACAGGTGAATTTACCCCACCGGGAATAACCTGCTTTGCTTCATTAAAGTCATTAATACTATGTAAAATCTCCATACGCTTATCCTTTGTTTTGGGGAATTTTTGGGGCATTATAGCAAGATTCTAGCAACGACTATGCAACTAGCTAAGTTACTTCTTTACTCACTTTATGAAAAACCTAAACAAAATTACAAAATTATTTATAAAATTTTCATAAAATAGAATTGCAGAAAATCACAATTTCACAAGGAGACAAAAATGAAAAAAATCATTGCAGGACTAGCACTGATAGGTAGCATAGCGTGTGCGGCAAGTATTGACACAGAAAAAGCAGAAGTCAAATGGACAGCATTTAAAACACCTGCTAAGGTAGCTGTAAGTGGGGGATTTGATGATGTGAAGTTTAAGTTTGGCACACCCAATAAAGCCCAAAGCCTAGAATCACAGCTCAACAACGCCACAGCAACCATTGACATTATGAAAGTTAATCTTGGCGATCCACAAAAAAATGAGAATGTTACAACACATTTCTTTGGGAATTTTGCTAAAAAAGAGCCCATCAAAGTAACTTTCAAAGATGTGATTGAAGGCAAAGATAAAGGCACGATTCTAGCAAATGTGCGAATGAATGGCAAAAGTCAAAAAGTGCCGATGCAATATGAAGTGGCAAACAAAAAGCTAATAGCAAAGGGTGTGCTTGATTTAAGTGAGTTTGGACTTGAAAACGCACGAGCAAATTTGCAAAAAGCGGTAGCCGACTTGCACGAGAATCTGACTTGGTCGCAGGTAGAAATCGCCCTTGAAGCCCCACTAAAATAACTACCCCAAAACTTCAAAGGCTACTATTATGATTTTCAATGGTAGCCTTTAACTCAAATAAAAATATAAGCCCCATAAAAATCCACCAAATAACATTGATCTTAAAGTGTCTTTTTAATGCATAAAGTCATAGAATAGAAAAATGTATGGTGTCAAAGGGGGGACTTGAACCCCCGACCTCCGGCTTATGAGACCAGCGCTCTAAACCAGCTGAGCTACTTTGACCTCTAAATCAAGAATCTATAAAGATTAAGAATCTAACAAAAAGCATTGAAGAAACAAAAGTCGCAATTCTAAGCAAAAAGCAACAATAAGTCAAGCACTTTCCCACAAAAGCTACTTCACACGCTATCACACTTTGCTACAAATCCTTTTTTTCCACATAGCACTCAACACAAAAACTTCCAAATCTATCACAAAAAATCATTTGGCACAGCCCCTAAAACGCGTGAAGCATATTGAGATTCTAGCACTTTATCATAGGCATTTTTGTAGCGATTGATAAAATCTTCAATATTCTTCTGCTCCACGCCAAAAGCCCTTTGTGCTTGAATCTTTTGATTATCAAGCCCATTTTGCTCCATATTTTTAGAATCCTTACCCTGATAAAACTCTGTGAAGCGATACAGACTTTGAGCCATAAGCATTTTTTCCATTTCACTCATTCCTTCACTCGCCCATAAAAACGCCTTATATTCCTCATCACTCATTAACTCTAGCACCTTCAGCCCATAGGTAATGCGATTTTTATGCCCCTCTAAATCCTCCATTTTTGGGGCATTTGGCTCAATCTCGCTTGGTTGCTTTACTTCTTGTGTGGTGCTTTCACCCACATTTTGCGTGTCAATTTTAGCAGCCGTGCTTTTTTGACTATCCTCTTTTGTTTTTTCTTCTTTTAAAGATTTAGAATCTGTGGCATAAGATTCATTATTGCTGATACTAAAGTTATCTTTATTCCTTACATAGCTTGTGTTTATGGGTGTTTGAGTGTGGTTGAGATTCTGAATCTGCATTAAAATCCTTTGGTGTTCTGTGGCGTATTTCGCACAAAGCATTAGCAAAAATCGCTCCACATATCGCAAAAAATTTAAACTCTTAATGTAAAATCAACGCCTTTCATATTTTTAGCAAATGGGGGCAAGGTAATGGAATTTTCACATATACAAGGGCTTGATGAAGCATTTGTGCTGCACACTTATTCGCGTTTTAAAGTCGCTTTCGCACACGGAGAAAATGCTACACTCTATGACACACAAAATAAAGATTATATTGACTTTGGCTCGGGCATTGGCGTAGTGAGTGTGGGACATAATAATCCAAAGCTCACTCAAGCCATCACCAAACAAGCTACAAAGCTTTTGCACACTTCAAATCTCTACTATATTCAAAATCAAGCCGCCCTAGCTCACAATCTCATCACGCTTTATCGTGATAACGCCCCTTTGCCTATGCGTGCGTTTTTTGCCAACTCCGGAGCAGAAGCCAATGAATGTGCTATAAAAATTGCTAGAAAATATGGCAAACAACGCAATGCTTATAAAATTATCACGCTAGATTCTAGCTTCCACGGACGCACAATCACTTCGCTCAAAGCCACCGCACAGGAGAAAATGCACGAGCATTTTGGACCATTCCCTGATGGTTTTGTGTATGCAAAAGATGTGAGTGATATTTATAATCTCATAGATTCAAGCACTTGTGCGGTTTTGCTAGAACTCGTGCAAGGCGAAGGGGGTGTATGCCCCTTAGATAAATCCCAGATTCAAGCCCTTGCCTCGCATTTAAAGCAAAAGCAGATTCTGTTAATGATAGATGAAGTGCAAAGCGGAATCTACCGCTGCGGCGAGATTTTTGCCTCTAAAATCTATGGCATTAGCCCTGAAGTCATCACAACAGCCAAGGGCTTAGGCGGTGGTGTGCCTATCGGTGCAGTTTTAACCACACTCACTGATATTTTTGCCCCAAGCGATCACGGCTCAACTTTTGGGGGCAATGCTTTAAGCTGTGCGGCAGGGCTTTGTGTGCTTGAGATCCTAAGTCAAATGCACGAAAATGGGGCGTTGAAAGAAACCATAAACTATTTTAACGCAAAGCTAGATTCTCTTGTAGCGGCATTCCCGCAGATTTTTAGCCACAAAGTGGGCTTAGGGCTAATGTGTGGAATCCACACGCAAAACCCCGATTTGCTTCCCAAAATTGTAGAATCTGCCCTAAATCACGGCGTTTTAGTGCTGAAATCTGGCAAGGGTGTTTTGCGTTTGCTCCCACCTTTAAGTATAAATAAAGACGAGATTGACTTAGGATTCTCGCGGTTAGAATCTGCCCTAAAAACCTTGTGAAAGCAATGCTCCCTTTTAGCGAATTTATGTCCCAAAGCCTTTATGGAGAGAATGGCTATTACACAGATTCTAGCAAAGTCAGCAAAGCGGGGGATTTTTACACTTCTGTGAGTGTGAGTAAGTTTTTTGGTGGAGCGATCGCCTCTTATATCCTTTCACTTTTAGAATCTAATGCCCTAAGTCTGCCTTTAAGGATTGTAGAAATCGGGGCGGATAAGGGCTATCTGCTAGGCGATATTGCCTTATTCCTTGATGCGTTGGGTGAAGTTTTGCCCCAATGTGAGTTTATTATCATTGAGCCACTTCCTAGCCTAGCTAACGCACAAAAGGCATATTTGGGAGACTTAAAGTTTTCTTGTGTTTTGGACTTTAAGATTGTTGAAAGCTTTGAAGCACTCTCGCAAAATAAAGATTCAAGCCTTTTTATCATCAGCAATGAGCTTTTTGATAGCTTCCCTTGCGATGTGTTAGATTCTGGCAAAATGCTTTGTGTAAGCCAAGATTCTAAATGGTGTGGAATCTGGCAGAACTTGAGTGCCAAAAATCTCTCCACCCTTTTACCGCGACAAAGCCTTGAGATTTTAGACAAACTCAAATGCAATCCTTTGGAGTTTCGCGGACTCCTGCCACAATGGCAGGATTTTATTTGCAATCTCTCACGCTTTGCTAAAGCTCACAAAAATAGCCATTTTGTGAGCTTTGACTATGGCAGGGAGAATCTTAGCCAAACGCAGAATCCTAACGCCAAATACTACAATCCGCTACACAATAACCCAAGATTCTATAAATCCCATCAAGTGCTAAGTTTAAAAGATTTTTTAGAGCAAGATGGGGATTTTCACACACTTTATCAAAATGCAGATATAACCTACGATGTGGATTTTACACTGCTAGATTCCCTGCTGTGTGAAAATGGATTTCAAAAAATCTTTTGCGATACACAAGCAAAAGTTTTAATTGAAAAAATGCAGATTCTAGAATTATTACAGACTTTTTCACAACAATGCGGATATAATACTTATCTTAAAGAAATTCACAAGCTTAAAACGCTCTTGCACACGCTAGGAGAGCGGTTTTTAGGTATATGCTACACATTTTCTAAATAATCTCAAAACACGCAAAATATAAAGCAAAACTTAAACTTCAAAAAGATAGAATCCCGCCTTACAAAAATCTTACAAACAACAAACCTCAAGGAGATATGGAGATATTATGTTTCGTTCATTAAGTGGAAAGCTCACTATCGGGGCAGTGGCAATATTTTCTATCATTATCATCGTCATCAGTGCCTTTAACTTCAATAAGACAAAAAATGATGTAACAGACATCTACCAAGGCATTCAAGCACAAACACTAGAATCAGCCTATCGTAGCATAATGATAACAATGGGCGATGAAGCCCAAGAGCATTTAAGGGTATTAGCAAGAGATATTGTCAATACTGATAAAAGCAATGTGGTGCAGCAAAGAATTATTCTTAATTCAGCTTCATCGCTCATTAAATATCCTTTAATGTTTATCGTATATGAAGATGATGGCAAGGCGATTTTGCAGGATTATAACCAACACGGCACAGCCACTTTCTCTCCAAATTGGGAAGATGTGGGTGGTATCGATTTACGCAAACGCCCTTGGTATGTAGAAACAAAGGCAAAACAAGCTGGAATCATCACACCTGTATATGTCAGCGAAGTAGGTAAGCACAAGGGAGAATCTTTTGCTACTGCTACAATGCCTCTCATCAAAAATGGTAAGTTTGTTGGTGTTGTGGGATTTGACATCGGTGTAGATGATTTTCAGGCAAGATTTAGCTCCTTTAAGAATCCAGAGTTGCCCTCAATGAGTGTGTTTTTGACAGATTCAAGTGGAGCGATTTTCTCACACGAAGATATGGATTTTGTGAAAAGTGGCTTGTCAAAAGAAGTGGAAAATGCGCTTAAAGATGCACTTGCAAAAGATAAAAATGGCTTTATTGATTATGACTTAACCTTGAGAAATGGGCAGGTGGTTGATAAGTTTGGATATTATAAGCAATTTCCATTTGGCTGGACTATCGTTTCTACCGCCGATAAAGCTGACTACACAGAAGCTATCAATAAAAGTCTTGTAGAAACAATTATCTTAGCCACAGTGATGATCGTGCTAGGAGCAGTGGCGATTTTCTTCCTTATTAGATTTTTCACAAATCCTATTAATACGATTAAAGAATCTTTGGTGGCATTCTTTAGATACCTTAACCACGAAACTAAAACTGCCCCACAAGCCTTGAAAATCAACACACACGATGAAGTAGGCATTATGGCTCACGCTATTAACGAAAACATAGAAAAAACAAAACTAGGCTTAGAGCAAGATTCTAAAGCAGTAGAACAATCAGTTTTAACTGCAAAAACCATAGAATCTGGAGACTTTAGAGCAAGAATTACAGAAACTCCTCATAATCCTCAATTAAATGAATTAAAAAATGTGCTCAATCATATGCTTGATGATTTACAAAAGAAAATAGGAAGTGATACCAATGAAATAGCAAGAGTATTTGATAGCTATACAAGACTAGACTTCACCACAGAAGTAAAAGATGCAAGTGGTAGAGTAGAAGTAGTTACAAATACTCTAGGAGAAGAGATTAGAAAAATGCTGCATACAAGTTCTAACTTTGCTCAAAACCTAAGTGAAGAAGCAAAAGCATTAGCAGAAGCTGTA